>JAZJXZ010000033.1:0-17705 GCA_040390605.1 Pseudomonadota bacterium
GAAATCGGTGAGCAGCGCGTCGCGCGAATGATCGACCTCGACCGGATAGAGCTGCGCCTTCACTTCCTTCGAATCGCCGCGCGCGGCGAGCTTGCGCCTGGCGCCCTTGTCGGCGCCCTGGGCGTCACTGGCAGCAGCCTTCGCCACCTTCGCGGTGGCGGGCGTCTCGTTCGCCTGGACGGCGTCGATCGCATCACTGGCCATGTTCACATTCGCTTCCTGACTGTCCCTGAAATCCATGCCTGCCGCCCTCTTCCCGTATCTGGTCCCGCGACCAGTGTTCCCGGTCCGTTCGAATCGGGGGCGAACCCCCATGCTATCATTTCGGGCGACCAAGCGGTGAGCAAAATCTACCTTCCCCCGCGCGACGCATGCGCGGGTGGTGCAGTGCCGCAATATGGTGTTGCGGTGGTCGCTCTACCAGTTCTTGGGTTCGCCCCCGAACTCAACCCCTACAGATTGTGCCCGTTCCGCGCGCGACGCAAGACGGTAAATGACTCTTTGATGACTCGGTTCGTCGCTATTTTGAGTCGGCTCGTCGGCGCGCGGACATGCCGCAGCGCAGCGACGCGCGGACTTCTGCGGGCTCCGCGAAAGGCAAGGGGACGAACAGGGAACGAAAATTTTTTTGTGAAGCTTTTGTCACTCGGAATGTCATAATCGTCGACGATACGAACCGGCTCAGGCGGGCGGGGCGCCGAGCCGGTCGGCCAGTTCGACAAGGCTGGTCACCTCATGATCCCAGCGCTGCGCCGCGGCACGATCCGGGGCAGGGCGACCGCCATATTCCAGCGGCCGATCGACATAGGCGGTGGCGAGGCCGCAGGCGCGCGCGGCGGCAAGGTCGCTGTGATGCGCGGCGACGAGGCACAGTTCTGCGGGGGCGATGCCGAGAATGTCGGCGGTGCCGAGATAGGCCTGGGGCAGCGGCTTGTAGTGACCGGTCGATTCGGCGCCGAGGATCGCGTCCCAGGGGAGCTGCGCGCGGCGCGCCATCTCCAGCGACAGCGCGGTGTTGGCGTTGGACAGCGTGACGATCGGCATCAGCGCCTTCAGCCGGGTGAGGCCGGCAACCGAATCGGGCCAGGGGTCGAGCCGGCGCCAAGCGTGGGCGAGATGTTGCAGCGTGTTTTCCGAGAGCGTCACGGGCGCGATGTCGTGGCGCGCGAGCAGGGTCTCGAGCGTCTCGCGGTTGAGGACGTCGAGCCGTATGTAGGGGCGGCGGCCGCTGCGGCATTCTTCCATCGCCGGCTGATAGAGGCCGCGCCATTCGTCTGCGAAAACAGCGGGGTCGACATCCGTCCTGCCGAGCCGCGCAAGGAACGGGGCGATCTCGCGCGCGATACTGGCGCGCCAGTCGACCACGGTCCCGAAGACATCGAAGGCGAGCGCGCGGATCATGCTGGCCGCGACGTTACCGCGAATCCGGCCGGATCCCCAACGCGATCCCGGAGCGCGCACCCTCACATCTCGGCCAGCCAGCTGGCCATGCGGCGATGCGTCTCGACGGTCAGGCCGACGAAGTGGCGGCGCTTGTCGAACGGGTCGCAGCGAAAGCTGACGATGCCCTTGCGCTCCATCGCCTTGAGACAACGCAGCGCCGTGGTGTGCGCCACGCAGGCGCCGACACAGGCGCTCGACACCGAGACGATCTGGTGGTCCTCGGCCTGGATGAACAGGTCGAGCAGGATATCCCAGGCCGGATCATGGAAGAGCGCGGTCGCCGCGCCCAGCATCGCATCGCGGCGGCGGCGGGATGCATAAACGGCACGGGCGCGGTCGGCCAGCGGCACGTCGGATGCATGCCCGGCAATCTCCGCCAGCCCGATGAACAACGCCGACTCCGCCGAGATCGGCGCGGTGGTCGAGCGCAGATGGGGCCCTCCGGCAATGCCGCGGCCGACGGTGCCGCGGCGGGTCATGCCCCCCATGGCATATCCACCCCGAAACGCCGCAGGCGCATCTGATGCCGCGTCGTGCCGATGACGAGCGCGAGCAGGATCGGATAGCCGCCGAGCTTGAGCAGGAAGTGATAGGCCCAGGGAGACATGCCAAGATCGACCGCCTTGGACAGGTGCACCAGGGTCGAGGCGAATTGCAGTGCCGTGATCAACATCGGCCACATCCTGTTGGAACGCAGTGCCAGCCACCACAGGGCGCCGGTCAGGGTCAGGTCGACGACCAGCACCCCGGCCTCGACCGAGCGAAAGCGCACCGCATCCGGTGAATAGGAGAAGTAGGTCGCCGCCGCGGCGAGGGCGAGCAGCACGCCCGCCCAACGCTCGGGCGCTCCGCCGCGCCACAAGGCATAACCCGACACCAGCGCCTGCAGGATGTTGAAATCGAGCGGGCCGTTCATGGCAATCCGGCTATAGCGTTGCGCGACCGGGTGACGCGGCACGAAAGGCAGGGGTGCCGCATCACCCGCCTCACGCTCAGCCGGCGATGCGCAGCGCGGGCGCGGCGGCGGCACCGGTCGCGAGGCCGGTATAGTCGTCGGGCTTGTGCGACTCGTCGCCATAGGCGCGCGCCGGCAGGCCGAGATCGGCGCGCACGCCATCCAGCGCGCGGTGCAGCGCCACCGCCTGTGCCCGCCCTGCGAACAGCCGCGCGGCGGTTTCGGCGAGCGCGTCGAACGCCTCGCTGCCATAGACTGCCGACAGTTTCGCGCGCTTGCGCCCGGTCGACAGCGCCACCATCAGCTCGCCGGCCTGGCCGATCGCCGTGTCGAAACTGGCTTCGAGCGCATGCAGCGGCATGGCGATGGCGCGGCCCGCGTCGAGGCGTTCATTGTGCAGATGCTTCATGTCCCAATCCCCCCAATACCGCGTGGCCGGGGCCGGCGGTCATCGATGCGTATGCGGGTGGCTTGCGACCCAGCCGGTGCGCAACCTGGCAATGCCTTCCCCGCCGGCGACGAGCAGCAGCACCGAGATGATGATGCCGATCGTCAGGGCGAAGATGATGGCGTTGCGGTGCCAGCTTGATAGGTCGATCCGCCTCCCTGTTGCTGCCGGCGTGGCATGGATTGCCGCGTCGGACGGGGGTTCTGTTGGCGTATCGTCCGCGGGGCCCTCTACCCGGCTTTCCTGCCCGGGTAGATTTCCCGGGGCGCCCAGCGGGCCCTGGGCCTGCTCCCAGTCGGCGTACATCCGTGCCGCGGCGAGCGAGCTGCCCGCCTCGAGCCGCTCGACCGCCTCGGCGATATACCCTTCGACCGTGCGCACCGACAGGCCGAGCGCAAGCGCGATCTCCTTGGGCCGCATCGGCCGCGCCAGCAGCTTCAGGCATTCGGCCTGGCGCGGGGTCAATCGGTTGAATCGCGCGTCGCTCATCGCCGGTCGGTCTAGCCTATTTTTGGTCCGGTAAAACGCCGAAGTGGTTGTAATCGCAGATTTGGCACGAATAGTGGCATTAGATTGCGACCGATCCGGCAGGTGCGGCGCGGCCTGCGCGGATGAACGCCCGTCTAACGGCCCATTCCGACCCGGTTCAGAGCGAATTGTCCATAGCGTGCAACAAGCTGGCCCACGTCGCGTTATCGATTCGCGGATTTTGGGGCTTCGCTTGAAAATGAGGAGGTCACTCATGACTGGCATGTTGAAGAAGATTGGTCTTGGCGCGGTACTGGCCGCGACGACCCTGAGTGCGGTCCCCGCAGACGCGCAGCGCTGGCACGACGGCTATCGCCATCATCGCGGCGGCGACGCCACCGGCGCGGCCATTGTCGGCGGCATCGCCGGCCTGGCGATCGGCGCGGCCATCGCCTCGGGCAACAACCGTGATCGCGACGTCTATTATCGCGAGCGCGGCTACCGCCCGGACTATGACAGCTACTATTATCGCAGCCACGGCTATTATCCGCAGGACGGCTATTACGCCTGGAACTACCAGCGCAACGGCTACTACAACCGCCATTGCTGGATCGAGAACCGCTACGATCGCTATTACGGGCGCAGCATGCGCATTCGCGTCTGCAACTGAGCCGGCGGTCCTAACCTGAACTAACACGGCGCCGGGCCGGTGGGCGATCTCTGTCGGTCGCCCACCGGCCCGGCCTTTTTGCGCCGCGATCGTCGGCCGTTGACGGCACTGCGTCATCAGCGTGAACCGCCCGATTTTGCTGAACGACAGGCTAACGGCACATTCCGCCTCGGTTCAGCGCGAATCGGTTAGTGGCTTGCAACAGGCTGGCTCTCCACGCGTTG
The DNA here is from genome assembly GCA_040390605.1 of Pseudomonadota bacterium. GTDB lineage: Bacteria > Pseudomonadota > Alphaproteobacteria > Sphingomonadales > Sphingomonadaceae > Sphingomonas. Next base: position 4,209 of record JAZJXZ010000033.1, read on the forward strand.
ATTCCCTTGGTGGAATTCGGGCCTTGCCCTGAAAATGGAGGTTCATCATGAACGGCATGCTGAAGAAGATCGGGCTCGGCGCGGTGCTTGCCGCGACGGCCCTGGGTGCGGCTGCGCCGGCTGAGGCGCAGCGTCATTGGGACCATGGTGGCTATTACGGGCACCGTGGCGGCGATGAGGCCGGCGCCGCGCTGCTGGGCGGTATCGTCGGCCTGGGTCTGGGGGCGGCGATCGCGAGCAACCACGACCGCTACTATGATCGCGGCTATTATTATGATCGGCCCTATTATTACGATCGGCCCTATTATTACGATCGGCCGCATTATTATTACCAGCCGCATTGCTGGTCGCAGTGGCGCTGGGATCCCTATTGGGGCCGCGACGTGCGCGTGCGAGTCTGCGACTGATCGCAACGCTCGGATAGGCTCCGGCAGATAGAGACGGCGCAGGCTTCGGCCCGCGCCGTTTTCGCGTGGCGTCGCCGGAAATTTTGCGCCATGAGACGCGCCATCATGAGCGATATCACCGACACCACGCCCGACCGGCTTTCCAGCAACCCGCGCAGCCCCTTCTATGACGAAGCGGCGCTGTCACGCGGCATCGGCATCCGTTTCAAGGGCGCCGAACGTCACGATGTCGAGGAATATTGCCTGTCGGAAGCGTGGATCCGCGTCGCGCTGGGCAAGAAGGTCGACCGTCACGGTCAACCGCTGACGCTCAAGCTGTCAGGGCCGGTCGAGGCCTGGTTCGAGCGGCCCGCCGAGGACGCGGCGGCGGACTAGGCCGCGGCGCGGCCGGTTCGCCCTGGGCGTCCCAGTTGAACGCTGCCTGGGCTGCCTCCTCGACGTTTTTGATCATCGTGCGATAGGGGCGCGGGCCATAGCTGATCCGTGCCACGCCCGCTGCGGCGAGCGCGCGCGCATCGGGTCCACCCGGCAGCGGGATGACGTTGACCGGCAACGTCACCGCCTCGCACAGCTTCCTGATCAACGCGATGTCGCCCAGCCCGGCGGCGAAGAAGCCGTTCGCCCCGGCCGCGGCATAGGCATGGGCGCGTTCGACCGCGGCATCGACCATCGCCGCGTCGTGACTGTCCTGCGGCGCGTGGAGAAAGATGTCGGTGCGCGCGTTGATGAAGAAGGCGTCGCCCGCGCCGCGCCGCGCCGCCGCGATGCGTTTCACCTGCACCTCGATATCGTGCAGCCCTTCGCCGCCGACCACCTGATCCTCGAAATTGCAGCCGACGACGCCGGTCAGCGCGAGCCGCGCCATGTTCGCCGCCACCTCGTCGGGCTTCACGGCATAACCACCCTCGAAATCGATCGTCACCGGCCGGGCGACCGCATCGGCGATGCGCGTGGCGTTGGTCAGCACCAGTTCGAGCGGGAGCTGCTCCCCGTCTTCATAGCCCCAGGCCGCGGCGACCGACCAGCTGCCCGTCGCCACCGCCTTGGCACCGGCACGCACGACCGCGCGGGCGCTGCCCGTATCCCAGGCATTGTAGAGGATCACCGGATCGCCGGGCCGGTGCAGCCGCGCGAAAATGCCTGCCTTGTCGCTCATCGGTCTCGCTCCGCCCCCGCAGAAAGCGCGCGCTGATTAACCTAGATTGCGCTTTTCCCCAAGGCCTTCTTCTCCCTCTCCCTTTGGGAGAGGGAAGGGGCCCCGCCGCGGTGGGAAGGGTGAGGGCAGTGCTTTCGTCGCTATTCTGCCCTCATCCGGCCCTTCGGGCCACCTTCTCCCGAAGGGAGAAGGATTTAATGAACGAAACGCGCCACCACGTCGCGGTAACTACGCGACACCTTCACCTGCGCATTGGACGCCAGCACCAGGAAGCATTCGCCATTGGTGTGCGGCTTGACCTCCTTCACCAGGTCGAGATTGACGATGGTCGAACGGTGCACGCGCTGGAAACGGCGCGGGTCGAGGCGCTTCTCCAGATCCTTCATCGTCTCGCGCAGGATCAGCGTGTTGTCGCCGGTGTAGATGCACATGTAATCGCCGGCGGCGTCGATGCGCTCGATCGTATCGACGTCGACGCGGAAGATTTGTCCGCGATCCTTGATGTTGATCAGCTTCTCGAAGCGGTTGGCCTGCACCGCGTCGCCGCCATCGGCGATCTCGGCCGCCGCCTCGGGGGCGACATCGGCGAGCACCTCGCGCAGTTTCTCGACTTCCTCGACACCGCGCTTCTCGGTCAGCCGCTGGCGCACCCTGTCGAGCGTGTCGGCAAGGCGCGATTCCTCGACCGGCTTCATCAGATAATCGACCGCCTGCGCCTCGAACGCCTTAAGCGCATGGTCGGAATAAGCGGTGACGAAGACGAACAAGGGCGGCTCGACCTCCATCAGGCCTTGCACCACCGAGAAGCCGTCGAACCCGGGCATCTGGATGTCGAGGAACACCAGGTCGGGCTTGTGCGTCTTGATCGCGCGGATCGCCTCGCGGCCATTCTGGCACTTCTCGATGATCTCGACATCGTCGAAAGCCTGCAGGCGGAGCTCCAGGCCCTGGATCGCCAGCGGCTCGTCATCCACCAAAATCGTTCGAATCGTCATGCGACCTCTCTTGTCGGTTCCTCGAGCTGGAACGGAATTTCAATTTCCACTCCGAACCCGCCGCCCGGAATGGACCGCGTCTCGAAGCGATGGTCGGGGCCATAAGCCTGGGCCAGTCGCTCCTTAATATTGGTAAGGCCGACCCCGGTTGAAAGGGATGGCCGTGCTTTCATTTCATGCAAGCCCGGTCCGGTGTCCGATACGGTGATCTGCACCTTGTCCCCGGCGAGCCGCGCCACGACGGCGATTTCGGCGCCTTCCTCCTGCGGCGTGACGGCATATTTGATCGCATTTTCGACCAGCGGCTGGAGCAGCAGCGAGGGCAGGCGGGCCTTGGAAACACGGACGTCGATGTCGAAGCTGGGCCGCAGCCGATCCTCGAACCGCATCTTCTCGATTTCGAGATAGAGCTTCAGCGTCTCGACCTCCTGCGCCAGCGTGACATGCGCGGTCGGTTCGTTGGCGAGCGTATAGCGCAGGAACGACGACAGCCGGCTGAGCATCGCATTGGCCCGCTCGGTCTGCTTGAGCAGCACCAGCGTTGAGATCGAGTTGAGCGTGTTGAACAGGAAATGCGGGTTGAGCTGGTAACGCAGCATGGTCAGCGCCGCGGTCGAGGCCTGGTTTTCCAGCCGCTGCAGCTGGTCGATCTGGTCCTCGACGATCAGGTAGAAGTTGATCCCGAAATACAGCGCCGACCAGCCGGCCAGCACGGTGAAGTTGAGGAAGATCGTGCCGAGCACCAGATTGAGGTTGAGTCCGGGGCTCGACAGCTTGATCGCCGAGAAGCTGAACGCGTCGAGGATTGCATAGAGCAGGGTCGCGGCGGCGAGCGTCAGGATCGTCAGGATGATCGCGGCGAGGCGCGGCTGATTGCGGTAATAGCCGTAGAGCGTCGAGAGCAGCAGCGTGATGCAATAGCCGACGATCGACTCGATGATCACCGGCCCGACCACCTCAAGCGACAGGCCGCCCGACAGGGCCGACACGCTGCGCAGGATGAGATACCCGCCCCAACCTGCCGCCTGCAGCCGCCAGAAGGCGCGTGCCTTGTTCTCGAAGAACGGGCGCTGGAAGATGGTGGGCGTGGCGATCAGCGGCATTGCGCGCTTCCTTAGCTTGCCTGCCCCGCCAGCGCAAAACCGGGCGTTCGCCCGGCAACGTCACCGGACATGAAAAAGGCCGCCGTCCCGAAGGACGGCGGCCGATTTCTTACCTTTGCCGAACGATCAGAGCTGAACGTTGAGCGACGCGATGAACGCGCGCGGGCTGCCGATCTGGGCGAACGGCACGCTGTACTGCGTGGTGGCACCGCCGCTGAAACCGCCGACATAATATTCGTTGAAGATGTTCTGCACGTTGATCTGCAGGTAGGTCGTGTCGTTGAGGCCGGCCCAGCCCAGCTTCAGGCGAGCGTCGAAATCGACCTGGGTGTAGGCCGGGGTCTTCGCCGGATAGACCTGATACGAAACCGAAGCGGTCGGGCAGGTCAGGTTGCTGGCCGCATTGACCGTGCCCGTGCACGCCAGATTCGGGAGGTTCTGGTCGTTCACATAGCGTGACCCAGTGCGCTTCGCCTGCACCGCCAGATCGACCGGGCCGAACGAGCCGGCCAGACGTCCGCCGAAGGTGTAGGTCGGCGCTCCGGACTCACGCTTGCCGGCGGTCAGCGCGACGAGCGGCTGGCCCACTGCGGTGCAGTTCGGCGTGCTGGTGTTCTGGCAGGCGCCGAGTGACACGTTGTTCTTGATCTCCGACTTCAGGATCGAACCGAAGACGTAAGCCGTCACTTCGCGAATTGGACGCCACGAAATGCTCGCATCGATGCCGTACTTATCGACGCGACCCAGGTTGCGGTAGAAAGTCGTCTGGGTGTCAGGGTCGTAGGCGCTGGCGAGACGGTTGGTGAACTTCGTGTACCACGGGCCGACTTCAGCCTGGATCGTCGGCGACGAGTAACGCAGACCGGCGTCGAAGTTGTCGGTTGTCTCTGGGACCGGGCTCGCCTGCGAGCTGCCGACCGGATAATAGAAGGCGTTGTACAGATTGTCCGTGCCGGGGACCTGGAGACCCTTCGAATAGTTGATATAGGTCGTGAACCCGCCCGCGAACTTGTAGCTCAGGCCGAGGTTCGGCAGCACGCGGTTATACTTGTAGACCCGATGTCCCGGAGGCGCGAAGCCCGTCACTGCACTGGTCGTGCTGTTGAAGGTGTACGGGTTACCGGCCGCGATAGCCGCCTGCACCGCCGCATCGCGACCAAAGCACTCGACGAAGCCGCCCGAGGTGCTGGTGAAGCAATAGTTGGTGAGATCACGCGTGAACCAAGGTGCGCGAACACCGAGGTTGACGGTCAACCCGCCGAATTTACCGCGATACTCGCCAGACAGCTGCTTGAGCGTCGCATAGGACAGGCGGTCACGCTTTTGCAGGGTCTGGCCGTTGGCGCCGACGATCGGGTTGTTCTCCGGGAACACGTCGACCGGCGAGCCATCGAGCCGCAGGAAGCCGACTTCGCCCGTCTGACGATGCTTGCCGCGATCATAGCTGAAGCCGACGCGGAGCGTGTTGTCGTCGTTGATGTCGTAGCGCAGGCCGGCGACCAGGCCATAACGATGCGTTTTGGTCTCGCTGGGGGACAGGACGTTGACCACGTCGAGCATGTCGCCGTCGCCATTGAGGTCCTTGCCGGCATAGGGTGCGCCACCGAAGAAGCCGATCACGCAGCTGTTGGTCGCGTTCGTCGGTGCCAAGGCGCACGCCGACGTGGAAGCGGTGCCGCTTGCCGGATTGACGTCACGCAGGCCCTCACGCGCCTGAACCACGCCGCCGCCATTGGCCTTCACATATTGATAGCTGGCATCGACCGTCAGGACGAGCCCCTGTGCCAGCGTGAACTTCGAGCCGAAGCGGACGTTGCCGGTGTTCGACGGGTTGTAGCGCTCGTCGAAGCTCGTGCCGCAGCCGCTGTTCGTGTCGTTGTCGGGAACGCCGGCGTTACCCGTGTTCACGGTGCAACGCGCGACATGATAGGGTAGCTCGTCGCGGCTGATCGGGAAGCGATTGCTGGTTCCCGTACCGGGCGTGCGCACCGCCGGATTGGTCGGGCTGATCGTATTGTCGATACGCAGCGGTGCCGAACCGCCGAAGTTGTTGCGGTTGACGTTATAGTTCCCGGCGATCGAGATGAAGTCACCGTTGCTGCCCAGCGGCTGGTACAGACGGGCGTTGAACTGCGACTTGTTGACCTTGCCGAAGTCGTTGACGAACCAGCGATTGTTCGCCGAGCTGGCCGAGATCCAGGCCTTGGTGCCGAGCGAGGTGAACTCGCCGGTGTTGATCTGGCCGAACACGCGGAAGAAATCATAGTCGCCAACCGAACCCAGGAAGCGCGCGCCGAACTTGTCGGTTGGCATAATGGTACGGTAGTTGACGGTCGAACCCGAAGCGGCGGCCGAAGGGCTGTCGACATCGGTCGAGCCGTAGCTGACATTGACCTGCTCGATCAGCTCGGGGTCGAGCTGCTGGTTCGAATAGAGCGCGTAGTTGCCGGTGTCGTTCAGCGGCACGCCGTCGAAGGTCAGCGCGATGCGGCTCGAGTCGAAACCGCGGATGGTCAGCGTGCCGCCGGCCGAGCCGAACGGATCGTTGTTCTGGAAGCTGACGCCCGGCAGCATGTTGATCGTGTCGAGGATCGAGTTGCCGGGGGTCTGCTTGGCGATGAACTCCTGGCTCAGCACGCCGCGAGCCTTGGTGCCATCGGGGATCTGCACGCCGGCAATGCCCTTGGTCGGGCGGGCCGCGGTGACGACGACGTCACCCTGGTCCATTTCCACCGAACCCGTCGACTGCGCAAAGGCAGCGCCCGGAATCATCATCGCGGCGAACGCCACGCCCGTAAACAACTTGGTCTTCATTTCTTTCCCCCTTGAGGAGCGACTGGGACGACGATTCGTCCGGCGCGCGGCACTCGTGTCACCGCATCACGAGCGCGCATCTGCTCCGTAAATATGTCGGCTGGATGACAGTCAACTACTCAACGCCGTCATTCAGAAACGATTCATATTGCGTTGCAAAAAAACATCACCGCGCGGCCGCCACGATCGCTGCCCACTCGGCCTCGTCGATCACCCGAATCCCCAACTCCGCCGCCTTTTTCAGCTTCGACCCGGCGCCGGGCCCGGCAATCACCAGGTCGGTCTTGGCCGACACCGATCCGGCCACGCGCGCGCCGAGCATTTCGGCCTGCGCCTTGGCCTCGTCGCGACTGAGCGTCTCCATGCTGCCGGTGAACACCAGCGTCTGCCCGCTGACTGCCGAGTCGCGTTGTTCGCTGACGAAGGGGACCGGGTGAACCTGCGACAACAGATCGTCCCAGGCGACGCGGTTATGCTCCTCGGCGAAGAAGTCGATCAGCGCCTCGGCGACCACCGGGCCGATGCCGTCGACCGCCTCCAGTTCGGCGCGCGCCTCGGGTTCCGCACCGGCGCGGGTCGCGACGTCGGCTACCTGCTCGACCGTGCCGAATGCCTTGACCAGGTCGCGTGCGGTCACCGAACCGACATGGCGGATGCCGAGCCCGAACAGGAAGCGCGCCGGGTCTGGCGTGCGCTTCGCCTCGATCGCGGCGAGCAAATTGGCCGCCCAGACGCGCCCGTCCTTCTTGCGCACGAGCAATTGCTCTTCGGTCAGGCGGAAGATGTCCGCGGGCCCGTGGATCAGCCCGTCATGGAAGAAATCCTCGATCTGCTTGAGCCCCAGCCCTTCGATATCGAGCGCACCGCGGCTGACGAAATGGCGCAGGCGCTCGATGCGCTGTGCCGGGCAGATCAGCCCGCCGGTGCAGCGGATATCGACCTCGCCCTCCTCGCGCACCGCATCGGAATCGCATTCCGGGCAGCGTGTCGGGAAGCCCCAGGGTTCGCGCGGTTCGTCACGGGTCAGGTTCTCGACGATCTGCGGGATCACGTCGCCGGCGCGCTGCAACACCACGCGGTCGCCCGGCCGCACGCCGAGCCGCTCGATCTCGTCGGCATTGTGCAGCGTGGCGTTGGTCACCATGACGCCTCCGACCGACACCGGCGTCAGGCGCGCGACGGGCGTCAGCTTGCCGGTGCGGCCGACCTGGATGTCGATCCGCTCGAGCGTGGTCTGAGCCCGCTCGGCGGGGAATTTGTGCGCCAGTGCCCAGCGCGGCGCCCGCGCCACCGCGCCCAGTCGCGCCTGCCAGTCGAGCCGGTCGACCTTGTAGACCACGCCGTCGATATCGAACGGTAGTTCGGCGCGTTCGCCCTCGATCCGCGCATAATGTGCCAGCGCCGCGTCAACGTCGGCGGCGCGGATCAGCAGGTCGCTGACCGGCAGGCCCCACGCCTGGATGGCATGCATCACCGCGAACTGCGTATCGCCCGGCATAGCCGAGGTTTCGCCCCAGCCATGCGCGAGGAAGCGCAGCGGACGGCTGGCGGTAATGCCGGCATCCTTCTGGCGCAGCGACCCGGCAGCGGCATTGCGTGGATTGGCGAACTGGCGCGCCTTGCTCGCATCGCCCGCCGCCTCGGCTTCTTCCAGCAGCCGGGCGTTGAGCGCCGCGAAATCGCCCTTCGCCATATACACCTCGCCGCGTATCTCGAACACCTCCGGGGCGCTGCCGGACAGCCGCTCGGGAATGTCGCTGATGGTGCGGACATTGGCGGTGACGTCCTCGCCGACCGCACCGTCGCCGCGCGTCAGTGCCTGGACCAGCGCCCCGCGCTCGTAGCGCAGCGAGCAGGACAGGCCGTCGATCTTGGGTTCGGCGGTCAACGCGACGGGCTCGTCCGCCGCGAGACTGAGGAAGCGCCGCACCCGCGCGACGAACTCGGTCACATCCTCGGCCGAGAAGCCATTCTCCAGGCTCATCATCGCCCTGGCATGGGCAACCTTGGCGAGATGCCCGGCCGGCGCGGCACCGACCATGCGCGACGGCGAATCGGCGCGGATCAGCTGCGGGTATGCCGCCTCCAGCGCGGCATTGCGCCGCACCAGCGCGTCATACTCCGCATCCGAAATCTCCGGCGCGTCGTCGGTATGATAAAGCCGGTTGTGGTGCGCGATCTCGGCGGCGAGCCGCGCCAGTTCGGCGGCGGCTTTGGCTTCGTCGGGCAGGTCGGTGGGCGCGGTCATGAGGTGATCGCTAAGCGGCGAAGCGGGCACGATCAAGCGCTGCGTCCCATCGCGATTCAATGTCGCGCCGTTTGCCGCCATGATCACCCTCATCCGGGCCTCGCGTCGGGATTTGTTTCTCATCGTCGATCATCGGAAAAAGCAGCCGGCTGTTCCGCGCTGTTCCCCGGCGGCGTGCCCCTGTTCCAGCGCTGTTATCCTTGCTGATCCCGCGCTGTTCCGACGCTGTTATTTTCGCTGCATAGCCGTCGACGCCGGGCCGACAGGCCGGTTCAAGCCATTGCGATAGAACGATTAAACCATGACGGCGCGAAGGCGGCGGCCGCCGCGCGAAAAATTCGTCACGGGAACAGCGCATAACAGCGTGAGCCAGCTCGTCGCGCTACTCCCGGGTCACACCGTCGGCGTGTCGGCGCCGGGCAGCGCATCGCCATCGGGCTCGTCGTCGGGTTCGTCGATGCCGACATCCTGCAACCGTGCGAGCAGATCTTCGCTATGCTCGCCGAGGCGGTAGGCGTGCAGCCAGTAATCGCTCGCCATGCTGCTATCGTGGCGGTCATTGGCGATGTCGCCGAGCACGACATAGGCGGCGCGCAGCGAGCGCATGCTGTAATTGGCCGCGGCGCGACCGGCCAGCGCGGCGGCATCGTCGGGCGCCACCGCCAGCGCGCGGTCGAAGGCGCGTTTCGCCGCCTGGTGCTGCCCGGCCGCGACATCGGCAAAGCCGAGATCGGCCTGCCAGCGCGCGTCGGCCGGGTCGATCGCGGCCGCCATCTGCCAGTCGGCACGGGCATTGTCGGCATCGCTCTCCGTCGACCAGGCACGGGCGCGGATGTCGAGCAGCGTGGCGCGCTCGGCCGGCGAGGCGGCGGCGAGGAACGCGGCGGAGCAGGTCGCGACGAGATGCGGCGTGCCGTAATGCCGCGCCTTGCCCGCGGCGTGGCATGCCGCGACCGGATCGCCGGCTGCATCGTCACGCCAGGCCGCCAGTCGCTCACGCACTTCGGCGATGCGCGCCTTGGCCTCCGCATCGCCGGCGAGTTTGTCGGCATGGTCGAGATCGGCCTGCGCTTCGGCGAAGCGACCGAGCCAGAGATATTCGGCACCGCGCTCGGCCAGCGCAACGGCGTCCCACGGCGCGGCCGCGATGACCCGAGAGCGATCCGCCACCGCGCCGGCGATATCGCCCAGCCCGTGCAGCGCGACGGCGCGTTCCTTGAACAGCACGGCATTGCCGTCGCCCAGCGCCAGCGCACGGTCGAGATCGCTGCGCGCGCCGGCAAAGTCGCCGAGCAGGTCGCGGCTATAGGCGCGCTCGCGCCGCGCCGCTCGGTTGGCGGGGTCGACCGCCAAGGCGCGATCGAGATCGAGCAGCGCGGCGGCGGCATCGCCCTGTTCGTTGAGCGCGGCGGCGCGATCGTAAAGCAGCCGCGCCCGCTCGACCCGCCGCGCGGCGGCGATCGCCGCCGCGCAGTGCCGGCCCGCCGCAGCTGCTCCATCGCACGGACTCGCCACGGCGGGCTGCGCAGCCTGCGCCAGAACCAACAAAGCCACCGAAATCGACATGTCACGCCCCCCGGCAACGACCCGATATCGACGAGGCTATGGGAGCATGCTGCACCGCGTCAATGACCTGGGTTGCCGAAGTGCGACAAACCGGCATAGGCTGACGATGAAATAGCCGGGGGCGAGGCGATGAACGCGATTATTCTGCTGCTCGCTCAAGTCGTTACGCCTGCGACATCATCTGTCGCGGCGGGCCCTGCCGACTCCAGCGGCCATCCGGTTGCCCGTCCACGGTGCAATGAGGTCGGCCAGGAGGACGGGGATGTCGTGGTGTGCGGGCGGATCGACCATGGCGAGCAATATCGCATCAAGCCGCTGACCCATCGCTACGATCCGGTCGGCGGCCCGGGCATCGGCATGAAGGTCGGGCAGGGCCAGGCCAATGTCTATTCGACGAGCCAGAAAAGCCCCGACGGCAAACCCGACAAGCGCATCATGGTGACTCTGAAACTGCCGTTCTGACTTATTTTCCCTCTCCCCTTGTGGGAGAGGGATTTTACGCGGCCTCCAGCAACCGCTCGGCCTGCGCCCGCGCCTCGTCGGTGATCGTCGCGCCCGACAGCATGCGGGCGATTTCCTCGCGGCGCTCGGCCTCGTCGAGCGCCACCACGCCGGTGCGGGTGACGGTGCCGTCATGACTCTTGGCGATCAGCAGGTGATGGGCACCGCGCGCCGCGACCTGCGGGCTGTGCGTCACCACCAACAGCTGCGTGCCGCCCGCCAGCCGGGCGAGCCGCTCGCCGATCGCCGACGCGACCGCGCCGCCGACGCCGCGGTCGATCTCGTCGAAGATCATCGTCGCGGCCCCGCCCTGTTCGGCCAGCGCGACCTTCAGCGCGAGGATGAAGCGCGACAATTCGCCGCCCGAGGCGATCTTGACCAGCGGTGCGAACGGCGCGCCCGGGTTGGTCGAAATCTCGAACTCGACCCGGTCCTTGCCCGCCCCCGACCAGCTCTCCGCCGGCAGCGGTGCGATCACCGTGGCGAAGCGCGCCGCATCGAGCTTGAGCGGCGCCAACTCGCCCTTGACCGCCGCGTCTAGCCGCTTCGCCGCCGCGGCCCGCGCCTCGCTCAGCGCGCGCGCTGCAGCATCATAGGCGGATGCCGCCTCGGTCACCGCACGCTCCAGCACGGCGATGCCCGCGCTGCCGCTTTCGATCCGCGCCAGCTTCGCCGCGAGTTCCTCGGTGAGCGCGGCGAGCTCGTCGGGCTGCACGCGGTGTTTGCGGGCCAGCGCGCGCAGCTCGAACAGCCGTGTCTCGTCGGCCTCGAGCCGGGCCGGGTCGAACGCCAGCGCCTCGGCTGCCGCGTCGACCTTGTCCTGAGCCAGCGCCCCGTCGTTGATCGCGCGGTCGATTGCGGCGAGCGCCTCGCCCAGCGCCTCATGGTCGCCCGCCACCCGTTCCAGCGTACGCGCGGCCTGCCGCAACCGCGCGAGCCCGCCCTCGGACCCTTCGAGCAGGTCGGCAATGATCTGCAGGTCGCCCGCGATCTTCTCGCCGCGCTGCATGCCGGCACGCCGCGTGGCGAGGATCTCCTCTTCGCCGGGTTCGGGCGCGAAAGCGGTCAACTCGGTGATGGCATGCTCCAGCCACTCCTTGTCGCGGTCGGCGCTGTCCTGCTCTGCGCGCGCGGTGGCCAGTGCCTCGCTCGCGGCGCGCCACGCGCGATAGGCCGACGCGGTCGAGCTCGTGTCGATCCGCGCGAAGCTGTCGAGCAGGGCGCGGTGCCCGCGCGGGTTGAGCAGGCCGCGATCGTCATGCTGGCCATGGATCTCGACCAGATGGGTGGCGAGATCGCGCAGCAGCGCGGCCGAGGCCGGCTGGTCGTTGACGAAGCCGCGGCTGCCGCCATCGGCCTTGACGATGCGGCGGATGATCAGCGGCTCGCCGGGTTCGACGTCCAGCCCGTTCTCGGCGAGCAGCGCCGCGATCGGCCCGTCGACATGCGGTTCGTCGAAGCTCGCGGTGACCACTGCCTGGCTCGCGCCCTGCCGCACCAGCGACGCCTCGCCGCGCGCGCCGAGCGCGAGGCCCAACGCGTCGAGCAGGATCGATTTGCCTGCCCCGGTCTCGCCGGTCAGTACGCCGAGCCCCGCGCCGAACTCCAGGTCCAGCGCCTCGATCAGCACCACGTCGCGAATGGCCAGCGCGGTCAGCATAACGCGCGTTCAGCCCCGCTTCACGGGTTTGGCGTGGATTCCGCCGGTTTCGGCAGCTTCTTGGGCGCGTCGCTGCCCTCGGTGCCAGGCGCGCCGGGGGCGACGATCGCGCCGGCCGTGGCCACCGCCAGCGGCTTGACCGGATGCTGCTGCATCAGCTTGTAGGCATGCTCATACCATGGCGAACCGGGATAGTTGGCACCGAGCACCGCCGCCGATTTCTCCGCCTCGGCCGACACGCCGAGCGCGAGATAGGTCTCGGTCAGCCGCATCAGCGCCTCGGGCACGTGCGTCGTGGTCTGGTAATCGTCGACCACCTTGCGGAAGCGCAAGGTCGCGGCAAGCCACTGGCCGCGCGTCTCGTAGAAGCGGCCGACTTCCATTTCCTTGCCGGCCAGATGGTCGCGCACGAGGTCGATCTTCAATCGCGCATCGGCGGCATATTTGGAATTGGGGTAACGCCGCGTCAGCTCGCCCAGCGCGTCGAGTGCCTGCTGGGTGATCTTCTGGTCGCGCGTGACGTCGCTGATCTGTTCGTAATAGCCGAGCGCGACGAGATAATAAGCGTACTGCGCGTCGCGGTTGCCCGGATGGACCGAGATGAAGCGCTGCGCCGACTGGATCGAGTTGGTGTAGTCGTGCGCCAGATAGTAGCTGAACGCGCTCATGATCTGTGCGCGGCGCGCCCATATCGAATAAGGATGCTGGCGCTCGACCTCGTCGAACAAGGCGGCGGCGAGCTTGTAATCACCCTGATCGAGATAGCGCCGCGCCGCGCTGTACAGCGTGCCGACGTCGCGCGCGACATAGGGCAGATCGGACTTACCCTTGCCGCCACGCGAAGCGCAGCCGGCGATCGGCAGGATGGAGGCGGCGACGAGCGCAAGCGCGATCGAACGTGACATAGGGATACGCATCGCCGGCATCCTTAGCCTAGGGTCGCCCGCGCGAACAATGGTTATTCTGCGCAGTGATCCAAGACGCGAACCGTACCTCCCCTTCAGGGGATCGTTGCGTAATTTGGTTTTAGGCCGGTTGGGGAGCGCG
>JAZJXZ010000034.1:0-154980 GCA_040390605.1 Pseudomonadota bacterium
GGCGCCTTTCCCGAATTCTATTTCTTCGACTGCCATAGCTGCCACCGCCGCATCTTCGACCAGGCCGATCGGGTGAAGACCTGGGAGAGCAATCCCGGCCGCCCGATCCCCGCGGGCATGCCGCCGTTCAACGACGAGAACATGATCCTGCTGTCGGCCGCCGCGCGGGTCGGCGCGCCCGGCCTCGCACCGCGCCTCGATGCGGACAGCCGCGCCTTTCATGCCGCCATCGCACGCGACCGCGGCGCCGCGGTTGCCGCCGCCAACCGGCTCGGTGCCACCGCCAATGCGCTGGCGAGCGCGCTCGGCAACGCATCGACTAACGGAGACAGCGCGTTTGCGATGGTCGATGTCGTCGCCGGCCCGGTGCTGTCGCCGCGCTTCACCGATTATGAGGGCTCGGCGCAGGGCGTGATGGCGATCGACACGCTGCTCAATGCGCTGGTCAAGCAAGGCCGCGTGACGACGGGTGCGGCGGCCGGCATCCGCGCCAACATCAACCGCGCTTATGCCGCGGTGAAGGACCCCAACGCCTATCGCCCCGGCGACTTCCGCGTCTCGTTGGCGGAAGCGGTGCGCGGCATCCGGGCGCTGCGATGAGGGAGTTATCGGCCACGCCCGCAACATATTGCCCCTCCCTTCCAGGGAGGGGTTGGGGTGGGTGGAAGCCTCGCAGAGACCTGCGCCTGTGGCACCCACCCCAACCCCTCCCTGGAAGGGAGGGGCTAAGGAAGACGGGCAGCCGCCCGCTCCCCAGCTTGCTGGCGAGCGCCGCGCTGATCCTGTCGGGCTGCGGCGGTGGCGGCGGATCGGGCGGCAGCACCCCGACGCCCACCCCTGCCCCGGCGCCCGCCCCGACCGGCCTCTACAGCGTCCCCGCCGCCGAGGCGCTGAGCGTCGCCGATGTGCAGAGCGTCATCGCCCATGCCGCTGCCGAGGCGAGTGCCCGGCACCTGCCCGGCGTGATCGCGGTGACCGACCGGGTCGGCAATGTCCTCGCCGTGTTCCGCATGACCGGCGCCCGAGCCAATGCGGTGACCGCCGCTGCCCCCAACGGGGTCAACATGGACGCGCAGAACCTGACCATTCCGGCCGAGGCCGGCGCGATCGCCAAGGCGGTGACCGGTGCTTATCTCTCGAGCGGCGGCAACGCCTTCTCGACCCGCACTGCCAGCCAAATCGTCCAGCAGAATTTCCCGCCCGGTTCCTCGACTTTGGGCCTGGAAAGCGGCCCGCTGTTCGGCGTGCAGTTCAGCCAACTGCCCTGCTCCGATCTGTCGGCGCGCTACGGCGCCGCCGGCAGCGCCGCGTTGATCGGGCCGAAGCGCTCACCGCTCGGCCTGTCGGCCGATCCTGGCGGCTTCCCACTGTACAAGAACGGCGTGGTGGTCGGCGGCGTCGGCGTGATGGCTGACGGCGTCTATGGCTTCGACGCCAACAGCATCGATATCGACAACGACCCGGAAGAGGCGATCGCGCTGGCCGGCACGCTCGGCTTCGAGGCGCCGGAGAGCGTCCGCGCCGACCATGTCTATGTCGACGGCACGCAACTTCGCTACACCGACATGGCCTATACCGGCCTGATGGCGGCAGGCGCGGCGAGCTATGCCGCGACCGACCCCGCGCTCGGTTCGCTGGTGACGGTGCGCGGTTATGCTGCGGCGACGATCATCGCCGGCACCGCCTATGGCAGCGAAGCGTCAGGCGTGCGCGCCTCGACCGTCAGCGAGTTCTCCAACCGCGATGCCTTCGTGCTGACCGACGGCGCCGGCACTGACCGCTTCCCGATCCGCGCGGGCACCGATGCCGGCGATGTCGCGACGCCCCTCAGTGCGACCGAGGCGCGCGCAATCCTCGAAGAAGCCTTTACCGTGATGAGCCGCGCTCGGGCGCAGATCCGCCAGCCGCTCGACAGCCGCGCCCAGGTGACGATCTCGCTGGTCGACACACGCGGCGCGGTGCTCGGCGTCGTGCGCGCGCCCGACGCGCCGATCTTCGGCACCGACGTCTCACTGCAAAAGGCGCGCACCGCCGCCTTCATGTCGAGCCGTTTTGCTGCGCAGCAATTGCTCGCCGACCCGAGCACGGACGTGCAGCATTTCGTCGGCGCGACGCGCACCTTCCTGCACGACGCCAACGCGCTGACCGGCGCCACCGCCTTCACCGATCGTGCCGGCGGCCTGCTCTCGCGCCCGCATTTCCCCGACGGTGAGATCGCGCGCCCGAACGGCCCGCTGTCGCGCCCGATCGCCCAGTTCAACCCGCTCTCGACCGGCCTTCAATCGGCGCTGATCCTGACAAATGTTGCGCAGCATCTCGGCTTCGTGACCGGCGCCAGCGGCACCGATACACCGCAACGCTGCACCTTCATCCCCGATGCGGCACCCGGGCAGAACCGGTTGCAAAACGGGCTGCAGATCTTCCCCGGCTCGGCCCCGATCTATCGCGGCAGCACGCTGGTCGGCGCGGTCGGCGTGTCGGGCGACGGCATCGACCAGGACGACATGGTCGGCTTTCTCGGCCTGTCCAACGCCGGCGCGCGCGTCGGCGGGATCGGCAACGCACCCGTCGCAATCCGCGCCGACAATGTCGTGGTCGATCTCGGCGACGCGCAGGTGCGGCTGCGCTACGTCAACTGCCCGTTCGCGCCGTTCCTCGACACGAGCACGCAGAATGTGTGTGCGGGGTTGTGATGGAGCGCGGCCTTTCCTCCTCCGTCATGCTGAACTTGTTTCAGCATCCATGCGCGGTCACGCGAACCAGAAGCGACGCTCATGTGGCCACCGACCGCGCATGGACCCTGAAACAAGTTCAGGGTGACGAACTGTTTTTGCGGCGGTCGTCCCGCGAAGCGGCAACTCAATGAGCATGGGCCCGCTCCTCATCCCGCTCGCCCTCGCCTCGGGCCAGGTGACGGTGCCGCCCGCGCCGCCGCCCCAGACCACGCCCGACGACCAGCCGATCAACGACAAACCCCCGGTCGACTCCATCCCCGGCCGCCGTCGCCCCGGCTACAACAAGCCGCTCCCCGACGAGGTCACCCAGCGTAATATCGGCGCCGTCCGCCCGCCGCCGCCGACCGCCTTCCCGACCGACCAGATCCCGGTGCCCGACCGCTGGCGGCTGATCGAAAGCCTCGGCCTGGTCAAGGAACGCTGGTTCGATCCCTATCACCAGAACACGCTGAAGGGCGACCGGCCGATCGACCGCAGCAAGGTCAAATGGCTGCCGATCCATGAAGACGACTGGTTCTTTACCCTCAACGCGGTCAGCGACACGGTGGTCGAGCCGCGTACCTTCCCGATCCCCGTCGGCGTGCAGACCACCGACCGCCCGCAAAGCCTCGACGTGTTCGGCAAGCAGGCCAGCATGGTCGCCTCGCAGACCTTCATCATCGGCGCGTCGCTGGTAAAGGGCTCAACCGCGTTCAAGCCGCCCGAGATCGAGTACAAGCTGACCCTGGCGTTCAACGTGAACTATGCCCGCGTGCCCGAGCGCCGCGTGCTGTTCGTCGAGCCGAGCAAGCCGACCCACCGCACCGACCAGTTCCTTGGGCTTCAGGAAGCCTATATCGATTACCATCTGCGCAACCTGTCGGATCGCTATGATTTCGATTCGCTGCGCGGCGGCGTGCAACCCTTTCAGAGCGACTTTCGCGGCTTCCTGTTCAACGACCAGAATCTCGGGCTGCGCCTGTTCGGCAATCGCGACGGCAACCGGCTGCAATATAATCTCGCGGCCTTCTGGCGGCTGGAGAAGGACACCAATTCCGGCCTCAACGACGTCACCCAGCGCCCGCGCAACGATTGGGTGTTCGTCGCCAATGTCTATCGCCAGGACTTCCTCGTGCCCGGTTTCACCAGCCAGGTGACGGCGGTCTACAACCGCAACCGCGAGGCGAGCCGCGTCCAGATCGACGATAATGGCTTTCCGGTGCGCCCCGCCTTGCTCGGCAATCTGCGCGGGCGCGATTACGACGTGGTCTATCTCGGCTACAATGCCGACGGGCATATCGGCCGATTGAACCTGACGCTGTCGGCCTATCAGGCGCTCGGCACCGACCGGAACAGCTTCTTCACCGGCCGCAAGGCGCGGATCAACGCGCAGTTCGGCGCCGCCGAGCTGAGCTATGATCGCGACTGGGTGCGCGTCCGCCTGTCGGGCCTCTACGCCAGCGGCGACAGGAATCCCTATGACGACAAGGAAACCGGGTTCGACGCGATCCTCGAAAACCCGATCTTCGCCGGCGCCGATACCAGCTACTGGATCCGCCAATCGATCCCGTTCGCCGGCGGCGGCCGGGCGATCGCGATCAGCGGGCGCAACGGCGTGCTCAATTCGCTGCGCTCATCGAAGGATGAGGGGCAGTCCAACTTCAACAACCCGGGCACGATGCTGGCGGGCCTCGGCGCCGATTTCGACCTCACGCCGCGCCTGCGTGTCTCGACCAACGCCAACCATCTGTGGTTCGCCAATACCACCGTGCTGCAAACGCTGCGCAACGAGGGCAGCATCCCGCGCTCGATCGGCTGGGATCTGTCGACGGCGGCGATCTTTCGGCCCAAGGCGACGCAGAACATCGTCATGCGCCTGTCGGGCGCGGTGCTCTGTCCTGGCAGCGGCCTCAAGGACCTGTTCGCCGCGACCGACCGCAGCAAGCGCTATTACTCCGTCCTCGCCAATGTGATCCTGACCTACTGATGCGCGGCCAGCCTGTCTCATCTCCATCGATTGCTCCCCGGCGAAGGCCGGGGCCCAGTTGGGGGACGAATATTGGTGACCGCTGCGCGCAGTTACCGCGGCCTTCCCAACTGGGCCCCGGCCTTCGCCGGGGAGCAGCAAGGGTGAGGCAGCATCTGCGCACATTGCTCGCACTCGTCACCCTGCTGCTCGTCCCCGCGGCGATGCTCTACGCCAGCGAGGGCGAGAAGCCGGTCAGACGCCACTATGTCACCGCGCCGCCCGCGCCGATGAGCCAGACCGAGGAACAGGCCGCCGCCAAATCGGCCGGCTGCTATTCCTGCCATACGAAGACCGACGAGCCCTCGATGCACGCCTCGTCAGCCGTCATCCTCGGCTGCACCGATTGCCATGGCGGCGACGCGACCGTGCAGGGCGACCCGTCACGCGGCTTCACCGACGCCGCCTATGTCGCGGCACGCGACCGCGCCCATGTCCTGCCGCTCTACCCACGCGACTGGAACTATCCGAGCAGCGCCAACCCCAAGCGCAGCTATTCCCTGCTCAACCGCGAGGCGCCCGAATTCGTCCGCTTCGTCAATCCCGGTGACTATCGCATCGTCCGGCAGAGCTGCGGCGCCTGTCATCTCGAGGTGATCGAGGCATCGGAACGCTCGATCATGGCCTCGGGCGCGATGCTGTTCGGCGGCGCGGCCTATAATAACGGCATCGTCCCGTTCAAAAGCTACATCTTCGGCGAGGCGTACACCGCGACCGGCGAGCCGGCGAAGATCGAGTCCCCGGGCACCCCGCCCGGCACGGTGACGCCGCACCAGGCCGCGCGCGGCGCGCTGGCCGCGCTCTACCCGCTGCCGACCTGGCAGGTGACGCCACCGGGCGACATCTTCCGCGTGTTCGAGAATGGCGGGCGCAACAACAGCACCGCCTTTGCCGAGGTCGGCCTGCCCAATCCGAGCGGATCGATCCAGCGGCTGGAGGAACCCGGTCGCCCCGATCTCAAGCAGAGCAATCGCGGCCCCGGCACCGGTTTGCGCGTCGCCATCCCGATTCTCAACATTCACAAGACCCGGCTCAACGATCCGCTGCTATGGTTCATGGGCACCAACGACCAGCCGGGCGATTATCGCGGTTCGGGCTGCACCGGCTGCCATGTCATCTACGCCAATGACCGCGAACCGCGCCATTCGCTGATCTATGCGCAATATGGCCGCGACGGGCAGAGCGTCACGGTCGACCCGACCATCGCCGCCAAGACCACCAGCCATGGCGGCCTCGTCGTGCCGGAGAGCGGCCACCCGCTGCGCCACGCCTTCAGCCGCTCGATCCCCACCGCGCAGTGCATGAGCTGCCACATGCACCAGCCCAACGTGTTCCTGAACTCCTACCTCGGCTACACCATGTGGGACTATGAGTCCGACGCCCCGGCGATGTGGCCGAGGGAGCAGAAATACCCCACGGCGTCCGAGATCCGCGCCGCCAATGACCGCAACCCGGAAGGCGCGGCGGTGCGCGGCAACTGGAGCGATGTCGACTTCCTGCGCAACGTCAACGACCTCAACCCGACGCTGCACGACACCCAGTTCGCCGACTATCACGGCCATGGCTGGAACTTTCGCGGCGTGTTCAAGCGCGATCGCCAGGGCAATCTGCTCGATGCCGAAGGGCATATCGTCGCCCCCGACGACCCCGAGAAATGGCGCCGCGCCGGCCAGGGTCAATTCGTCCAGCCCGGCACCAATCCCGGCAAGGCGGTCCATCTCATGGACATCCATGCCGAAAAGGGTCTGCAATGCGCCGACTGCCATTTCGCGCAGGACAGCCATGGCAACGGCCTGATTTATGGCGAGGTCGCCAATGCGGTCGAGATCGGCTGCAAGGACTGTCACGGCACCGCCGACAACTACCCGACGCTGCGCACCTCCGGCCCCGCAGCGCGGCCGCAGGGCAACGATCTCGAACTGCTGCGCAACCCGGATGGTCGCCGTCGCTTCGAATGGATCGACGATGGCGGCGGCAAGCGCCACCTCATCCAGCGTTCGATCGTCGACCCGAGCCTCGAATGGCGCGTCCATCTGGTGCGCGACAGCGTCGACCCGACCAGTCCTTACTTCAACCTCAAGGCCGCCCGCGCCAAGCTGATGGCGCGCTCCGGCGCCGATGACGGGCGCTTCGCCTTCGGCCCCGGCATTGCGGCCGGCGACCGCGCGCATGGCGACGACAAGATGGCCTGCTTCACCTGCCACCTGTCATGGACGACGAGTTGCTCGGGCTGTCATTTGCCGATCGAGGCCAACTGGAAGACCACCTCGCACCATTACAATGGCGAGCAGACCCGCAACTTCGCGACCTACAACCCGCAGGCCGCGCGCGACGACATGTTCCAGCTCGGCATCCACCAGACCACCAAGGGCAATGAGATCGCCCCGGTGCGCAGTAGCTCGGCGCTGATCCTGTCCTCGACCAACGCCAGCCGCGAGCGGATCTACATCCAGCAGCCGCCGATCAGCTCGATCGGCTTCTCCAGCCAGGCCTTCGCGCCGCACTTCCCGCATACCGTGCGCACCACCGAAACCAAGACGTGCAGCGACTGCCACCTCTCGGCCGCCGACGACAACAACGCCATCATGGCGCAGCTGCTGCTGCTCGGCACCAACTATACCAACTTCGTCGGGCTCCATGCCTGGACCGGCCTTGCCGGCGGGTTCGAGGCGGTGCGCGTCACCGAATGGGACGAGCCGCAGGCGGTGATCGGCTCCTATCTCCAGCGCTACGCCTATCCCGATTACTGGAAACTCCATGTCGAGCAGAATGGCCGTGAGCTGAAGAACTGGACGCGCGGCACCAGCTTCGACCGCCATGGCTCGGGCGAGACCCATCCGATCGAAACCTTCCGCAACGTCGTGAAGGGCACCGTCGACCGGGTCGGCTGCCTGCAGCAGCGCGGCGAATATATGTACGTCGCGGAAGGGCGCGGGGGTTTCCGCGTCTATGATGTCGCCTCGATCGGCAACAAGGGCGTGTCCGCACCGATCATCTCGGCGCCCTTCTCGAAGCTCGGCCAGGACACGCATATCGCGAGCAGCGACGCGACCTGCGTCGCGCTGCCGACCAACCAGCCGATCAACCCGCTGCGCAACACCGCGCCGATGCGCCAGATGAACCAGGAGCAGCCGTTCCTGCCGATCTACAGCTACGCCGCCGTCACCGACGCGAAGGAAGGTCTGATCCTCGTCAATGTCGAGACGATGGCCGACGGCAATTTCCGCAACAACTTCCTCAAGCGCGCGGTGACGTGGAACCCAGACGGCGTGCTCAACGGCGCGCGTCATGTGATCCTCGCCGGCGAGATTGCCTATGTCGCCGCCGATGTCGGACTGGTCGTGGTCAACCTCGCCGATCCGCTGCACCCGAAGCTCGCCGCGGTGCGCAGGTTGCGCGACGCGCGAGCTAGCGCGATCCAGTTCCGCTACCTCTGGGTTACCGAGGCAACCGGTGTGACACTGTTCGACGTGACCCGCATGCGCGATCCGGTCGAGGTGCCGTCCGGCCATATCGCGCTGACCGACGCCCGCAGGCTCTATGTCGCCCGCACCTATGCCTATGTCGCGGCTGGCGCCGAGGGGCTGGCGATCGTCGACGTGACCAACCCGACACGGCCCGTGCGTTACCAGAGCGTCACCTTCGACGGAAAGCTTAGCGACGCGCAGGATGTGGTGATCGGCGTGACCAACGCCTCGCTGTTCGCCTATGTCGCGGACGGGCAGAACGGCCTCAAGGTGGTCCAGCTCACATCACCCGACAGCCAGCCAAATTTCTACGGCTTCTCCCCCGCACCGAAGCCCGAGCTGATCGCCTGGGCGCGCACGCCCACCCCTGCCCTCGCCCTGTCCAAGGGCCTCGACCGCGACCGCGCCGTGGATGAAACCGGCGGCCAGATCGCCGTGTTCGGCCGGCTCGGCTCGCGGCCGTTCTCCCGGACGGAGATGGAGCGCCTGTTCCTCAACCACAGCGGCGTGCCATGGAAGGTTAGCGACACCGGCACGATGCAGGACTGGCGGCCGCCGATGAGGGCGCCTTAAACCTTTCTTTATTCGTCATGCTGAACTCGTTTCAGCATCCATGCGCGACCAGTGGCCACATGAGCGTCGCTCCTGGTTCAGATGACCGCGCATGGATGCTGAAACGAGTTCAGCATGACGTTGAGTTATTGGGCGGGCCACTCCGCCCTTAGCCCGCGTACCAGCGGCTGCAGCTTCTCGTCGAACCGCGCCAGCACGACATGGTCCTCGACCGTATCGAACAGCGTCACCAGTTCCTGCCCGGTCCAGCGGTGCAGCGCATAGCCGGGCGGCTCGGCGACGATCATTTCGCGGTGGTCGGGTTTCTCCGGATCGATCGGGTTGAGGTCGAGCGCGACCTGCGGCGCGGTCGAAGGGCAGATCGTCACCGTCACCCCCCGCCACGGCGCGACGATCGCGCGGTGGAGGTGGCCGCACAGGATCGCGCGCACCTGGCGTTGCCCGGCGATCGCCTCGGCAAAGCGTGCCACCCAGGGCTCGTCGGCATGCGTCGCCATCCATTCGATCCCGACATCGAGCGGCGGGTGGTGCATGACGATGACCGTCGGCGTGTCGCGATCCTCGGCCAGCCGCGCCTTGAGCCAGGTCGCACGCCGCGCGCAGAAGCCGCCGCCGTGCCGACCCTTCTCGCGCGTATCGATCACGATCAGCCGCAGTCCGTCATTGCGCAGGCTGTACTGCACGAAGCCGTCGACTACCGGCACCTTGGGAAAGTGTCGTACGAACGGCTCGCGAAGATCGTGGTTGCCGATGGCCGGATAGACCGGGAACGGGCACCCCGCCAGCGCATCGGCGCAGCGGCGGTAGCTGGCATCGTCGCCGCGATCGACAAGGTCGCCGGTGACGAGCAGCAGGTCGGGGCGGTTGGGTCCCTCGATCAGCACCTTGAGCACGGCGTCGAGGCGTTTGCGGTTGAACTCGACCGGGTTGCCCTCATCGAAGCCGAGATGCAGATCGGTGATCTGCGCGATCAGCATAGACGCAGTGGCGTGCTCATGGCGCTCGCGCTCCCCCGGGCAGAACGGCTTGCGGGGTCGAGGCCGGCGACAACCGGCGCCGGCTTCGCCACGGCGCATCCTGCTTCTGGTGATAGGTGTGGCACATCGCGCAGGATGAGGGAACCTTGGCAGCCGAGCTCTCGCCGCCGTGGCACGAACGGCAGGTTTCGATCCCCGGCACCAACACATCGGCGGCATCGCGCGACTTGCCCGCAGCATGGCACGAGGCGCAGGTCTGCGTGCTGTGCGTGGCATGGTCGAACCAGCCATGCATCAGATAGCGCGCGGGCTGGCGCACCGGCACCACGCCCCAGTCGATCGAGCCGCCCACACCGGGCGGGGTGACGACATGGCAATCGTAACAGGCGCCGCCCTGCGAGAAGACCTGGCGAATCGCCGCATCCGCACTCCCCGGGCGCGTCGCCGCCGCACCGAAATAAGCGTGATAAACCTGGCCCTGCGCATATTGCCCGGGCCGCCGGCGCGCCATGCCGCCCAGCTCGAGTGGTCGATCCGGGCTGGTACTGCGATACATGGCGCGCAGGTCGCCGATCATCTGGGCGATGTCGCCGTGACGCAGCGTGCGCACCGTGCCGCCGATGCGGTCGAAGGCGAGGCTGTGACACATCTTGCAGTCACGCTCCATGTCCACGGGGAGGAAGCGCGCGCCATCGGCGGTCGGCTTGTGGCAATCGGCGCAGGCCATGGCGTCGCCGAAACCGTATTTGCCGCGCAATGTCCGCGCCATCTGCGCCACGCCGCCGCGCGTATCGAGATGCAGGGCGTGGGGGAATTTCAGGCCGTTGGCCTCCCGCAGACCCGGCCCGATCGGTGCGCGCGCGAGCACCGGCTTCGCACCGGGCGCGGTGGCGATCAGCGGGCGGAATTGCGGGTGGACCTTGCCGAAATCGCCGGCATTGCCGATCCGCGTATCGGCCAGCCGATCCTTCAACGCTGTGTGGCAATCGGCGCAGAACACTTGCGACGTGGGCGGCATCGGCCCGGCGCCCTCATGCTCGCGGTGGCAATCGACGCACGCCCCGCGATCAGGTTTGTTGAACGCCCTGGCCCAGCCGGCAAGGATCCGCCCGCCCAGCCCGAGCGGCGCGCGCGACGTCGCCAGCCGCCCCGGCGGGGCATGGTCGTGTACATCCTTGTGGCACGCGGCGCAGGCGGTATCGCGCACCGCGACGAACGCCTCGACGTGGCACGCCTTGCAATTGCCTTCGAGGCCGTGATGCGCCGCGCTGAGCGGCCCCGGCGTCCAGCTGCGATCCGCCTGGATGCGCGCGTTCGACGGGCCGGCGGGGTGCGTGAAATGCCAGATCGGCCAGGCGAGGAAGATCGCCAGCACCGTCGCGATCAGCAGCCAGGCGATCGGCCGCTTGCCCGGCAGGACATGCGCCAGCGAGAAGGCGCTTTCGTCATCCGGCTCGGCGTCGGCGGCAGTGCGCGTAACCGTCAGGACGATCGCCCCTTCCGCATCGCGCGCGACCATGATCCGGGCGTCGCCGACCACGATCTCGCCGCCGCGCTTCACATCGATCTCCCCCGACGCGGTGGCGCGCCCGTCGATCTCGAGCTTGAACCCGGCCTCGGCGGTGACGCCGATGCGTTGCGCTCCTTTGCGCGCGATCACCGCATGCTGCGGTGCGACCGCGAGATCGGGGACGACGATGTCGCTGTCCGCGGCGCGACCGATCGTCACCGTATCGCGCTCGACCTTCGTCGCACGGACGATCTCGCGTCCCTCTGCGGTGCGGCTCAGCTGGCGGAGGAGGAAGGTCATGCCGCCCTCACCAGTAGAAAAACACGCTGACGATGTGCGCGGCGAGCGCCGCGATCAGCGCGAAGGTGATCGGCACATGCACATAGAGCCAGATTTCCAGCATCGCCTTCAGACGTAGATGCCGCCGGAGCCGCGCGAGCATGCCGGCCTTGCGTTCGAGCAGCGCATCGACCCGGTCGAGCGGATCGGTCGCGCTGTCCGGCCGGCTGCCGATCCGCGCGCGGATCGCATCCTGCGCCGCCGCGGTCGCGCAGCGCGGATCATGCCCCGACAGCCGCCGCCACAGCCCGCCGCCGAACGGATCCTGGTTGATCGCGCGATCGACGATCGCGGCGTCGGCCGGTTCGAGCGGCTGCGCGGCATCGTTCAGCTGCCGGTCGATCGCACGCAACGCGTCGCGCATCTGCGGCTGGGTCAGTTCCTCGCGATTGTCGCTGAGCATCTGCGGGACGAAGGCATAGGCGGCGATGCCCCAAATGCCCGAGGCTATGACCAGCATCATCAGTGCATAGGCCAGGGTGTGGACATTCCAGCCGAACTGGAAGCCGGTGTGCAGCGTGGCGATGACGATCAGGCTCAGCCCGAGATAGACATGCGCGCTGGTCCAGCCCTTCAATGACCAGCGACCGATGGTCATCGCGCGCTTGCGCACGCCGAGCAGGGTCAGCCACAGGATCAGCAAGGTCGCGATCGTGCCGAGCGTATAGCCGTACCAGCTGCCGCCATTGGCGCGCGGCTGCACGTCGATCAGCGCATAGGCGAGGATCGCCACGCCCGACAGCAGGAGCGCGACCTTGAGCCAGCGGAAGCCGGCATGACGCAGGAATCCGTCATGGCTCGGCCCGCCGCGGCGCTGCCGGCTCGGCGCACGCGCGGCTATGACTCGATCTCCGTCTCCAACCGCGACACGGTGAGGAATTCCTCGGGCGCGACGCGGATCGCGGCGCCGGTCGGGCAGGCGCGGACACAGGCCGGGCCGCCATCGATGCCCGAGCACATGTCGCACTTGATCGCCTTTTTGGGATGCTCGACCCCCGACTTGTCATGGTCGTGGCGCCATTCCTTCGAGGGCTCCCCCGGCCCGGGGCCGCGCCCGAACAGCAGCCAGCTGAGCAGTCCGGGCTTTTTGGGCGGCACGCTGTCCATGCGGATCACGCCGTACGGGCAATTGCGCTGGCAATTGCCGCAGCCGATGCAGCTGTCGTCGATCACCACCTCGCCATCCGGCCCGCGATGGATCGCGTTGGGCGGGCAATCCGCCATGCAGGCCGGGTTCTCGCAGTGCCGGCAGCTGGTCGGCACATGGAGATGGGCATAGGTCCGCCCGGTTTCGCGATCGAGCCGCGACAGGCCGTCATGGCTGTCGGCGCAGGCCTTTTCGCAATTGTCGCAGCCGACGCAGAGATTCTCGTCGATCAGCAGCACGTCGGTCGCCTCGCCGATGCCGTTGTCGACGAGGAACTTGGCGGTCTGCGAATACATGTCGACCACGCCGGAGAAGCTGCCCTTGCGGCTCTCGACGAAGCTGTTGAGCGTCTGCCGCGCGGCCATGTCGGCGCGCGCCTTTTCGAGCAGGCGCGGCTTGGTATCGAGCAGGCGGCGGAAGGCCTTGCCGTCGAGCCGGATCACCTCGGACTTGATCGCCGCCCGGACCGTCGCGGTGCGCTTGCCGCCGGCGATCAGCGCCATCTCGCCGACATATGAGCCGGCCGGCAGGTAGGACAGGAACACCGGCTTGCCGCCGACATTCTTCTCGACGATCATTGAGCCGAGCCGGATGACGTAGATGTCGTCACCGTCATCGCCCTCGGTGAGGATCGCCTCGCCGGCACGTACCGTCCTGATCTCCGAGGTTTCGAGGATCTCGCCGATATCGGCCGAGGTGAGGCCGGAGCCGAACATCTGCAGCAATTGCCGTTCGACCGAGATGCGCGTCACCGCGCGCGCCGCCGCCGGCACCGAGGCCATCAGCTTGAGCGCGGCGGTGCGTGAGACCTCGATCGCGATCACGTCGCTGCCGGCGCGCACCGTGGCGCCGCGTCGCCGGCCGGAGATCAGCCCGACCTCGCCGACGATCGACCCTTGCGCGATCGGCACGGTGATGCTCGGATCGTTGCGATCGACCTCGACCAGCACCTCGCCCTGGACGATCGCGAACAGCGAGGAGCCGGGGTCGTTGCGGCGGAAGATCACCTCCCCGGTGTTGAACAGCCGCATCTCGGAATCGAGCATGAATTCGCGCAGCTGGAGCGGCGACAGCTCGTTGAGGATGGTCACGTCGCGCTTGAGCAAGGCGAGCCATTCGTCGACCGAGCGCTTGGCGCGGAACTGGGCGAACTTCCTGGCCAGGATCGGCTCGTCGGCGGGCTTGAGTGTGGTATTGCCGTTGATGAACTCGACCACGTCATGGCCCTGGTTCATGCAATGCTTGATCAGCGGATAGCCGGCCAGCGCACCGATGACATAGACGCCGGGCCGGGTCGTCTCGAAGGTCGGCGAGAGGCGCGGAAAGGCCTCGCGATCCTCGCTGGTGAATTCGATGCCGCATTTCTCGATGAAGGCGCGCGGCGCGGCCGAGCCCATGCGCGCGATGATGCGGTCGCAGCGGATCGTCTGCTGTCCGTCGCGTGTGTCGAGCAGGAGCTCGCCGGGGCGGACCGCCGCAGGCGTGGTCTCGGTGCGGATCGTCAGTCGGCCCGCCGACGCCGCCTCGTTGAGCAGCTTGACGTTGGCCGCCTTGGCGCGCGCGAAGTCGGCCGAGCGGTTGAGGATGGTGACGGTGTTGCCCTGCGCCGGATCGGCGGCGAGGCCGAGCGCATTCTCGATCCCCGCATCGCCCGAGCCGATCACGGTGATATGCTCGTCGACATATTCGCCGGGATCGTCGAGCTGATACTGGACGTGCGGGCTGTCCGCGCCCTCGCAGCGCATCAAATTGGGGTTGCCCTGCGTGCCGATTGCCAGCACCACCGCCTCGGCGGCGATCTTGTCGCCACCCTTGAGCGTCAGCGTGAAGTCGCCCTTCTCGCCGTCGATCGCGGTGACTTCGCTGCGGTACCGTACATTGATCTTCTTCGCGCCTTCGCCCCAGGCGCCGAGGATCACCTCGCGCTTGCCGGCGGCAAAGGGCATGTCGGCGCGCAGCACGAGCTGGCTGGGCGTCGCCATGACATGCTTGCCCTTCTGGTATTTGTAGATCGTGTCGGAGAGGTGATCGGTCTTTTCGAGCAGCACATGGCTCAGGCTCAGCGCGGCGGCGCGCGCCGCGGCACTCAGCCCCGCCGGGCCCGACCCGATGATCGCGATACGGACGCGGTCACTCAACCGCCCCACTCCCCGGTTGTCCAAACGGCCGCCTGCCCTTGCCGCAGCCGCCTACACCTAGCATGGATGCAGGCCTGAACCAGCCATCACATTGGCTCGGCACGGGGGATAGGATGGCAGCGACATCTCGATATGGGATCGCCGCACTGGTCGGCGCGGGGATATTGCTGGCGGGCACGATCGGCTGGAAGCTGATGCCGCGCGATACGCCGGCGTCTGTCGTGCCGGTCGCGA
This sequence comes from Pseudomonadota bacterium, assembly GCA_040390605.1. Taxonomy (GTDB): domain Bacteria; phylum Pseudomonadota; class Alphaproteobacteria; order Sphingomonadales; family Sphingomonadaceae; genus Sphingomonas. Next base: position 15,126 of record JAZJXZ010000034.1, read on the forward strand.
ACGTGGCGGCGCCGGCCGATCCGATCGCGACGCTGCAAGCCGCGGTGCGCCAGGCCCCCGGCAACGCCGATGCCTGGATTGCGCTGGGCGAGGCGCAGATGGCGGCGGACGACGCCGCCGGCGCCGTGCCGAGCTTCCGCCAGGCCGCGACGCTGGCACCGAAGCGCGCGGATGGCTGGTCGGCGTTGGGCGAGGCGATGGTCAAGGCCGACCCGCGCGACCCCTTCCCCGCCGCCGCGCTAGACGCGTTCCGGAAGGCGGTGGCGATCGACCCGAAGGACCCGCGTGCGCGGTACTTCCTCGGGGTGCGACGCGATCTCGACGGCGACCATAAGGGCGCGGTCGATGCGTGGTTCGCGTTGCTCAAGGACTCGCCACCGGGCGCGCCCTGGGCGGGCGATGTGCGGCGGACGATCGAGCAGGTAGCGCAGATCAACAAGCTCGACGTGGCCAAGCGGCTCGCCGCGCTGCCGGCGCTCGACCTGCACAACGCGCCCGGCACCACCGCCGGCGCGGCGATCCCCGGACCGACGCCGGAGCAGTTACAGGCGGCGAAGTCGCTGACCCCGTCCCAGCAGCAAGCGATGGTCGCCGGCATGGTCGACCAGCTCGAGGCGCGACTGGCGCGCGACCCCACGAACCTGGATGGTTGGGTAATGCTGATGCGCAGCCGCATGCAGCTTGGCCAACCCGACAAGGCCGCCGCAGCGCTCGACGCCGCGCGCAAGGCGAATCCCGGTGCGACCGTGCGACTCGACAGCGAGGCAGCAACACTCGGCGTTCCACGGGGCTGATCGTCGGGCGCCCCCGAGATCGCTCGCAAAACGGACCAGAAAAACCCGCCCGGACGCGTTGACCGCGCGCTGTGACCCGTTACGCCCTCGTATCGGTGCATAGGGGTATGACGATGCTGCAAACGACATTGTCGGTGGCACTCGAGGTCAAGCCGCAAAGCGCGACGACGCTCGCCGCCTTGATCGACGATCTGCATGACCGCTCGACGGCGCCCTTGAGCGCGAAGGGCACCAGTAGCGAAAGCTTCGCCTGGGTGGCGCAGGGCGTGCCCTCCGCACACTTCATCTCGCTGAACATCTTCCCCGGCGCAGACTATGATCCGCTGTTCGTGCTCGAGGCCAATTTCGACGGGCCGCCGGGCGTGTTCTGGGGCCAGATGGAAGCCGCGGCGGGCGAGGAGCTGCGCGCCATGCTCCGTTGCTGCAAGCGTCCGCTCGATCAGGACGCGCAGCTCTATGACGCGGTGACCGCGCCCGGTTCGCGGGCGCCAGTCGCGCCCTATTGCGAAGCGCGCGCGCTGACGCCGAGCGTGTTCCATCACGGCAATCGCGGCATGACGCGCGATCGTATTCTCGACGAATATGCCCTGTTCCGCGCGATCCGCACCGAACTCGCCACCGCCAACCAGGATGGCCCCAGCCCCTATCGCGGCGTGACCGCCGACCGGGTCCACGCCCTGCTCCGTACCGCATTGCTGCCGGCTTTTCCGTGGCTCGCGGCGCCATCGCCCAGGCGCATCCCGCTGACCCAGCGCATCGGCGACATCGCGCGGCTGGTGGCGTTCGCGTTCTGCGTGGTGCTGGCGCTGTCGGTGCCGGGGCTGATCTTCTCCAGCTTCATGCCCACATGGCGCTTCTTCATCCTTATCGCCCTGCTGATGGTCGTCGCGGTCGTGCCGATCGTCAGGATGCGTGATCCGCTGCCGGGCACCGGCACGGGCGGCAAGACCAACCTGATCACGGTGCTGATCAGGAACCTGCCGCTGATCGCCGGGTTCATCCTCATATACAGCGCCGTCTTCGGCCCCGGCATGGCCGTGGCTTCGCACCTGGCCACCGGGGTGCCCTGGGCGCGTGCCGGGCATGCGGGCCTGCGCATCCTGCTGCTCGGCCTGGCCAGCGTGCCGCTGTCGCTGCTCGTGATCGTCGGCTGGCTGCGCTTCCTCGAAATGCGCGACTCCGCGCACGACGATCCGCCTATCGATGAGGAAGTGGTGCGCCAGATGGCGCAGCGCGAAGACTGGATCCCGCAGAACCATATGGGCTCGGTGGTGCTGATCAAGCCCGGTGTGCTGCGCACGATCATCGTCCGCGCGGGGCATCTCGGGCTCGGGCTGATGCTGCGCGTGACCGCTACCAACGGCTATCTCGGATCGATGCGCACGGTGCATTTCGCGCACTGGGCATTCGTCAACAATGGCGGCAGGCTGATGTTCTTCAGCAATTTCGACCAGAGCTGGGAGAGCTATCTCGATGACTTTATCGAGAAGGCACATGACGGCCTGACCCTCGCCTGGGGCTGCGGCACGGGCTTTCCCGCGACGCGCTTCCTGATCCAGGACGGCGCCAGTCATGGGCGCAAGTTCAAGAACTGGGCGCGGCATTCGATGGCGATCAGCCGCTTCTGGTACAGCGCGTATCGCGATCTCACCGTCGACCAGGTCGAACGCAACAATCGCATCGCCGACGGCCTGCGCCGCGTGAAGCTCAGCGAAAAGGATGCCGCGGCATGGATCAACGAGCTGTGAGCGAGGGCGCCCCGAACCGCGGGAGCTGGCGTCTCAAGGCGCCACACGACGTGCTGACCCAGGGGCTGGTGGTCAGCGGCTTCGGCTCGTTGCCGACCGGCCGTGCGCTGTTCCTGCAATTCGCCTGGGATGGCGTCGGCACCGGCGCGTGGCTCGATACACTTGCCACCGTCGCGCCGGTGACCGATGCCGATGGGCGCGAGGCGCGCGCCACCGCTTTGTCCTTCGCCTATACCGGGCTGAAAAAGATGGGCCTGTCGCCGGCCGCGCTGGCGACCTTCGCCGCGCCGTTCCGCGAGGGCATGTTGCAGGAAGACCGGCTGCGTCGAATCGGCGACCGGCGCAACGGCGAATGGCTCGGCACGGTGATCGAGGGCGGCCCGAAATGGAGCGCCAACACCCCGCGTCGCGGCGCGCTGGCCGAGGTCGAGGGGGGCCAGTCCGCCGCACTGACGGCGACCGGGCACCGCGAGGAGCAGATCACCACGCCGATCACCGTCCATGCGCTGCTGCTGCTTTACGACACCGACGAGGAGGCCGCGGAAAAATGGGCCGAGGAGGTCGAAGCCAGGCTGGCGCCGCACCAGATCAAGGTTGCACACAAGCTTCCGCTCGATCTGCGCCCGGATGAGCGCGGCGTGGCGCGCGAGCATTTCGGCTTTGCCGACGGCATCTCGCAGCCGATACCCTATGACGATGCGGCGATCGTACTGAGCGATGGCAGCGCGGCGCCGCGCGACAAGTGGAACGGCGTGCCGCTGGGCGAGATTCTGCTTGGCCATGTCAATGGCCATCACGAGCGAGCGCCCGGGCCGATCCTGCCCGACGACCCCGGCGGCAAGGGCAAGGCTGCTGGCCTCCCTCCTCATCCGCTCGCCGAGGGCGGCCTCGATCTCGGGCTCGACGGGAGCTATATGGTGGTGCGCGAGCTCAAGCAGGACGTCGTCGCCTTCTGGCAGTCGATGCGCGAGAACGCGGCGCACATCCGCGCCCGCGATCCCGACCATTCGGCGCATGTCACCACGACCTGGCTGGCCGAGCGTGTGGTCGGCCGCAACACGCATGGCGACCTGCTCTGCCCGGCGGGTTACCTGCCGCGCGCGACCGGCGACCAGCCCGACAACGACTTCGCATTCTGGGACCGCGACCAGCACGGTGCCGGCTGCCCGGCCGGATCGCATGTTCGCCGCGCCAACCCCCGCGACGGCCTCGCCCCTTCCGTCGACCAGAAGCAGACCCTGCTCGATGCCGCCAACAACCACCGCATCCTGCGTCGCGGGCGCAAATATGGCGCGACGATCAGCGTGCCGCCCAAGGAAGACGGGGTCGATCGCGGACTGTTGTTCATCTGCCTCAACACCGACATCGCGCGACAGTTCGAGTTCGTTCAGCAGACCTGGTTGCTCAACCCCAATTTCGCGACATTGTTCGACGAGACCGACCCCCTGATCGGCCCCAAAGGCACGATGACCGTCCGCGACCAGCCACTCCGGCGGCGGATCGAGGTCGACACGTTCGTGCGGATGGTCGGGGGGGACTATTTCTTCCTCCCCAGCATGCCGGCGTTGAAATATCTCGCGACCCTGGGGTCGGCGGCATGAGCGACGCACTGACATCGCCCGCCGTGCTGCGACCCGGGCCGACCGGCCTCAAACGCGTGCTGATGCGCTGGGCGATGGCGGCGATGCCGTTCGGTTTTCGGCTGCTGCGGCGATTCAAACCCATCCCGCGCTTCGGCAAGACCTATGTCGCGACGCTTCACGACGATGTCCGCGAGGTGTTCGCCACCGATACCGCGTTCGGCGTGCCTTATGCGCCCAAGCTCGACGTGATCATGGGCGGCGAGCCGTTCTTCCTGGGGATGGCCGACACGCCGCAATATCATGCCGATGTCACCGCGATGCGACGCGTCGTGCTGCCGGACGACCTGCCGCGGCTGGGCGCGCGCGTCGAGGCGATGGCCGAGGCGATCGTCGCTGCCGCGGTGGGCCAGATCGAGGTTGTCGACGCGCTGGTCCGCAAGGTGACCTTCGATTTCCTCGGCGAGTATCTCGGCGTGCCCGCGCCGCCGCAGGGCGACCTGCGCATATGGGGCACACGGTTGTTCGAATATCAGTTCGTCGCGAGCGACGCGGCGCTGATCGAGGAGGTCAAGGTGATCGCGCCGGCGCTGCGCGAGCATATCCAGCGCGAGATCGAGGCGCGGCGCGCCAGCCCGGACGGCCGCGACGATGTGCTGGCGCGATGCCTCAAGCTGCAGGCGCAAGGCGAGCCGGGCTATAGCGACGCGCAGATCCGCACCGCGTTGATGGGCTTCATCGTCGGCGGTCCGCCACAGCCGCCGATGGTCGTACCCCAGGCAATGGAGCAACTGCTCCGGCGCCCCAAGGCGCTGGCCGGCGCGCAGGCCGCCGCGCGCGCCGACGACGACGCGCTGCTCGCCGGCTATGTGATCGAGGCGATGCGCTTCGATCCGCTCGCGCCGGGACTGCCGCGCATGGTGCTCAAGGACTGGACGCTGGCCGCGGGCACGCGACATGCGCGGCTGATCCCCGCCGGTTCGACCATCCTCGCCGCCTTCGCCTCGGCGATGCGCGACGGTCAGCGCGTACCCAATCCCGAGATGTTCGATCCGCGCAGGCTGCCGCATGAGTACATCCATTTCGGGCACGGCCTGCATCAATGCTTCGGAGAGCATATCAACCGGGCGACGCTTCACATGATGCTCAAGCCGCTCCTGCGCCGGGCGAATGTTCGGCGCGCGGCGGGCTCGGCGGGACATCTCACCAAGCAGGGCGCCTTTGCCGAACGGCTGATGGTGGCGTTCGACCCCGCCTGACCCGGGGCGCACGGTCATTTCTCGGTCGCCGAGAACACCCCGTCCCAATCAGCGCCGGGCGGGTTGGCGGTGAACCAGGCGGCGCGCTCGCGCATCAGCAGGTAGAATTTGCGCAGTCCGCAGCTGACCGCGGCGCCCTGTCCCTCCACCGCCAGCCTGTCGGCCAGCGCCCAGTCCTGCGCGCGATAGGCGTCGAGCATCACCTGGTGGCGCTGGGCGAAATCGCGGAAGCCGGGTTCCTGTTCGAGGCTCTCGTCGCCGAGCAGCGCGAAGATCTCCTCCGGCGCGTCGCGGCCGACGACCTTGACGTGATCGAGCGAAACGATCGCGAAATGCGGCAGATGGCGGCGCAGCTCGCTGCCGATGGCGATCTGCAAGCCGTAATATTTGGTCATGCCCTCGATGCGCGAGGCGAGGTTCACGGTGTCGCCGATCAGCGAATAGGACAGGCGCTGCGCCGAGCCCATATTGCCGACGCAGCACGGGCCGGCATTGAGGCCGATGCCGATGCTGACATTGCCGGGCCAGAGCGGGTCGTCGGCGCTGCGCTTCTCGACATTGATCTCGCGCAGGCGCCGCGTCATCGCCAGCGCGCCGCGCGCGGCATTGGCATATTGATCGGGATCGTCGAGCGGCGCGTTCCAGAAGGCGAGCACCGCGTCGCCGATGAACTTGTCGATCGTCGCCTTGCGCTCGAGCAGGATGTCGCACATCGGCGTCAGGAACGCGATCAGGAACTGGATGATCTCCTGCGGGCTGAGCTTCTCCGACAGCCGCGAAAAGCCGCGAATGTCGCAGAACAGCACGGTCATCTGGCGCTCCTCGCCGCCGAGCTCGAGCCGGCCGGGATCGTCGACGATGCGCTGCACCATCTCAGGCGAGAGGTAACGGTCGAAGGCCTGGTGGATGTACGCGCGCTGGCGTTCCTCGCGGTAGAAGGTGACGGCGGTCTCTACGATGTAGACGAGGAGCAGGCCGAGCACCGGATATGTCGGGTCGAGCAGCAGGCGCCCCTGGCTGAACGCCTCCCAGCTGCCGAGCAGCGTGGCGCCGACCATCACCAGGCCGAGGATCGCACCACGCAGCGCGCCGAGCCAGGGCAGCGCGAAGACCATGACCAGGCCGAACACCAGCAGCGCGGACCGTTCGACGCCGAAGCCCCAATCGGGATAGCTGAGAAAGGTCTTCGACATGATCTGCTCGAGCGCCTGGGCGTGGATCACGGCGCCCAGTTCGCGGTCGGCAAGCGGAGTCGATTTCTGGTCGTATAGGCCGGCGGCGCTGGTGCCGATCAGCACGATCTGCCCCGAGAAATACTTTTCCATCTCCGCCGCGCTGAGCGCGCCGGTGAGGATCTTCCATGCCGGTACGACGCGCTCGGGCTGCCGCGCGGTGAAATACATCAGCAGCCGGCCGTCGCCGGTGGTCGGCACGACGGAGTCGCCAACCTTGAGCGAGACCATGTTGGCGCCGTTGCCGCCATGCTCCGCGCTGGCATCGTCGGACTTCACGACCACCGACTGGGTCTGATAGGCGACGCGCAGCGCCTCGAGCGACAGCGCCGGGAGCAGCGCGCCATTCTCGGTCGAGACCATCGGCACCTTGCGGACGATGCCGTCATTGTCGGGCGGCAGGCTGACGAAGCCCAGCCCCTTCGCCGCGGCGCGCAACGCCGGCAGCGGCTGGATCGCGCCATTATAGGTCGACCGGCCGGTGCGCGCCTGGCTGCCGGCATAGGCAAAGCCCATTTTCGGTTCGACCTGCCCGCCCTTGCCGTCGTTGGTCAGGAAATAGGCGAGCACGACGTTCGAATTCTCGAAGGCGCGGGCGAGCGTCGCGTCATTGTCCGGCAGGCTGCCGAGCGCCTTCAGCAGATCGTTGCTGCCGCCTTGCCGACGCAGGCGTTGCGCGAGGTTGGCCGGCGAGGTGCGATCGGGTTCGGAGAAGACCACGTCATAGACGATCGCCGCCGCACCGGCATTGGTCAGGCGGGTGTTGAGATCGGCGATGTCGGTGCGCGGCCAGGGCCATTGGCCGAGGCGGCGCAGCGTCTCGTCGTCGATATCGATGACCCGGACCGCGGCGTCGGTATAGGGCCGCGGTTTGGCGCGCTGATAGCTGTCGAACAGCAGCGACGAGGCACTGTCGATCGCGGACACGCCGATGGCCTGGAGCAGCAGGACAAGGAGCAAGGCGGCGAGGCCGGGCAGGATCGCCCCCGCCCGCTTACGCAACGCCAGCCGCCACTGTCCCCGCATCGGCCTGCCCGCCCCCGTCGTTTCGCCCTCGTTATGGCCGAGGCGGGACGAACCGACAATGGCATCGCCGGAATCGCGCGCGGCAAATATTCGGCAAGTCATCGGCGCGTCCAACCCCAAGTATTCGGGGTATTTTGACGACCGACGGGGGGCGTCCTTCGTCACGGCGCTTTACTTGCTGTCTGCGGATTGCGCGCAGGTGACGGCGCCTTGTCCAACAACGAATAGTGCGGCCATGCTACGCCGCGCGCTATTTTTGCGGGCGCGAGGACTGGGTCTTTACTGGACCCTTTATGGGGGACCGTGACGATTTTCGCGGCGTTCACTGGCAGGCTCCGTCGGGCCGACCGGCGTTTTCCCAACACGAAATGCGTCGCGAGCGCGGTGGCGGCGGCATAATGCGCGCCGTGCCGCGCGCGTTGAATCAGGCAGGCTGGCCCGCCGCGTCGGAGAGCGTCTTGCAGAGGATCACATTGCTATGGCCGTCGGGCCAGCCGGGAAATTCGGCCATGCGCACGAACCCGGCCTTCTCGTAAAAGGCCGGCGCCTGGAAGTCGTGGCTCTGCACCCAGATGCGGCGCACGCCGCGCCGCCGCGCCTCGTCGATGAACGCATCGAGCAAGGCGCGCGCATGGCCACGCCCGCGATGCGCCTCGGCGACCCACATCTGCTTGAGCTCTGAGGTGCGCGCCCAGCTGTAACCAGCGGCTGCGGCGATCATCTGTCCGGCTTCGTCGCGCATGACGAAGCCGAGACCCCGCGCATCGTCCTGCCCTGTCGCGCCGCTGTTGTGGCGGTAGAGATGGTCCTCGATGACGTCGATCTCGTCGGGGGAAAGATCATGGCCTGGTTCGACGGAAAGCGCGTGCGCCGGCAGATCGAGCCGCATCGCGCAGCGACGCTCGCCGGGCAGGCCGTTGGCAATTTCGGTACGCAGCGTTTCGATGAGCCGCGGGCAGAGTTCGCCGTCAGTCAGCGTGCGGAAACCGGCGCGCTGGTAAAAGGACTCGTTCCACACGACCGTGCGAAACGTCGTCAGCGTGACCTTGCGAAGGCCCGTGCTTGATGCCCATGACGTCGCGGTATCGAGCAGGCGCTTGCCGATTCCGGCGCGCTGCCGGTCGCGGCTCACCGCCAACTCCCAGATGTGGAGTTCGTCGCCGAATGGCTGGCAACACACGAAACCCACTATGGTACCTGTCGGATCGACGGCGACCCAGGTCGCCCCGTCCGCGATCAGCGCGGCATAACCCTCGACCGACAGGTCTGCTGTATCCGCGACCCATGCCAGGTCGTCGATCGCGCGAAAGGCCTCACCCGCCGATCGCTCGACGCCGGGAAGGAACGGAGCATCGGCCGCATTGGCCAACCGGGTAATAATCGCGGATCTCCATGCTGCGACAGAAGGCGTGACCATCGGTTGGCGGCAGTGCGCGACAAACACAATCGGCGCGTGCCGCGAGATCGTCAGCCAGGGCGGCGCAAGCACCGGATCGAGCCACGCGCGCACAGGAGACTGACATCGAATCTGTCGCATAGAGCCGCTGTAGGGCCGGCGTCGCCCGCGCTCGCGGTCAGGCGCCGACCCGATCAACGGTTATCAGGGGATCGTCACAGCCGCGCCAACGCTAACGCTGGAGTCGCCTGTTGACTGGGTCGGATGGGGGTTATTGTTGGTGACGGTGACCACAGGTTTGACCCGCGTACCGGTGTCGATCGTCGCCGACGTGGTCGTCGTCGATCCCTGCACCGTGCCGGCTTGCGGATCATAGACCGGCGGGCCGGAATGCTGCGTCTGGACCGTGACGGGACGACCGGCCACGGTGATCGGCGCCTGGGCAGGCGCGGATTGCGCGACCGCCGGCGCCGCCGCGAGGGCGGCGAGCAATGCGACAAACGAAGCTCTACGGTTCATGACTTCTTCTCCTGCTGGGGTTGCCGGCCGGAACCATCGCGCCGGCCAATCGCAGTGCGAGAGGGACGATCAGAATAGCGGCGCGAGCGAGCGCACGGTGATCGCCGTGACGGTGCCCTTGCGGCCATCGCCGCCATCGCGGCCCGGACCGCCATCGGCCGGGCTGGGATAGGCGCCGGCATTGCCCGGACCGCTCGAGCCGCAAAAGCCATGCGAACCGGCGCCGCCACCAGCACCGCCCGGCGCACCGACGCGCCCGGCACGGCCACCCGAACCACCATAGCCTTCGATGTTGATCACCCGCGCATAGCTTAGCTGCTCGATGCCGTCGGCAAGGCTGACATAGACCAGATCGGCACCGTTGCCGCCGGTGCCACCGTCGCCGCCGGCGCCGCCCGGCCCTGCCGCGCCACCATTGCCGCCGGGCCCGGGGCCATCCTGGCAACCGAACAGACTGGTAGAGCCTTCCTTGCCGTTGCCGGCATGACCGCCATTGCCACCCGTGCCGCCGATACCGCCAGCCCCACCCGGTATGCCGGGAAACGACAGAGCGAGACGCAACGCGCCGGGCAGCGGCGCACCGTCGGGGCTCGTGAACTCTCCGCCAAGGAGATAGATGCGCGGAAGCCGCGCGGTCGCGCCGCGCCCGCCGGTACCGCCCGCCGCGCCGGGATGGCCATCATTGCCGCGACGGTTGGTTTCGCCCCAGTCGTCGGCACCGTTCGCACCCGCGCTTCCCTGCGCGCCGGCGGGCGCCTGGACCGCTGAGGCGGCGATCTTCACCCATTGCGTGACATCCGCGAACTTCCATTTCTTCGCGACGATGACGATCCATGGCCGGTCGACCGAGGTCAGCGTCAGCGACGCGCCGGGTGCGAAGACGATCTCATCCGCCTTGAGAACCTGTCCAGAAAAGCGCTCGGCGCCGGTGACCGGGTAGATGGTCTTGACCGCTACCGCCGCACGCACCGCTGCCAGCACATCGGCCGGCAGCGCCTCGGCAACGCTGTCGGCGTTCGAGGATATCGGTGTGACCTGGGCCAGCAGCGGCGCAGGTACCAGCAATACGGCGGCGGCCGCGGCGAGCAGAAAACGATGTTTCATTGTCATGCCTCCCTCGTTGATCGAGGTCGGCAGATTAGGTCGGGCGCGCGCCGGCGCGCGTGACGGCCATCACACCGCACCGAAGACCGGCGCACTGCGGCCTATCAGGCGCTTCGCCGCCGGAACGGATAGGCCAGCTGCGCGCGATAGCCGCGGGGCACCTCCTCGGCGACGCCGTAGCCGCTCGGCCACTCGCCCTTCGGCAGGTAATATGTCCCGAACAGGCGATCGAGTAGCGGGAAGTGGATCGCGAAATTCTTGTCGATCGCGACTTCCTCGATGCCGTGGTGCCAGTGGTGGAAGCGCGGGGTGACGAGGAACTTGCCGAGATTGTCGAAATCACCGCGCAGATTGGCGTGGACCAGCGAGGCGTAGATATAGACCATCGCGACATAGGCCTGCATCACCGAGGGCGCGAAGCCGAGCGTCAGCAGCGGCAGCGAGGTGACGCCGCGCAGCAGCACGATCTCGACGAAATGCATGCGCGAGCCGGCCAGCCAGTCCATCGCCTTGGCCGAGTGATGCACCGCGTGGAAGCCCCACAGGAACGGCCAGCGGTGGAAGCCGCGGTGGAACCAATATTGCACCAGATCGGTGAGGAACATCGCCTCGACGAACTGCAGCAGCCAGGGCTGGCTGGCGACGGCGGCGCGGAACGCCCCAAACGAGCCGGTCGAGGCCATGATGAATGATGACGGCGCCAGCGCGAGGAAGGTGATCAGCTGCACCATCATCGAGCTGACGAGGTAATAGAACAGATCCTCGCGCCATTCGGTGCGGAACAGGCGCTGGTCGCGGCGGTGCGGCAGCAGGCGCTCGATCGGCGCGAACATCAGTCCGGTGGCGATCATGTTGAGCGCGAAGAAATCGACGCCGAAGAAGATCCCCCAGTCATGCGCCTCGCGCGGCTGCACGCCGGCGCCACCGAGCAGGGTGGCGGCGAGCGCGATGACCAGCGCGGTCACGCCCAGCGCCTTGCGCGGGCGCAGCAGCATGCTGAGCAGGGCGAGCGCGTAACCGGCGATCAACGTGCCGTGGATGACGAGGCGGAAACCGCTCCAGTCACGCACCGTCCCCAGTTGCGGCAGCGCGAAATATTCCGGCCAGCGCATGGCGAGGACAAAACACAGGCCGGCGACGGCAAAAACGATGGCGAAGAAGCCGGAGAACCAGCCGGTGCCGAAACCGCGCGCCTCGATCGGCGCCTCGAGGTCGCGGGTCAGCGATTGCAGGAAGTTTCGCTTCATCGATTCCGGCCCCCCTGTGCGCCTCCCCAGGCGAACGATATGTCGCATATATCGTCGATCGGTTGAGCGGGATAGCGCCTGCCTCCCGCTACAATGCGCAGCCTTTAAGGAACGCTAACAGCGGCAGGTCGGCGGGCGGCATCGGCAGGTCTTCCATATCGTCGGGCGTGCGCCACAGCAGCAGATCGGCATCGAGCGCACGCGGCGCGCCGGCCCAGCGCGTGCAGCGATAGAGCAGCAACAGCATATGCCGATCTCCGACGCGCTGGCTGGCGAAGGTCAACGGCGTGAGGTCGCCGGGCGCGACGAAGATGCCGAGCTCCTCGCCAAGCTCGCGGGCCAGCGCGGCCTCGGGCGTCTCGCCGCGCTCGACCTTGCCCCCGGGGAATTCCCACAGCCCGGCCATCGCCTTGCCGATCGGCCGGCGCTGGACGAGCACGCGGCCGGCGGCGTCGGTGAGCGCCGCCGCGACGACGACCAGGATCTGGCCATCAGTATCTTTACCCGGCGCTTCAGTCATTCGTTAACCCTGACGGCTTTATGGCGGTCTGTCACGATGTTGCCGTTGGGAGCGGAAACACCATGCTGAAGAAAATGAAAGTCCTGCTGCGCGACCAACGCGGCGGTACCGCGATCGAATACGGGCTGATCATTTCGCTAATCGTGATCACCATGGTGGGCGCGTTCATTCAGGTCGCCAATTCGACGACGTCGATGTGGGGCAACGTCAATACCAAGATGGAAACCGCACGAAGTGGTGGTTAACAGCCATGCACCTTCATTCGTCTCTCGCGGCTTAAAACTTTGTCAACCTCGCTCCGATACACCGTTCGTGTCGATCCGGATTTCCGGGGAGGCCGGGTACTGAAGCTTTAGAAACCACGGAGACGAAATCATGCAGAAGATTCGCAACTTCATCAAGAACAGCAAGGGCGCCACCGCAATCGAGTACGGCCTGATCGCCGCTCTGATCGCCGTTGCCGCGATCGCCGCGATGCAGGGCCTGGGCAACCAGCTGAAGACCACGTTCACCAACGTGTCGAGCAACATGAAGGCTTCGTAAGCTTTCTTTATCGCTTGAGAATGGGGCGGCGGAACATTGTTCCGCCGCCCTTTTCTTTTGTTTTTTGTACAAGAATTGCCCGTCACCCTGAACTCGTTTCAGGGTCCATGCGCGACCACTGGCGTCGCTCGCGCGGTTGATGATCGCGCATGGATGCTGAAACAAGTTCAGCATGACGAAGCGTTTTTGAGGGTGTCGGCGCCTAAATACGCCCAATCGCCAGGAACTTCTCGCGCCGGCCGCGGCGAAGTTGAGCAGCATCCTGATTGCCCAGGCCGGTCAGCGACTCGTCGATCGCGTCGCCAAGCGCAACGATCGCGGCGCCTGGATCGCGGTGCGCGCCGCCGAGCGGCTCGGGCACGATCGTGTCGATCACGCCGAGCGCCTTCAGATCCTGCGCGGTGATCTTCATCGCCTCGGCCGCGTCCGCCGCCTTGTCGGCGGTACGCCACAGGATCGAGGCGCAGCCCTCGGGCGAGATCACCGAATAGACCGCATGCTCGAACATCAGCACCTTGTTGCCGGCAGCAAGCGCGATCGCGCCGCCCGAACCGCCCTCACCCACCACGGCCGCGACCATCGGCACGCCGAGCGCGAGGCACGCCTCGGTCGAGCGCGCGATCGCCTCCGCCTGGCCGCGCTCTTCGGCCTGGACCCCGGGAAAGGCGCCCGAGGTATCGACCAGGGTGACGACAGGGAGGCCGAATCGATCGGCCAGCTGCATCAGGCGGATCGCCTTGCGATAACCTTCCGGCTTGCCCATGCCGAAATTATGCCTGAGCCGGCTGGCGGTATCGTCGCCTTTCTCATGGCCGATGACCATGATGCGGCGGCCACGAAAGCTTGCAAAGCCGCCGAGAATCGCCTGGTCGTCGCCAAAGGCGCGATCACCGGCGAGCGGCATGAAATCGTCGAACAGGCCGGCAACATAATGATTGAAGTGCGGGCGCTCGCCGTGGCGCGCGACCTGCGTCTTCTGCCACGGCGTGAGCCTGGCATAGGTATCGCGCAGCAGCTTGTCGGACTTGGCCTGCAGGCGCGCGACGTCGGCATCGATGTCGATGGTCCCGCCCTCGGCGGTCTCGCGCAGTTCGTCGATGCGCCCCTGCAGCTCGGCGATCGGCTTTTCGAAATCGAGGAAGCTTGGCATCGGGGCGCGCTAGGCCGGGCGAGCCTTCACGTCAACGCGGCGCGACGCATCGTTCAGCGGATGACGGGCGTTGACCAGCTCGACCAGCCGGCTGGCATCGACATGGGTGTAGATTTCGGTGGTGGCGATATCGGCATGGCCGAGCATCGACTGGAGCGCGCGCAGATCGGCGCCGCCGGCGAGCAGATGGGTGGCAAAGGCGTGGCGCAACACGTGCGGGCTGACGCGCTCGGGCGGGATGCCGGCTTCGGCGGCAAGTGCCTTGAGCAGTTGATAGAGCCGCACCCGCGACAGGTGCGTGCGGCCCGAGGGGAACAGCCAAAGACGGTCGCTGGCGACATGATCGCGCCATGCCGCCACGGCCGCACGGGCGCGGTCGGAGATCGGCACCAGGCGCTCGCGGCCGCCCTTGCCCTTGAGGATCAGATAGGGCCGGTCTGGCGCGATGGCGTTGCGCGGCAGCGAGACCAGCTCGGTCGCGCGGAGGCCCGAACCGTAGAGCAGCTCGACCAGCGCCGAGAGGCGCAGGTCGTTCGGATCGGGCGGCACGCGGACGATGCGCGCCGCGATCGCGGCGAACAGCCGGTCGACATCCTCATGGCTCAACACCTTGGGCAAGCCGCGTGACGCCCCCGGGCGCGGTAGGGCGGCGCCGGGATCGTCCGCGCGGTGCCCCTCGTCGGCGAGAAAGGCGTAGAAGCGACGCAGCGCCGCGGCCTTGCGCGCCACCGTGGCGCGCGCGAGGTCGCGCCAACTTTCGCCGAGTCGCGCCAGATCGGCCGCGCACGCTGACGCCAGCCGCCCTTCCAGCATCCGCGAGGCGAGGACGAGGTCGGTGCGATAGGCGGCCAGTGTGTTGGGGGCAGCGCCCGCCTCCGCCGCCATCATTTCGAGAAAGCGCTCGATCAGCGCTGCGTCGGTTCCGGGCGGCGTCAAAGCCGCGTCATGGCTTCGGCAGCAAGCATGCGCGCCTCGCCCTCCATACCCGCCGCACGCATCGCGGCAACGATATGGAACAAGGCGGTGGGCGAGATGCCCTGCCACAAGGGCGTCTGCATGCCGACGCCGGCAAGCAGCATCACCGTGCCCGGCTGCCGCGCCAATCCGGCGCGGCCGATGGCGCGGGTCCAGGCGTTCTGGTCGCCGATGCGGATATCGAGCGACCGCGCGCCCTTTTCGATCTCGGCGGCCGGCAGGCGACCGAGACCGGCGAGCGCGGCGAAGAACATCTGGCGCTTGCGCCCGGTCGGGTCGTTGCCCGAATAGGCGCTGACGTCGCTATAGCTGTAGCTCGCGCGCACCGGATCAGCGAGCGTGAGCATGGCCCAGGCATCGCTACCGCGCGAGGCCTGGGCACGCCAGCGCAGCGCCTGCTGGTCGAGCCCGGCGGTGAGCATCGCCGCTACGAGGCGATCGACATCGGCGCCCGAGGCTCCAACCGGGATGCGCGCCGCGGCGCGCGCGGTGAGGATCAGCCGCGCATATTTGCCGTCCGCGGTCTTGGGTTCGTCCCACAATTGCTTGAGCGCATCGAGCCGCGTCCCGGAATCGGCGCCATTGAAGGCGCTCGCCAGGTCGCGCGCGATGCCGACCTCGGCGAGCGACTGGTCGTCCTCGCCGAGCAGTGAACCATAGAGATCGACCAGCGCCGCGCTCGACAGCACGCCGCGCACCGCGGCGGCGTCGGCGACGCGGGCGCGGACCGGTGCCGGCAGCCCGGGCACCAGCGCCCGCCAGGAGCGCATTTCGGGACGCAAACCGTCGAGCAGCGGCCCGGGAATCTCGACGCTGCTCGCCATGGCCAGCCCGTAGCGCCACGGCGTGAGCCGATCGACGCCGTCCCATTCGATCGTCACCGATTGACGGCCGCCCGCACCGCTGCCGGCAATCTTTTGCGCGAGCAGCAGATCGATACCACCGGCGACGCCATCGTTACGCGCCGCGTTGATCAACTGCGTCGCCCGCGCCGGCTGACCGGCCAGACCTGCGCACATGCCGCGCGCCAAGATCCAGCCCGCCTCGTGGGTCTTGTCGAAGCCGCTATCGGCCAGCGCGCACAGGCCGGCCGGGTCGGCGGTGGCCAGCGCCGCCTGCATCGCCATCTGATAAAGCTTGGGGGTGTAGTCGACCGTATCGACCGACTGGACGACATCGCGCGCGACGACCGATTCGCCCATGCGCAACAGCAGCCAGGCGCGCTCGGCCGCGAAATCCGCACCATTGACGTGCGGCGGGGTAGCGAGCCGCGCCGCCAGCGCGCGGCGCAGCCCGATCGCCACCCAGCGCGAGGTGATCGGCGTATCGAGCCGGCGCATCAGGACTTCGAGAAAACGCCCGTCAGTGTGGCCGAAAGCGTTCGGGCCGAGCGCGCCATCGGCCGGGCCGGCCGGGCCGAGCAGGTCGATCGAGCGGCGCGCATAAGGCGGAATCTCGTAACGCGCGCGGATGGCTGCTTCGATCGCAGGATTGACCGGAGCGGCGCTCGGCGATGCGCTGGGGACCGGAGCGGGGAGCGCGCCGTCGGTCGCGGGCGCGACGGGTGTGACGACCGTGCCGCCCTGCTGCTGGCGCGGCGTGGCGCTGGGCGCGGGCGCCGGCGCGGGAGTCGCAACGGGATCGTTGAAGCCGGGCGGCAGGATCGATTCGGGCCGGTCATGGCCACGATTGTCCTGTCCGAGCGCGATACTGGCACCGAGCGCTGCGAGCGCAGCGCCGGCCAGAAAGGCGCCGACGCGAACGCTGCGCGCCCGCGTCACGTTTTTGTGGTCGCTTCGCGACTGCCGAAAACCGGTGCCCACTTTTCGGCGCGAAGCTCTAGCTCGAGAGATTCGCAAGCGGCACCACCTTCTCGACATGCGTCTGCGGCTTTTCGTGGCTACGCCCCGCCAGCACGAACAGGCCGGCGACGAGCACGACCGCGACGACGATAAGAACGAGTAGCGAGCGGGACATGCGAACAACCTTGCAACAACCGGGACACGCGCCTCCGGACGAGCCTTTTGCCCGAGACGCAAGCGCGCTGTATAGCCCCCGCCTCATGTTGCAAAGCCCTGCCCCTGCCCCAGTGTGGACCGGCCAGCCGATCGTGCTCGTCGGTTTGATGGGCGTGGGCAAATCGACCGTCGGGCGACGGCTTGCGGCGCGGCTCAATCTGCCCTTCGTCGATGCCGACAACGAGATCGAGACCGCGGCCGGGATGTCGATCGCGGATATCTTCGAGCGCTTCGGCGAATCATATTTCCGCGATGGCGAGCGGCGCGTGATCGCGCGGCTGATCGACGGCAAGCGCAAGGTGATCGCCACGGGGGGCGGCGCGTTCATCAACGACGAGACGCGCGCGCTTATTCTCGACCAGGCGCTGGCGATCTGGCTGCGCGCCGCGCCGGAGGTGCTGGCCGAGCGGGTGAAGCGCCGTGACAATCGGCCGCTGTTGCACGGCCGCGATGCGCTGAGCGTGCTGAGCGATCTGGCGCAGGTGCGCGACCCGATCTATGCGCTCGCCCCGGTGCACATCGTGAGCAATCCTTCGCCGCACGAATCGACCGTCAACGCGATCCTGAAAGTTCTTCGTTCATGACCCGCATTCCGGTGGCGCTCGGCGACCGCAGTTACGACGTGCTGATCGAAACGGGACTGGTCGGCCGCGCCGGTGAGGCGCTTGCCCCTTTGTCGCGGGGTCGGCGCATGGCGATCGTCACAGACGCCAATGTCACCGATCATCTCGCGACGCTGCAGGCTTCGCTGACGGCGGCCGGCGTGGAGAGCGAGGCGATCGTCCTGCCGCCGGGCGAGGGCACCAAGAGCTGGGCGATGCTCGAACGGCTGACCGACCGGCTGCTCGACCTCGGCGTGGAGCGCGGCGACCATGTCGTGGCGCTGGGCGGCGGTGTGATCGGCGACCTGGTCGGCTTCGCCTGCAGCATCCTGAAGCGCGGCTGCGGCTTCGTGCAGGTGCCGACGACCCTGCTGGCGCAGGTCGATTCGTCGGTCGGCGGAAAGACCGCGATCAACACGCGGGCCGGCAAGAATCTGGTCGGCGCGTTTCACCAGCCGGCGCTGGTGCTGATCGACCCCGAGGTACTCGACACGCTGCCGATCCGAGAGTTGCGCGCCGGTTATGCCGAGGTCGTCAAATACGGCCTGATCGACGATGCCGATTTCTTCGCGTGGTGCGAGGCGAACGGCGCCGCACTGCTCGCCGGCGACCCGGCGGCGCGCAGCTACGCCATCGCCCATGCCGTCGGCGCCAAGGCGCGGATCGTCGCCGAGGACGAGCGCGAAACCAGCGGGAAGCGCGCCTTGCTCAATCTCGGTCACACCTTCGGCCATGCGCTGGAGGCCGAAACGGGCTTTTCCGACCGGCTGTTGCACGGCGAGGCGGTTGCCGCGGGCATGGCGATGGCGTTCGGCTATTCCGCGGCGCAGGGGCTGGCGCCGCCAGCGGATGCGGTGCGCGTCGCCGGGCATCTGCGCAGCGTCAGCCTGCCTGACGGCGCCGCCGCGGCCGGTGTGAGCGCCGATGGCGCCACGCTGGTCGGCCATATGCTGCACGACAAGAAGATGGACGGAGGCACCCTGCCCTTCCTGCTCGCGCGCGGCATCGGGGCGACCTTTCTCGACAAGACCGTGAAGCTGGATGAGGTGGCGCGGTTCCTCGATCAGGCCGCCTGATCAGCGTTTCGCGACGACCCAGGCGAGCCACAGCCAGCCGCCGATCAGCAGCACGCCGCCGATCGGCGTGATCGCGCCGAGCCAGCGCGGCAGGCCGAGCGCCATGAGGTAGAGCGTGCCGGCGAACAGCGCGCCGCCGGCGACGAAACACCAGGCCGGGCCGCGCGCATCGAGTTTCCACGCGACCAGCGCGGCGACCGCGTGGATCAGCTGATAATGGCCACCGGTCTTGAGCCATTCGGCGGCGTCGCCATGCGCCCCGTGCGCGCCAAACGCGCCGGCGGCGACCGCCATCGCACCCGACAACGCAGCGAGGATCGCCACCAGGTTCATCCGCAATCGCTTTCCCGGACATTGGGCGATTCGACGCGCAGGGCGACGCCGCTTTCGTCCTCGGTGATGATCTTGCCGATCGCGGCGCGCAGGTCGCCGGTCTCGAATTGGGCGCGCAGGCGCTCGCTGTCGCGCTTGCGGTAAAGGTCCTCGGTGCGATCGATCTGCTCGGCCGAGATGCCGACATTGTCGAGCGCCATGCGCGCCATGCGTACCGCCGAATCGAGCACCTCGCGCACCGCCCCGGCGATCGGCGTGCCCTTGAGCTTGAGCAGCGCGCGGCGATCGAAGGTGCGCGCGAAGATCGCGGCCTTGGGAAAGGCCTCGTGCACGCTTTCGATCAGCTCGGCATCGAGCTGGTCGCCATCGATGCAGAACAGGATCAGCTCGGCCTCCGCCGCGCCGGCCTGGCGCAGCAGATCGAGCCGGGTGCCGTCGCCATAATAGACCTTGGCGCCGAAGCTGCCGGCGACGTCGATCATCTCGATATCAGTGTCGATCAGCGTCACCGGCACGCCGGCGCCGTTGAGCATCTGGCTGACCGTCTGGCCGAAGCGACCATAGCCGACGATCAGCGCATTGGCGCCGTCGGCAGTCGGTCCGTCGCGGACCTCCATGCTGTCGGGCTCGGTGCGCAGGCGCGCGGTGGCCGACATGAGGAACGGCGTGGTCGCCATCGACAGCGTGACGATCGCGCCGAACAGGCTGGCCGCCTCGGGCTGGATCAGCATCGCGTTCTGTGCCTGGGCGAACAGCACGAAGCCGAATTCGCCGCCCTGGCTGAGCAGCAGGCCGAGCGCGAGCGCACCACGCCAACGCATCCTGAACAGCAGCCCGATACCCATGATGATCGCGGTCTTGGTGACGATCAGCGCCGCCGCCATGCCGATGACGAAGAACGGCCGTTCGGCGATGGCGTGGAGGTCGAGCATCATGCCGACCGCGAGGAAGAACAGGCCGAGCAGGATCGAGCGGAACGGCTCGACATCGGCCTCCAGCTCATGACGGTACGGGCTGTCGGCGAGCATCACGCCGGCGACGAACGCGCCCAGCGCGGTCGACAGGCCGAGCGCCTGCATCGTCGCCGCGGCGGCGATAACGGTGAACAGCCCGGCGAAGACGAACATCTCGCGTTCGCCCATATTGCCGATGGTGCGAAACAACGGACGCAGGCCGAAGCGGCCGACCAGGATCAGCCCGGCGATCGCCGCGATGGTATAGAGACCGAGCAGCCAGCCCGGCGGGCCCGATTGCGCGGCCGGGTTGCGCGACATCACGGCGATGATCGTGATCAGGGGCACGATCGAGAGATCCTGGAACAGCAGGATCGAGAAGGCGCGCTCACCGAACGGGGTGCGCAGACGACCGGCCGATTGCAGCATCGGCAGCACCTGCGCCGTCGACGACAGCGCCAGCGGCAGGCCGAGCGCGAACGCCGCCTCCATCGAGAAGCGCGTCGCCACCCACACCACGCCGGAGACGGCAACGCCACAGAACACGACCTGCATCAGGCCAAGGCCGAAGATTTCCTGCTTCAGCCGCCAAAGCCGGCTGGGATTGAGCTCGAGCCCGACGATGAACAACAACAACGTGATGCCCAATTCCGCGACGCCGATCTTGGCCTCCGCACCGCCGACCAGCCCGAGCATTTGCGGCCCGACCAGCGCGCCGGCAACGAGATAACCCAGCGTGGCGCCGAGCCCGAGCTTGCGGAACAACAGGACGAAGAACAGGCCGGAGCCGAGCAGGATGACGCCGTCGAGGAGCAGCGACTCGGTCATGCCGCGGAGCGCTGCGCGGCAGCGGTGATGGCGTCCGCCGCCGCCTCGAACGGCAGGCGCACCGCGCCGTGACGCGCACTGTGCGGCACGACGGCGGCGAGCGCGGCGAGGCCGGGCCAGTCGGGCATTGCGTCCTCGCCGGCGAGCCAGCGGGCAATGCCGTCGCGGGTTTCGCGAAGTTCCTCGGGCGTGCGCCCGATCGCGTGGAGAGCGAGCAACGTCGCGGAGGCCTGGCCATAGGCGCAGGCGCTGACCTGCATGCCGATCGCGGAGATGCGGCCTTGGGGATCGACATCGACATCGACCATGATGCGGCTGCCGCACACAGGCGAGCGACGCTCGGCCGAGCCCATCGGGTCGGTCAGGCGCTCCTCATGCGGGTTGCTGGTCGCGAGCCGCAGCAATTCGGCATTGTAGAGCGGCGCGATCATTCGCGATTGTCCGCGGACTCGTCGCGCGGCGCGATGCTGTTGCCGCCGGTGCCGAACACCGGCTGGCCCTTGCGGCGGCGATCGACGAAATCGGCGATGCTCGCGCTGGTCGTGTTGAGCATCGGATAGGTACGCGAATCGGTCAGCCATTCCGGACGGTGCGAGGGACCGCCGCGCATCGTATCGGTGACCAGCACGATGAGCAGGAAACCGAGACTGGCGAGGATCAACCCCTTCACCGAGCCAAACGCGAAACCCATGGCGCGGTCGAGTGGGCCGAGGATCGAATCGCGCGTGCGCGAGCCCAGCGCGCGGGCGATCATCCGTCCGCCGAAATAGGTCCCGCCGGTGACGATGGCGAAGGCCAGCACCGCCGCGCCGGTGACCGTGCCGACCATGCCGCTCAGCGCATGGGTCACCGGCGTGTGGAAGATCTTGAGCATGAAGACGATCGCGACCCAAGCGAACAGCGACAGCAATTCGGTGACAAACCCGCGCATGAAGCCGAGCGCCGCCGACCCGCCGATGGCGAGCAGGACGAGAATGTCGAGTGCGGTCAGTCCCATGCCTTCCCCTTCGTCTCCCCGCAGATGGGGACGACGACGAAAGAGCGCTACCCGCGCCCCAGCATATGGTCAACGAACCCGCCCAGCGTACGGAAGCCGGCGAGCTTCAGACCGCTCTTGTCGCCGGTCATGGCCGAGGGCACCAGCGCACGCCCGAAGCCGAGCTTGCCCGATTCCTTGAGCCGCAACGGGCCGTGCGCGACCGGGCGGATTTCGCCCGACAGCGCGATCTCGCCGAACGCCACGGCGTCGGCCGGTACCGGGCGTTCGCTGAGCGCGGAAACCAGGGCCGCCGCAACGGCGAGATCGGCAGCGGGGTCCTGCACGCGATAACCGCCGGCGATGTTGAGATAGACCTCGCAGGACGAGAAGCTGAGCCCGCAGCGCGCTTCGAGTACCGCCAGCACCATGGCCAGCCGCCCCGAATCCCAGCCGACGACAGCGCGCCGTGGTGTCGCACCCGACGCGAGGCGCACGACCAAGGCCTGGATTTCGACCAGCACCGGACGCGTGCCCTCCAGCGCCGGGAATACGGTGGTGCCGGTCACGCCTTCCTCGCGCTGGGTAAGGAACAGCGCCGAAGGGTTGGACACCTCGGCCAGCCCCTCGGTCTGCATCGAAAAGACACCAATCTCGTCGGTACCACCGAAGCGGTTCTTGATCGCGCGCAGGATGCGATATTGGTGGCTGCGCTCGCCCTCGAAGCTGAGCACGGTATCGACCATATGTTCGAGCACGCGCGGCCCGGCGATGCTGCCATCCTTGGTGACATGGCCGACCAGCACCACGGCGGTGCCGCGCTCCTTGGCGAAGCGGATCAGTTCCTGCGCCGAGGCGCGGACCTGGCTGACCGTGCCCGGCGCGCCCTCGATCAAGTCGCTGTGCATGGTCTGGATCGAATCGATCACCAGCATCGCGGGCGGCCGCCCCTGCCCCAGCGTGGTCAGGATATCGCGCACCGAAGTCGCCGCGGCGAGCTGGACCGGCGCGTTGCCGAGCCCGAGCCGGCGCGCACGTAGGCGTACCTGATCGGCCGCTTCCTCGCCCGAGACATAGGCGACGGGCAGTCCGGCCAGCGCCATCTTCGCCGCCGCCTGGAGCAACAACGTCGATTTGCCGATACCGGGATCGCCGCCGATCAGCGTCGCCGATCCCTCGACGAAGCCGCCACCAAGCGCGCGGTCGAGCTCGGCGATGCCGCTCGGCATGCGATCGGGCAGCGCGATCTCGGCGTCGAGGCCGACCATGGTGACCGCCCGACCGCCCGATTGCAGGTTATGCTTGAGCTGGAACGGCGTGACATTGCCACCCGCCTCCTCGACCAGCGTGTTCCATTCGGCACAATCGGCGCACTGCCCCGCCCAGCGGTGCGACACCGAACCGCAGGATTGGCAGACGTAGCGCTTCTGGGGTTTCGCCATGCGGGAGGCTTAGCGGAAACGGAACGATAGGGGAACATACAAAGTGCACCGCTGAGATCAGTGAGGTTTTCGTTGCTGCTAGGCCACTGCACAGCTAACTTCGCCGTGCGGGGGCGTTGATGACAGAAGTAAAATTGAGTTATGCAGGCCGATTAGCGGATAACCACGTACTTGAAATGTACGATGGCGCTAGAGCGTTGGTAGGATTCCAAAGATCCTTAGCATTGACTGCCCACCTGGTGGCTAACGGCGAGATTATCACTCAGGCGCCAGCTCTAAAAAATGCACAGATTTTAACAACGACGCCGCAGCCAGGTAGCTGGGAGGTTGTTGCTACGATCGTTGGCGGCCTTTGGGCTGTCGGCACGGCTGGAAAAGACACGCCGATGGGCCACCTCCTATTCTCAGTCTATGACTATGTGGTATCCAATACTCTTGGGTTTCATGTAGACTACAGTAAGAGTTTAGGGCAGAGCTATGGTGAATACCTCAACACAAAAGGCATCACGCCGGAGAAACTAGACAGCTTAATTGAAAAAGCTGAGTCTAGTATTTCGGATATGCATCGCCCTATTGTTGCATCAAAATCCGCAAACGGCGCTCATTTAATCGGTTATGTCTCAGCATCCTCTCCGATCCTGATCGGACCTGAGATGAGTAAACTTACATACGAATACATATCGCATACGGTAACGTCGGACAGCGACACGGCCCATGAAGGGTATATATCCAGTTATAACGTAAATACCTACAAAGGCCGCATGTTTGTAATAGCAGAAGAGCGGCCGATCCCATTTGAGCTATCGGATGATGCTCGAACTCGCGCTAATGTTAATTTGATAACGTCGAGCCTTCGGCAGAATGCGATACAGCGGTCCAATCCGGAGGCGAACGTTATCCTAACTGGCAAGAGACTAGAAAGCTCTACCGGTCGCCTTAAAGCATTGATCGTGAACGACGTGACGAAATCTCAAGGCAATTAATTGTAGCGGATTTGGGAGGCCACTCAGCTGCGTGCTGGGATATTCAAACCGCGCTGCACTGCCGGACGCGCGAGGCCGCGCTCCAGCCACGCTGCGACATTGTTGTAGCGATCGAACCCGACCAAATCCTTGGCCTCGTAGAAGCCGATCAGGTTACGCACCCAGCCCAGCATGGAGATGTCGGCAATGGTATATTCGTCACCCAGAAACCAGTCGCGCCCCTGCAGCTGCTTGTCCATCACACCCAGCAACCGCTTGCTTTCCGTGACATATCGGTCGCGCGGGCGCTTGTCCTCATAGTCCTTGCCGGCGAATTTGTTGAAGAAGCCGAGCTGGCCGAACATCGGCCCGACGCCGCCCATCTGGAACATCACCCACTGGATCGCATGCCAGCGCCCGGCCGGATCGGCAGGGATGAAGCGCTGCGTCTTGTCGGCAAGATAGAGCAGTATCGCGCCGCTCTCGAACAGCGCCAGCGGCTGGCCGCCAGGGCCGTCGGGGTCGATCATCGCCGGTATCTTGCCATTGGGATTGAGGCTTACGAATTCAGCCGACTTCTGGTCGTCCTTCGCGAAATCGACCAGATGCGGCTCATAGGGCAGCCCGGTTTCCTCCAGCATGATCGAGGCCTTCACGCCGTTCGGCGTCGGCAGCGAATAGAGCTGGATGCGATCGGGATGCTGCGCCGGCCAGCGCCGGGTGATCGGGAAGGACGACAGGTCGGTCATGCGGGGCACTCCTTGAGAAGGCCGCTGACATAGTAACGCCGCAATCGCATCGCTATGCCCCGCGGATATGCTCCCGACCGATCTGCGCGTCGCCCTGTTCAGCGGCAATTACAATTACCTCCGCGACGGGGCGAACCAGGCATTGAACCTGCTGGTCGGCCATCTGCTCAAGCGCGGCGTGACGGTGCGTGTCTATTCGCCGACCATCCCGCGTCCGGCTTTCCCGCCAACGGGTGACCTTGTGGACGTGCCGGCCTTCCCGATGATCGGCGGGCGCGGCGAATACAAGCTCGGGCGCGGCCTGCCCGGGATCGTCAAGCGGGACCTTGCCGCGTACCAGCCCAATCTCGTCCACGTCTCGGCACCGGAGTTTCTCGGCCACCGCGCGGTAACCTGGGCGCGCAGGCACGACATACCGGTGGTCGCCTCGGTGCACACCCGCTTCGACACTTATCCGCGATATTATGGCATCGGCTTCCTCGAACCGGCGGTGATCTGGGGGCTGACGCGCTTCTACAATCGCGCCGACATGGCACTAACCACCGGCCAGAGCATGACCGACCTGCTGCACGGCTGGGGCGTGACGACGCCGATGCGCATCTGGTCGCGCGGCGTGAACCATGCGCGCTTCAATCCGGCACGGCGCGACCTCGGCTGGCGCCGCATGCTCGGCATCGCCGATGACGAGATTGCGGTGGGTTTTCTGGGCCGATTGGTGCTGGAAAAGGGTCTCGGCGTGTTCGCCGACGTGATCGCGGCGCTCGAACGGCGCGGCGTGAAGCACAAGGTGCTGGTGGTCGGCGAGGGCCCCGCGCGCGAATGGTTCGCCGAGCGCGTCCCCGATGCAGTGTTCGCGGGCTTCCAGTCGGGCGACAATCTCGGCCGCGCGGTCGCCTCGATGGACGTGTTCTTCAACCCCAGCGTGACGGAGACCTTCGGCAACGTCACGCTGGAGGCAATGGCGGCCGGCGTGCCCGTCGCTGCCGCTCGCGCGACGGGCGCGGTCGACCTGGTGGTCGATGGCGAGACGGGCTTCCTGATCGATCCGGCCGATGTCGAAGGCTATGCCGCCGCGATCGCGCGGATCGTCACCGAGCCCGGCCTGCGCGACCGCCTCGGCGCGGCGGGCCACGCCAAGGCGGAACGCTATGTCTGGGAAGATATCAACGAGACGGCGCTCGACGCGTATCTGGAGACGATGGCGATGCGGGCGGCGCGCTCGTAAAAGCCCGTGCTCCTGCGAGAGCAGGAGCCCAGAGTTCCGAGCTCAACGCATGTGGCCCAGGGCTCCTGCTTTCGCAGGAGCACAAGCGCCTCAGGCCGCCCGCCAATCGAACGTCAGCGGCGCCTCGCGGAAGGCGAAGCGGTCGAGATGGCGCGCCACCGCGCCCTTCAAGCCTTCGAGCTGCCCTTCGACACTGGCATCAACGCGCACGTCCAGTGCGGCATCGCGCGCATCGAAGGTGACCTGCGCATCAGCCGGCCAATCGGCGCCGCGCGCGTCCTTGGGAAACACCACGGTGCCGTGATCGGGGGTGAACTCAACCGCGAGATTGTGCTGCCAGTGCTTGCACAGCTGCTGGAGATATTTGCTGGCGCTCGCCGTCGGTACCGAGGCGGTTGCTGAAACGGTCATTGTCCGAACTTTCTGGCAGGGAGCCGGCGGCCGGGATACCCAGCCGCCGGCGAAGGATCTGCAGGCGAGTAACGCCGCTCATCGGGTTTAGAGCCGCTCGATCTTCTGTGCGGTCTCGTCGATCAATGCGACGACGGCATGGAGCGTCTCCGCATCGACATCACCCGAGGCGAGCCGGTTCATCAGCACCGCGCGCAGGTTCATCATCGCGCGCCGCACCGAGCTGTTATTGCCTTTGGCCCGCTCGGCACCGACCTCCGACAGCCGGGCCATCAGCGTCGCGACCAGCTCGGCATTCTCTTCGAGATGCGTCGTGCCCGCGGCGGTGACCGCGAACAGCTTCTTCGAGCCTCCTGCCTGGCGTTCCTCGATCAACCCCATCTCGTCGAGCAGGGTGAGCGTGGGATAGACCACGCCCGGGCTCGGCGCATAGGCACCGCCGGTGATCTCCTCGATCTGGCGGATCAGGTCGTAACCGTGGCGCGGCTCATCGGCGATCAGCTTCAACAGCACGAGCCGCAACTCGCCGCCGTCGAACATGCGGCGACGCCCGCCGCCGCGCCCGCCGCGGGCCGCTTCGGGATCGAACTCCCAGCGCACCTCGAACGGGCCCCAGTGGCGCGAACCGCCGCGAGGGCCACCATGGCGGCCGTGATGACCACCGCGAAATCCATGAAACATCATAGTCCTTTCATATGTCATGATGGCACTAAGATATATCTTGAGTCTTTCTTGACAAGCCCATGCTGCAAAATTTTTCGCAGGCCCTATCTTGGGGTCATGGCCGACCTCTTTGCCGCTGACGAACTTCCCGCACCGACCGTGCTCGCCGACGACGCGCCGCTGGCCGAACGATTGCGCCCTGCGGCGCTGGATCAGGTCGTTGGGCAGGAGCATCTCACCGGACCGGACGGCGCGATCGGACGGATGGTCGCGGCGGGGCGGCTGTCGTCGATGATATTGTGGGGACCGCCCGGCACGGGAAAGACAACGATCGCGCGCCTGCTCGCCGACGCCGTGGGCCTGCGCTTCACCGCTATCTCGGCGGTGTTCTCGGGCGTCGCCGATCTCAAAAAGGCCTTTGCCGAGGCGCGCGAGTTCGCTCGGATCGGCAAGCGCACCCTGCTGTTCGTCGACGAGATCCACCGCTTCAATCGCGCGCAGCAGGATGGCTTCCTGCCCTATGTCGAGGACGGCACCGTCACCCTGGTCGGCGCGACGACCGAAAACCCGTCGTTCGAACTCAACGCCGCATTGCTCAGCCGCGCACAGGTGCTGATCCTCCACCGGCTCGATCGCGCAGCGCTGGAGAAATTGCTGGAGCGGGCCGAGGAGGTTGAGGGCCGCCCCCTGCCCCTCACGCCCGAGGCGCGCGACGCGATGCTCGCCAGCGCCGATGGCGACGGGCGCTTCCTGCTCAACCAGGTCGAGACGATCTATTCGGTCGACCTGCCCGAGCCGCTTGACCCGGCCGGGCTGTCCTCGTTCCTGCAACGCCGCGTCGCGGTCTATGACAAGGATCGTGAGGGGCATTACAACCTCATCTCCGCGCTCCACAAGGCGATGCGCGGGTCCGACCCTCAGGCCTCGCTCTATTATCTTGCGCGCATGCTGACCGCGGGCGAGGAGCCGCTTTACGTGCTGCGCCGCATCACCCGCTTCGCCAGCGAGGATATCGGGCTCGCCGACCCGCAGGCGCTGGTGCAATGCCTCGCCGCCAAGGATGCCTATGAATTTCTTGGTTCTCCCGAAGGCGAACTCGCGATCGTCCAGGCGTGCCTCTATTGCGCCGTCGCGCCCAAATCGAACGCCGCCTACATGGCACAAAAGGGTGCCTGGCGCAGTGCGAAGGAGACCGGTTCGCTGATGCCGCCGAAGAACATCCTCAATGCCCCGACCCGGCTGATGAAGGATATCGGCTACGGCAAGGGCTATGCCTATGACCATGACACGGCGGAGGGTTATTCGGGCTCCAACTACTGGCCCGAGGAGATGAGCCCGCAGACCTTCTACACGCCGACCGATCGCGGCGTGGAGAAGCGCATTGCCGAGCGCATGGCGTGGTGGGCCGAGCTGAAGGAACGCGGGGAATGACGATCGACTGGGACGCCGCCGTCGCTTACGCCCTCTCGCTCCCCGACACCGAGCTGTCGACCAGCTACGGCAAGCCAGCGGTCAAGGTGAAGGCGAATGGCCGTGCGTTCCTGTTTACCGGTCATGAGGATCAGACCTCGTTCGGCATCGCGATCGATCTCGACACGGTCGAGATGCTCAAGGAAACCGACCCCGACACCTTCTGGCAGACGCCGCATTATGAGGGCTGGCCAGGGCTGCTGATCCGCTACGACAGCAAGGACCCCGACCGCGTCCGCGCGATGATCGAACGCTCGCGCGACTGGGTTGCGGCGAAGAAGCCGGTGAAGCCGCGCAAGAAGAAGTGAGCGGACGTTTCAGCCGCTGCGTTGTCCTTTTCACTTCCCCGGCGGAGGCCGGGCCCCAGTTGGAACGTCCAAAGTGAACGAGTGCCGCGCGTCATTACCAGCGCCCCGCACCTGGGCCCCGGCCTTCGCCGGGGTGGCAACTTAGTTGAACAAACGCCCTGCTCGCTTCACCCAGTTCGCCGCGATCGACTGGTCGGGCGCCAAGGGCGTACGCCATCCCGGCATCGCGCTAGCGATTTGCGAAACCGGCGATGCGGCACCCACGCTGGTCGACCCGCCCCATCGCGTATGGTCACGCCAGGAAGTGCTCCACTGGCTGAAGGATCAGCGCGACACGCCGCTGCTCGCCGGTTTCGACTTCAGCTTCGCCCCGCCGCTGGTCGAGCGCGGCGCCTATCTGCCCGGCGAGGATACGCCGCGCACCGCGCGCGCCTTCTGGGCCTATGTCGACGCGCATGCCGTCGATAGCGATCTCGGCGCGGCTTCGTTTCTCGAATCGCGCCGCGGCACGCATTTCTATCTCGGGGCCGCCGATGGCCCCAAAGCGCGCTTCATGCATTTCCGCCGCTGCGAGGCGCACCACAATGCAGGTGGCGGCGGCAAGCCCTCGACCGTATATGACGCGATCGGCGCCGCGCAGGTCGCCAAGGCGAGCTTTGCCGGCATGCGCCTGCTGCATCACCTCGGCCGCGCGATCCCGGTCTGGCCGTTCGACCCCGTGCTCGATCACGGTGCGGTGGTCGTGGAGATCTACACCGCCATCGCCGCGCGCGCGTCGGGCTTGCGCAAGGGCCTGAGCAAACTCCGCGATGCCGCCGCGCTCGACGCCGCGCTGGCCGCGGTCGGCTCCCGTCCCCACGTGCCGCTGGCCCGTTACACGGACCACGCGACCGACGTGATCCTGACGGCTGCCTGGCTACGCGCCAATGCCGATCGCCCCGAACTCTGGCATCCACCCGCACTTATCCGCGACATCGCCTCATCCGAGGGCTGGACCTTCGGCGTCGTCTGACGCATTGGCGACCAACGTGCCGGTTTAGCTCAGCTGGTAGAGCAGCGGTTTTGTAAACCGAAGGTCACGGGTTCGAACCCTGTATCCGGCACCAGTCGAATCCTCATGATTCGGCGACAAGTGCTTGGAAACTGCACAAAATACGGCATTTTGGACTTGGACACGGCCCGACCACGTCGGACCGTTTTCGACCCCTCTTGTGCCCGAATTGTGCCCCTGTTTTTCCCACCACAGGAGGCACTTTTGTGCCCGAGTTTTTGCACTTGGGGAGCCGACCCGGAGTCGGACAATGGTACGAAGGCAGACACTGACACCTGCATGTGTCGATTCACTGGAGGTTGGACATCTCGTCGATCCCCAAACTCCGGGCCTGTTGATTGAGGTTGGCGCCAAAGGCAAAAAGACCTGGCGATATCGGCGTCGGCTGAAACGAGGCGACGTCGTTAAGCTCACGCTCGGCAGATACCCTGGTTTCAGCATCGCTGATGCCCGTGAATGGGCCGCCGAGTTGAACGCAAGTATCGACGCTGGCATCGATCCCCGGATAATCGCGACAGAGGAGGTTGAGCGCTCCAAGGTGACCGTCGCCTTTGCTCATGAACGCTACATGCAGGCGGTTCGCGACGGACGCGCGTCACGCGCCAAAAAGCTGAACAAGCCTCGCACGATCGCCGACAAGCTCGCGATCTATCGCTGCGATATCGCGCCGAAACTTTCCAACAAGGTTATCTTCGACGTCTCTGAGGAAGATCTGACGAAGCTCGTGCCGGCGAAAGGGCGAGTGGCAAAGATTCGGGCTAATCGCCTGGCGGCGGAACTCAGGGTCTTCTTCGGCTGGGCTTCGTCGCTTCGAGGAACGGAGATCGGATTGGCTTCCAATCCCGCCGTACGTTTGACCGACTTGAAGTTCCCGGAAGAACCACGCAACCGCAAGCTCAGTCTCGATGAAATCGGCTGGTTCCTACGTGCCGTGGCTGTCGAACCACGCCTTTATCAGCGCGGCATGCTCCTCTGGTTATTGAGCGCGGCCCGGCTCACCGAAGTGATCTTCGCCCGAAGCGACGAGTATTGCGCCGGCATATGGACTATTCCGGCCCGCCGGGTGAAGAACAGCCGCGCCCATCGGATTGCTCTTGGACCTTGGGGGCAGTCGCTGATTCGCAGCAACTCCGAATGGGTATTCCCCTCCGAAAGGGTCAGAGGTCCGCGTGCGCCGTGTGGCTGGCACAAGGCGCGCAACCGCGTGCTGAAACGAATGTCTGCACTCGCCGGCAGGTCGATCGAGCACTGGACCCCGCATGACCTCCGCCGAACTGCCCGCTCAAACACGAAGCGGCTGAACGTCGATTTCGATACCGCCGAGGCGATGCTCAACCACACAAAGAAAGGTCTCGAGCGCATCTACGACGGATACGAACTCGAGGAGGAGAAGCGTCGCTGGTTCCTTTCGTGGGAGGACGAGATTGCGCGGATCGCGGTGTCGGTAGGTGTCGCCGACGATCTGGGCATTCCCGTAAACCCCGCGACGACGGAGAAGAATCGCGCGCTGCCGAAACCTGCTCCACGGCGCCGACACGTTACCAGAGCGCGCGGGATTCCATCCAGGCCAGCACGTCGTCGAGTTTAAACCGCGG
Source organism: Pseudomonadota bacterium (assembly GCA_040390605.1). GTDB lineage: Bacteria > Pseudomonadota > Alphaproteobacteria > Sphingomonadales > Sphingomonadaceae > Sphingomonas. Next base: position 46,881 of record JAZJXZ010000034.1, read on the forward strand.
ACAGCGGCCATGTTTGCTCTTCCCGCTGCCCAGTTCATACTCGCGGGGAAAGCCCGCCGGCCGGCGGGTGCGCAATCGATCGATCTGGCGTCGCGAAAGCCGGGCGATCTCGGCAAACTCGTCGACGGTGATGAACCTCGGCAAGGGCAAGAGCGAGGCTCGCCGTTCGTTCACTTCCGTCGACGTACGAAGTCGCGGTCGCTGTCGAGGAACGCGGCGAGCATCGCCGGGACCAGCTCGGTGACCGGCTCCGGGGTGCCATAGGTATCAGCATAGAGTGCAGCATAGTCGCTCAGCCGCTGATGGAGATCGGGTAGCACCGATATGGTCAGCTTGATCGGCGTGCGGTCAGGCAGGCGCGCCAGCTTGAGATCGGCCATCACCGCGCCTCCCATGGTTTCAGAACGAGATCGTGATGAACAAGCAACCTCACCGGCGCGCCCGGCCTGATCGTGATCGTGGGTTGGATGTTGAGATTGCGCATAGTGATCTGGTCACTGGTCCGGCCGACATTATCCTGGGTCGAGCGCTGAAGGGCTTGAACCAGATCGCTGTCGCCGGTGAACGCCAGCTCGGAACTGACACCGAGCAGCGTCGACAAGGCCACCCCCTTGATCAGCTGCCAGGTATGGAAGTCGACCTTGTCCTCAAGGCCGGCATAGCCGGCCGCATCGGTCGCAGGGTCATTGTCGATTCGGATCGAGCTGCCGTCGGACAGGACGATCCGCTGCTAGACAATCAACGCTCGCTTTTGGCCGAATGCCACAACGGAGTCGTAGCTTCCGACGAGCCTGGCACCCTGGGGAATGAAATCGCGCTATGAAGTCAGTTGCTTAGGTGCCGATCCGGTTTCCTCTGCGGGGCCCGCCAAGCTTAGAGTCCCCGGAAGACAATGCAAGCACGCGCCCCGGGGATCGCTCCCGTCGGCGCGGCCGTCAAATCGTACCTAAGAAACCGAGCCGGGCGTCGAGGTACATGCTTGAGTCATGTGCCGGCGCCTTTAGTCCGTCAGGACCTGGACATCCGCACCGGCCGCCCGGCCAGATGCGAGGTGATCACGCATCGTCGTTTGAAGGGACTGCGCAGGGTCGGCCAATTGATCGGCGGGCAGCTGGGCCCCCGCCATCACCAACGCCCGGCCCTGCACGAAATCGCGCGTCGCATTGACACAATCGAGCGCAATGACGCGCTTCTGCCGCAGGTAGACCACCGAAAAGCTGCGGCGCATCCGGTCGCCACGCATCACGATCTGGTCGTAACCCCGTGACAGGCCGACGGTCTGGAGCTTGAGGTCGTACTGGTGCGACCAGAACCACGGAACCGCGTGAAAATGCGCGTCGCCCCCGGTGATTACCTCGGCGACAAGGCTCGCCTGGTCGGTGGCGTTCTGCACCGATTCGAGCCGTACGATCGCACCGTCGACGAACGGATTGGGATGTGCCGCGCAATCGCCGATCGCGAACACGTCGGGCAAAGACGTCCGACATTGGTCGTCGACCAGCACCCCGTCGCCGATCGCGGCGCCCGCCGCGCGCAACGGCTCGATTGCGGGGACGATACCGATCCCGACGATGACCAGCTCGCACGGCAACATCTGCCCGTCGTCGAGCGCAACACCGGTCACCCGCTCCCCATCACCCGTCAGCGAGCGGACCACGGCCCCGAGATGGACTTCGACGCCACGCGCGCGATGCTCGGCCTCGTAGAAGCGCGAAAGGGGCTCCGCGGAAGCGCGTGCCAGCACGCGATCCTCTGCCTCGGCGAGCACCACCGATTTGCCGAGCCCGGTGAGCACCGCCGCCGCCTCGAGGCCGACAAAACCGCCCCCGATCACGACGATCCGGCCGGCATCCGCGACGTCGCCGATCAGCCGGTCGACATCGTCACGCGTGCGGATGACGTGGACGCCGCGCAATTCGGCGCCGCGACATTGGAGCGTGCGCGGGGCGCCGCCCGCCGCCCAGATCAGGCGACCGTAGCCGACCAGCAAACCGTCGGCCATCACCACGCGATGGCCGACCGGATCGATCGCCACCACCATGTGCCCTTGCAGGAGATCGATGGCGCGCTCCACCCAGAATTCCCGCGGCCGGATCAGGATGCGCGCGAAATCCTTCTCACCTGACAGATAGTCCTTCGACAGCGGCGGTCGCTCATAGGGCAGCGCTGTTTCATTGCCGAGCAGGCAGAGGGTCCCGCTGAACCCGCGCTGCCGCAGGGCGATCGCTGCCTGCGCGCCGGCATGCCCAGTGCCGACAATCACGACATCGTAGAAACGCCCGGGCGTCAATCGCTTACTCCGCTACATCTCGAAGATGGAGCGGGTCGAGTTATCCAGCGGCGCCCGATGGCACGAATCAATAATTCTCATGCGCTGCCCAAACGGCAACGATGTGATTGCCGCATGGTCCGTTGCCCCGGCGCTGTATGGCGGCGCAATCGTAGTTCGCGGCCCTGAGATCAGGCGTCAGGCTTTCGCGCGGCTATGGCATGCAAGCGTCCCAGCGGCGTGTCATGATCGATGACAAAGCCGTGCCGCCGCAGCTCGGAGACGACGTCACAAGGTGCTAGGCGAAGCTTTTGATAGCTGCTCTTGTGCAGCGCCCAGCCGTCACCATCGCGCACGAAGATCAGGTCGTTGACCGTCACCGTGTCAGGGCCGAAATCGAGCGCGCAGAGCATGATGCGATCCGCGTCGGATTGAACCGGAATGAACCGATCGACTCCATGGAGGGCCTGCGAAAGATCCCGGAAGGTGAGAATGGCGCGGCCCCCCGGCGCGAGCGCTTGATAGATGTCGCTGAACAGCGTCGACATATCCTCGCGGCTACGAAGATGCGTCAGCGTGTCGCCCATGCAGACGATAACGTCAGCGGCCCCGTTCGCTACCAAAGTGGAAAAGGAGCACAGGTCGTCCAGGCGAGTCTCGATAGGACGTTCGCCCTTTGCCGCCTCGAGCTCGGTGAGCAAGGTCTGGCATGTGTCGAGGGCCAGCACGCGGACAAAGCCGAAATCCGCCAGCGCGAGCGACTGAAAGCCGGGCCCGCAGCCGAGATCGACGGCCAGGCGCTTGTGACCTTGTCCTGCACCCAATTGGGCCAGCAGGGCTTTTTGCTCGGCCGCTTTGTCGAGCAGCGACGATCCGGTCATCCAGGTGTAATGCGCCGCGAGCAGGTCGTCATAGTGACGTGTTACCGGATTCATGATGCCTCCCTGGCTACTGTGACCGGCGGCCGCAGCGCGGCCGCCCAAATCCATGGCGGCATCAGAAAAGGCCACCGGCGTGGAGGAAGCACAGCTTGTTGCCCTCCGGGTCGCGGCAATAGGCGCCGTAGAAATCGGGCGAATAGTGCGCTCGAATGCCGGGCGCGCCTTCGTCGGCGCCACCGGTTGCCAAGGCCGCCCGCCACGCCGCGTCGACTGCTGCCCGGTCGGGCGCCGCGAAGCTGACCTGCCCGCCGTTTCCGTACGTGGCGGGCAATCCGTTGAGCGGTTCCTCGATGCAGAATTTCGGCCAGCGCCGGCCTGGCAGCCACCAGGCCCATCCCTGCTGCTCGCCGATCCGTCCGGTGCCGGTGCGGACGAGACCCAACGGTGCCAGCACGACGTCGTAAAAGTCTGCCAGCCGCGCCACGTCGCGCGCGCCGATGATGACATGGCTGAGCATCACAATTGCTCCGGCGCTGGCGACACGGCCGCCTACCCCTCTCCCATCAGATCGAGCCGACGAACCATCGGCCGGTGCAGGCGACAAGACCAATGTTCCGCCTCTTTCGATCGAAACGAGGCCCGACCGACTATCCCGCCGCCGGCCGGCATCACGAATCAATAAAACTTATCCCTCGCCCAAGGCTGCCATTCGCCCGGGCGTCGAGAGCGCGCCGGTGCGTTCGGCCGCGGCGCATGGACGTGGCACCGGCCACCCGGCCGAACACATCCGCGTCGGAAGCGTCACGGCGGCGAGCGGGCGCCCGAACAGCGCCGGCCGAACCGAGGTGCGCAGCCCGAACAACGTCATGGTCCAAGGCGCTCGAAACGATCTGACCCGCTCAGAAACGATTCCCACCAGTCCTCGGCCGGATCCGCCAGCTCACGCGACAGATTCCAGAGCGTGTAGATCATCGGCGCGCCGGTCGGGTCACGCAGAATCTTGCCCGCCCAGGACGTCGTCGACCGGAAGGTCGGGGTCCAGTCGACGACCCAGCCCACCGAATCGTTTGTGACGAACCCCTGCACCGGCCCGTGGACCTGCTGCCCGGTGCCGCTCACCGCGCTGGTATAGGCGCCCGAGAAATGACCATCTGGCGCTTGCGCCGTGACGGTCATCGTCGAGCCCAGCTCGTTGACCCAACGCCCCATCATCGATGGCAAAGCGCTGCCGCCGCGCGAGAATAGTTCGAGATCTGCCTTGCCGGCCATCACGTTTTCCTTCCTGCCGCAATCCAAGTGTCGGGAAGAATCCCGATTCGTACGGCACCGCGCGCGATGCTCGGGCATGATCGGATCGATCGTCGGCCCGCCACGAAGCCAAAGCGTCTACTCCAAACAGCGATCGCGAGCGCGTCGCGGGACCATGATATTTTCTAATCCCACCAGGGAACATTGCTCATCCGTCTGGATCGACGAGGCCGAGAGATCTTCGCGATGCGAAGCTGGAAAATCATCCAAGCCCATGATCTTCATTGCTTTTGCCTCATGGCCTTCCGTGCGCGCCGTATCCCATCCCCTGCTCCGTGGTTGGTTGGACGCCCCCTCTTCAACATTTCCCGAGCGGGCCGGCCAGGACTCCCATTTCGCGGGTTGTGAACGCAGGATATTGCGAGCCGGTCATCGGAGGTGCCCATGTTCGATCCCGTCCTACTCGCCACGCTCATGGCTATGGCCACGCCACAAACCGCCACGACGGAGGCGCCCCCCGCGCCCGGCCTGCAAATCACCCTGAGCACGGTCCTGACAGCGATCGGCCAGGGGAATTGCCCCAATGCCCTTTTGTCGGGTGACTTGGCGGCGATGTGCGCGCGGCAGATCGCCGGAATCCGCGGCCGGCTCGAACAACTGGGTCCGGTCAAGCGCGCGGTCTTTGTCGGCATGCGGCCATTGCCCGACGGCTCGCCCTCCCCCGCTTACCGCGTCGAGTTCGAGCGCGGCACGATGACCTGGCTGGTCAATGCCGACAGTGCCGGGCGCATCGTAACGCTCTGGACCGGCGACTAACCGTCAGCGCCGGAAGTGCGCGTCGTCCGGATCGAACAACAAGGGCGCAACGGGCTAGGTGGTCAGGACCCGTACATAGCGAACCGGGGCTTCGCCTTCGTTGCGCATGGTCGCCGCCCCTGCATTGCGGAAAGCGAGAAACCCGCCCGCTTCAATGAACTGGCTTCCTCCCTGGCATTCGACAACAAGCGATCCCGCAAGGACGTAGAGCATTTCATGCTCGGCGTGGGCATGAGCAAGAGCCTCGACCTGCTCGCCGGGCGCCAGCGTCCAATGCCAAAATTCAGCTTCTGTCGTCGATGGGACCGCTCCTAGCAAAACCCCCTTGCTGTCCTTGTCGCGACCCTCCCAAACCACGCTGGCAACGCCAAGGTCGCGGGCTCTGGCCGGCGGACGAACTATCTGCGCGAAAGTGACCGACAAGGCGTGCGCCAGTTTGTCGATGCTGGCGAGACTGACATTTGCGCCGCCGCCCTCGATTGCCGAAATCATGCGGCGGCTGAGGCCCGAGCGTTCCGCCAAGAACGTCTGGCTCCAGCCTCGCGCTTCGCGCAAAAGGCGCAGGTTCTGGGCAACATGCGCGAGCACCTCGTTGTGCGGTGCCGGCAATTGACTGTGCAATATATTGCTCATAGCGATTGCGAATGAACCGCCGCCTCCTGACCCTGTGTCCGTCTTTATGCCTAGCCTCGATTGCCGCTGGTGCAATCACTTCGGGCGTCGAAACTCGTGCCGCATCGCCCTACCCCGGCCAGGCTCGCGCCGCGCGCACAGGAATGACGGAGGCGTCGCGGGCACTCGCGCTGGGCAGTATCGCTGCTCGGCTGCGCAAGACATACCTGTACCCTGCCTTGGTCCCGAAAATCCTGGCGAAGCTCAACGCCTCCGCCGCGCGATACGCGACGGACGACCCGGTGCTGTTTGCGCGCATGATCACCGACGACATGCAGGCGGTGTCCGGCGACACGCACCTTTATCTGAATTTCGAACCCGGCTGGTACGCGGCCAGCCGCGCGGCGCCGACGCCGGGCAAGGTCGCAGCCGACGCGGCCCTCGCGATCAGCGAAGCGCGCGACTTCAACCATGGCCTCGCCGAAACCCGGATATTGCCGGGCAACGTTCGCTATCTGCGCCTCGATGGCTTCTTCTGGGTCGGTCCAGAGTCGGCGCGCGCGTATGACAGCGCGATGCGCTTCCTGCGGGACGGCAAAGCGATCATCCTCGATTTGCGCGGCAATGGCGGGGGAGACACGGCAGCCGCTTACTATCTCCTCAGCTACTTACTCGCCCCGGGCGCCCCAATCGTTCGCGAAGTGTCGCCCGGCGCACGTGACCGGCAAGTGCGGGCCAGCCTCCGGCTACCCGGTCGGCGCCTAAGCGATCTCCCGCTGTTTGTTCTGGTCAACGGTCATAGCCGGTCGGCCGCTGAGGCGGTCGCGTACACGGTACGCGAGTTTCGCCTTGGCGCGGTCGTCGGGGAGCGCACCGCCGGCGCCGCACATATTTCCGATGACACCGCCATTGCGCCGTTCTTCCGGTTTTCGGTCCCGATCCGGCGTACCGTCAATCCGGTCAGCGGCACCGACTGGGAGGGCGTCGGCGTGGCGCCGACGGTCTCCACGTCGTCGCGAGGCGCCCTCGACACCGCTTATGGCCTCGCATTGACCGCGTTGCTCCGATCGACCCGCGACGCCGAGAAGCGGGCGTTCCTGGTCTGGGCGCAGCAGGGCGTTCTCGCCCGGCTGGCGGGACGACCGCCCGACGGCGCGGAGCTGCCGGCGCTGGCGGGCAAATATGGTCCTGCGGAAGTCGAGTTTCGTGACGACGCGCTTTGGTTGCACCGCCCCGACCGCACCGACCTCAAACTCGTGCCGATCGGCCCGGACGGTTTGTTCGAGGCGGAAGAGGTCGATACCCTGCGCGTGCGGATCGGCAAGCGATCGCTCGATGTGCTTCGCCCGCTCGCGGTGCTCGATGAGCATTACGAACGCTAGGGCAAAAGTGAGGTCAAGGTGTGTAGTCGATCAGACAGGTGCCGCCGCGAAGCTGCATGCTCCCTTCGGCATATTGCTGCAGCTCTACAAAGACACCGTTCGGATCGCGGCAGGTGACCACCCAGGTCTGGTCGGCCCCCAATTCCTTTGCGCCCGGACCGAAGCCCGCATCGACGAGGCGCTCGCGCAGGGCGTCGATCTCGGTAGTCTCGATGGCAAAGTGCATCACCCGCCCTTCGGGCTTCACGCTTGCCACGCGAACGACTTCGAGAAAGCTGCGATCGTCGAAGCGCAGATAATAGCCGATCGGTTCGCCCTGGAGGTTCTGGAAATCGAACTGCCGTGACAATCCGAGAAGCGAATAGAAGCGTTCGGTCGCGTCGAGATCGGCGGATTCAATGCAGACGTGAGCAAGCTTGATCATCGGGCTATCCGATCGGGGAAGGCGCGTGGCGCATTATTTGGCAAAGGACGCGAACAAAGCCGATGCGCGTGAACCGTCATCGATCCGCAGGGCCTCGACGACGCGCTGCCCGACAGCGCCGAGCGGATTGCGGAACGGCGCGTCGCTAGATGCGACCACGTTGGCAATGTCGCGGGCAACCAGTTCCGGCGGGTCTCCGTGCGTCGCGCCGGCGAACCCTGTGGCCACCGCGCTCGGCTCGAATATGAGGACGCGGATCCCTTCGGGACCGAGTTCGCCGGCCAAGCTCTGGCTCATGCCTTCGAGGGCAAATTTGCTTGTCGCATACGCCCCATCGCCGGCTGGTCCGACCAGGCCTGAAAGCGACGAAATCATCGCGACGGTCGCCCCAACCGCAAGATAGGGCCGCGCCGCGCGCGTCAGCCGCCAGGCACCGAGCACGTTCACGTCGAGTATCTTTTTGAACGGATCGAGCTCGAGCGAGAGCAACGGGCCGGCGAGATGGATACCGGCATTATTGATCAGGAGGTCGATCTGTCCGGCGCACTCGACGACCGATGTCACCGCCCGCGCAACGCTGTCATTGTCGGTGACGTCGAGCTCGACCGGAATGCCCGCTACCGGGGCGTCGAGCGAGCGCACGCCGCAGAAGACCCGGTCACCGCGCGCCACATATTCCGCCGCCAGCGCGCCTCCCAGGCCGCGCGAGGCACCGCTGATAAACACCACAGACATTCCGGCATTCCCTCCTGTCGGCCACCGAATTCCCGCATCATTGTGCGAGCACCGCCGCGCGACTGTACGAAGGATCCGGCTCGCCCGCAGTTAAGTTCTGCTAATGGATCTCATGAGACGCGGTCGCCCGTTACGCTGCCGCCAAGGCCTCCGCCTCTCCGATTGCACGACCGCGTCGAATGCGCCCGGTACGCGAGAGGGTCAGCCACAAAGGCACGTCGCGGCTGCCCGCAGGCTGGAATTAGAAGTCCTCATACCAAGCACAAAATCTTCTAAGTAGCGCCGCGCCGCGGCTGGCGATCATGCTTCCGGCCATGGGTGACAGTGCACGCATTGCCGGTATCGACGTCGTGATTGCGGACGTGCCAACGGTGCGTCCGCACGTCCTGGCGATGACGACGATGCACACCCAGGCCGTGGTGCTGGTGCTTGTCCGGCGCGACGACGGCATCTGCGGCGTCGGGGAGGCCACGACGATCGGCGGGCTCGCCTATGGCGAGGAAAGCCCTGAAAGCATCCGCACCGCGATCGACCGATACGTGGCGCCGCTGGTGGTCGGCGAGGACGGCGACCGTCCCGCGGCAATCATGGCCAGGCTGGCAACGAGCATTGTCGGCAACCGGTTCGCCAAATGCGCGGTGGAGACGGCACTGCTCGATGCGCTGGGACAAGCGCACGGCATGCCGATGTCCGAACTGCTTGGCGGCCGGCGCCGCGACCGAATTCCGGTGGCATGGACCCTGGCCAGCGGCGATACGCAGCGCGATGTGACGGAAGCCGAAGCGATGATCGCGGCGCGACGGCACAACATCTTCAAGCTCAAGATCGGGAAACGCCCCGTCGCGGAGGATTGCGCGCATGTTGCGGCGATCGCCCGCGCACTCGAAGGGCGGGCGAGTATCCGCGTCGACGTCAACCAGCATTGGTCGCGAGCGCAAGCCGCCGACGGCATGGCGCGGCTGCAGGAGGCGGGTGTGGTACTCGTCGAGCAGCCGATTGCCGGCGAGGACGTCGAGGGAATGCAGGCGCTGTGCCGGCGCTTCGACTGCGCCGTCATGGCCGACGAGGCGCTGACCGGACCGGCCAGCGCGTGGCGCTTCGCGAGCGCTGAGGCGGCCGATGTCTTCTCGCTCAAGATAACCCAGTCGGGTGGCCTCACCGCCGCGCGCGACGTGGCCGCGATCGCCCGCGCCGCGCATATCGCCCTGTATGGCGGGACGATGCTCGAAGCCGCAATCGGAACGGCGGCGTCGGCGCACCTCTTCGCTGCGCTGCCCGCGCTCGAATGGGGCTGCGAACTGTTCGGGCCGCTGCTGCTGACCGAGGACATCCTGGCCGAGCCGCTGGTCTATTGCGACTTCGCGCTCGAGGTGCCCGCGGGGCCTGGCCTCGGTGTCCGGCTCGACCACGACAAGCTGCGCCACTTTGCGCGCCGCGATTGAGGAGATCGGGATGCTGTTCATGGTTCGGATGGATGTGGCCGTACCGCACGGCGTCGACCCCGTGGCGTTCGAGGCGCTCAAGGTCGAGGAAAAGGCGAAGGCGCAGGAATTGCAGCGCGCCGGGACGTGGCGGCACCTTTGGCGGATCGCCGGGCGGTACGCGAACGTCAGCATCTTTGACGTCACCGACGCCGGGCAGCTGCACGACATCCTGCTCGGCCTGCCCCTGTTCCCGTTCATGTCGATCGAGGTGACCGCCCTGTGCCGGCATCCGTCGGCGATTGACGAAGACTGAAGCCGTATTTGCGGAGGAGGATGCCATGACGAGCATAGTGAAGACACCCGAAGTGCAGCGATTGCTCGACCGGGCGGCGGGCTTGACCGAAAGCGGCGGCAACCCGCGGCTCAAGGCGATCGTTCGCGATCTCGTCGAGGCGCTGGCCGCAACGATCGAAAAGCACGACATCGCGGAAAGCGAATTCTGGACCGCGTTGGCATTCCTCCAGGATGGCGTCGGCGAGTTCGGCTTGATCGCGCCAGGCCTCGGGATCGAACATTTCCTCGACCTCCATATGGACGCCAAGGATGCCGCAGCCGGTCGCGCCGGCGGCACGCCGCGAACCATCGAGGGGCCGCTCTATGTCGCGGGCGCCCCGCTCGTTGAAGGCGATCTCGCCAAGACCAACGACGTCAATCTCACCACCGATCCCGACGACACCGCGACGCTCGTTATGTCAGGCAGTGTCCGCGGGCCCGACGGCGAGCCGGTGGGCGGCGCGATCCTGCATGTCTGGCACGCCAACTCGAAGGGGTTCTACTCGCATTTCGATCCTACCGGCGCGCAAAGCCCGTTCAACAACCGCCGCCGCATCCAGCTCGGCCCCGATGGCCGCTATGCCTTTCAGTCGAAGATGCCGCGCGGCTACAGCGTCCCGCCAGGGGGCGCGGCCGACCGGCTGATGAAGGCGCTGGGCCGGCATGGCGACCGTCCGGCGCATGTCCATTTCTTCATCGAGGCGCCGGGCTACCGTACGCTCACGACGCAGATCAATTTCGGCGATGACCCGCGCGCGCGCGACGACTTTGCGTTCGGCACGCGCGAAGGGCTGCTGCCGATGCCCGACCGGACCGGCATCGGGGCGACGATCAGCTTCGATTTCGAGCTCCAGCGCGCGGAGGACGCCGACGACGAGCGCTTCTCCGCTCGGCCGCGCGCGACCGCCTGACCCGCCGCGATGGACAAGCTTTTTGGCTCCGCCGAGGCGGCCCTCGATGGCCTTCTGTTCGACGGCATGTCGATCATGTCGGGCGGCTTCGGCCTGGTCGGCAACCCGGAAAACCTCATCCCGGCGCTGCGCGCATCGGGCGTGCGCGACCTCACCGTCATTTCGAACAATTGCGGCGCGGAAGGCTTCGGGCTCTACCAGCTGCTGGCCAACGGCCAGATCGCCAAGATGATCTCCTCCTATGTCGGCGACAACAAGCTGTTCGAGCGGCTCTATCTCGAGGGCAGGCTCGAGCTTGAGCTCAATCCCCAGGGTACACTCGCCGAACGCATCCGCGCCGGGGGCGCCGGCATTCCCGCCTTCTACACCGCAACGGGCGTCGGCACGGTGGTAGCCGAGGGCAAGCCGGTCGAGACGTTCGAGGGGCGCGATTATATCCGCGAGACCTGGCTCAAGGCGGACCTGGCGATCGTCCGCGCTTGGAAAGGCGACCGTGCGGGCAATTTGGTTTACCGCAAGACGGCGCGGAACTTCAATCCGCCGATGGCCACCGCTGGCCGGATAACGGTGGCCGAGGTCGAACAGCTGGTCGAGGTCGGCGAGCTCGATCCCGACCAGGTCCATACGCCCGGCATCTATGTCGATCGTCTCGTCGTGGGCGCTCACTATGCCCGGCTGATCGAGAAGCGCACCACGCGACCGCGCGAGGCAGCCTGACATGGGCTGGTCACGCGACGAAATGGCCGCGCGGGTCGCCCGCGAACTCAAGGACGGCTACTATGTCAATCTCGGGATCGGCATTCCGACGCTGGTCTCCAACCATATCCCCAAAGACATCCAGGTCGTCCTGCAATCGGAGAACGGCCTGCTCGGCATGGGACCGTTCCCCCAAGAACATGAGGTCGATCCCGACCTCATCAATGCCGGCAAGCAAACGGTCACCGCGCTTCCGTCGGCGAGCTTCTTCTCCTCGACCGACAGCTTCGCGATGATCCGCGGCGGGCATATCGACCTCGCCGTGCTCGGCGCGATGGAAGTGTCCGAATGCGGCGACCTGGCCAATTGGACGATCCCCGGCACTATGGTGAAGGGCATGGGCGGCGCGATGGACCTTGTCGCCGGGGTCGCGCGCGTGGTGGTCGTGATGGACCATTGCGCCAAGGACGGCAGGCCCAAGATCGTACCGCAATGCACGCTGCCACTGACCGGCCGGAGCGTTGTCGATCTGATCGTCACCGATCTCGGCGTGATCGCCTGCGACAGGGTCCGAGGCGGCCTGCAGCTTGTCGAATGCGCCCCCGGGGTCAGCGCCGCCGACATCGCGGCGCGGACAGCGGCGCCCCTCGACCTGGCGACCGTGGCGAGATGAGCGAAGCCTTCATCTGCGACGGCGTACGCACGCCGATCGGCCGCTTTGGCGGCAGCCTGTCGGGAGTGCGTCCGGACGACCTCGCAGCGCAGTGCCTCGCTGCGATGTGCGATGGCCTGCCGCACGGCGCGTGCGACGCGATCGACGACATCATTCTCGGCTGCGCTAACCAGGCCGGAGAGGACAATCGCAATATTGCCCGCATGGCGGGGCTCCTGGCCGGTCTGCCGGTGGCGACCGGCGGCGTGACGATCAACCGGCTGTGCGCATCCGGGCTCGACGCAGTCGGCGCGGCCGCCCGCGCAATCAAGGCCGGTGACGCCGGAATGATGATCGCCGGCGGCGTCGAAAGCATGAGCCGCGCGCCGTACGTGCTGAACAAGGCCGGCGCGGGGTTCGACCGATCGCAGCGTCTGGAGGATACGACGATCGGCTGGCGGATGGCCAACCCGGCGATGGTCGCCGGGTTCGGCGTCGACACGATGCCTGAGACCGCCGAGAACGTCGCGACCGACTTCGGCATCAGCCGCGACGACCAGGACGCGTTTGCCTTGCGCAGCCAGTCGCGCGCGGCATCGTCGCGCGACTTCCATGCCGGCGAGATCACAGCGGTCCGTGTCGAAGTCGCGCGGCAGCCGGCACTGGTGACGGCCGACGAGCATCCGCGCGCGACGTCGTGCGAGGCGCTGGCCCGGCTCAAACCGATCGTGCGGCCGGATGGCACAGTCACCGCCGGCAATAGTTCGGGCGTGAATGACGGCGCGGCAGCCCTGCTCCTTGCCGACCGCCGGGCGATCGAGCGCTTCGGCCTCACGCCGCGCGCCCGTGTCGTTGGGATGGCGAGTGCCGGCGTCGCTCCCCGGGTGATGGGGATCGGCCCGGTACCCGCGACGCAAAAGCTGCTCGAGCGGCGGGGCTGGTCGCTGGGCGACGTCGATATCGTCGAGCTGAACGAGGCCTTCGCCGCGCAGGCGCTGGCGGTTCTGCGCGCGCTCGGCCTTCCTGACGATGCCGACCACGTAAATCGGCACGGCGGCGCCATCGCGCTCGGCCATCCGCTGGGTATGTCGGGTGCGCGGCTGGTGCTGACCGCGATGCGCGCGCTGGAGGCGGCCGGCGGGCAGCGCGCGCTCGTGACGATGTGTGTCGGGGTCGGCCAGGGCGCGACCCTTGCGCTGGAGCGGGTATGAGCGACAGCGGGTCCATCACCGCCGATGACGGCTGCCGGATCGCCTGGCGGGCAGACGGCCCGCGCGATGCCCGCGTCCTGCTCCTGTCGAACTCGCTCGGCACCGACATGGACATGTGGTCCGAACAGGTCGACGTGTTCGCGGGCCAGTTTCGCGTCCTGCGCTACGACGCACGCGGCCATGGCGCTTCGGGGACGACGCCCGGCGACTACAGCCTCGACCGGCTCGGGCGCGACGCGCTCGCGCTGCTCGACGCACTTGGCATCGATCGCATCGACTTTTGCGGCGTGTCGCTCGGCGGCATGATCGGCCAATGGCTGGCGTGGAGGGCACCTGAGCGTCTCCGCCGGATTGTCTTGAGCAACACCTCCGCCTTCATGGGCCCACCGGCCGGCTGGCAGACGCGGATCGACGCGGTGCGTCGCGATGGCATGGCGGGGATCGCCGACGCGACGCTCGCGCGTTGGCTAACCGCGCGGTTCGTCGCGCTGCGGCCCGACGTCGCCACCGCGCTCGTCGCCACGCTCAAGGCGACCGATCCGCAAGGTTATGCCGGCTGCTGCGCCGCGATCCGCGACATGGACCTGCGCCCCACCGCGCGGCTCGTCACGACCCCCGCGCTCGTCATCGGCGGCAGCGAGGATCCCGCCACCCCGCCGGGCCATGCCATCGCGCTGGCCGACCACCTCCAGGGAGCAATATTGCTGATGCTACCGGCCGCCCACCTTGCCAATATCGAAGCACCGGACGCGTTCAACGAGGCCGTGCTCGATTTCCTTGGGAACACGCGATGACCGAGCTGCGCGACCAGTTCCTTAACGCGATGAGCCGCGTTGCGGCGACCGTCACAATCGTCACCACCGATGGTCCGGGCGGGCCGTACGGCATGACCGTCTCGGCGATGTCGTCGGTATCGGCCGATACCGAGCAGCCGGTGTTGATGGTATGCGTCAACCGCAAGTGCAGCGCCGCCGCGCCGATCCTCGCCAATCGCGTGTTCGGCGTGAACATCCTGCGCGGCGAGCAGACGGGCCTCGCCGATATCTTCGCCGGACGCGGCGCGGGAACGGCCGGCCAGGACAGGTTCGCGAGCGGGACGTGGGTGCGCGGCGCTTCGGGTGCGCCGTTGCTCGAGGACGCACTGGTTGCGTTCGACTGCCGCCTCGAGCGCGAGTTCCTCGTCGGCCAGCATCACGTCCTGTTCGGCGCCGTCCAGGATGTCCTGCCCGGCGCCGGGGAGGAGCCGCTCCTCTATGTCGATCGCGCTTATGCCCGCGCCCACCGATTGGCGGCGTTTGCGGCAAGCGATGGATAGATAAGCCAAACTAATCCGTAGCGGCAGTTTGTTTCAATTGAGTTCGATCTCCCATCCTGAGCAAATACTACCGACTGCAAGCAGACATCGTCCGGATCGTTGCTGCAGTGCGAGCTTTTCAGCCACTCAGGATCGATTGAAACAATGACACAAATGACGGGGGCCGAGGCGCTTCTGGGCCAGATCATGGCCAATGGCGTCGACACGATATTCGGCCTGCCGGGAGGTCAGCTCGATTACTTCTTCGATGCGATGCACAAGCAGCAAGACAAGCTGCGCTTCTTTTGCAGCCGCCATGAGCAGGGCGCTGCTTATATGGCGTTCGGCTATGCCCGCTCGACCGGCCGCGTCGGCACCTACACCGTTGTCCCCGGGCCCGGGGTCCTCAACAGCACGGCGGCTTTGTGCTCGGCCTATGCGACCAACGCGCCGGTGCTCTGCCTGACCGGCCAGATCCCGAGCAAGGGGCTCGGCAAGGGCATCGGCTACCTCCACGAACTGCCCGATCAGCTCGCGACCATGCGCACGCTGACCAAATGGGCCGACCGCGCGATGACGCCTCAGGCGGCGCCGGGCCTGGTCAACGAGGCGTTCCGCCAGATGCTCGGCGGACGCCAGCGGCCGGTCAGCCTCGAAATGCCGATGGACATCATGGCCAATGAGGCCGCGGTCGATCTGCTCGCCGCGGCGCAGACCCCTGCCCCGCCGGTGCTCGATACCGACGCGGTCGACCGCGCGGCAGCGATCATCGCCGCCGGAAGCCGGCCGATCATCATTGCCGGCGGCGGGGCGGTGGCAGCGGGGAGCAGTGTCGAGCGCCTCGCCAGGCTGATCCAGGCACCTGTCGTGTCGTTCCGCAGCGGGCGCGGCGTGGTGTCCGACCGCAGCCCTTATGCCCAGGTCTTCCCGGCCGGCAACGAGCTCTGGAAGGACGCCGACGTGGTGATCGCGATCGGCTCGCGGATGGAACAGCAATATCTCTATTGGGGCATCGGCCCGGCGATGAAGATCGTCCGCATCGACATCGATGCCGAAGAGTTCGATCGCATCGCGGCACCCGACGTCGCGCTCCACGCCGATGCCGCCGACGCCGTCCCGGCGCTGGTCGCCGCGCTGGAGCGCCGGGGCGTCAGCCCACGCTCGCGCGAGGAAGAATTCGTCGAACTCAAGCACCGCGTGCGCCGGCAAATCGCCGACACGGTCCAGCCGCAATTCGACTATCTTGACGCCATCCGCCGCGCGCTTCCCGACGACGGCCTGTTCGTCGACGAGATCACCCAGTGCGGCTACGCGTCCTGGTACGCTTTCCCCGTCTACGCACCGCGCCAGCTGATCAACTGCGGCTATCAGGGCACGCTCGGCTACGGCTATGCGACCGCGCTTGGCGTTCAGGCGGCGCACCCCGACAAGGCGGTGGTCAACATCGTCGGTGACGGCGGCTTCATGTTCACCGCCAACGAGATGGCGACGGCCGCGCAGTACCAGCTGCCGTTGGTCACGGTCCTGTTCAACAACAACAAGTTCCAGAACGTCCAGCGCCAGCAAAAGGAATGGTTCGGCGGCCGACTGATCGCCTCCGACCTCACCAATCCGGATTTCGTCAAATACGCCGAGAGCTTCGGCATCCGCGCCGAGCGGGTCTCGTCGCCGGCCGCGCTCGAGGCGGCCGTGAAGGCGGCGCTCGAGCGCCGGGCACCAGCGCTGATCGAGGCGCCGACCCCGGACATGGCTTCGCCCTGGCCATTCATCATCCGGCCCCCGGTGTTCCCGCAAGGCTGCAAGTGAGGACATGACGATGACCATCGAACTCGCCCCCGCTGCAGCCACCGCCCAAGGACCGCAGCCGGTTCCCGGCATCCTCAAGCTCGCGCCGTATCGCCAGGGCAAGATGGCGCTCGACGGCGTCGATCAACCGCTCAAGCTGTCGTCGAACGAGTCGATGCACGGCCCCAGCCCGCGGGCCATGGCGGCCTATCGCGCCCTCGCTGAAAAGGGGCTGCAACTCTATCCCGACGGCAGCCAGCGCGGCTTGCGCGCGGCGCTTGCCGAGGAGTTCGATCTCGATCCCGACGGCATCCTGTGTGGCAACGGGTCGGACGAACTGATCCAGCTAGTGATGCGGGCCTATCTCGCGCCGGGCGACGAGGTCGTCCTGTCGCAATACAGCTTCGGGATGGCGATCGTCCACGCGACCGCGATCGGCGCGACCGCGATCATCGCCGAGGAACCTGACCTTCGGCCCGACACGGATATCATCCTGGAACGAGTGACCGAGCGCACGCGGATGGTGGTGCTTGCTTCGCCGAACAATCCGGTCGGCCAGTATATTTCGCGCAACGAGCTGCGGCGCCTTCGCACCGGATTGCCCCGCGACGTGATCCTGCTCGTCGATTCGGCTTATGCCGATTATGTCACCGAGCCCGATTACGAGCCGGGCTCCGCACTGGTCGAAGCCGGCGACAATACGGTGATGACGCGGACCTTGTCCAAACTTTATGGCCTGGCCGGCCTGCGCATCGGCTGGATGTACGCCCCGCCCCCGGTGATCGATGCCGTGCAGCGCATCCGGACCCCGTTCAACGCCAATGCCGCCGCGCTGGCCGCTGCCGAAGCGGCGATCCGGGACCAGGATTATGCCTTGGCCGTGCGCGAGACCAACAATAGCGAGCGCAGCAGGATCGCCGCTGCGGTGACGGCGCTCGGGTTCGAGTTCATCCCGTCGTTCGCCAATTTCTATCTGATCCGCTTCACGGCGAGTGGCCAAACCGCGGCCGCGGCCGGTGCCTGGCTCGAGACTAGCGGTATCATTCCGCGTCCGGTCAATGCGGGCGGGCCGGACCAGTGCCTGCGCATCTCGGTCGGCCTTCCCGAACATAACGACCGGGTCATCGCCGCGCTGACGAGCTTCGCCGGAGCCCAGCCGCGATGATCGACCTCGACTCCGGCGTCGCCCTCTACCTCTCGCGCCGCCGGGGCCTGTCGCTCAATGGGCGCGAGATCACCCACCGTGTGCCCCTGCCCTGCCATGATCCGGCAACCGGCGAGCAGATCGGCGAAACCGTTCTGGCGACGCATGACGACGTCGATTGCGCGGCGGAAGCCGCGCACCGCGCCTTCCAAGACAAGAGGTGGCGCGGCAAGACGCCTGCCGAACGCCAGCGCATCCTGCTGCGCGTCGCCGAGCTCATCGACAGCCATGCGCCTACGCTGGCCGGCCTCGAGACGCTCAATGGCGGCAAGCTCTACGGCGCGGCCTTGCACGGCGAGGTGCCGCACTGCGCCGAGACCTTCCGCTATTATGCCGGCTGGGTGACCAAATCGGGTGGCGGCACGTTCCAAGCCTCGGTGCCCGGAGCCCGCCATCACGGTTTCATCCGCGAGGATCCGGTCGGCGTCGCCGCCCTCATCACGCCGTGGAACGGGGCGCTCGTCGCCGCCTCGTGGAAATTGGCCCCGGCGCTCGCGGCCGGTTGCAGCTGCATCCTGAAACCGGCCGAGCTGACGCCCCTCTCGTCGCTCTACCTTGCCCGGCTGCTGGCGGAGGCCGGTGTCCCCGATGGCGTGGTGCACGTGCTGCCCGGCGAAGGCCGCGACATCGGCGCCGCGCTGGTGCGCCATCCGCTGGTCTCCAAGGTTTCCTTCACGGGCTCGACCGCGGTCGGCGCGCAGCTGGTCCGCGACAGCGCCACCAACTTGACGCGCCTGTCGCTCGAACTCGGCGGCAAGTCCCCGGTGATCGTCTTCGACGACGCCGATCTCGAGCGCGCGATCCCGGCTGCCGCCGACGCGATCTTCTCCAATGCCGGCCAAGTCTGCGTCGCAGGGTCGCGCGTCTATGCGCAGCGCGGAATATATGACCGCGTCGTCGCCGGGCTGGCCGACCATGCGCGCGCCCACCGGCTGGGCCCCGGCCTCGATCCTGCGAGTACGATGGGTCCGTTGATCAGCGACCCTCATCGCGGACGCGTCGCCGCAATGGTCGAGGCCGCGCGAACCGCCGGCGGCGATATCGTGACCGGCGGCAGCGCGGTAGGCGACCAGGGCTATTTCTATGCGCCGACCGTCATTGCGGGCGCGCGGCAGGATTCAGCCATCGTCCAGGAAGAAGTGTTCGGCCCGGTGGTGACCGTTGCCGCGTTCGACGACGAGAATAGCGCGCTTGGCCTCGCCAATGACAGCCGCTACGGGCTCGCCGCCAGCATCTGGACGCGCGATGCCGCGCGCGCGTTGCGGCTCGCCGAGGACCTCGAAGCCGGCATCATCTGGATCAACGATCACGGCATCCCGGAACTCGCGATGCCGATCGGCGGCGTCAAGAAATCCGGCATCGGGCGCGAGCACGGGCGGCAAGGGCTGCTCGCGTTCACCGAGACGCGCTCGGTCATGCTGCGGCTTTGATGACCTCCAGCCCTGACGATTCCAGCTCGTCCATCAGCCAGTAAGCAAAGGCCTTGACTGGTGCCGCATCGGCATCGACCGTGCGGCAAACGATGTAATAGGCCTGGTCCGCTGGCATCGACTCTTGAAACGGACGAACCAGCGCGCCGCTTTGGAGTGCCGGCATGACGAGCGCGCTCCGCCCGAGCGCCATGCCGTTCCCCGCGGTACAAGCCTGCATCACCAGATGCGAATGGTTGAACCCGAAACCGCGGCGCGTGCTTACCGACTTGACGTTGTGATGGGCGAGGAAATCCTCCCAGCCGATCGACAGGACGTCGTGAAGGAGGTTGAACCGCTGGAGATCCTCGAGCCCGTCGACCGGCGGCACGCCGTCGAGCAGTGACGGGCTGCAGACCGGGAAGAGTTCCTCCTTGAGGAACTCATAGACGTGCATGCCCGGCCAATTGCCATTGCCGTACCGAATCTCGACATCGGCGTCGCCGCTGCCCAGCACATCTTCCTCGAGCGGGCGCGACAGGAAGCGCAGATCGATGTCGGGAAAGCGTTGGTGGAAGCTCGACAAGCGCGGGATCACCCAGGTGCCGGCGAAGGAATCGAGCATCGACACGTTGAGCACCTGGCGCCCCTCGTCGGCGGCGACGTCGGTGGTCACGTCGGCCATGATGTCGAACGCGTCGGTGAGCGGCTGGAGCAGGCGCTCGCCAGCCGCGGTCAGCTTGAGCGACCGGTTGAGCCGCCGGAAAAGCGGCTTGCCGAACCAGTCCTCGAGCGCGCGGATCTGATGGCTTACCGCGGCCTGGGTGACGCACAGTTCATCGGCCGCGCGGGTGAAGCTCAAATGCTTGGCGGCGCATTCGAAAACACGAAGAGCAAGTAATGGAGGCAGTTTACGCGACATCGATACCGCACCGGATGAGAGCCACTTATCGGGGTCATAACCAGTGCCCGTTTGTCAGCGCGCCGGCCTCCCCATAGGCATGATCCGGTACTTACATAAGCGAGTTCAATCCGCCATGAAAATTATCGGCGCACGCGTCATAATCACCAGCCCGGGCCGCAATTTTGTCACACTGAAGATCGAGACCGACGAAGGCGTCTACGGCATCGGCGACGCGACGCTCAACGGCCGCGAACTGGCCGTTGCATCCTATCTCGAAAATCACGTCATCCCCTGCCTGATCGGCCGCGACGCGCATCGCATCGAGGACATCTGGCAGTATCTCTATCGGGGTGCCTATTGGCGGCGCGGACCGGTGACGATGTCCGCGATCGCCGCGGTGGACACCGCTCTGTGGGACATCAAGGCAAAGGTGGCGGGGCTTCCGCTCTATCAGCTGCTTGGCGGCAAGAGCCGCGAGGCCGTCATGGTCTATGGCCACGCCAACGGGCGCGACGAGATCGAGGCGTGCGACGAAGTCGCCCGCTATATCGAGCTCGGCTACAAGGCGATCCGCGTCCAGTCGGGCGTACCAGGCCTCGCCTCAACCTACGGCGTGTCCAACGACAAGATGTATTACGAACCCGCCGACGCGGCGATGCCGACTGAGAATGTCTGGTCCACCGAGAAATATCTCGACCACGCGCCCAAGCTGTTCGAGGCGGCGCGGTCGCGCTTCGGGTTCGGCGTTCACCTGTTGCACGACGTCCATCACCGGCTGACGCCGATTGAGGCCGCGCGGCTCGGCAAGTCGCTCGAACCCTACCGCCTGTTCTGGATGGAAGACGCGACACCTGCCGAGAACCAGGAGGCGTTTCGTCTGATCCGCCAGCATACGGTGACCCCGCTCGCGGTCGGCGAGGTGTTCAACACGGTCTGGGATTGCAAGGATCTCATCCAGAACCAGTTGATCGACTATATCCGTGCCACGGTCGTGCATGCCGGCGGCATCACCCACTTGCGCCGCATCGCCGATCTGGCGGCGCTCTATCAGGTGCGCACGGGGTGCCACGGCGCGACCGACCTCTCGCCGGTCTGCATGGGTGCCGCGCTGCATTTCGACCTGTCGATCCCCAATTTCGGGATTCAGGAATATATGCGCCACACCGACGAGACCGACGCCGTCTTCCCGCACGCCTACAGCTTCAGCGACGGGATGCTCTATCCCGGCGACCAGCCCGGACACGGCGTCGATATCGATGAAGAACTGGCGGCCCGATATCCCTACGCACCGGCGTACCTGCCGGTGAACCGCCTTGAAGACGGCACGCTCTGGCATTGGTGAACGCGGTCCGGGGGGCCGGCGGGCGATGACGGAGCGGGCCCTGAGCGAGGATCGCCGGTTGCGTTTCGCGGTCCTCGCCATGCTCTATGCGGCGCAGGGGATTCCCGACGCCATGGTGCTGATCGTGTTCCCGGCATTTCTTGCCGCGCGCGGTGTCGCCCCTGCCGGCATCGGGACCTTTCTTGCGATTGCCATGCTGCCGAACGCCGCCAAGCTGGTCATCGGACCGACCGTCGATCGCTGGGCCTATCTGGCGATGGGCCGGCGAAAACCGTGGATCATGGCTGGCGAGCTGGGCATCGCGACAAGCTTCGGCGCCCTCGCCCTGCTCCCCGATCCCGCGACACAGCTTGCGCTCTTCACGGCCGGCGCGTTCTGCGTCACGCTCGCAACGGCCGTTCAGGATGTCGCGACCGACGCCACCGCGATGGACCTTATCCCGCCGCACGAGCAAGGCCGCGCCAATGGCGTGATGTGGGGATCCAAGACGGTGGGAACCGCGCTATTCGCCGCGCTCGGCGCCCTTATTCTCGACCGTGCCGGGTTCTCCGCGATGGTGGCAGCGGCACTGGCGATCCTGCTGGGCGTTCTCGCCGTTGTGGCGCTGGTACGCGAACGTCCCGGCGAGCGGCTGTTGCCCTGGACCCGAGGCAATGCTGCGCAGCATGCGAACGGTAGCCGGCCGGACACTATCCGGGTGATCGCCCGCCAGCTGTCGAGCGCGCTACGCGAAGCAGGCGCATCCCGGTTGATCGGGCTTTCGCTCGTGATCGGCATGCTGCTCGGCCTTGCGGGGGCGATGGCGCCGGTCATGATGGTGCAGAAATTTTCCTGGTCGCCGGGCGACTACGCCCAGTTTCGCGGCACGCTCAAGCTGGTGTCTGGCCTTGCCGGCATGGCGGTCGGCGGCTGGTTGATTGACCGGCTCGGCTATCGCACGATGCTGCTGCTCTCGCTGAGCGGTATCGCCGCCGCCAATCTCGCGCTTGCGCTTGCGTTTACGCCCGGCGTCGCCGCGGCCTATCTGGTCATCTTCGAGTGCCTGCTGGTGTTCGCCTTCATCACCTTCTTTGCCGCGACCATGCAGCAATGCAGCCGTGCGATCGCGGCCACGCAATTCTCCTTCACGATGGTGTGCGGCAATCTCACGATGGCGGCCGGCGCGCGCCTGCTCGGCCCCTTGATCGCCCTGGGCGGCATACCGGCGGTCGCCGCGATGCTATGCTGTACGGCGCTTGCAGGTGCGGTGCTTTTCGCGTTCATCCCCTCAAGCGCCGCAGGACCGGGAGCGGTCGCGCCAGGGGCCGGAGGTGCTCCCTTTTAGCCGAGGGCGGCAATCACCTCGGCGGCACGGAACGACGCGAAATCGCCGGGCACGGCGTGCTTCATGAGGCAGGCACGATGGCCGAAGCGGGCGATACGTGCGGGGTCCCAGCCGCTGCTGAGGCCAAACAGCACGCCGGCGGCAAAGGCGTCGCCCGCGCCGATGCGGTCGACGAAGGGCTCGATCGGGACGGGATCGACCAGACAATCCCGCCGCCGCGTCCGAACCCGCGCACCGAGCCGGGGGGAGCCGCCGGTATTGTCGCGGCTGGTCGAGGCGACGACCTCCACGGTCTCGAAACAGGCCAGCAGGCCCCCCGGTGTCCAGCGTTCGCCGAGCAACAGCCGCTCATCCGCTTCGCCGGCAAAGACAAGGCGCGCGGCCGACGCGAACTCGCCCAGTAAGTCCGGTGCCTCGGTTTCGCGCCCTTGCCAAAGCGCCGGACGATAGTTGCAGTCGAACGAGACCGACACCGCGAGCCGGCGCGCCGCCGCGATGGCGCGCCGCAGCTGCGCGATCGGCCCGGGCCCCAGCGCCGCCGTGATACCGGAAAGGTGCAGCCATGCAGCACCGGCGAGCGCTCGATCCCAGTCGATCGACACATCGTCGGCAGCCGCGAAGGCGGAATGGGCGCGATCATAGAAGAACCCGCCCTCGCGTCCCTTGCGCGGTGACTCGAGATAGAATGCGCCCATCCGGCCTGGCACGCGGACGCAATCCGCCGTGCAGACGCCGTGTGCCGCGAGGGTGCCGGCCGCCCGATCGCCCAACACATTGTCAGGCAGCACGGTCGCCATCCGTGCGGGGCACCCGAGGGCCGCAAGGCCGATCGCGACATTGGCTTCAGCCCCCGCGACGTGGACAGCGAAAGCATCGCTGTCGCGCAAGCCGACGCCCGCGGCGGGCGAATAGCGCAACAAGATCTCGCCGAAACCGACAACGGTTTTCAGCGGCGCGAGCTTGCATGCCGCGCTCACCAGGGCTTGTTGAGCCCGGTGCTGGCGCGCCGCTGCACCCAGGCATCGCCGGTTTCCGGTTTCCGTCCGCGAAACGCTGCGACAGGTAAGGAGAGGACAAACCACCAGGCGGATGGACTAGCGACCAAGGCGCCAAGCGACCGCAACGCATCGCGCGGAGACACCGTTACCTTGGTCGCGATGGTGCTGTCGGCGCTGCTCTCGATCACGAGATTGCGCCCCGACCGGCCGATCCGGCCCACGCCGAAGTCGATATCGGCGAGCGAACTGACGACACGCATGTCTAGCGGCTCCGATCAGTCGTCACGCTTGAGCGTGCCGATCGCCTGGGCGGCCTTGACGCGCCGCTCGTGCTGGTTGGCCATATCATCGACGCTCATGCCGGCAGGAGGTGTGAACTGCCCGCGGCCGTAGAGATCGCGGAACACTTCCTTCACCGGGCCCATCTTGTCGGCAAGCGTCCGCGGCGGCCGGCCGCTCGGGAACTGATTGGCCGGATAGATCGGTTTTTCGTAGATCTGGCGGAAGCCCTCGGTGCGCACGTCGACCCAGGTGTTGTGGTTGCAGCGCGAACGATGCTCGCGCAGGCCTTCGATGTCGATCGTCACGCCGAGCACCTGCTCCTGCGGATACGGGGCATGGCGCAGCACCATACCGGTGTAGTCGATGCCGAAGCTGCCCCCCGGGCAAAAGGCCCGCGGATAATAAGAATAATCGACTGTGCCCCAGTTGGACCCGAGCACATAGGCCATGTTGTCATGCGCGCGGGTGCGGCGGGTGAACATCCAGAAATCCCAAGGCTGTGACACACCCTCGACTTCCTGGAGCGCGACCGGATGGCAGATCACCTCGGCGCCGTTATAGCCGAGCGCGCGCGAGACCTCGGGCGTGCAGCCGTCGTGGCAGGTCATCGTGCCGAGCTTGCCGATCTCGGTGTCGATCACCGGGAACAACTGGCTGATGTCGCCGCCGAACACTTCGCGATATTCGTCGAAAATGTCGTGCGGGCTGGTGCCGAGACCGATCGAGGCCGGGATGTGCCACTTATGGTATTTGAGCACGACCTCGCCGCTCGGCCCGATGATGAACGCGGTGTTGAACCAACGGTCGGGAAATTCAGGGACGCGCTCGATCACGCCGCCACCGGCAATGTAGATGCCATACTCGCGCGCCTTGTCGCCGAGCCGCTGCATTTCGGGGCCGTCGAGCGTGATCGCCTTCTTCATGAAACTGTCGATGCCGTGCTCGCCCTTGCCCGGCGTGGTCACCCCTTGCATGAAATATTCGGGGAAGACGGCAAGCTTGGCCGGAAGCTCCCAGAAATACCCCACCCCGAAGTCGATCATGTTGAGCGCACGGTCGAGATTGCGCGTGATGTCGTCGCGATCCTCGGCGACATGAACGTGCGGCTGCACCACGAGGGCGGTGTATTTTTCGATGCGATTGAGAGCGGTCATTGTTCGTTCCTCGATTTTAGTCGTCACCAGAAGTCGGCAGGCTCGATGCCCATGTCGTCGAGCATCACCCGCGCCGTGATCGTGCCGGCGGCGGAAATGCCGCCGCCCGGGTGGCAATGCGGGCCGGCCATGTAGAGATCGCGGATCGGCGAGCGGTAATGGGCGAAGCCGGGAAAGGGCCGGAACGAACCCAGCTGAGCGGCGATGCGTTCGCCGCCATTGGTCGTCCCGTCGACAAAGCTTGGATTGGCTTCCTCGAGCGTGTGGCGGTGCTGGACGTACATGCCCAGCACGGTCTCGTCGGTGATGTTGGGCGCGTATTGCCGGAGCTTGGGAAGGATGACGTTGCGCGCATAATCCTCACCGATCTCGGCCCAGGTCCGCCCGTCGGCGAGCCAGTTGGAGACATAGGTGTCGACGATCAGCGTGTGTTGCCCGGAAGGGGCGCGCGTCGGATCTAGCTTGGTCCAGCAGGCCGACCACAGAAACGGGTCGCTCGGCGGCTTGCCGGTCGCGAGCTCGGCATAGAAGTTGATCATCTGATCCATAGAATCGACGATGCGGTGGAAGGAGCAGGCGCTCATGTCGGCGCCGTTGAGGAATTCGGGCGCCTCGCTCAGCGCGAGCTGCGCCCGGCAGATGCTGATCTTGCCGAACGAGAAGCTCCTGACCATCGCGGCAAAACCGGGGTCGAGATGCTCCTCGCCGACGAAGTTCAGAAAGGTCTGTTTGGGCTCGAGCGCCGAAACCACGGCGCGCCGCGCCGCAATCAACTCGCCATTTTCGAGCTCGATGCCGGTGACGCGTCCATCGGCAATGACGAACTTCGCGACCGGCGCCTCGCACCGCACGACGCCCCCTCTCGCCTCGACATAGCGGGCCATCGCCTTGGGCAGTTCCATGCTGCCGCCCTTGGGGATCGCCTGCCCGTAATAATGGATTGCCGGGATCATGATGTAGAAGGATTGGCCGGCGCCTTCCTGGTCGGGCAGGATCTGGGGTGCGAGCGCCCAGTTGAGCATCACGGCCTTGACGAAATCGTTCTCGAAATTGGCCTCGACCCAAGCGCGTGCCGACATCGAGAATTCGCGCAGGCGGCGAAGGCCCGCCTCGCTGGTCTCAAGCGCGCTCGCCAGCGCCGACGGCGGCGACGGCGGCGAGAAGAATGCCTTGATGAACCCCTCGCGCACTTGCTCGAAATCGGCATAGACCGCGCGGTAGCGCGCGGCGTCCTTCAACGAATAGGCGGCGATCGAGGCGCAGGTCTTGTCGATCGACTTGTGGATGACGATGCCGGGGCCGCCATTCTTGTCGGGGTGTCCGGTGATGTGATCGGCCGGCTCGATATAGGTCAGCCCGAGCGCCTCGAGATCGGGGCGCATTTCCTGGAAGTCGGGATTGCATTGGATCCAGACATGCGATGAGCCGTAGAGATCGTGCTTGAACCCCGGCAGGGTGACCTCGCGCGTGACGGCACCGCCACCGACCCAGGGATTGCGCTCGACGACGCACACGCTCAGCCCCTTGCGCGCCAATGTCGCCGCGCAGGCCAGGCCGTTCACACCGCCGCCGGCAACAACGACATCAAACTCCGCCATATCCGGTCAATCCCTTTGCCGCCTTGTTCGGACAGGACCGTATCGCGGCGATCGCGGCATGAAAAATTAGCGGAAGTGGGGCGACGGATTAGGAAAAGTCATCTGCGGACCGTGGTCATTCGCGCCTATCCTTGACGATCATGACGTAAAGCCGCGAACGCATGCGTGGTCGCAGCAACAAGGGAGAGAGCGTGCGATCCATCCTTATCAGCGGCGCCTCGCAGGGGCTCGGCGCGGCACTGGCAAGCGCGTTTGCACGCCGCGGCGACCGCGTCTTCAGCGGGGTCGCCATGCCGCGCGAAGGAATGCCCGGCGACGTCGAACTCAACGTGCGCTCGCCCGAAAGCGTGAGCAAGGCGGTCGACCAGATTGCCCGGGCCGCCGGCGGTGTCGATATCGTCATCAACAGCGCCGCCATGCATTTGCACGGCCCGCTCGCGACGCTGGAGCAGGATGCGTTCAAGGAAACGCTCGACGTCAACCTGCTGGGTGCCTGGCGGCTAAGCAAGGCAGCCCTGCCGCATCTTCGCCCAGGCGACACGATCGCCATGATCTCCTCGCTCTCCGCACTGGTCGGACTGCCGGATGAGGGCGCATACGCCGCCAGCAAGTTCGCGCTCGAGGGCATGAGCCAAAGCCTTGCCGCTGAAGTCGCGTCGCTTGGCTTACGCGTGCTCGTATTCGCGCCCGGCCGGGTCGACCGGGAATTCCCCGGCGCAAGCGGCGGCGAGGCACCCGAGACCGTCGCCGAGGAAATCGCCGCGCTGATCGACCGTCGCGACACGCCGTTTCGCAATCCGATCGGTTTGATGGCGCGCGAGATCATCGGAGCGCTCGGTGTCGACGACGGGACGCGGGCCGCCATGGTGGCTCAAGGAGTGGCGCGACGCGGCACAGTCGGGCACCAAGCCTGAAGGGGCGGCCGGCAATGACCGGCCGAGAGGGGATCAAGATGGCTATCGCACCTGACAATTACCCTGCGCTTCTCGCAATATTGCTGGGCCTCGCCTGGCTTGGCTTCTGGAGCGAGCGCAATCCGATCGCGTGCCGGATTCCAGGTGTCGTCTGGATCCTCGGCGGTGGGACGTTGCTGTCCAACTTCGGATTCATCCCGCACGCCTCGCCGCTCTACGGGGCGATCGGCGGCTATATCATGCCGATCGCCATCCCCTTGCTGCTCTACAAGGCGACCTTCGGGAAGATCCTGGGCGAAAGCGGACGCGTGCTGCCGCTCTTCTTCATCGGGGCGATCGGCGTCTGCCTCGGCGCGCTGATCGCCGCACACCTTCCGGGCGTGGGGCCCCATGCCCCGCATGTCGCGGCCACTTATGCCGCCGCCTGGATCGGTGGCATGACCGACATGGTGGCGATGGCTGAGATCACCGGCCTGCCGAAGGACGAATTCGCCGTTGCGGTGAGCGCGAGCGCGCCCGTCAGCATCATCGGACTGATGATCCTCGTCTCGCTCCCCAAT
Organism: Pseudomonadota bacterium; assembly: GCA_040390605.1. Taxonomy (GTDB): domain Bacteria; phylum Pseudomonadota; class Alphaproteobacteria; order Sphingomonadales; family Sphingomonadaceae; genus Sphingomonas. Next base: position 75,243 of record JAZJXZ010000034.1, read on the forward strand.
ATTCCCATCGTCCGGCGCCTAATCCCTTCGCCCATCGCGGATGCTCAATCCGGCCCGCAGGAGGCTGGCAGCGAGTCGGCTAAACCCGAACTCAACGTCGCGCATATGGCCGGTGGCCTCGCGCTAAGCGCAGCCATTTGCTGGGCGGCGCTGGCCCTCACCCGGATCACCGGCCACGAGAATTACAGCCTGTTCGTCGTCACGCTGATCACCGTCGTCCTTGCGAACATCGCCCCCGGCCCGATGCGCGCGCTCAAGGGCGACTTCGAGCTCGGCATGTTCATCATGTACCTGTTCTTCGCGATGATCGGCGCAGGCACCGACATGACGGCCTTCCTCACCGCCGCGCCAATCTACTTCGTGCTCGGCCTGGTCGTGATCCTGGTCCATATTGTCGTGGTGTTGATTGCCGCGCGGTTGCTGCGCGCCGATCTGGCCGAGGCGGTCATCGGGTCGGGCGCCAACATCGTTGGCGCGGCCGCCGCCGCCGGCATCGCCACTTCGAAGGGATGGAAATCGCTGGTCACCCCAGCAATCGCGACCGGCATGCTGGGCAAGGCGATCGCCAATTTCTTTGGCGTCGCGGTGTTCCATCTCCTGTCGTGACGGAGGCCGCTGACGGTCCGTCGATCACGGGACAGCTCGCGCTGCTGCGCGAGCCGCTGCGTTTTCCGCCGATCGAGATTTTCCCGTTCGGCGACGGCCATGTCGACGCCCTGCGGCGATCCTGCGCGGCTGATCCCGACATCTGGACCATCTACCCGGTGTGCATGGCGGGCGAGCATTTCGCGCGGACCCTTGCGATGCTCCGCGGGTTCGAGCGATGGGCCATGATGGCGATTTGCCGGGAAGGCCGGACGCTCGGCATGTCGAGCTTCATTCTGCCGACGACCGGCGATCATCTCGAGATCGGGGCGACCTTCCTCGACCCGTCGCTGCGCGGAACCGGGTGCAATCGGATCGTCAAGCAGTTGATGATCGATCGCGCCTTTGCGCTCGGCTATCAGGCTGTCGAATTCAAGGTCGACACGCGCAACACGCGCTCAATGCGAGCGGTTGAAAAGCTCGGCGCAGCCCTTGTGACGGTGCGACATCGCGACATGAAGACATGGACCGGCCATTGTCGCGACACCGCCGTCTACCGTCTCGACAAGATGACCTGGCAAATCAGGCGGCTTTAGCCGCGGCCCACCTCAGGACAGGTTCGCATAGGCCGCGCGATACAATCCCGCGCTTTTCGGAACTCATCGTTACGCGCGGAACCACGACCGGTCGCCGTCCAACTCCGCTCGATCATCCTCCAGCTTGTCGCGCCAGCGCCGCTCATCCGTGGTCGGAGCGAGCGGTTTCGCGCTCCTGTATCAGGCAATCTGCGCGCTCGCTGACGCCTTCTCCACGGTCGCTAACACGCACGGGGCAGGCAAAAAAAGAGGCCCGCCCCGGGAAGGGGGACGGGCCTCAGGGGAGAGAACCTATGCGTTACAGCAGGGGAAACTCAGAACTCCGACGTCCAGTGGATCGCCCAGGTCCGCGGATTGTAGGTGAGCTGCGGACCGACAAAGCTGAACCCCTCGACCGCGGTATAATATTTGCGGTTGAGCAGATTGTTGACGGTGAAGATCAGCCGGCTCTTGCCCCAGGTCTGCGACAAACGGAGGTTGAACAAGCTGATCGGCTTGACGCTTCCCGGGAACGTCTGGGTCGCCTGCTCAACCACACCCAGCGAGGTGCCGCTGCGATAGCTCCAGTTGAGCCCGATCGAGCTTTTACCGCCAAGTGCAGGGAAGGTTTCGTCGATATTGGCCGAGGCCGTCCACGGCGGCGCGTTGCCGATCCTGATGCCGGCAAGGTTGGTCTGGGCGCCGTTGATCAACCCCGACCCACGCACGTATTTTGCATCGAGATAACCAACCGAGCCGCCGATCGTCAGCCCGCCGAACGGACGGGCGGTGGCGGAGAGCTCGAAACCGCGCGACCGTGCCCGCGGCAGGTTGGTAACGGTATCAACCTGGAACTGCTGCTTGCAGGTGGACAGGTCGAGCGAGGCGGTCACCGGGACAAGCGCTCCCGACGGCAGCTGGCATAGACCCTGCCGCACGAGGAACTGATAGTCCGTCCATTCCATGTCGAACACGGCCGCCTGGACGAGCAACCTGCGGTCCAACATGTAGGCGTTGCCACCGATCTCGAAGTTCCACAGTTTCTCGCGCCCGAAGGTTGACGAACCGCCGATACCGCTGTCGGGGTTGGCCTGGCCACCGGCCGGCTTGTAGCCCTTCGAGGCGCTGACATAGATCGACGTGTCGCCATTGGGCTTCCAGTTGAGTGCGATGCGCGGCGAGAAATCGTGCGCGCTGCCTTCCGCGTAACGGCCCGTCAGCTGTTCGTACCGCCCGCCAGTCACGACATAGGCACCGCGGCCGGCATCCCAATATTGCGGCAGGCCGCCGCGATCGGCGAGGAGCTGTTGTGACGGGGTGAGCACGCACGGACCGTTGCCGGCGGCCACCTGCGAAGTGTCGAGCGGCTCGCCGGGCAGCCGGCGGGCGCACGCTGCATAGACGTTGCTCCACTGGTTCACGCCCTTGTCGTAGGAATAGCGTCCGCCAAGGATGAGCGAGAGCTGCGGCGTGACATGCCATTCGACGTTGGCAAAGGCAGCCCAGCCATTGACGGTGTTCTGGATCTCGTTCTCGTTCGCCTTGTCGCCCGGTGCCCAAGGTCCGAGGACCTGTTCGATCAGGATCTGGTTGATGGCGTCGAAGTGCTCGCGATAAACGATCCCGCCGACAGTCCAATCGATCGGACTGCTCTTTCCGATCGAGGACAAGCGTCCTTCAACGCTCCAGGAATTGGTCTTGAACTTGCCGAGCCGATTGATCGCATTGATCCCCGACCGGTCGAGGTCGAGGAACTGGTCCTGGTTGGACTGCGAATAGCCGGCGATCGCCGTGAGCGCGACCGCGTCGCTGAGCTCGCGGTAGACCTTACCGATCACCAATGTGGTGCGGTTGTCGGTATGGTCAGGCGTGTCCTGGTAGACATAGCGTTCGTTGTTGGGGAAGGCGGAAACGGGCTTTCCGCCAAGCTGCGGGCGCGTACCGCCGGGGCCGGCCGCGACCCAATCGGTGAAGGCGCCATTGGGATTGTAGCACCCGATGCCGCCAAGCAGCTGCGGCGTCGCCAGATTGTACGGCAAGCCGAACGCGCCCTGGTTGATGCAGCTCGACAGCTTGGGCTGGATACCCGAATTGTCGAGCGTGTAGTTCGCCTCGAAGTCGATCGTCGTGCGCGCGTCAGGCCGCCAGCGCAGCTGGCCTCGCGCATTGAGATATTGCGCGTCCGAACCACCCCCGGCCGGGCCCAAGTTGCGGATCGGTCCCTGGGTCGTCGACCCGTTGATCGAAACGCGGGCCGCCAAGCCCTCGGCAATCCTACCGTTGATCACGCCGCCAAGATCATATGTGTTGAAGCGGCCGATCCCGGCGTCGACTCGTCCGTAGAATTCCTCGGTCGGCTTCTTGGTGCGGATGTTGATCGCGCCGCCTTCGGAATTGCGCCCGAAGAACACGCCCTGCGGTCCGCGCAGGATTTCCACCGCTTCGACGTCGTAGATGTCGGGGTTGGCCTGGCCGGAGGCGAGCGTACCGGCGGCGAACTCGTCGACATAGGTCGTGAACGCGCTCTGGGTCAGGACCTTTTCGCTGCTCTTCAGGTCCGAGATGCCGCGAATGGCGATGACCACTTCGCGTGCGCCGTTGCGCCCCCCCTGCTGGAAGGAGACGTTCGGCGTCTGGAGCAGATAGTCCTTGGCGTCATTATATTGCGCGGCCTCGATCGCGCGCGCATCGAACACCGTGGCACTCACCGGCGCGTCAAGGATCGACTGGGGGCGGCGCTGGGCGGTAACGATGATATCGTTGCCCAGATTGTCCTGATCCGCAGCCGTCGAAGGCTGAGACGTATCCTGCGACGCGGCCTGGTTTTGCGGCCTGTCGGTTGCCGCCGGCTGCGCCTGCGCGAAAGCCGGCGAACCGATAGCGACAGCCAACACCCATAAGGCGGCTGCCGTCCCCGTCTTGCCTGGCCGCGAACGACCGCGCGCCTCGAATGATAGTCTTTCCATGACACCCCTCCCTGGGCTGAATTGTCTCAGTCCTCACCCCCTTCCCACTTCGGCATCGCCCCGTACTCGCGTCACTGACGCCAGCAGGAGGGCAACTTCCGAACCGCTCTCCGGGTTAAGGAGGCCCAGAAACTCAAGCACCATCCCGCCACCCACAATCGAGTAAAATTCATTCAGCGGATTATCTGACCTAATGACCACCTCCTCACGGCCGGTTCTGTCGGAGCGCGCCTATTAGCTAGAGTTATCTTGCGAATTAGCAGCATTTGATTGTCGGCATTGAGCCCGCACCTAGGTTCTCCCGCTCCACCCGGTTCGATCCGAAGGCCGAGGGGGTTGATGAACATCAGGGGAGCGGGTCATGCGCATCAGATCGCTTTGGGCAACTGCAACGAGTATCCTCGCGCTTGCTGCTAGCAGCCCGGCCCATGCCGACGAGGCGCGCTTGATGCGCTATCCCGACATCGTGGGCGACCGCATCACGTTCGTCTATGGCGACGAGCTCTGGATCGCTGATGCGACGGGAGCCAACCCGCATGAAGTACCGAGCACCGGTACGCAACTCAGCCGGCCGCACTTCTCGCCGGATGGCAAGCGGATCGCCTTTTCAGCCAGCGTCGACGGCAATGTCGATGTCTACGTCGTCACCCTAGGCGAGACCGCGGCGCCGCGCCGGCTGACCCACCACCCGGCGATCGACCTTGTCGTGGATTGGGATCCGAGCGGCCAGAACGTGCTGTTCGCCTCGACCATGACCAGCCCGCGCGCGACCTACGACCAATTGCAACTCGTCCCCGCGAGCGGCGGCCTCCCCGTCCGGATACCGCTGCCATACGGCGAAACTGCAACCTACACCGAGGACGGTGCCAAGCTGCTGTTCACGTACAAGCGCGATTTTCAGGAGGAAGCCTGGAAGCGTTATTATGGCGGGCGGGCACCCGACATCTGGTCGTTTGACCTCAAGACCGGGCAAACGACCCAGCTGACCGACAGCCCGGCGTCGGACTCGATGCCGATGCGGGTCGATGGCCGAACCTACTTCCTGTCGGAGCGCGACAGTGCGGGGCGATCGAACATCTGGGCGCTCGACGCGCGGGCGGGGGCGCCCGTCGAACTGACGCATTTCATCGACACCGACGTGCGGCGCCCGGCAACCGATGGCAGGCGCATCATCTACGAGGTCGATGGCCGCCTGGAGATCCTCGATCCCGCCTCCGACAAGACCTCCGCAGTCCACATCTCGATCGACCGGTCGAAGGTCGAACCGCCGGCCAAGCCGATCCCGGTTGGGGATCGCATGGTCAATGCCGCGCTGGCGAGCGACGGCGGCGTCGTGCTCGAAGCACGGGGTGACATCTTCGCCTACGATGCGGCGGGCACTGCGGCGGTGGACCTTACCCCAGCGAGCTCCGGTAGCGCGGAGCGGTTCCCGCGGCCCAACGCCAATGGCGATATTGCCTTCCTGAGCGACCGGGACGGGGAATACGCGCTTTACGTTCGCATGAAGAAGGGCGGTGGCGTCCGCAAGATCGCCGACTTCGGCCCGGGGCTGCGCTACAGCCCCTTCTGGTCGCCCGACGGACGCTTCATCGCGCTATACGATTACCAGGAAGTGCTGTGGGTGGTCGACGTCGCGACCGGTGAAAAGACGCGCATCGATCAGGGGAAGTGGTGGTATCACACCGAGCTTCTCGACCAGCGCGTCGCCTGGTCACCCGATAGTCGCTGGATCGCCTATTCGCGCGGGCTCGACAATCGCAACAACGCGATCTTCGTCTACGACGTCCGCGCGCGCCAAGGCCACCAGCTGACGTCCGGCGCGTTCAACGACTTCAGCCCGGTTTTCGATGCCAGCGGCAATTACCTGCTCGCGCTCTCCACCCGCAAATTCGACCCGACCTTCGGCGACGGCAATATCGACAACACCTGGACCTATGCGCCCAACACCGTCGTCAGCGTGCTGCCGCTGACGGCGGCGGCGCGCGCGCCCGGCCGGCCTGGCTGGTCAATGCCGGCAAGCCGCTCGGCGATCGATATCGACTTCGACGGTTTCGAGAGCCGTCTCGCGCTGCTCGACGTGCGGCCCGGCGATCTCAGTGGACTGCAAGCGGTCCCCGGCGGCTTCATCGTGCTGCGCCAGGGGTCGGGACCGGAAGGCAAGAACGTGCTCGAACGCTACCGTCTCGGCAAATCCGAGGGCAAGCCGCTCCAGACCGAGGCCAAGCTCGCGATCGCCGATGGCGACGGAGCACGCCTGCTGACCAGGGTCGACACCAAATTGACCGTGATCGATCTGGGCGACGACACGCTGCGCAAGCTCGACGACAGCAAGCTGGCCGCCACCGTCGACCGCCGCGCCGAATACCAACAGATCTTCAACGACGCGTGGCGCTACGGCCGCGACTTCTACTACGATCCCGGCATGAACGGCGCCGATTGGGTCGTGGCGCGCAAGAAGCTCGGTGCGCTGGTGCCCTATGCGGTGATCGACGACGACGCGACGTTCATCGTGCGCGAGCTGATGGGCGAGCTCAACGGCGGCCATGTTTATGCATCGGCAACCGCCCCCCGGCCCCGCAGCGATGCGCAGAATGTCGGCATGCTTGGGGTCGATTTCGAATCGGCCGGCGGCCGCTACCGGATCGGCAAGATCTATCGAACCGGATCGCGTGCATACGACGTGCGCTCGCCGCTCGACGATGCCTCGCTTGGAGTCCACGAGGGAGATTTCCTGCTTTCGGTCAACGGCAAGGCCCTGGACACCGGCACCGACCCCTGGGCTGCGTTCACAGGTCTGGCCGGCAAGGAGGTAAAGCTCGAGATCGCGAGCGGATCGGCGGACGGGCCGAAGCGCGAGATCACGGTGAACGCGCTGTCGAGCGAGCGCAAGCTGCGCGAGCTCGCCTGGGTGGAAGAGAACCGCAGGAAGGTGGATGCGGCGAGCGGTGGCCGCGTGGGCTATATCTACGTCCCGAACACCGGGGCCGAAGGCCAGAACGAACTGATGATCCAGTATCGGTCACAGTTCGCCAAGGACGCGCTGATCGTTGACGAACGGTTCAATACCGGCGGCGCGCTGGGCGACCGGATGATCGAGCTGCTCAACCGCCCCCCGCTCGTCATGTTCCGGGCGCGCAACAGCAGCGACTATCCGCTTCCCGAACTCGCGCATCGCGGCCCCAAGGCGATGCTGTCGAACGGCTGGAGCTATTCGGGCGGCGATGGTTTCCCGCTGTTGTTCAAGACAGCCAAGCTGGGGCCGCTGATCGGAACGCGGACCTGGGGGGGATTGATCGGCCCGGCATTGTCGCTGCCGCTGGTCAATGGCGGATTTATCTCGGCCGCGCCGCAGCGGGTCTATCGCGTCGACGGTCAGTGGGCCGAGGGCAATGAAGGCGTTCATCCCACCGTCGAGGTGGACAACAATCCCGGTGAACTGGCGCGCGGCATCGACACGCAGCTCGACACCGCGATCCGCATGATGGTCGAGGCGGCCAAACCGCTCACCCCGATCACGCCCCCGCCATTTCAGAAGCCCGGGGAGTGGAATCCGGCAAAACGGGAGAAGAAGTGATGACCAGGCGTCTGATGCTGCCGCTGCTCGCGGCCGCCGCCATGCTCGTGCCGATCGGCGCACATTTCGCGGCCGCCCAGACCAGCGCACCCTCGCCCATCCCGGCCGCCACCAGCGAGGTGACCGCGATCCATGCCGGCTGGCTGCTGACGGTGGCGGGGAAGCCACCGCTCAAGGACGCGACGATCATCGTGCGGGACGGACGGATCGCCAGCATCGAGAGCGGCTTCGTCACGCCCGTTGCGGGCGCCGGTGAGGAGGTCAAGACCGTCGAGTTGCGCGACGCCTATGTCCTGCCGGGGCTGATGGATGTGCACGTCCACCTTTCGACACCAACCGGCGACGACAAGCCATTACGCCTGCGCGGGGTCTCCGACGAACTCGGTGCGACCACCGGGGCGCAGCGCGAGGACGTCACCGAACTCGTCGACGCGATGCAGAATGCCCGCAAGACGCTGATGGCGGGCTACACCACCGTGCGCGACCTCGGCAGCACCGGCTGGCACATCGCGGCGCTCCGCGACGCGGTCAATGCGGGGCGCCTGCCCGGCCCTCGGATCTTCGCGGCCATGAACATCATCCATCCTGGATCCGATGAGGACCCTGGCGCTTGCAGCGGCGTGGAGAGCTGCATCCGCGCAACACGCCGGCAGATCGACATGGGCGCAGATGTCATCAAGGTCTACGCCTCGTGCAGCGGCAGCAAGCCGTGCGGTCGACAGGACGCGCCCGGTACCTTCCTTCCGGAAGAGCTGAAGGCGATCGTCGATACCGCGCATACGCGCGGCCTGCGCGTTGCGGCGCACGCGCACAGCGAAGCGGCGATCCGCGAAGCCTTGCTTGCCGGCGTCGACTCGATCGAGCACGGCTCCTACACGCCTCCCGACGCGATCCCGCTGTTCCTTGCCCGCGGCGCCTTCCTCGTCCCGACGCTCTCGGTGCAGGACAATATCCGCCGCGACATCAAGACCGCCAAGGGCGACATGCGCGCCGTGATGGCGAACTTCCTCGCCAATCACGGACCGCGGATGATGGCCGCCTACCGCGCCGGTGTGAAAATCGCCGCCGGGTCCGACGCGGGTGTCGCGATCCACGGCAACAACGCCCACGAACTCGAATTCTACGTCCTTGCCGGGATGCCGTCGAGCGATGCGATCAAGGCGGCGACGGTCAACGCCGCCGCGTTGCTCAATCGCACCAAGGACCTGGGCACGATCGAGCCCGGCAAGATCGCCGATATCATCGCGGTGCGCGCCAATCCGGTCTCGGACATCACGGCACTCCGCCTGGTGCGTTTCGTGATGAAGGAGGGCGTCGTCTATCGCAACGATACGGGCGCGGCGCCGCCTTTGCCCGCACCGGCCGCGCCGTGACGCTCGTCGCCTGTCATCGGTCGATCTTCGTCACGCCGTATCCATCGACGATAAGCGAAGGGCTCCGCGTCGCCGTCAAGGACGTCCTCGACATGCAGGGCGAAGTCACGACATGCGGATCGCGCGCGCTGGCAGCGAGCGCACCGGCTGGGGATGACGCCGAGGTGGTTCGGCGCCTCAAGGCCGCCGGGTGCGCGCTGGTGGGGCGCACCAGCCTGCACGAACTGGCCTATGGGGTGACGGGTGTGAATGCCTGGACCGGCACGCCGATCAACCCCTGCTATCCGCAGCTCATCCCCGGCGGCTCGTCGAGCGGCTCTGCGGCCGCTGTGGCGGCCGGACTGGTCGATTTTTCGATCGGTACCGATACCGGCGGATCGATCCGGCTCCCGGCGGCGTGTTGCGGCATTGTCGGGTTCAAGCCGACGTTCGGGCGCGTGAGCCGCATCGGCGCGACACCGGCGCAAAGTTCGCTCGATTGCGTCGGACCCTTCGCCCGAAGCGTCGCGATGATCGAACAAGCGATGGCGATTATCGCGCGCGACTGGTCGCCTGCGACGCCGACGTCCCGTCGGTTGGGGTGGGTCGATACGGGTGCGGATCCTGCGCTGTCCCGCCAACTGAGGCAGGGTGTCGAAGAACCGTTCGAGACGGTGCTCTTGCCGTTGACCGGGCTTGCCGCCGCCATGACCGCTGGACTGGCGATCATCGGTCGGGAAAACTTCCTGGCGTTCGGCCCTCTGCTGGAATCGAACCTCCTCGGGCCGGACGTGCACGAACGCCTGTCGCGCGCGGCCGGCATTACCGATGAGGAGATTGCGCAGGCGGAAGTCGTCCGCACGCGCTTCACCAACCAGGTCGATGCAGCGCTCGATCATGTCGAAGCGCTGGCAATGCCCGCCCTGCCCGGCACGCCCCCGACACTCCGCGAAGCCGCCGATCCGGCGCAGGTCGTCCGGCTGACGGCAAATTGTCGCCCGTTCAATCTTTCAGGACACCCCGCCCTCGTGCTGCCGATGGGGGAGCATCAGGGACGCCCGGTCGCGCTGCAGCTCGTCGGGCGCCGTGGCGAGGACGAGCGTCTTTGCGCGCTCGCCCGCGAGCTCACCCTCTTCTTTTCCGGAGACCATCAATGACCGACAATTCGTTGCAATCGCTGTTGGACGATCTCCGGATGCGCCGACGCGAATTGCACCGGCTCGGCCATATCCCGCAGGATATCGTCGAACGGTTTCAACAGATCGGCCTCTACCGCGCGTTCGTACCGGAGAAATTCGGCGGAAGCGGCATGTCACCGACGGAGTTCCTGCGCTTGATCGAGATGATCTCGGCGGCCGATGGCTCCGCTGGGTGGGTGGCGAGCTTCGGCTTTGCGAGCAAATATCTCTCGTCCCTTCCCGTAGCGACCCTCGCCGAAATCTATGCCGAAGGACCTGACGTGGTCTTTGCTGGCGCGGTCTTTCCGCCCCAGACCGCAGTCAAGGCCGATGGCGGCTATCGCATCAACGGCCGCTGGGGATTCGGTTCGGGGTCGCTGGGCTCGTCGCTGATCGGCGTCGGCATCAAGATCGAAGGCGAACAAGGCGGTCTCCCGCGGATGGCGGTCATGCCACGCGAGCAGGTCCGGATCGAAGAGAATTGGGACGTCATGGGGATGTTCGCCACCGGAAGCCACGACCTGGTGGTCGAGGACGTGCTGGTGCCCGAACATTATACGCTGATCCGCGGGGGTGCACCGTCGATCGATACGCCCGCCTATCGCTATCCGACGATGGCGATGGCCGCCCAGGTGCTCGCGATCGTCGGCGCCGGGATTGCGCGCGAAGCGATCGACGAAGTGGTCCGGCTGGGTACAAAGCAGTCGATCACCGGCGCGCCGACGATGGCCGATCGCCCGGCGGTGCAAACCGCGATCGCCCAGATGGAGGCGCAGCTCAACGCCGCGCGGGCCTGGTTCTACGAGGAAACCGAACGCACCTGGGAAGCGGCGCAGGTCGGCGGGGAGATTTCCCAGCGCCAGGCCGCCACCTTGCGCATCGCCGCGACACATATCGCCAGGACCGGTGCCGAGGTGACGCGACGCGCCTTCGAACTGTCGGGTACGACCGGGATATTCAACACGCACCCGCTGTCGCGCCTGCTCATGGACGCGCTCGTCGTGGCGCAGCACGCCTTCCTCAACGACGGCACCTGGCAATCGGGCGGCGCGGTGCTGCTCGGTAAGACCCCGCCCCCCGGCTATCCCTGACCCATTGTCGAGAGCAGATTTATGAACGATACGAAACCAGCGATCCGCGCATTGTTCTGTTGCGCCGTCCTGCAGAATTTTTTCGACCTGCCGAGTGCGGATATCCCGGCCATTCTCAAGGCGACGGGGCGCATCTTGCGGCAGATCCGCGACATGTCTGGCGTCGAGGTCCTTGGGACGTTCGACGACGACGAAACCATGGTGGGCACCTCGCCCAACGGCTGGCCCTGGACGTTCTACATCCTGGCAGACGTTGCCGACCGGGCAAGCGCGGTTGCGATCTGCAATCTATTCCGCAGCACGGAGATCGGCGAACACCGGCTGTGGCGCTACATGCGGGTCGAGGCACGGCTCGGTCGCGAACTGGTCATGCCCGCATGAACGACTTCGCCCTCCTCGCGAGGATCGATCGGCTCGAGGCGGAGAGCGCGATCAGGAGGCTCGTGGCCAGCTATTTCCGGATTTGCGACGATCTCGGCCCGGACACGCCCCTCGATGAACTCGGCGAGCTGTTCGAGCCTGACGCCATCTGGGAGGGCAAGGGACGCTATGCTGCGGCATTCGGGGCCTTGAAGGGTCGCGCGGCGATCGTCGAGATGATCCGGGGCTATTGTGGTCCCGAGCCGCATTTCGCGATGACCGCCCATTTCTGCACGAGCGAGGGCATCGAAGTCGACAGCGACGAGGCTCGGGGCCGCTGGCTGATGCTGCAGACGACAACCTATGCCGATGGCCGCGCCGATCTTCGCAGCGCCCGGTTGCACATCCAGTTCGCCAGCGCTCGCCGAGTGTGGCGCATCCGACGCTTCACAACCGAAAACATCTTCGCGCGCCGTGTCGATCACTGGAGCGACGCGGCGCAGATTCCCGTCCCTACCGACCGCCATGCCGGAGCAGCACGATGACCGATACCGACTATGGCGCGCTCGTGAAACCCGATCGGGTGCACAGCTCGCTTTACCAGGACCCAGCGCTCTTTGACGAGGAGCTCGAGCGGATCTTCTATAAGAGTTGGGTCTGGGTGGCCCATGCCAGCGAAATTCCCGACCCGAACGATTTCATCACGACCCATATCGGGCCGCAACCGGTGATCGTGAACCGCGACCGGTCCGGCACCGTGCGCGTGATGGTCAATCGCTGCCGCCACCGGGCCGCCACCGTTTGCGAGAAGCGACGCGGCAATTCGCCGGGGTTCGTCTGTCCCTATCATGCCTGGACCTACGCTACCGACGGGAGCCTGAAGGGCGTTCCGATGCCGAAGGGCTACAAGGATTTCGACAAGAAGGAGTTCGGTCTCGTCCAGCTGCGGGTCGATCAATATAACGGCATGATCTTCGCGACCTTCGATGCCGACGCGCCATCGCTCGACGACTTTCTCGGTGCCGCGAAACCATGGATCGACCTGTTCATGAAACAGGGCGGCGGCTTCCCGGTAAAGGTGCTCGGCGAGCACAAGTTCACATTTCCAGGCAACTGGAAGATCCAGCTCGAGAACACGACCGACGCCTATCATTTCCCGATCGTCCATAAGAGCTTCCTGACCTCACTGGACGGCGCGACCGAGGAACTGTTCTCGTTCATGGACGCCGGCGGGTATGTACAGGACCTGGGCAACGGCCATTCAGTGATGGTGATGATCCCGGAGCTGGTCGATCTCGAGGACAATCTCGACGCCGACATCCCTGATCGTTTCGCGGCGATTGCCGAGGAACTGCGCAAGACGCTCGACGAGCAAGCGGTGCGCCGGGTGGTCCGGGCGATCGGCGGCACCGGGTTCAACCTCAATATGTTTCCCAACATCGCCTGCTCGATGGCCTTCTTCCGCGTCCTGCGCCCGCTAGCGGTCGACAAGACTGAAATCCGCCATGTGGCGATCGGGATGGATGGCGCACCCGATATCGCCAACCAGGCCCGCATGCGGCTGCATGAGCATTTCCAGGGTCCGATGGGGTTCGGCACGCCCGACGACGCCGAGGCGTGGGAGCGGGTCCAGCGCGGCGCCTCGGGTCCCGGTGTCTCCTGGATCATGGTCAATCGCGGCGAAGACAAGACCGCGGCCAATGCCGGCGACGTGACCGCCGAGACGGGGATGCGCGCCGCCTATCAGATGTGGAAAAGGATGATGACCGCATGAGCGCAGAAATCGACCCAATCGTCGAATTCATCTGGCGGGAAGCCGATTTGCTCGACCAAAAGGATTTCGCGGCATGGTTGTCGCTGTGGGACGACGCCGGCCATTATGTCGTTCCGATCGACCGCGGCCAGACCGACTACGCGAACTGCCTGAACTACGCCTATGACGATGCCGCGATGCGCCACATGCGCGTCGCGCGGCTGACCAGCGGGGAATCCGTCTCGGCCGCTGCCGCTGGGGTGACCGTCCGGACCGTGTCTCGCTTCCGGCGCCTCGAAGACGGCCCGCGGGGCGAAATCCGGGTGCGTTGCGCCCAACATCTTTTCGAGTTCCGCAACGGCAACCAGCGTCTCTATGCCGCGGACGTCACCTATTCCCTGGTCCCGGTGGCGGGCGACTTCAAACTTCTCGAGAAGGTCGTCCTGCTCGCCAATTCGACCGACGCGCTTGCCGGGATGACCTTCCTGCCATGAACGTCCCCGCCCATCACGACGTGGCGATCGTCACCGGCGCCGGGGGCAGCTTGGGCAGGATCATCTGCCGCCATCTTCAAGGCAGTGGCCTCCGCGTGGCCATGGCCGATATCGATGTGGCGCCTCTCGAAGCGCTTGTCTCGCGGTCTTCCGGCGTCAGCGCTCACGCGCTTGATGTCCGCAATGCCGCGGATTTCGCTCGCGTGATCGAACAGGTTGCGGATACCTGGGGCGGCGTCGGGGTGCTGGTCAACAATGCGGCCGTGATGCGCGCGACGCCATTGTTCGATATTACCGCCGAAGAATTCGACGATGTCGTGGCGGTAACCCTCAAGGGCACCTTTCTCGGGTGCCAGGTCGCTGGCCGTCACATGGCGGGTCATGGCTATGGCCGTATCGTCAACATCGCGTCCCTTGCCGGGCAGAATGGCGGCGCGGCAACGGGTGCCCACTATGCCGCCGCGAAGGGCGGCATCCTCACATTGACCAAGGTATTCGCGCGTGACCTTGCCGCGAGCGGCGTCACCGTCAACGCGATCTCGCCTGGCCCACTCGATCTGCCTTCCGTCCGCGATTTGCTACCGGAGGAGAAATTGGCGGCGGTGACCGCCTCTATTCCCATCCGCAGCCTGGGCGATCCGGACTATATCGCCCGCGTCGTGGAAATGCTCGCATTACCGAGCGCCGCATCGGCGACGGGGGCCACGTTCGATATCAATGGCGGTTTGTACCTGCGCTGACGGCCGAATGGACGTCCTGAGTTCGAATTTCGAAGCGCGTTTGCTTGGCTCAGGGCAGCGCCCGCGCGAGCCGGAGACTGAGCACTCGCGCCGCAATATCGTCCGCTTCTTCCCATATCGAAGTTCGAATATCATCCACGAACTACCGCCATTTCGCATCTTGGGAGATTCCTTGGGTCGGAATCTCGAATCTCAACAGGCCCTAGACCGCTGCAGATTTTGGCCGGATTTCGCCCACAAAACCGATGCTCGCGAAGGGTCGCCTGCGGCCAAGTTGCGCCCCAATTTGTGCCCCAAAATCGACCTTGACGTGCCGGCTTGCTCGGCCCAAAGCGGCCAAACCCGCGGATTTCCGTGGGTTTCGACTAAATGCCGGTTTAGCTCAGCTGGTAGAGCAGCGGTTTTGTAAACCGAAGGTCGCGGGTTCGATTCCTGCAACCGGCACCACTTTCCACCGCCCCCTGCCCGAGCGTAACTCGGCGCAACCAGAGCCGGCAAACCGGGACGCTGACTCACTCGCCATCGCCATGGCGGAAAACCTGTCGGCATCGCTCCTTATAGACAAGGGCTGATTTGCGGCCTGTTTCGTTGCGAGCTCCGTCCAGGGCGGCGGGAGCTTCGCGCGCGAGGGGGGAACCATCATGATTCGTTTCGGCATCGCGGCACTGGCCATCATGGCACTGCCCCTCCCGGCGATCGCCGCGCCCGAACCATCGTCGGATCCGGTCAGACTCCTGCCCGTTCCGCCGCTTGCCTATACGGTTCGCACGCTGGCCAACGGTGCGAAGCTTTACACCTTGCGCGATCCCTCCGCCTCGACCGTATCGGTCAATATCTGGTACGATGTCGGCCAGCGCGACGATCCGCGCGGGCGCGGAGGTTTCGCTCATCTGTTCGAACATCTGATGTTCAAGCAGACACGCAACCTGCCGCAGGGCGTGATGCCTTATCTGGTCAGCATCGGCGGCACGGGCAATGCGTCCACCTTGCTCGACTATACCATCTATACCGAGACCGCCCCCGCCAGCCGGCTCGAATCCCTGCTGTGGATGGAGGGTGAGCGGCTGCGCAACCTGGTCATCGACGACGCCAATTTCCGCTCCGAGCGCAGCGTTGTCGAGGAAGAGCTGCGGCAGCGCATCCTCGCCCAGCCCTATGGCCGCATCCTGTACATCCTGTTGCCCGGTTTCGTCTTCTCGACCCATCCCTATGCCCGGCCGATCGGCGGCAGTGCGGCCGAACTCAACCAGGCCAGCCTCGCCGATGTCCGCGCCTTTCACGAGGCCTATTACCGGCCGGACAACGGCATCTATGTCGTATCGGGCAATTTCGACCCGAAGCAGCTCGATGCCTGGGCCGACAGATATATCGGGTCGGTGCCGCGGCCGAAGACGCCGATCGCCCGCGACCATGCGGTGGAAACCCCGCGCGCCGGGCCGCGCACGATCGACGCCTATGCACCCAACGTGCCGCTGCCGGCACTCATCGCGGCGTGGCGCGCGCCGCCGGCCACCGATCGCGACACCGCCGGTATCGCCGTCATCGAGGCAGTGCTGGCCAAGGGCGCGGGGGCACGGCTCAATCGTACCCTCGTCGCCGACCGACACCTCGCCTCCTCGATTTCCAGCTTCAACCTGCCGACGCGCGATGGTCATGCCTTTGCCCTGGTGGCGACTCTGGCCAAGGGCGCGGGGCTCGCCGATACCGAAGCGGCGCTGGCCGCACAGCTGGCGACGTTGCGCGATACGCCAATGTCGGCGAGCGAGCTGGCGGCCGTCAAGAACGCGCTGTTCGGCGACGCGCTCGGCGATCGCGAGACTGCCGACGGCCGCAGCCAGGCGATCGGCGAAAGCGCCGCCCTGACCGGCGATCCGACGACGGAAGACCGCCGGATAGCGGCAATCCGTGCGCTGACGCCGGCGGACGTGCAGCGCATCGCGGCGAAATGGCTCGCCGCGGATCGCCAGGTCACGCTGCGCTATCAGGACGAGAGCAAGCGTCCGGCGGGCTATGCCGGCGACATCTCGCCCAACGACACCGCGTCGATGGGTCCGACCGTGCCGCCGGCGACGCGCCCGCCGGTGACCATCGCGGCGGAGGGCGAGCGGGAACGTCCCCCTGCCGCCGGCGCGCCGGTGCTGCCTGCGCCGCCGGCCATCGTCGAGCAACGGCTGCCCAATGGCCTGAGGCTCGTCTCGGTCCACTCCACCGACGTCCCGCTCACCACGCTCGAGCTGGTCATTCCGGGCGGCACCGCGACCGATCCCGCCGGGCGGAGTGGGCTCGCCGCTATCACCGCCGCGCTCGCCTTGCGCGGCGCCGGCACGCGCGATGCGGATGCGTTCGCGAACGCGCTGGACGGCCTTGGCGCGCGCCTTGCCGCCTCTGCGCGACCCGATGCCACCGTCGTCAAGCTGACGGTACCAACCATCAATGCGGATCGCGCCGGCGCGCTGCTGGCCGACGCCGTGCTGCACGCGCGGCTCGCCCCGATCGAACTCGAGCGGGAACGCCAGAAGCAGCTCGGCGCGCTGGCCGTCGCGACCAGGCAGCCGATGCAGGTGGCCCTACGCTTGCTGCCCGCGACGATGCTTGCCGGGTCGTCCTACGGCGCTCTGACCACGACGGCCTCGCTTGGCGCCATCAACCACGCCGATGTCATCGCGGCACAGCGGCACTGGTCACCCAGCGGCGCTACGCTGATCGTCACCGGTTCGCTCAGCGCCCCGGCCACCCATGCCCTCGCCGTGCGCCTGTTCGGGAGCTGGGCCGGCGCCGCCGCGCCGACCGCGCCGGCACGGGTCACACCACCCGCGCCACGCTTCCTGGCGGTCGACCTGCCCGGCGCGGCCCAGACGGCGGTGATCGGCGCATTGCCGCTGCCGCCGCGCACGACGGTCGATTACCCCGCTTTCGACATCGCCAACATGATCCTCGGCGGCGGGCGCCAGGGCTGGCTCTATAACGAGATCCGCGAGAAGCGCGGCCTGAGCTACGGCGCGGGCAGCCAGGCGGATCTCCGGCTCGGCGGCGGCTACCTGCTGTCTGCCGCGCAGACCAAGAACCCCTCGGCGCCCGAGGTGGTCGACATCACGCTTGCCCAGTTCGGCCGCTTCCCGAAGGAACCGCCGACGCTGGAGGTGGTGGCGGAACGCAGCCAGTTCCTCGCCGCGGGGCGCGCCTCGCAGACCGACCGGACGGCCAATCTCGCCGAATATCTCACCAACCTGGTGGCGGGCGGCATCCCGATGTCGGTCGCGCGCGAGGAACTGGGCGGCGGCGCTGCCGTGGACACCGGGCGCGTCGCGGCCGCCGCAGCGGCGCTGATCGACCCGGCCAAGGCGACCTTCATCGTCGTCGGCGACAGCAAGCAGTGGCTCGCGCAACTGCGCGAGCGTCACCCGAATCTCGAAGTGGTGGACGCGGACGGCCACCCGGTGACCGCGCCCTGAGGGATCCCGCTCGCGCCCAGGGAAGGGAGCGCGAGCGGAATCAGGTTAGGGCTGGTAGCGGTCGCTCAACAAGGTCTGGCGGCTGACGAGCGGCTGCTCGATGCCGCGCACCAGGATCGCGCGGGGCTGCGACAGCGGCTCGAACGGATCGCCGCTCCACAGCACGATATCCGCGTCCTTGCCCGGCTCGATCGAGCCGACGCGATCGGCGATGCCGAACACACGCGCCGGATTGATCGTGATCGCCGCCAGCGCCGCCGCATGCGGCAGGCCATGCGCCACCGCCTGACCCGCGCCATAGCGCAACTCGCGCGCGCGGTAATTGCCGCCCTCGCCGTCCTTCAACACCACGGTCACGCCGGCGGCCTGTAGCAGCGCGGCATTGTCGAGCCGTGCGCCGAGCTTGGCGAAATCCTGCGGCAAATCCTGCCGCGGATCGACGATCACCGGCACGCCGGCTGCGGCGATCTGCGCCGCGACGCGCCAGCCCTCGGTCGCGCCGTCGAGGATCAGCTTGAGATGCTCCTCGCGCGCAAAGGCGATCGCTTCGAGGATGTCGGATGCACGGTCGACCGAGACGACCAGCGGCACCCGTCCCTCGACCACCGGCACCAAGGCCTCAAGATCACCACGCGACAAGGCGAAATCACGCGTCGCGCCGCGCTCATAAGCCGCGCGGTTGCGCATGAAGGCGCGTACGTCGACAAGCGTCGCGCGCAACTCGGCCAGCGCCGCGCCGCGCGCGCCGCCGGCACGTTCCGCGCCGCCCTCGCCGAGTTCGATGACCATGGCGACGCGCGGTCGCGTGAGCATTTCCGTCCGCTGGCCGAGATCGACCACCGCGGCCTGGCCGGCAAATTGCAGCATGCGCCCGCCCGCATCATCGTAGAGCGGCGTGACCACCGCGCGTGTGATGCCGCCGAGCCGCGCCACCGGGATCAGCACACTGTCCGGATCGAGCGCGTCGCTCATGTCGAACGAGGCGCTGACCCCGGGATTGTGCTGCGAGCGGTCGACGCTCATCGGCACCTGCGCCACGTCCATCACGCCAAGCCGCGCATCGGCAAGGACGAAACCCGGCGTGACGATGCCGCCCGCGCCGTCAATCACCTTGGCATCGGCCGGCACCTTGGGATCGCCGACCGCGACGATGCGGCCGTCGCGCACAAGCACGGTGCCGCTCACCTCACCGGCGGGGCCCATGGTGGCGATGCGTGCGTGGGTAATCGCCACCGTCTGCGCGGCGATCGGGGAAGCGCTCAGCAGCAGACCGAGCACGATCGCGAGACGAGGCGCGCTCATCGCGGCCGCTCCTGCCCGGGCTGGCCGAGCATGAAGTCGGAATGCCGTCGATAGGCCGGATCCGCGCGGTCGAAGACCTGCGCACCGTCGATCCATACCCGGTCGGCCAGCGCGTAGATGCTGAACGGGTCTGCGCTCCACAATACGACATCGGCCGCCTTGCCCGGCTCCAGCGTACCGGTGCGGTCGGCGATGCCCAGTGCCCTCGCCGAATTGGCGGTGAACCATTTCACCGCCTCGGCCTCGCTGATGTCGATACCCGCGCGGCGCCCGGCCGAGAGCGCCACCGCCGCCTCCTGATTGAGATGCTGGATCAGATTGGGATCGTCGGAGTGAATGATGGCGCACACCCCGGCCTTAGTCAGCAGCGCGGCATTTTCCTCGATCGCGTCATAGGTTTCCATCTTGTAGCCCCACCAATTGGCCCAGGTGGCGACACAGATCCCCTCGCGCTTCAGCAACGGCGCGATCTTGTAGGCCTCGGTCGCGTGGTGAAAGGCCTGGATGTGGTAGCCGAATTCGCGTGCGACATCGATCATCACCGCCATCTCGTCAGCGCGGTAGCAATGGTTGTGGACGAGGATGCGCCCTTTGAGCACGCCCGCCAGCGTATCGAGTTGCAGGTCCCGCTTCGGCGGGTCGCCGGCCCCGCCGCCGGCGCGCCATTTGTCCCAGCGCCGGGCATAGTCCGCCGCATCGACCCACGCCTTGCGATAGCCGGCGACATTGCCCATCCGCGTCTGCGGCGAACGTCCTCGCCCGCCATAGACGCGCTTGGGGTTCTCGCCGCACGCCATCTTGAGGCCTTGCGGCGCGTTCGGGAATTTCATCTCCTGCACGGTCAGCGCCGGCACGTTCTTGAGCGTCACCGAGCGCCCGCCGAACAGATTGCCCGAGCCGGGCAGGATCATCATCGTCGTCACGCCCGCCTCGCGCGCGGTGTCGAAGGCGGGATCCTGCGGCCACACCGAATGCTCGGCCCAGACCTGCGCGGTATTCGGGTCGGTCAGCTCGTTGCCGTCGTCATGGGCCGGCACGGTCGGCTCGGCATAGACGCCGAGGTGCGAGTGCGCGTCGATCACGCCGGGGGTGACCCATTTGCCGTGTCCGTCGATCACCGCATAACCGGCCGGCACCGCCACCCCGGCACCGACCGCCTCGACCTTGCCGTCGCGCAGCAACAGCGTGCCCTCAGGAATGTCCGCCCCCGTCGCCGTCAGGATATGCGCCCCGACGATCGCCACCGCCCCGCCGGGACGCGCGACATAGCGGCTCGGGAAAGGATCGAGGTCGGCCGCCTCGTCGAGCCCGGCCGGCAGCGGGCGTGGCGCAGCGGGCGCCGCCGCGACCGGCGGTCGCGATGGCGCCGCGCATGCGGCCAGCGCGAGCGATGCGAGCGGAACGAGGCGACGTGAGCGCATCAGGGGTGCGCGGTCGGGGTGATCGACTGGACGACCTTGCCCGCCTCGTCGAGGAAGTCGATCGACGCGGCGCCGGCCGGCGTTACCTTGAGCATCATGCGCGGCCGCCCCTGCGCGTCGCTCAGCATCACCGCCGCCTCGCGGTCGCGGGTCTTGCCGACATAGAGGCGCTGGCGCCCGAACGTGCCATCCGCCTGGACCCGCGCCAGCGCAGCATCGCGTTCGGCCGGCGGCATCTTCATGATGTTGGCGGCAAGGTCGAAGTCGATCCGACCGTCGGGCCGATCATTGATGATCATCCCCGCCCAGCGCCGTCCGGCGGATTCGCTCTGGGTCAGCTGGATCACCTGGTCCTGCTCATATTGGTCGAAGCTGAGATGCCCGCTGCTCGAAACCTTGCCGTCGCGCGTCTCGCCGCCGAAGGTCAGCCCGCCATTCTCGGTGCCTTCATTGTTGTAGAAAATGATCCCCGCGCCGCGATTGCCCGACGGATGTGGCCGCTCCTGCCCCTTGACGATAATGCCCGGCGCGCGGCTCGAATTGGAAATGATCATGCGCAGCGTGCCATCGTCTTCGCGCAGGTTGATGCGCTTGACGTCGATCGTGTCGAACGTCGCCCGCGTCGGCGCGGTGGGCGCGGCGCTGGTGGTGGTCGCGGACACGGCGAACACCGCCGTCAGCACGCCCGAATAAAGCATCAGCAATTTGGTGGCATCGATCTTCATGATGGTTTCCTCCCTGGAAGATAGCGGTCGCGCAATTCGGTCTGGCGCGAGGTCATGGGTTGCGCGACGCCGCGCACGAAGATCGCCTGCGGGCGGCTGGTCGTTTCCAGCGGATCGCCGTCCCAGATCACCAGGTCGCCGTCCTTGCCCGGCTCGAGCGAGCCGATACGGTCGGCGAGACCGAAGATGCGCGCGGGGTTGATGGTGATCGCCGCCAGCGCATCGGCCCGCGACAGGCCATAGGCGACGACATTGCCGGCATTGTGCCGCAGCTCGCGCTCACGCTGCGGACCATTGCCTTCGAAGGCAATCAGCACACCCGCGGCCCGTAACTTCGTGGCATTGCCGAGCGTCGCACCGAGCATTTCGAACGAGGCCGGCACGTTCTTGATCGGCGTCAGCACCACCGGGACCTTCGCTGCGGCGATCTCGTCGGCGACACGCCAGCCTTCGGCCGCGCCCTCGATGATCAGCCGGAGATGCTGCGCCTTGGCAAAGGCGAGCAGCTCGCGAATATCGGACGCGCGGTTGACCGTGACCAGCAGCGGCATCCGCCCCTCAGCGACCGGCAGCAACGCATCGAGATCGGCGCCTGACAGCGCATAATGTCGCGTCTGGCCGAGATCATAGCCACTGCGCCGCCGGGCGTGATCGCGCGCATCGTCGAGCACGGTGGTCAGCATGCGCATTGCCGCGCCGCGCGCGCCGCCCGCACGCTCGGCACCGCCCTCACCCAGTTCCAGCACCATCGCCACGCCACGCCGGACCAGCATCGGCCCGTCCACACCGAGCTGCACCGCCGCTGCCTGACCAGCGAACAGATTATCGCCCCGCCGCGCATAACCGGGCACGGTGATCGAACGCGTGATGCCGCCGAGCCGCGCGACCGGAATCAATACCGAGTCCGGGTTGAGCCCATCGCCCGCATCGAGCGCCGCGCTGATCTGCGGGTTGGCCGCGCCGCGATCGTCGCTGCCGGCGATCGAGCGTATCTCGACCAGCCCGAGATTGGTGATCGGCGCGACCAGCCCCGGCGTCACCACCCCGCCCTTCGCATCGACGATCCGCGCACCGGCCGGCGGCGTCACCTTGTCGCCGACCGCGATGATGATACCGTCGCGCACCACGATCGTCCCGCGCGCGATCTCGCCGCCCGGCCCCATCGTCACGATATCGGCGTTGACGATCGCCACGGTCTCGGCCGTGGCGGGCATCGCGGCACAGGCGAGCAGCGCGGCGGCGAACAGACGCACGCTCATCGTGCGAACCCCTGGCCCGGCTGCCCGACGAGGAAGTCGGACGGCTGCTGCGTTCGGGGATCGGCACGGTCCCACGCCATCGCGCCGTCGATCCACACCCTGTCGGCCAGCGCATAGATGCTGAACGGATCGGCGTTCCACAGCACGATATCCGCCGCCTTGCCGGGCTCGAGCGTCCCGGTACGGTCGAGGATTCCCATCGCCCGCGCCGGATTGGCGGTGATCCACTTGATCGCCTCGCCGCGCGAGATCGGGATGCCGGCGGCGTTCCCCGCCGCCATGGCGATTCCCGCTTCCTGGTTGAGCCGCTGGATCAGCAGGCCGTCGTCGGAATGGATGATCGCGCACCCACCGGCCGCGTCGATGATCGCGGCATTCTCCTCGATGCCGTCGAAAGACTCCATCTTGGCGCCCCATGCTTCCGCCCAGGTCGCGACGCAGATGCCCTCCTTCGCCAGCAGCGGCGCGATCTTGTAGGCCTCGCTACCGTGATGGAACGCGGCGATGTGAAAGCCGAACTCGTGCGCGATGTCGATCATGATCGCCATCTCGTCAGGGCGGTAGCAATGATTCTGGACCAGGATTTGCCCCTTGAGCACGCCGGCCATCGTATCGAGTTGCAGGTCGCGCTTCGGCGGATCGCCCGTCCCGCCCGCGGCGCGCCACTTGTCCCAGCGGCGCGCATAGTCGGCCGCCTCGATCCATGATTTGCGATAGCCCGCGACATTGCCCATCCGCGTCGCCGGCGAACGGCTCTTGCTGCCGAAGGTGGTCTTGGGGTTCTCCCCACACGCCATCTTCAGCCCATAGGGCGCACCGGGGAATTTCATCCCCTGCACCGTCGTCGCCGCGACATTCTTGAGCGTCACCGAGCGCCCGCCAAACAGGTTGGACGAGCCTGGCAGGATCAGCATCGTCGTCACCCCGGCGCCCCGCGCAAGGCGGAACTTGGGGTCTTGCGGCCATACCGAATGCTCCGCCCATACCTCGGCGGTATTGGGTGCGGATTCCTCGTTGACGTCGTCGCTGGCCGGCACCGAGGGCGAGCCCTCCACGCCGAGATGCGAGTGCGCATCGATCACGCCCGGCGTCACCCATTTGCCGCGCCCGTCGATCACGGCATAGCCCGCCGGCACCGCAAGATCGGCACCGACCGCTTCGATCTTGCCGTCGCGCACCAGGACGGTGCCGCGCCCCAGCTCGGTGCCGGTACCGGTCAGGATCGATGCCCCGACGATCGCAATCGGCGCGCTCGCCCGGGCGACATAGGTGCTTGGAAAGGGATCGGCATCGGCCTTGGGATCTAAGCCGTTCACCAGCTGGGCATCGGCGATGCCGCTCCTGGTGGCGACGAGCAGCATCGCCGCGCCGGCCAGCATCCCGATCCTCGCTCCGCGCATCTCCGCCCCCAATGTTACTCGCACCGTGAAGGATGGCCGGCGGCGGGAAATCCGCCACTCATCTAAATCCGCGTCGGCATGGCGGATTCCCTTCCCCGAACCATCCTTCGAGTAGGGGCCCGCAGATCCTAAGCGGGCGAGTTCGGGGGATGCGTCCAAGGTGAGTGCTTATCGTTTCGCGCGGCGTGCCGCGGGGCTGTCGACCAGCTTTCCGGCGCCGCATTTCCCTTCCGAACTGCCGGCCGATGCCGTGCTGTTCGATTCCGGGTTCGCCGCACCGCAAATTCTTCCCGATCTCACCGGTTTCGCCCAGGTCGCGCTGACCGAGCATCGCGAGGAAGCGCTGCAATATGCGCCACCTCAGGGGCAGCCCGAATTGCGCGGCTGGATCGCCGGCCTGATGAACGAGGATGGCTGCGCGCTCGCCGCAGAAAACATCCTGATCGTCAACGGCGCCAAGCATGGCATCGACCTGATCTGCCGACTTTTGCTCGACGAAGGCGATGCGGTGGTCGTCACAGCGCCGACCTATTTCACCGCGATCCCGATCTTCCGCAGCTTCGGCGCCGAGTTCGTCGAGGTCGGTCAGGATGCCGACGGCATCTTGGTCGGCCAGCTCGACGAGGCGCTGGCGCGCCGCCGCGCCGAGGGGCTGGCAGCGCCCAAGCTGATCTACAACGTCGCCGATTTCCACAATCCGACCGGCGCGACGATGACGGCGGCGCGGCGCCAGGCGCTGATCGATCTCGCCACGCGCGAAGGCATCCCGATCGTCGAGGACACGCCCTATCGCGCGGTCCGCTTCGAGGGTGAGACGGTGCCGTCACTCAAGGCGCTCGACCCCGGCAACCTCGTGCTCCATGTCGGGACCTTCTCGAAGCTTGTCGCGCCAGGCCTGCGCATCGGCTGGATTGCCGCCGAGGCGGCGCTGATCGCGCGGCTGATGCAACTCAAATCCGACGGCGGATCGTCGCCGCTGGTCCAGCGGATCATCTACGAATTCGGCCGTTCGCCGGCCTTTGCCGAGCATGTGAAGATCGTCCAGGACGTCTATCGCGAGCGCCGCGACCGCATGATCGCTGCGGTCTCCGCGCAGCTGCCCGGCGTGTCGCTCGGCGTGCCCGAAGGGGGCTATTACGTCTGGCTGACGCTGCCGACGCATGTCGATGGCGATAAGCTAGCCGCCGGCGCCGCCGCGCTCGGCGTCAACCTCATCCCGGGCAGCAAGTTCTTTGCCGGCACCGGCGGCTTCCCTGCCAATGCCGGCCCGGCGCGCAACCATATCCGCCTATCGTACAGCTACGCCACGCCCGAGCAGATCGACGAGGGCATCGCACGCCTCGCCATGGCCTACAAATCTCTGGCCGCGCAATGACGGCAAACCCCGGCGCCATGGACGTGCAGCCCCTGGTCGCGTTCCGGGGTGTGTCGAAAAGCTATGACGGGCGTAGCGACGTGGTCGCCGACCTCGACCTGGCAGTGCGGCGCGGCGAATTCCTGACGCTGCTCGGCCCGTCCGGCTCGGGCAAGACTACCACGTTGATGATGCTCGCCGGTTTCGAAGCGCCCGATCGCGGCGACATCCTGCTCGACGGCCGATCGCTCGCCCAGGTCCCGCCCTATCGCCGCAACATGGGCGTCGTGTTCCAGAGCTATGCGTTGTTCCCGCACATGAGCGTCGCGCGCAACCTCGCTTTCCCGCTCGAGGTGCGCGACGTGGCCAGGCCCGACATCGCGGCGCGTGTCGCCCGCGCGCTCGATCTGGTCCATCTCGATGGCCTTGCCGATCGCCGCATCAACCAGCTCTCCGGCGGCCAGCAACAGCGTGTCGCGCTGGCGCGGGCGCTGATCTTCGATCCCGACCTGGTGCTGATGGACGAACCGCTCGGCGCGCTCGACCGCCAGTTGCGCGAAAAGCTGCAGGGCGAGATCCGCCGCATCCAGCGCCAGACCGGTGTCACCATCGTGTACGTCACGCATGACCAGTCCGAAGCGCTCGCTTTGTCCGACCGCATCGCCGTGTTCGCGCACGGCAAGGTGCAGCAACTCGACACGCCGCAGGCGATTTACGAACGCCCCGCCAACGCCTTTGTCGCCGGCTTCATCGGCGACAATAATTGCCTGCCCGGCACGGTGACCGAGCGCGATCGCGGCCTGTGCACGGTCAAGATCGCCGGCGACCTCACCGTACGCGCGCAGGCCGTCGGTGCGGTTGCGCCGGGCGATGCGGCGCTGCTCGCCGTCCGGCCCGAGGCGATGGTGCTCGGCCGGGAAACGAGCCTGCTCGCCAACCGCTTCGATGCCGAGATCGAGGAATGCGTCTTCCACGGCGACCATAGCAATTTGCGCATCCGTCTGCCCGGCGGCGCTACGGTCACCGCACGCGGCGACGGACTGCAGCAGACCGGCAGCGTCTCGCTCGGCTGGAGCGCCGAGGCCGCCGGCGTGTTCGCCGCGCCCGACGGCGCCGTCGTGCCCCAGCTGGAAGAGGTGCAATGACCCCGAGCCGCCGATCCCTACTCGCTCTGCTCGCCGCCATCGCGCTGCCACTCGGCGCCTGCCACAAGGACGGCGACCGCCCGCTGACCGTGGTCGGCTGGGGCGGTTCGTCGCAGGAGGCGGACCACAAGGCCTATTACGTCAACTTCACCAAGGCCACCGGCATCCCGCTGCGCGAGGACAGCTGGCACGGCGGCATCGGCGTGATCCGCACCAAGGTGATGGGCGGCGATACCAGCTGGGACGTGGTCCAGGTCGAGACCGAGGAACTGATCCTCGGCTGCGAGGAGGGCCTGTTCGAACCGCTCGACTGGGCCACGCTCGGCGGACGCGACGCCTTCATCGACGGGGCGGTGCAGAATTGCGGCGTGGGCTCGTCGCTCTGGTCCTATCTGATCGGGTACGATGGCGACCGCATCAAGGGTGCGGGGCCTCGAACCTGGGCCGATTTCTGGGACGTGAAACGCTTCCCCGGCAAGCGCGGCATGCGCAAGACGCCCAAATACACACTCGAATTCGCGCTGATGGCGGACGGTGTGCCGGCCAGCCAGGTCTATCCCACACTACGCACCAAGGCGGGCGTCGACCGCGCCTTCCGCAAGCTCGACCAGCTGCGCCCCAACATCGTCTGGTGGTCGTCGATCTCGCAGGTTCCCGATCTGCTCGGCTCCGGCGAGGTCGTGATGTCGGTGACCAGCCCGGGCCGGCTGGTCGTGGTCAACCAGACCGAGCACCGCAATTTCAAACTGAGCTGGGACGGCAACATCTACGCCGTCGACAGCTGGGCGATCCTCAAGAACAGCCCACGCAAGGCCGAGGCGATGCAGCTGATCCGCTACGTCACCCGACCCGAGAATCAGATGGCGCTCGCCCGCATCATGCCGACCGGCCTGACCAACAAGCAGGCGGCGCGCGAGATCGAGCCACGCTGGCGCGAGAATACCGGCACCAAGCCCGAGAACATGACCAATGCACTGGCGCTCGACGGCAATTTCTGGGTCGAATATGGCGACCAGCTCACCCAGCGCTTCAACGCCTGGGTCGCCCGCTGAGATGCTGGCGGCCAGCGACATGCCGCGTCGCGCCACGGCGCCGCGCTGGGCGATCGTCGCGCTCGTCGGCCCGTTGCTGATCTTTCTGCTCGCCGCCTTCTTTCTTCCCGTCGGCACGATGCTGAAGGGCGGTGTGATCGACAGTGAAGTACCGGCGGTGTGGCCCAAGACCACGACCATGCTGCGCCAGTGGGATGGCACCGGCCTGCCCCCCGCGACGATCGCTCCGACCATGGCCGACGACATGCTGGCCGCGCGCCGCGCGGGCACGCTCAACCGCGTCGCCAACCGGCTCAACTACGACATGGCCGGCTCGCGTAGCTTCATCTTCGGCACCGCCGACCGCATCGCCGCCGGCGCGCCGGCACGCAACCTCGCCGACCTCGCCGCGATCGACCAGCGCTGGGGCCAGCGCGCGACCTGGGCGGAACTGCGCCACGCCAGCGGCCCGTTGACCAGCTTCTTCGTCTGGGCCGCGCTCGACCGACGCGTCGATGCCGATGGCGCCATCGTCCGCGTCGCGCCGGAACAGCGCGTATTCGTCGATATCTTCGGCCGCACGTTCAAGATCAGCGCGATCGTCGCGCTGCTCTGCGTGCTGCTCGGTTATCCCGTGGCCTATCTGCTCGCCCATTCGACCGAGGCCGTCGCCAACCGCCTGCTCATCGTTGTGCTGCTGCCGTTCTGGACCTCGACCCTGGTGCGCACCACCGCCTGGGTCGTGCTGCTCCAGACCAATGGCGTGGTGAACAATCTGATCCAGTGGCTCGGCCTGGCCGATGAACCCTTGCCGCTGCTCTACAACCGGATGGGCGTCTATATCGCGATGACGCACGTCCTCCTGCCCTTCCTGATCCTGCCGCTGTATGGCGTGATGCGCGGTATCCGGCCGGAGGCGATGCGCGCTGCGCTGTCGCTCGGCGCACACCCGGCCAAGGCGTTTCTGCGCGTCTATCTGCCCCAGACACTGCCCGGTGTGGCGGCGGGCGCGGCGATCGTGTTCGCGCTGGCGCTGGGTTATTATCTCACCCCCGCGCTGGTCGGCGGCGGGTCCGACCAGTTGGTCGGTGCCTCGATCGCCTTCTACACCAACGAATCGCTCAACTGGGGCATGGCGGCGGCGCTCAGCCTGTTGCTGCTCGCCCCCCTTCTCATCGTGATGGCCATGGCGCGCGGCACCAACCGTTTGTGGAAGGCGCTATGAGGCACCGCGCCATCGCAACCCGTACCGACCGGATCGGTCGCGCCGCGCTGGTCGTCGCCGCGTCGCTGGTGCTGGCATTCCTGATCCTGCCGATCCTCGCCGTGGTGCCACTATCGCTCAATCCGACCGCCTTTCTCGTCTTCCCGACGCAAGGGCTGTCGTTGCGCTGGTATCATGTCCTGCTCGAATCGCCGGCCTGGGAGATGGCCTTTCGCAACAGCCTGATCGTCGCCACCGCGACGATGCTGATCGCGACACCGCTCGGCACGCTTGCCGCGATCGGTCTCGCCCGAATGCGCGGGCGCGCCCAGCCTTGGCTGCTCGCGCTGATCGGCGCACCGATGGTCGTGCCGGTGGTGGTGGTCGCCATCGCCTTCTATCTCGTCTTCGCGCCACTCGGCCTGACCAGCAGCTATACCGGGCTGGTCATCGCGCATGCCGTGCTCGCCGCGCCGTTCGTGGTGATCGTCGTGCTTGCCTCGCTCCACGGCTTCGACTTCACCCTGATCCGCGCCGGCCTCAGCCTGGGCGCGACGCCGGTCGCGGTGCTGCGCCGGGTGATGTTGCCGTTGATCGGTCCCGGCGTCGCCGCCGGCGCGGTGTTCGCGTTCATGGCCTCGTTCGATGACGCCGTGATCGCGTTGTTCATTGCCGGCCCGGAACAGCGCACGCTACCGATGCAGATGTTCGACGGCGTGCGGGAGCAGATCAGCCCCGCGATCACCGCCGCGGCGACATTGCTGGTCATCGCCTCTGCGCTGCTGCTCGGCACCGCCGAGTTGCTACGCCGTCGTGCATCGCGCCTGCCCCAACAGCATCGCTGATCCGGCGATGCTCGACACGCCGCCCGTCGCCCTGCTCCACCGGCGCACCGGCCGCAAATGGAGCCGCTACGGCGCCGATGTGCTGCCGGCGTGGATCGCCGACATGGATTTCGCGCCGGCACCCGTGATCGCAGCGACGATCGACGAGGCGGTTGCGCTGGGCGATCTCGGCTATGGCCCGACCGGGGCCGATAGCGGCGTGCCGCAGGCCTTTGCGGCCTGGGCTGCGCGGCGCTGGGGCTGGCACCCCGCCCCCGCCGACATGATGCTGATGCCCGACGTGGTCGGCGGGATCGCCAACTGCATCGAGGCGCTGACCGAGCCGGGCGACGCGATCCTCGTTCAGACGCCGGCCTATCCGCCGCTGATGTCGTCGGTGCGCGTCGCCGGGCGGCGGCTGGTGACCCATTCGCTGACCGCCGAGGGCGGAATCGACTTCGACGACCTCGACCGAACGCTCACGGCCGAGCGGGTGCGGATGCTGCTGTTCTGCTCGCCGCACAATCCGACCGGCCGTGTGTTCGACGCTGGCGAACTCGCCGCTGTCGCTCGCCTGGCGGAGGCGCATGATCTGATCGTCGTCGCCGACGAGGTGCATGCCGATCTGGCCTTGCCGGGCGCCGTGCACATTCCTTTCGCGCGTGTCGCCGGCATGGCTGGCCGCACCGTCACGCTGACCTCGCCAAGCAAGGCGTTCAACGTCGCCGGACTGCGCACTGCCCTGTGCCATGCCGAAGCGCCGCTGCGCTCACGGCTCGCCGCGCTCCCCTCGACGCGTTGGACCGCCTTCTCGACGCTCGGCCTCCGCGCCGCCAACGCGGCCTGGACAGAGGGCGAGCCCTGGCTCGACTCCTGTGTCGCGCACCTCAGCGCGATGCGCGATGTCGTCACGAACAATGTCGAGCGGATGGGCCTGTCGATGCGGCCGCCCGAGGCCAGCTATCTGGGCTGGATCGACTGCCGCGGCGTCATCGCCGAGGACCCCGCGGACTTCTTCCTGCGCGAGGCGAGAGTCGCCCTATCGCCCGGACCCGATTTCGGCGCCGAAGGTGCAGGCTTCGTACGCCTCAACTTCGCTACCTCGGCCGACGTGTTGACGGAGATACTGGACCGGATGGCGGCCTCGCTGCGCTGACCCGTCAGCCGGCGTGGAGCGCTGCGTTGAATGCCTTCGCCGCGTCCGCCCCGCCAATGTCGGTCAGGGCGCGCAGGAATTCGGGGGTGGTGTTGGGCGCAGTACGGGACTCGTCGCTGACGCGGCGCAAGAGCCGGTCCATCGCCGGCCGGCCGATGCGCTGCTCGAGATCGATCAGCAGCAGCGGCCCCTTCTGGTAGAGCTGCACCCGGTTGGGCCGACCATGGCCCATGATCGCACCGGCCTTGGCCGCATCGGCGCGTTTGGAGTCGATCAGCGCCTTTGCCGCATCGGCACCGAGCGACTGCTCGACGTAACGCAGCGCACAATATTCCGCGGTGGATTCAACCAGCCAGAAATCCTCGCTGAGCGGGCTGGCCGAACGCCACCAGGCATGCGCGAACTCGTGCGCGACGTGGCGTGCAGTGCCGGGTTCGGGATCGTCGCCTTCCGGTCGGCCGTTATCGTTCACCACCGTATAGGCCGTGCGGCTGTAGCCGAGCTTGCGTGCGCGGTTGACCGCCGCGAGGCGAATCGGATCGGGCAGGACGCCGAACCATTGCTGCAGATACGCCGATGCGCCTGCGGCATGGCGCACATAGATTTGCGACACCGGCGTGGTCGGATCGGTCGCATAATATTCGAACCCCCGGCCTGCGACGCGTTTCAGCCCGCGCATCGCCACCATCGGCAGGTCGATATCCAGTTGCCGCCGCACGATCCGCACGCCGGTCCGCGTGCGGGTGACCTTGCCCTGCCCTACCACGACCAGATCGGGCGCGAGCCCGTCAATCCGCGCATCGGCGGAAAACATGGTCTGGATGTCGGCACCGAACGGCAGCCACATATGATCGAGGAACAGCTCGATCCCTTCCGGCCGAAGCGGCGTGATGCCGTCGTCCTTGGCCGGATTGAGCGGCCCCCGATAGCGGAAATGCAGCACGTGACGGCCGGGCGAGGCGAAATGGATATCGATCTTGTGGAGCGTATCGACCGGCGTCTCGGTCGGCGTGACGGCGACCGTCGCGCCTGGTCCGGCGTCGACCGGCTGCAAGGTAAAGCGGCGCCCGAGCAGGAAGGCCTTGTCGCGCCCCGCCGCTCCGGCCGGCAACGTGATCGTCACCTCCGCGTCGAGCATGCCCGCGCGATCTATCTCCGCCCGGACGTCGTAATGCACATCCTCCGCCTGCGCCGCCATCGTCGGGATGATCAACAGGCACAGAGCCGCCAGGGCTCGCCGGAACCACGCCATCGCCATTTCCTTGTTCGAAGCCCTCCGCAAAAGAGGGCAATTGCCGTGGTTGAAGCCGCTTACTGCTTCACCACCACCCCACCCTTCATCACGAACCCGACTTGGCGCAGCACGCCGACATCGGCCAGCGGATCGCCCGCCACCGCGATCACGTCCGCCGCCATGCCCGGCTTCAATGCGCCGATCTTGCCGGCCATCCCGAGATGATCCGCCGCCGCCGTCGTCGCCGCGCGAACCGCCTCCAGCGGCGTCAGCCCCGCTTTGACCAGCAGTTGGAATTCGCGGGCATTGTCGCCGTGCCGGCTGACGCTGCTGTCGGTGCCGAAGGCGATCCGAACCCCGGCATCATGCGCCCGGCGCGCCATGCCGAGCATCGCCGGCCCGACCAGCAAGGCCTTGGCCCGTGCCTGCGGGCTGAGGAAGCCGTGCGGATCATTGGCCCATTCGGTCACCGTCTCGCCCGCCAGCAGCGTCGGCACCAGATAGGTGTCGCGCGCCTTGAACAGCCTGATCGATTCCGCATCGAGGTAGGTGCCGTGCTCGATCGAGTCCCCGCCGGCGCGGAGGAAGGCATTGATGCCGTTGGCGCCGTGGGCATGCGCGGTGACGCGGCGGCCGAGATTGTGCGCCGTGTCGACGATCGCCTTTAACTCGTCCTCGGTGAATTGCTGGCCGAGCCCGGCGGAGATGTCGGACAGCACCGCCCCCGTCGCGACCACCTTGATGACATCGGCGCCGCGCTGGATCTGCTGGCGCACCACGCGCCGACAATCATCCGCGCCCGAGCAGAGATTGGGCCGCTGGATCGCCTTGATCACATCCGGGCGATAACCGAATATGTCTCCCTCGCCGCCATGCGGGCTGATGACATTGCCTGCGGCAAGGATCCGCGGCCCCATCACTTCGCCCTTGGCGATGCCGTCGCGCAGCGCGAAGATCGCGTCATTGTCCTCGCCGACGTCCTGCACCGTGGTGAAGCCGGCCCTCAGGGTGATGTCGGCGAAATGCACGCCGGCGATCGCCAGGTCAGCCGAGGTCTGCGTCACGCGCAGCATCTTGTCGTTGGGTCCGTTCTCCTGGAGGATATGGACATGGCTGTCGATCAACCCGGGCAGCACGAAGCGGTCATGCAAGTCGATCACCACGCCGTCGGCGCCGCCGACGAAGCCGTCGCGGATTTCCGCGATCACCCCATCCTTCACCACGATGGTCTTGTCGCGCTCGACCTTGCCCGTGGCCGGGTCGAGCAGCACGCGGCCGGCCTGGATATATTCGAGATGCGGCAACGTTGTCTGTGCGGTCGCGGCGCCGCCAAAACCGGTGAGGAGCAGCGCGCCCAGTCCGAACAAGATCCGCCTCATGCCGTCACCGCCTTGCCGCCGCCCGCGATCCAGCCATCGATCACCCCTTCGAGGATCGGCAGCGGCAGCGGTCCATTGCCCAAAGTTATGTCGTGGAACCGCCGCAGGTCGAACGCCGCGCCGAGCTTCGTTTTGGCACGTTCGCGCAGCTCCATGATCTTGCGCATGCCGACATAATAGGACGTCGCCTGGCCGGGGTAGACGATGTAGCGATCGATCTCGCGCTGGTTGTCGTAATGGCTGCTCGGCATATTGTCGTCCATATAGCCGGTCGCCTGCGCCCTGTTCCATTTCATCTCATGGATGCCGGTATCGACGACCAGCCGGCACGCCCGCATCAATTCGAGCGAGAGCCGCCCGAAATCATCATAGGGATCGGTGTACATGCCGATCTCCTTGCACAATTTCTCCGAATAGAGCCCCCAGCCCTCGCTGAACGCGGAAATGCTGGCGAAGCGACGAAAGCGTGGCAGGCCTTCCATCTCGTGCGCCACACAGGTTTCGATATGATGGCCCGGAATCGCCTCGTGATAGAGCGTCACCGGCAGCTGCCATTTCGGCTGCGCCTTCACGTCATAGAGGTTGATATAGAAGATGCCGGGTCGCGATCCGTCGACCGGCGGGTTCTGATAGAATGCTTTGGCCGCCGATTTCTCGCGCCACGGCTCGACAGCACGCACCTCTACATTGGCCTTTGGCAACACGCCGAACAGCTCGCCCTGCCGCGCGCGGATGCCGTCGAGCAGGCGTCCTGCATCGGCGAGATATTGCGTCCGGCCCTCATCGCTGTCGGCATAGAAGAAGCGCGGGTCGCTGCCGACGAACTTGAAGAAGTCCTTGAGCGTGCCGGTGAAGCCGGTCGACCGCATGATCACTTCCATCTCGCCATGAATGCGCGTCACCGCTGACAGGCCCAGTGCGTGGAGCTCGCCCGGTTCGACCTTGAGGGTGGTGAAGCTCTCCAGCTGCTGGCGATAGAAGCGTGCGCCATCGGGCAGTTTCCACACCCCGTCGCGATCGTCCGCGGTCGCCTCGGCGGCGCGGAGATGTGTGATCAGCCGTTGGTACGCGTCACCGAACGGCCCGCTCAGCGCCGTCTCGCAGCGCTTCAGCAGCGCCGCCTGATCGGCAGCGGCCAGCTTGGCCTTGGCGATCTTGGCGCGGAAGTCGGCGAGGATCGGCGAGTCCTTGGCCGCCGCCGCATCGAACGGCCGCCCCTTGAGCATGTTCTCGCTCGGCTCGATCAGCAGCGCATAGACGAAGCGCGGCGGCTTGACGCCGGCCCGCTCCTGCCGCGTCAGCTCGGTCAGCACCTGCGTCATCAGTGGCCCGACGCGCTCGACGCGCATGACATAGGCCTGGGCGTCGGTGAGATTGTCGATCGGATGGCTGTTGAGCAGGGTCAGCGGGATGCGCGTGTGCATGCCGCCCATCTGCGTCATCAGATAATCGTCACGGCGCAGCGGGAAGTCGGCGATCGCTTCCTCGGCGCTGCGCTCGAACATCTCGTAGCTGATCAGCGATTGCGGCGAGAGCTTCGCCTTGTCGAACCCGCGCAGCCGGGCGAGGTCGCCGAGCAGCAAGCGCTGGTTCTCGAGCGTCCGGGCCTCGCTGACGTCATCCCATTTGTCCTGGTCGCGCTTCAGCCCGAGCCGCGCCTGGCGCAGCGGACTGCGCGCGGTGTCGCGTTCGTAGATAGCATCGAAAAAGGCCGCGAGCCTGGCATCCTCGCTATCCGCTGCGAACGCGGCGCCGGGCACCACGGCCAGGCCCGCGATCATCACGCTCAGCGCGGTGAAATGCCGCCGCGTCAGGTCCGTCATGCCTTGCCTCCGCGCGCGATCCAGCCGTTGATCGTCTCATCCAGAAAGGCGAGCGGCAATGGCCCCTCGCCCAGCAGCGCGTCGTTGAAGCACGGCAGGTTGAACGCCGCGCCAAGCTTCGCCTGCGCCCGCTCGCGCAGTGCCATCATCTTCAGCTTGCCCGTTTCATAGGCGGTCGCCTGGGCCGGCCCGACGATGTAGCGCTCGATCTCCTTGACGTTGTCGGCATGGTTCGCAGCGATGTTGTCGTCGAACCAGTCGATCGCCTGCTCGCGCGTCCAGCGCAGGTGATGCAGCCCTGAATCGACCACCATCCTCCCGGCGCGCATCAACTCCATCGAGAGCTGCCCGAACTCCTGATAGGGGTCGTCGTACAGCCCCATCGCATAAGGCAGTTGCTCGGCGTAGAGCGCCCAGCCCTCGTCGTAACTGGTAAAGCTGGCCGTGCGACGAAAGGCGGGCAGCGCGGAGAGTTCCAGCGCGACCGCGTTCTGGAGATGATGTCCGGGCACGCCTTCATGATAGGATAGCGACGACAGCTCATAGGTCGGCAGGTTCTTCGTCGTGATCGTGTTGACGTAGAGGATGCCAGGCCGCGAGCCATCCGCGGTGCCTTCGAAATAGCCCGCGGTGCCGGCCGACTTCTCCAGCCAGGGTTCGACCGGCTTCACGATCACCTTGCCCTTCGGGATATGCGTGATGAGTTCGTCAAGCCGCGCCTCGACTGCGGCGATCTTGCCGCGCATCGCATCGAGATAGGCGGCCTTCCCCTCGGGCGTGTCCGGATAATAGAATTTCGGATCGGTGCGCAGATGGGTGAAGAACTGCTCCAGCGTGCCGTCGAACCCGACGCGCTTCATCACGCCGCGCATGCGATCCTGGATGCGTCTGGTTTCTTCCAGCCCGGTCTTGTGGATGTCCTGCGGCGAAATCGGCAGCGTCGTCTCGAGGTCGAGCGTCGCGACATAATAAGCGTCGCCGTCGGGCAGGCTCCATACGCCGTCGTTGCGCAGCATCACCGCTTCGGACGCACGCAGCCAGTCGATCAGGTGGCGGAAGCCGGGGCCGAAACCGTCGAGCAGCGCGGCATTGGCATCGGCGATCAACCGATCCTTCGCTGCCGCCGGCAGGTCGAGCTTCGCCACCTTGGCCTTGAAGTCGGCCAGCATCGGGCTGTCGGCGCCACCGTCGAAGGGCGCCCCCGCGATCAGGTTCGCGCAATTGCCGATCACTTTAGCATAAGAGAAATGCGGTGGGCGCACCCCCGCGCGGGCCTGTGCTTCCAGTCCCTCGACGATCGCGGCGAGATAGATCTTCACCCCGCGCAGCCGCGCGATATAGGCCTCGGCATCGGCGCGGTCGGTGATCGCATGGTTGTTGATCAACGTTTGCGGGATATTACGTTGCGGCCCGCGCATCTGGCACACCGGATAGCGGTTGCCACGCCAGCGATAAGCCTTGAGCGCCTGCCGTTCCCGATAGTCGAACAGCCGCCAACTGAGCAGCGCCTCGGGCGTCAGCGCCTTGCGGTCGAAGCGCTGCAACGCGGCAAGGTCGGCGCGAACCAGTGCGATGTCCTCGGCGGCATGTGCCTCGCTCGGGTCGGGCCAGCGGTCCTGTCCGGTCTTGATGCCGAGCCCGGTCTGGCTGAGCGGGTCGCGTGCGACCCTACGGCGAAAGCTGTCCTCGAAGAAGCGGTAGAGGCGTGCGCTCTCGCTGTCCGCCGCCCAGGCCGGCATCGCCGCCAGCGCGGCGCCGGCAGCGAGCACCGCGCGGCGCCCGATCATCAGCGCCTCGCTCATTTGCCGAGCGGGAAATCGCCGAGCGGCGAAATTTTGTCATGCCCCGTTGTTGGCGCCACGCCTTGCGCGGCGGTCGCCTCGGAGGGCGTACCCCTGACATATTTATCGAGGAACTCGAGCACCCGCGTATAGGCGACGATCTGGTTGGCCTTCTTGCGGAAGCCATGTCCCTCGCCGGGGAATTCGACATATTCGACCGCCACGTTGTTGGCCTTCACCTTGGCGACGATATCGCGCGATTCGATCGGCAATACGCGGGGATCGTTGGCGCCTTGGAGCACCAGCAACGGCCGCCGGATATTCTCGGCGTGAAATACCGGCGAGATCTTCTCGAGATAGGCCGCATCCTTGTCGGGATCGCCGACTTCGGTGAATAGCAGGCGGCGCAGATCCTCCCACCAGCTCGGCGTGTTCTTGAGCAGCCGCGGCCAGTTGGCGACACCGTACAGGTCGATGCCCGCGGCGAAGGCATCGGGCCGGAAAGCCAGCCCGGCGAGCGTCATATAACCGCCATAGCTCTGCCCCTGGATGGCGATCTTGTCGCCATCGACCATGCCCGTCGCGACGAGCATCTTCTTGGCGGCGACCACGTCGTCGAGATCAGCCTCGCCGTGGCGATGATCGTCGAGATGGTAGAAGGTACGCCCCGAACCGTGGCTGCCGCGATTGTTGATCTCGAATACGGCGTAGCCGTGGTTGACCTCATACTGGATCAACGGGCGATAGCCGACACTGCTCTCGTCGCCGGGACCGCCATGGACGTGGATCACCGCCGGCAGATGATCGCCCGGCTTTGCACCGCGCGGCAGGTAGAGAATCCCGGGCACCTGCAGCCCGTCATAGGAAGCGAAGTGGATCACCTTGCCGGGCACCAGGGTGGCCGGCGGCACGCCCGGGGCCTGCGCGCTGAGCAGCAGCCGGCGCTTGCCGTTCCTGAGATCGGTGACGAAGATATCGCCCGGCGTCGCGCCGTTGGAGGTCGACATGATCGCGATGGGTGCGCCGTGCGCCACCATCAAGCCGGTGCTCGCATCCGGTGCCAGATCGGGCAGCGGCACCGGTTTCAGCGTCGCCGCGTCGAACAGATAGGGCCGCTCACGCGCGTCCTCGTTCACATGGACGACGAGATAGCGGCCATCGTCCGACAGGCCGGCGCCGCTGACGTCCCAGTGCGGCGCAAAGATCGTCTCGCTCTTGCCGGTCGCGAGATCGATGCGCTTGAGATGGGCGAACTCGCCGCCATCGTCGCTGGTGTAATAGAGCATGGCGCCGTGCGCCGCGAACGCCTCGGGCTCGCCCGATACCGGCGTGATGCCGGCGGTGATCTCGGTCAGCTTCTCTGCCGTCCGGTCATAGACATAGATGCGCTTGTTGGCGTTGTCGTGGATCCGGCTCATCGCGACATAGCGCCGGTCGGCGCTGACCGCCCGGATCTGATACCCCTTGTCGTTGGTGAAGATCAGTTTCTTGGCGTAATCGCTTGCCGATATCTCGTAGAGATCGAAATAGCGCGGATCGCGCTCGTTGGTCTGAACGTAGAAGGACTTGCCGTCCTGCGCCCAGTCGACGAACCGCGCGACATGCTTGTCGCCCGGGGTAACGTCGCGCACCTTCCCGTCGAGCTCGCGGACATAGATATGCGCCAGTTCGTTGCCACCCTGGTCGCTCGAATAAAGGATACGCTCGTCGCTCGGGAAATAGCCGATCGCGCCGATCGTCTCCCGGGTCGAGAAGGTCAGCTGGGTCGGCGCCCCGCCCGCCACCGGCACCACGAAGAGATTGGCGATACCGGTGCGGTTGCTGGTCGTCAGCAGCTTGCGATTATCCGGTGACAGAGAAAGGCGGCCGAACGAGTCGGCCGCCATCAACTGATCGATCGTGTAGCGCGGCGGGGGAGCTTCCTCCTTCGCACTGGTCGGCGTGACGGCGACCAGCAGGGTTGCGAACGAGAACAGGGCCAAACGCGCGATCACGGCGATCTCCGGCAAGAAGAGGCCGCCGGGATCACCCGGCGACCACAAGGGTCAGAACTTCACCGTCGCGCGCGCCGTGAAGCTGCGGCCGATCGGATCGTAGACGCTGAACGCACGAGCTACCTGCGCGGAGTAAGGGACGCCCGCATCGAACAGATTGCGCACCACGAGCTGCAAGCCGAACCGATCATTGATATTGAAGCCGAGCGTCGCATTGACGCGCGTATAGGCCGGGAAGTCGTTGATCGGCGTCGTCTCGATCGTCGCCGTGCGATCGCCAACCGTCTTGCTGGTCCACAAAAGCTGCACGTCGAGATCGAACGGATTGAAATTGTAACCGACCGCGCCCGTAACGTTCCACCGCGGAGTGCCGAGCGTGCCGGCCTGTCTCACCAGTGGCGCGCCGCCTGAGGTCTGGCTGTCATATTTGTCGATATAGAAAGCGGTCACGCCCAGCCGCACTTCGCCGGGGCCCTTTCCGCCCAGGTTCGGTGCACCAAAGGCATAATTGACCTGGCCGATGATGCCGGCGAACTCGATCTTCGCCGTGTTGAAATAGGATTGTTGATAGCCGTCGGCGATATCGCCCGCGATACGCGCCCGGCCAGTGGCCGCGGTCTGTGCCGCCGCCTCCGCCACGGTCAGACGGTGGAAGGCGTTGCACGCACTTTCGTTGGGGTAGTTCGGGCTGTCGTAGCACGCCGCTTCCGCTGTCCGCAGCGTGAAGTTCGAGATCGCGTTGGCCACCTTGATATGGCTGTAATCGATCGAGGCGTGGAACTTGATGCCCGGCGGCTGATAGACCAGGCCCAACGAATAGGAGTCGGCAATCTCATTGCTGAGATTGGGGTTACCCCCGCTCACACCGAACGGCGAGGCACCGTTGGTCGTCGGCAGGAACGCCGCCGGCGCCGGGCCGCCGGCCGCGGCCAACGCCGCGGTGCAATTAGCGAGACGCACG
The DNA here is from genome assembly GCA_040390605.1 of Pseudomonadota bacterium. Lineage (GTDB taxonomy): Bacteria > Pseudomonadota > Alphaproteobacteria > Sphingomonadales > Sphingomonadaceae > Sphingomonas. Next base: position 115,356 of record JAZJXZ010000034.1, read on the forward strand.
CTTGGATTGGGGCCGGTGTTCACCCGGCTCGCCGCGCACACATCGTTCGCGCTGCCGGCTACCGGCGTCGAGTTGAGGTAAAGCTCTACGATCGAGGGCGCACGGATCGCGCGGGTATACACGCCGCGTAGCAACAGGCCCGGCAGCCGCGTGTTGAGCCGGGCACCCGCCGCCCAGGTAACGTCGCCGCCAGCCACCGAATGGTCGACGTAGCGCACCTTGCCCTCGAATTGCAGATCCTTGATCAGCGGCAGGTGCATCCCGTCGTTGAGCAGGGGCACGATGGTTTCGCCGTAGACCTCGTTGGTGTGGAACCCGCGGTTAGGCGCGTCCGGGAAAGCGGCGCCGCCGCCGAGCAAGGTCAGGCCGCCGTTGATGATGTCGTTGCCGTCGAAATTGCCGGATTCACGGCGATGCTCGGCACCAATGTTGAACGCGATCGGCCCAGCGATGCCGAAGCCCAGCTTGCCGCCGAGATTGGCCTGCACGTCTTCCATGACATTGGTGCTGATGCCGATGCCGTGATCGATCACATAATTGACCGCCGCATCGCTCGCCGCGCCCTCGCCGAACAGATTGATCGGCACGCAGCTGCCGCCCGAGGCACAGACGATGTTGCCCGAACCGTCGCGTACGGCGTTCACCGCCGCCTGGAAGCGGGTCAGGTTGATCTGGTTGAAAACGGCACGGTTGCGGCTGTGGCCGTAATTATACGAGATGTCCCAGTTCCAGGTCTCGCCGCCAACCCTGAAATCGCCCTTCAGTCCCGCGACGATCCGGTAAAGATCGGTCGAGTTGGTCGCCGGGAAACGATCGACGATATCGTTCAGGTTGCGGTTGAGCAGGAAACTGGTCGTGACCCCGTTGGCCTGCAGGATCTGCTTCGCCTGCGCGTTCAGGAACGGGTTATTGACGTTGATCGAGATCGTCGGACCGCCGAGAATGCCCGGCGCTGCGAACTGATACAGGTCGCTGAGCTTGGTTCCCTTGGTGTGGGCATAGGTGCCTTCGACGAACAGGTTGATATGATCGGTGACGTCGAAATTGGCGTTGGCGTTGAATACATAACGCTTCGTCGGCGACAACAGGCTGGTGTAGCGCGCCGGATCGAGCCCGTCGCCGCCATCGCCGAAAATCGGGATCGGACCGCTTGCCGATCCGAAGAAGGCAGCACCGGGGTGGAACAAGGTCAGATTGCCGTTCGGATCGAACGCCAGAGGATTGCCCGACGAATCCTTGATATAGGTCGCGGGATAGGGGACCGCGGCCGTATAGGGGAGGCCTCCATCGGTCAGCGGCGCGTAGTGCAGCGCATTGATCACCATCTGCGACGAGATGCCGTCGCTGGGATTGGTGTTGCCCGAGGGCGTCAGATAAAAGAACGGGTAACGGTTGGCGAGAACCATGCCGCTCTGCTGGGTATATTCCCCGGCCAGAACGATGTTCCCACGACCATCGGCAAAATTGTGGCCAATCAACCCGCGAACGCTCTGGCTCGCCGCGTCGCCGCGGTCGCTCACCGAGGTCTGGGCGGTCAACTGAATACCCTGATACTTCTTCTTCAGGATGATATTGACGGTGCCGGCGATGGCGTCGGAGCCGTAGACCGGCGCGCCGCCGATCGCGATCGTCTCCACATGGTCGATCAGGCCGACCGGAATCATGTTGAGATCGACCTGCGAACCCGGTGAGGTCGATCCGCCGGCACCCGAAACCGTGTTGGACGACACGAACCTGCGCCCGTTGACCAGCGTCAGCGTGCGCTGTGAGCCGAGACCGAAGAAGTTGGCATAGCTCTGCGCGATGCCGAGATTTCCTTGCGACGTACCGAGCGGGCTGTTCGCCGCCGGGCCGAAGCCCGGAGTCGCCTGCAACGCGTCGAGCACATTGTTATAGCCGCGCCGCGCGATCTCGGCGGAGTCGGTGCTCGTCGCCGCCTCGAGCGTGTCGAAACCCGGCCGGGCGATACGCGACCCGGTGACGATGACGTCCTCCGGCGGAGTCGGCTCGCTGGTGTCGGCCTGGCTGACGGCGGTTGCCCGCCGCACGGTGATCGCGCCATTCGCGCTCTGCACCACCTCCAGCGGCGTGCCGGCGAGCATTTTCCGCAGCGCCTCGATCGGCGTATAGTCCCCGTTCACCGGATTGGTGCGCACGCCACGCAGATCGGCGCTCGGCGCCAGCACCTGCAGTCCGGTGTCCTGCGCCAGGCTCTGCACCGCCTGTGCCGCATCGCCGGCCGGCAGCTCGAAATGCCGACCCGCCGCATGAGCCGCACCAGCACTCAGGCTGGCGACCGCCGCTCCGGCGAGCAGCATCGCCTTCACCAGATTCCGAAATCCCCTATGTCCGCTCACTGGATGTCTCCCGCCCCAAAACCTTTTTGGCCTTCACGGGAAAAGAGGATCGAGGCGGGGAAATCCGCCATTGCCGCCATGTTAAATCCGAAACGGCTGCATCGTGCAGGCCCGATCGGCGACCTGGTCTTCGGCCAAGATCCTAATGTGACGGCGAATTCTGCCGACGCGCGAGGACATATTTTCCGTCGATCTCGCTGACCTCGCCGTTGAAGGCGGTCGCAGCCGCCTCGGCAAAGGCACGGGAATCGCCGACATGGAATACGCCCATGAACTCGGCACGGCCCAGCGTCGGGTCGTTGATCACTACCGGCACCGCGGCATAGCGGTTCACTTCCTCTGCCGCCGCGCCGAGCATCTGGCCGCGGAATACCAGCATGCCGTTGCGCCAGGCGAGCTGGCGACCGACCTCGCCCGCATCGAGATTTGCCCGGCGCGTGCCGGTCGGGGTCGAGACGAGTTGCTGGTTGCGCGCGAGATATTGCTGCTGTGGGGTGCCGCTGTGCGCCTTGTCGTCGACCTTCACCACGCCTTCCGCAACCGTGACGGCGACGTCATCGGGTTGCGCCATACTGACGGAGAATTCGGTGCCGACGGCACGTACCGAAACGCCATCGGCGGTAACGATAAACGGCCGCGCCTTGTTGTGCGCGACACGGAACGACGCTTCGCCGCTGCGCAGGATGACGTGCCGCTCGCCCTTGTCGTAGCGCACCTGGATGGTCGAGCCACCGTTCAGGAAGACGGTCGAGCCATCTTCCAGCGCGATCTGCCGCACCTCGCCGCGCGCGGTGGAGATGCGGCCGGCGAAATGATCATAGCCGACATAACTACCGGCCAGCAGCGCCGCGAGCGATGCAGCCATCGCCATGGGCTGCCAGTGCCATGCCCGGCGCGGCGGCACCGGCGCGGCCGACAGGCCGCCAAGCGCGGCGACGCGATCGACATCGACCCAGATCGCCTGGGCACGCACATAGGCGCCAAGCCGCCGGGTGTCGCCGGCGAGCCAGGTGTCGAGCTCGTGCTGCTCGGCGTCGGAAAAGGGACCTTCGGAGGAACGGATTACCCAAGCCGCAGCACGCGACTCGATCTCATCCGATTCTCCAGAACCTACGCTCGTCACCTTGATCCTCTTCGCCGTCATGGGGCGCCTTCATCGCTTGCGATACCAGTTTGAAGGCCTTGGAAAGATGCTTTTCCACCGTGCTTTCCGCCACTCCCATGTGCGCAGCGATCTCCCGCTGCGACAATTCCTCGAATTTCTTCAACTCGAATGCCTGTCTGCATTTCGGTGGCAAGCGCAATAGAATTTGCTTCAGTCGCTCTACTTCCTGCTGACCACTGAGGCGGCGATGGGCATTCACTTCATCATCAACGATGTTCAGTGATTCCAAATCCGCCATCAACTCGATCGCGACGATCCGCGACCGGCGGATATTCTCACCAACGATGTGACGCGCGGTGACGAAGAGATAGCTGCGCGCATTCAGGATGCGCTCGATATCGGCCGACCACAAACGGGCATAGGCTTCCTGGATCACCTCATCGACGTCGCACGAGGTCAGGCCGCGCACCTTGTAGGCCAGCCATTTGCGCACGTCGCCTTCGTGCGGCAGTACCTCACGCGCAAACCAGAGCAGACGGGCCTTGTGGTCCATGCCGGGATTGCAACAGCAAAGCCGGCACCCGTCAAGGAAAATGTCACTATTGCTTCGTCAAAATGTCACGAAACAAGATATTGTAAAGAATAGAGAAAATTACGCAGAGCATCGGACTGCACGGGCAGCCCGATGCTGGCCGATCCCGTCGGCGCGATCGTTGCGAATGCCCCGCCGTTACGGCGTGATACGCTTCACCACCTTGCCCGCTTCATCCAGGAATTCGATGCTCGGCGTGCCGTCGACACCGACGCGCATGACCAGCCGCGGCTTGCCGCTCTTGTCGGCGAGACGGACCACCGAATCCTCGGCCTGCTTGCCGGCGAAGAAGCGTTCCGAGCCGAGCCCGCCATGGGCATTGGCATAAGCCAGCATCTCGGCGCGAATGCGCTGCTTGTCGGCATCGCTCGGCGCGCGCGCGGCGCGGTCGCTCATCTCCATCAAGGGCTGGATCGGCGAATCCGGCCGGTCCCAGACACGCAGGCCGGCAGCGCGGCGGCGATCAGTCTCCGAATAGACCAGGCCAACGGTCTGATCCTGGTGATATTGGTCGAACAGGATGCTGGCACTGGCCGACTGATGGCCGTCCGCATTCTGGCTGTTGAAGCTCATGCCGCCGACCTCATCGCCCTCGTCGTTGAAGAACAGCATGCCGCCGCCCTTGCGGTTGTGATGCTTGTACTCGGTCCCGCCGGAGAACAGGCCGGGGAAGCGCGCGCTGTTAGCGAGCACCAGCCGGTATTTGCCGTTGGGCTCGACGATATTGACACGTTCGGCGGTGATCGTGCCGAAGGTAGCGTCGGGCGCGCCCGCCACGGCCCAGGCCCCGGCGGTCAGCGCCACGCCGCCGACAAAGGCGAGCCCGAGCATCGTCCATCGCATCCGCGTGCTTCCCTGCATCGTCCGTCCCCCTGCGCTCAACAATTCCACTCGGCCTTCGGCGCGCCGGCTGGCGCCACCGCGCAGACATGCGCGACCATCTCGCGCACCACGCCCGCCCAATCCTTGTGATGCCAGTTATGGCCCTTTTTCGGCCGGCCATATTCGAAGCGGATCGGATAGTCGGGACCCGCCACCTGCTTCACCATGTCCTGGAAATTATAGACACCGAGGTTGAGGAAGAAGTCGTCCTGCTCGCCGGCGAACATGTTGAGCTTGCCGGCCAGCTTCGGCCCCAGCGTCGCCCAGTTGCGACGGGCATAATCGGTCAGATCCCAACCATTGTCGCGCATGTAATTGGCGACGTCATGGTCGATCACACCGGTGACGGGATCGAACAACGGCGCGGGATAACCGTCCTTCCCGACCGGGCTGTGCGTCGCCTGCCAGATGCCGAGCTGGTAGAAGGACCGCCCCTTGGTGCCCATCACCAGTTCCAGCCGCGAAAGGTCGCGCGTCGACAGCAACGGCTGCCCCTCGCGCGAGCGTCGGAACGGACGGTCGACCAGTCGCCAGTCGTTCAGGCGATAGGCGAACATGTTCGCGTCCTTGTAGATATCGACCAGCTGATAGCGGCTGAAGTCGATCGGGTCAGGGTTGAACACCCACGCCCCGCCGAAATAGTCGGGATAGTGAAGCTGCAATGCCATCGCCTCCCAGCCGCCGGTCGAGGCGCCCTCGACGATCCGGCCATAAGGCGCGGCGACGAGGTGGAAGGTCTTTTCGAGATAGGGCATCAGCTCCTTGGTGATCGCATCGCCCCATGGTCCGTTGTTGGGCGAGTTGAGCGCATAGGACTCGAGAAAATAGGGCCCCGGCGTCTCGAGCGTGATCGCGGCCATGCGCGGGAAATTGTCGCTCTGCCATTCCTGCGCGAACTGATAGCCGGTCTTGACGTTGGCATCGGCCGCGCTGGCGCGCGCCGCAGCACTGTCATCGGCCGGATCGGTGCTGAACGAAAAGGGCTCGTCGCCATGGCCGAAGACATAGGCAGCCGGATAGCGCGCACTCGGATGATCGGCCCAGCCCTTGGGCAGCAACACGCTGGCGCCGATCGTCATCGGCACGCCCCAGAAGTCGGACAGCCCCTTGCTCGGAATGCGGACGTGCTTGATCCACGGTGTCTCGACGCGTTCGGGCAGCGGACCGATCTTCTCCGTCAGCGACAAGGCGATCGGGACGGACGATTTCGGATCGATCCGCACCTTGATCGTCTTGCTGTAAAAATTGCCCTCCATCAGCGAGGCGCCGACGCGACGATGCGGCATCGGCACCCACAACACGTGCCCGTCCGCCCGCTTCACCTGGGTATAGACGATCAGCACCGCCTGGATGTTGTATTCGCCCGGCGGCAGCTGATTGATATCGATCGGATAGCCCACCGCGTGCTGGTCGACGAGCGCGGCGGCGCCGGGCCTCAACGCGTCCACATCGATCCCGAAGGAGGGCGGGCCGTTCATCCCGGTCCACAAGCGCGGCTCGGGGGTATCGGTCGAGGCGGCGACGACGATCAAGCGCCCGGTCACCGGCCCCTTCGTCGCACCGGCGGGGAGCGTCACGCTGAAGCTCGGGTCGGCCAGTGCCGGCACCGCACCCAGCGCCAGCAACATGCCGGCCGCGATACCCGCCAGTCGCGCCTGGAAAGCCGTTCTCATCGTCATCGACCCCGCCCCTGATTGGTATCTCGTTCACATCTACGATGATCGGCCGCGGGTTTTCCGCCATTGCCGAATCCGGATGAAAACCGACCGACCGGACGTGGTGTTGACCGACCGTGCCGCGCGTGCTTTGCCGTCGAATCAGGGCGGTTATCGGCCGCCGATCTTCGGGGCAAGCACATGAAATTCCACAAGATCGCTTCAGCCGCCTTTCTCGGGATGCTGATCCTCTCGCCGCTCCAGGCCGCCGGCGGGCAGGAAAAACCGGCCCCTGAAAAAAAAGCCGACGACCCGCTCGACCTGCCCCCGCTCCCTGCCGACAAGACGGTGAGACAGAGCGTGCGGATCGGCGATCGCGTGATCGCCTATGACGCCACGGTGGGCACTATCCCGGTACGTGACGACAAGGGCCGCGTGATCGCCGACGTCACCTACACCGCCTACACCGTCCCGGGCGGCGAGACGCGCCGGCCGGTCACCTTCGCGTTCAATGGCGGCCCCGGCGCCTCGTCGGTCTATCTCAACCTCGGCGCGATCGGCCCCAAGCACGTGCAGTTCGGCGCACAGGGCGATGCCCCCTCGGACGCGCCGGTGACGACCGACAATGCCAATAGCTGGCTCGATTTCACCGATCTCGTCTTCATCGATCCGGTCGGCACCGGGTTCAGCCGCAGCCGGCTCGACGCCGACAAGACCAAGGCGGCGTTCTTCGCCAATGACCCGGATATCAAATATCTGTCGAAGGTCGTTTACGACTGGCTGGTCAAGCAAGGCCGCCTGCGCTCTCCCAAATATCTCGTCGGGGAGAGCTATGGCGGTTACCGCGTGCCGCGCATCGCGTTCGAGCTGCAGTCGCAGATCGGCGTAGGCGTCAACGGCATCGTCATGGTCTCGCCCTATCTCGATCCGGCGTCGGACGACGACGCCACGGCGCTGTCGCCCCTGCCCTGGATGATCGAACTGCCGTCGATGGCCGCCGCCAATCTCGAGCGCAAAGGTCAGCTGACGCCGCAGGCGATGGCCGAGATCGAAGCCTATACCCGCGGCGAATTCGCCGCGGACCTGCTCAAGGGTCGCGCCGATCAGGAAGCGACGGCACGAATCGTCGCCCGGGTCACCGCCTTGACCGGACTTGATCCGGCGCTGGTGCAGCGCATGGGCGGGCGGGTCGACACCAGCACCTTCCTGCGCGAGGTGCATCGCGCCGACGGCACGATCGGCAGCGTGTATGATTCCAACGTGACCTCGTTCGATCCGTTTCCCTGGTCCTCGCGCCAGCAATCGAACGATCCGATCCTCGACGCGTTGATCGCGCCGACGACCAGCGCGATGGTCGATTTCGTGACCCGCGAGGTCGGCTGGAAAACCGATGCGCGTTACAACGCGCTGTCCTATGCTGTGAACCGGGCGTGGGATCGGGGACGCCCGAGAGACACGCCGGTTAGCGACCTGCGCAAGGCGATCGCCAACGATCCGCGGATGGGCGTGATGATCGCCCATGGCTGGGACGATCTGTCATGCCCGTTCTTCGCGTCGCGCATGATCGTCGCGCAGATGCCGGCGTTCGGGCAGGCCGAGCGGGTCAAGATGGCGGTCTATCCCGGCGGGCACATGTTCTACAGCCGGCCCGACAGCGGCGCGGCTTTCAAGCGCGATGCCAAAGCGCTTTTCCACGTCAACTGAGCGAACGGGAAACATCAATGTTCAAGACCTTGATCGAGCCGTCGCAGCTGGCGGCGCTCCTCGAAACCGATGACGTGGCGTTGTTCGATTGCGGCTTCGAGCTCGGCAACCCCGACGCCGGACATGCGGCATTTGTCGAAGGTCATTTGCCGACGGCGCGCTATCTGCATCTCGACCGTGATCTCGCTGCGCCGCCGACCGGGGACAATGGTCGCCACCCGCTGCCCGATCCGGAGACCTTCGTCGCACTGATGCGGGCCAATGGTGTCAATCGGCATCAACAGGTCGTCGCTTATGATGCGTCGGGAGGCGCCTATGCGGCGCGGCTATGGTGGTTGTTGCGCTGGCTGGGCCATGACGAGGTGGCAGTCCTGAACGGCGGCCGCAAGGCGTGGGTCGAAGCCGGTCGACCGATGCAGCGCGGCGCTGCCGCGGAGACCGCACCCGGCGATTTCACGGGCGCACCCCGTGCCGGCTGGACGGTCACGGCCGAGACCGTCTACGCCAACATCGCCACACCGGCCTTCACCGTCGTCGACGCGCGCTCGGCATCGCGCTTCGCGGGCGAGCCCAATCCGATGGATCCGGTTGCCGGGCATATCCCGGGCGCGTGCAACCGGTTCTATGGCGACAATCTCGACGCCGGAGGGCGCTTCAAGCCGGCGGAACAGCTTGCCGCGGAACTCGCCGTGGCCGTCGGCGATGTGCCAGCGACCGATATCGTGATACAGTGCGGCTCAGGCGTCACGGCGTGCCACAATCTGCTCGCATTCGAGGTGATCGGTCGTAGCGGTGCACGTTTGTATCCCGGCTCATGGAGCGAATGGATCAGCGACCCGGCGCGACCGGTCGAACGGGCCTAGAGCCGATAGGGATACACCGGCCCAATTTTACCTTGACCCTGGGCAGTCGAGAAAGGATAGATTCAAAACCTGCGGAATTCCGCGGGTTTCGGGTGCTTGCCGGGCTCGCTCCAACGGTGGAGCGAAGGTTCTCTCAACCTAAGGCGAGCTCGAATCCTGCAACCGGCACCAGGATCAACACGGACACCAGCTTGCCGACGACCGCCGATCCGGATTTCGCTCTCGCCGCCGCCGCCTGCCGTTGGCCGCCCTCTCCCGCGCGCGACGCGGCGGTGCGGGCCGCTGCGTCGCGGGTCGAAGACGGCGAGCGTTTCCTGCGGGTCGTCCGCCGTCAACGCGTCGCCGGCCTGGTGCACGGCGCGCTGAAAGCTGCGGCGGTCGAGGTGCCGGCGCCGGCCGGTGCGGCGATCGGCCACGCCGCCGCCGCCATCATCCGCCAGGGCATGACCGCCGCCGCCGAGACCGCTCGGCTGATGCGGCTGATCGGGGACGCGGGCTATCCGGTGTTGACGGTCAAGGGCGCCGCGCTGGCCGCACTGGCCTATGGCTCGATCACGCTGAAGCACAGCAAGGACATCGACCTGCTGATCCTTCCCGAGCACGCGCAAGACGTGATCGCGCTGCTCGAGGCCGACGGCTATCACATCACCTTCCCGGCGCTCGAACTGAGCCCGGCGCAGCGCGCCATGCTGACGCGCTACGGCAAGGATGTCGCCATGCGGCGCGCCGGGCCCTATCCGCAACTCGAACTGCATTGGCGGATGTTCGGCAATCGCGCGCTGCTCCCGACGATCACCGCCCGGTCGCCGCGCCAGTCGGTCATGCTGGCCGGCGGCATTGCCGTCGATACCTTCGCCATGGCCGATCTCTATGCCTATCTCGTCGGGCATGGCGCGGTCGATGGATGGTCGCGGCTCAAATGGCTCGCCGACCTGAATGCGCTGATCTCGCCGTTGGGCGACGCCGAGATCATGGCGCTGCACGCTCATGCCGAGCAGCTCGGGGTCGGACGATGCTCCGCGCTGGCGCTGTTGCTGTGCGTCGAGTTGTTTGGGCTGCCGCTCGACCCGGCGCTGGCCGCGCGGCTGCGTGCTTCGCGGCGGGTCCGCCTGCTGATCCGCCTGTGCCAACGGCTGATGATCCCGGCTGACGGCAGCACCGAACCGCAGGCGTGGCGCGGCGGCCAGCGCCTGTCGCTGTTCATCCATCTCCTGATCGCCGGCGGCCCGCGTTATTACGCCGAGATCATACGCTGGACGTTGTTCATCCAGACCGACATGTACCGCAGCAAGGCACCGCCCTCGCTTTATTTCCTCTATCCTCTGGTGCGCCTGCCGATATGGCTGGGGCGGCGCGTCGGGCTGGTCGCCGAGCCACGGATGGGTGAAGGACAATGAACCGGCCGTTACGCCGTCGCTGGAAAATCTGGCGACACCGCGCCAATCGCGCACGTCAGATCGGCCATCGCGAGCGGCTGTTGCTCGCCGAAGCGATCTGGGCGCTGGCGGCAGCGCGCTTCCGGCTCGCCACCCAGCCGTTTCCGCGCATCGCCAAGGAGCTTGGCGGGTTCACCACGCCCGCGCTGGTACGTGCCCGCGAAGACCTCGCACCCAGCGCCGAGGATCAGGCGACCGCGACCAAAGTCGGCTGGGCTGTGACGCGCGCCGCGCGGCATGTCCCGTTCGGCGCGGTGTGCCTTCCCCAGGCGATGGCGGCCAAGGCGATGCTGGCGCGGCGCGGCATCGCCAGCGTGATGCATTTCGGCACGATGCGCGGCGAGACTTTGTCGCTGGCCGCACATGCCTGGCTCGACGCAGCCGGGGTGGAGGTGACCGGCTATCCGGTTGAGCCCCGTTTCACCGAAATCGCGTGCATCCCCTGAGCCGGCGCTATCTGTTTGGCGGCCTCGCGATCGATTCCGACGTCGCGCTGGCGGGCATGCGCGCGGCGGGTGCGGGGAGCGGTTCGCATCCCGTGCGGCTCGCCTTTCATAATGGCCCTGCGCCCTCGGCCGATCGCGAAATCTTCGCCTGGGACGGCCGCTATGGCGTAAGGCTCGGTGCGCTGGGCGAGGCATGGCGCTTCAGCTCGAAGCTCGACGGGGTTTTCATCGCCGATCATGCCGTCACGCGGATCGATTTTTTCTCGGCGGAGACGCTGCCGTCAGCAGCGGCAATCGACGTGCTGACGCGCCGCGTGCTGCCGCGCCTGGCGACAGCGACCGACGCGCTGACCGTCCACGGCGCCGCATTGATCCGTGGTGGCGGCGCGATCGTGATGTTCGGCCGGTCGGGGGCAGGCAAATCGACGCTCACCGCCGCGCTCGCCCAGGCCGGCTGGCATATCGCCAGCGACGATCTGACGATGATCCGTCCCGCCTCCGGCGGCGCCATGGTCCATTCGGGCGCGACCGGCGTGTGCCTGTGGGCCGATACCCGCGAGGCGCTCTCGCTCGACCCGGCGCGGTGCCTCGCCATGCCGGGTTACGAGGGCAAGCTGCGTTTCGAGCCCGAGGACCTGCCGGGCGCGGAATCCGCGCCGATCCGCGCCATGGTGTTCCTCGAGCGCAGTGGCGATCTCGCGGCGCCGCGTCTCGACCGGATGCCGATCGCCGCGGCGGTGCGCGAAGCGACGCAGCAGCTCATCGCACTCGACCCGACCGCCCCGCGCATCGACGCGGCGCATCGCCTGTTGCGGGCGATGGCGCACGTGCCGACGGTAAAGCTGACCTATCCGAGCGGCTACGCGTCCCTGCCTCGCGTCACCGATCTGCTCGCGACATTGGTCTGATCAGGCCAGCAGCCCCTTGTCGTGCGCCGTTGCGATGAACCCGGCGACCGCCTGCTCGATCTCGCCCTCCGGCGCAGCATGCCGCGCGTGCAGGGCGGCAGCGATCTCCGCCGGCGCCCTCCCCGCCGCAATGGCACGCCAGATTTCCGCCGCCGTGCCGTTGAGCGTGTAATAGCTGCCATCGCGCACGTCGAACAAGGCAAGCTCGCCAGGCACGTTCTGCCAGGAAATGTGGTCGGATATCGATAACGTCACGCGTCGCCCCCCGGTTGCCCCATCTCTAGCGCGGCGCATCGATTCGGCAAATCGCGCATCACGATTGCTTCGCACCCGAAACGGAACGATAGGAACCGCAACGCTCGGCCGGGATTTAGTCAGCACCGATGATCAAGGTCGCCAGCTATAATATCCACAAGGGCATCGGCCTTGACCGTCGTCGCGACCCGCGGCGCATCCTCGAGGTGCTGCGTGAGATCGATGCCGATATCATCGCGCTGCAGGAGGCGGATCGCCGCTTCGGCACCAAATTGTGCGTCATCGACCATCAACTGCTCGCCGACCATAGTCCGTGGAAGGCCGTTGCCGTCGGCGATCGTCCTGCCAGCATGGGCTGGCACGGCAATGCCTTGCTGGTGCGCAAGGACGCCCAGGTTCTTGCCAGCAACGTCATCCATCTGCCCGCGCTCGAACCGCGCGGCGCGGTCGTCGCCGATGTCGACAGCGGTGGCGCGCTGGTACGGGTGGTCGGCATGCACCTCGATCTGTCAGGCCTTCGGCGACGCCGCCAGGCCCACTCGATCATATCACACGTCCATGCCGACCAGGCGGGCCACCCGACGGTGATGATGGGCGATCTCAACGAGTGGAGCGCCCACGCCGGTTGCCTGCGTGATTTCGCGCACCATTTCCGCTTCGCGGCGACCGGCCCGAGCTTCCATGTGCGCCGCCCGGTCGCGGCGCTCGACCGCATCATGCACACGCCGGATCTGCGTGTGCTCGACTGCGGCGTCCATAGCAGTGCATGTTCTCGCCGCGCCTCTGACCATCTGCCGGTCTGGGCCGTGCTGGAAAGCCATTGATGCGCGAGAAGGAACTGCGCCTCGCCCTGGTCTGCTATGGCGGGATCAGCCTTGCCGTGTACATGCACGGCATTACCAAGGAGATCTGGCGGCTGGCCCGTGCCAGCGCGGCGTTTCACGCCGACGAGGTACCAGCCACGGGCAGCCAGGGCGTTTATCACGCGCTGCTGCAGGAGATCGAAGAGCATAGCGGCCTGCGCTTGCGCGTGCTGATCGACATCATCGCCGGTGCCAGCGCGGGCGGCATCAACGGCGTGTTTCTCGGCCAGGCGATCTCGACTGGCCAGTCGCTTGAACCCCTGACAAAATTATGGCTCGATTCGGCGGACGTCGAGGCGCTGGTCGATCCGCTACAGGCGCCGAAATCGCGCTTTTCCAAGATGTGGGCGATGCCGTTGACCTGGCTGGCGGCGCGGCGCAGCGGCACTTCCGTCGACGCGCTGGTCGAACCGGAAACGCGCGCCGAGGTCCAGGCGAAACTGTCGCACTTCATCCGTTCGCGCTGGTTCGAGCCGCCTTTCGGGGGTGAACTGTTCACCGGCCTGCTGCTCGACGCGCTCGACGCGATGGCGACGAACGCGCGCGGACCGCGCCTGCTCCCGCCGGGTCAGCCGCTCGACCTGTTCGTCACGATGACAGATTTTCGCGGCCACCCCGAGACGCTGCGGCTCAACTCGCCGCCGGAGGTGATCGAGACCGAGCACCGGCTGATCGCTTCCTATGGCGACCGGGGCGAGGCGCGCGACACCCTCGCCCATCCGGCCGAGCTGACCTATGCGGCGCGTGCCACGTCGAGCTTTCCGGGCGCCTTCCCACCTTTCACCGTCGCCGAACTCGATTCGGTGCTGCGCAAGCGGCAAGTGGATTGGCCGGGGCGCGCGGCTTTCCTCGAACGTACCCTGCCACGCCACACCGCCGCCAATGCTGCCGAAGCAGCCGTGCTTATCGACGGGTCGGTGCTCGCCAACGCGCCGTTCAAGCCCGCGATCGACGCGTTGCGCGAGCGCCCGGCACGGCGCGAGATCGATCGGCGATTCGTCTATGTCGACCCGCAGCCGGGGGTGAAGATACATTTCGGCCAAACCGACACCGCAACGCCGGGCTTCTTCCAGACGATCATCGGTGCGATCTCGGAACTGCCGCGTCAGCAGCCGATCCGCGACAATCTCGATGCCATTGCCGAAAAATCACGCCGCATCGAGAGCATGCGCTCGATCATCCACGGTATTCGTGGCGAGGTAGAGGCCGCTGTCGAATCGCTGTTCGACTATACATTGTTCCTCGATTCGCCGACGCCGGCGAGGCTCGCCGCCTGGCGCACCAAGGCCCAGAATGCCGCCGCCAAAGCTGCGGGCTATAGTTATGCGGCGTACGGCCGGCTGAAGCTCTCCGGCGTGGTCGCCGGCATCGCGCAATTGCTCTACCATGCCGGCAACGAACTCGGGCCCGAGCGCTGGCAACAGATCCGCATCGCGGTCAACGCGGCGGTCAGCCAGCGCGGCTTCGACGAGATGAGCTCGAGCTTTTCCGGCGGCGCGAGCAAGGAGGCGATCGATTTCCTGCGCTCCTATGATCTCGGCTTCCGCATCCGCCGCCTCCGCCTGCTTACGCGGAGAATGTCGGGGCTCGAGGCGGATCATGCGGACATCGACCTCGCGCCGATCCGCGACGCCATCTATCTCTCGCTGGCCGATTATCTCGACTGCAAGCGCACCGAGAAGCACGCTCATCTGCGCAAGGACGTGCGGTTGATGCGCGGCGATGCCGGGCCGCTGCTCGACAAGCTGGCGCTGTCCATGAACCTGAAGGGCCTCGATACCGCCACCGAGGAACGGTTCGCGGCCGCGCTGGACGGGCTGGCGCGGGACATCAAGCGGCCGATCCTGCTGACTTATCTCGGCTTTCCTTATTATGATGTGGCGACGCTGCCGCTGCTGCAGGGCGAAGGACTGGACGAATTCGACCCGATCAAGGTCGATCGCATCGCCCCCGACGACGCCCGCGCAATCCGCGCCGGCGGCGCGGCAGCTACCTTGAAAGGCATCCAGTTCAACACCTTCGGCGCCTTCTTCAGCCGCGCCTATCGCGAGAACGATTACCTGTGGGGGCGGCTGCATGGCGCCGAGCGGATGATCGACATCACCGTCTCGACGCTCGACGCCGGCGCGATGGTCGCACCCGCGCGGGTCGCCGCGATCAAGCGTGCGGCATTTCACGCGATTCTGGATGAGGAAGCGGGGAAACTGACTGCCGTCCCGGAACTGATCGCCACGATCCGGCGCGAAATCGGCTGAGGCTGGCAAATCCCGCTCAACCCGGGTAGCCTTCCCCTCATGCAGTTCCTCAAGATCCTGTTCTGGTGCCTGCTCGCGTTCGTCGCGGCGATCTTCACGATAGGTAACTGGACGACCGTACCGATCCATCTCTGGGCCGGATTGATCGCCGATGTGAACCTGCCGCTGCTGTTGCTGGTGACGTTTCTC
This sequence comes from Pseudomonadota bacterium, assembly GCA_040390605.1. Lineage (GTDB taxonomy): Bacteria > Pseudomonadota > Alphaproteobacteria > Sphingomonadales > Sphingomonadaceae > Sphingomonas. Next base: position 130,866 of record JAZJXZ010000034.1, read on the forward strand.
GCCGGATTGCTGCCGACGATGCTCTATTACAGCACGATCCGCTGGCGGTTACGCAACCGGCTGTCGACCACCGAGCGCGCCATCACGGATCTGCGCGGCACCCTGACGACACCTTCCACTCTTTTAACGCCGGACCCCGAACCCGTTTCGGAACCCGAGACTGTTCCGGCGACGACGTCTGCGGCTTCCGTACCGCCGGCCTCGCCGAGCCTGCTCTGATGAGCAACCGCATCTACGTGGCGCTCGACACGCCTGATTTCGACAAGGCGATGGCGATCGCCACCAAGGTCCGCCACCATGTCGGCGGCATCAAGCTCGGTCTCGAATTCTTCATGGCCAATGGCCGCACCGGGGTACGCGACATGGGCGAGATCGGTCTGCCGATCTTCCTCGATCTCAAGCTGCACGACATCCCCAACACCGTCGCCAAGGCGATCCAGGCGTTGCGCCCGCTCGAGCCGGCGATCCTCACGGTCCACGCGGCGGGCGGCCGAGCAATGATGGAGGATGCCAAGGCGGCCGCGCCAACCGGCACCAAGGTCGTCGCCGTGACCATGCTCACCAGCCTTGACGATACGGACTTGGCGACGACAGGCGTACGCGGCAGCGCGCATGACCAGGTCGTGCGCCTGACCGAACTGGCGATGGATTCGGGCGTCGACGGGATCGTCTGCTCGGGCGCCGAAGTCGGCGCCGCACGCAAGCTGTGGCCCAAGGGCTTCTTCGTCGTCCCGGGCGTGCGACCCGCCAATGGTGCCATCGGTGACCAGAAACGCGTCGTCACCCCGCGCGCCGCGCTCGATGCCGGGGCGTCGATCCTGGTGGTCGGCCGACCGATCACGCAGGCGGAAAACCCCGATTTCGCCGCACGCGAGATCGAAGCGACGCTGTAAGAACTGGGTTACCTAAATGCTCCGTCACCCCGGCCTTGTGCCGGGGTCCAACGTGCCGCGAAAGAAGCGGCCGGTGCGCTTGCGGCCCGGTGGACCCCGGAACAAGCAACCGTGGTTAGGCGATGTGGAACGCTGGGTCGTCGCGGGCGATAGCGTTGAGGATAGTGATCATCTTTCGCATGACAGCGACGAGGGTGAGTTTGAAGGGTTTTCCCTTTTCTCTGAGCCGTTTGTAGAAGCTGGCGAGAATCGGGTCGCGTGCCTTTATGGCGCTGAGGGTGGCCATATAGAGGATGTCGCGCAGAGCCTTGCGACCACCACATCGTCCCGGCCGCGCCGATGCGCCGGATTGCCGGGCATGCGGCGCATCGCCGATCAGGGCAGCCGCGGCTTTAGCGGATATGTGGCCGAGTTCGGTCATATCGGCGACGAGTGCGCCGGCGAGGACCGGCCCGACCCCTTTGGCCTGGCACAGCCGATCGACCTGCCGCTGCAGGCGCGGTGTTGCCGCAAGCAGTGTTCGCACCGCCTTGTCGAGGCAGGCCAGGCCAAGGGCGATCGAGCGCAGCCGGGCCTGGATCATGCGGCGCACGACCGGTTCGGCGATCGTGTCGAGCTGGCTGGCAAGGCCGTTACGCTCGGCGATGAGACGCCGCCGGTGCGTGCCCAGCGCACTCAACCGCTCGCGTGCCGGATCCGGTGCATAGCGCACCAGCCGGTCGCGCGACGCCTCGAGGCAGCGCGCGATCATCATCGCGTCGAGTGCATCGGTCTTGGCGCCCTGACCAATCGCGCGGGCAAAGGCCCGCACCCGTGCTGGCGGCAGGATGTGAACGTCGAACCCTGCCGCGTGCAGCGCATGTGCCAACGCCTGTTCGTAGCCGCCCGATGCTTCCATGCCGACTGCTGCCGGCATCAGGCCGGCAAGGCGCTTTGCCAACCCTGCGATACCCGCGCGTCCGTTCGCGCTGCTCCAGTGCTCGCCCGATGGATGGACATGAACATCCAGCCGGGCCTTCGATACGTCGATGCCAACAATCAATCCTGCGTGTATCATAACCTCGCTCCCAGGCTTGTGGTGCGGGCTCGCGCCCGTTCAACCGTTCGGGGTCAAAGGGAGCGGACAGGGCCTGTGCTTGTTCGCGGCTGTCTCAACCAGTCCGGCATGCGGCCTCCTGCCCGCGCCGGTCGAGGTGCGCACCTCGACCGGCGCACTCATCTTACCAAATCTACGCCACACAAGTCCGGCATGACGGAGAGATAGGGTTGCGCGCTTGCGGGCGGCCGAGCCCCCATCACCGACATTGCCGGCTTGAGTTCGCCGTCCCGCCCTGCGCATAGGAACGCATGCCCGTCACCGCCAAAATCTGCGGCCTCTCGACGCCGGAAACACTCGACGCCGCGATCCGTGGCGGGGCGAGCCATGTCGGTTTTGTGTTCTTCCCGCCCTCGCCGCGCCATGTGAGCCGCGAACGGGCAGCACAACTCGCCGCGCGCGTGCCGGGGCATGTCAGGCGAGTCGGTGTCTTCGTCGATCCCGACGATGCGACGATCGAGGCCGCGACCGCCGCGGGACATCTCGATGCCTTGCAGATCCACAACAGCAGCGCGGCGCGCGCCGCGGCGATCAAGGCGCGCACCGGGCTGGAGATATGGGCCGCCGTCGCGGTCAAGGTGCGGGGCGATCTCGACGCGGCGCGCGGCTTTATGGGTGCCGCAGACCGTATCCTCTACGACGCCAAAACGCCGCCCGGTGCCGCGCTGCCTGGCGGCATGGGCGTGCGGTTCGACTGGACGTTGCTCGAAGACTTTCGTCATCCTTTGCCCTGGGCGCTGTCCGGCGGTCTCGATCCGCTCAACGTCGCGGACGCGATCGGGACAACCGGCGCGACGCTGGTCGATGTCTCCTCGGGGGTGGAAAGCGCGCCCGGCATCAAGGACGTGACGAAGATCGCCGCCTTCCTCGACGCCGTAGCGGCGCGCTGAGCCGAAGCAGGACCGAAACGGGTTGGCTCACCGCCCGTAGCTGCTAAAGCCGCCGCACCATGACCGTGCCCAACTCCTATCGCGCCCAGCCCGACGAACGCGGGCATTTCGGTGATTTCGGCGGCCGCTACGTCGCCGAAACGCTGATGCCGCTGATCCTCTCGCTGGAAATTGCCTATCGTGACGCCAAGGCCGACCCGGCCTTTCAGGCGCAGTTCGATGACCTGCTCGAACATTATGTCGGACGCCCCTCGCCGCTCTACTACGCCGAGCGCCTGACCGAGGCGCTGCGCGACAGCGCGCCGGCCGGCAAGGGTGCCGAGGTGTGGTTCAAGCGCGACGAGCTCAACCATACCGGCGCACACAAGATCAACAATTGCGTCGGCCAGATCCTGCTCGCCATGCGCATGGGCAAGACCCGGATCATCGCCGAGACCGGTGCCGGCCAGCACGGCGTCGCCACCGCCACCGTGTGTGCGCGCTTCGGCCTGCCCTGCGTCATCTATATGGGCGCGAAGGACGTGGTCCGGCAGCAGCCCAATGTGTTCCGCATGAAGCTGCTCGGCGCCGAGGTGATCCCGGTCACCTCGGGCGCGCATACGCTGAAGGATGCGATGAACGAGGCGATGCGCGACTGGGTCGCCAACGTCCACGACACTTTCTACATCATCGGCACCGCCGCCGGCCCGCATCCCTACCCTGAGCTGGTGCGCGACTTTCAGAGCGTGATCGGCCGCGAGGCGCGCGAGCAGATGCTCAAGCGTACCGGCAAGCTGCCCGATCTGCTGGTCGCCGCGATCGGCGGCGGCTCGAACGCGATCGGCCTCTTCCACCCGTTCCTCGACGACGTCAGCGTGAAGATGCTCGGCGTGGAGGCGGCCGGGCATGGGCTCGACAAGCAGCACGCAGCGAGCCTCGCGGGCGGGGCACCGGGCATCCTCCACGGCAACAAGACCTTTCTGCTGCAGGACGAAGACGGCCAGATCACCGAGGCGCATTCTATCTCCGCCGGGCTCGACTATCCGGGCATCGGCCCAGAGCACGCCTGGCTCAGGGAAGTCGGCCGCGTGGTTTATGCCAGCGCGACGGACAAGGAAGCGCTCGACGCTTTCCAGCTGTTGTGCCGCACCGAGGGCATCATCCCCGCGCTCGAGCCGAGCCATGCCATCGCCGCCGTAACCAAGGTCGCACGCACCATGGACCGCGACCAGGTGATCCTCGCCAACCTTTGTGGCCGCGGCGACAAGGACATCTTCACCGTGGCCGAGGCGCTGGGGACGAAGATATGACAGCAAAATGGAAAGCCGGATTGTCGACGTTTCTTGTGGTGCTCGTCCTGGGCCTAATGGCGCATGCGGGGGTCCTTTGGCTCGTTCGACATGACGAAAGCCGTTTCGGAGATGTCGAGTCCTTGGGGGTCCTGATAATGATGGCCGCATTTGCTGGTTTGAGTGCCGGGGAGCGAAAGTGACCCGCCTCTCCGCCGCCTTCGCCAAGGGCCGCCCTGCCCTCGTCGCCTTCGTCACCGCCGGCGACCCGACGCCTGCCGCCACCGGCGCAATCCTCGACGCGATCGTCGCGGGCGGCGCCGATGTGATCGAGCTCGGCATGCCGTTCACCGACCCGATGGCCGATGGCCCGGCGATCCAGGCGGCGAACCTGCGCAGCCTTGCGGCCGGCACCACCACCGCCGACATTCTCGCCATCGCCACCGCCTTCCGCGCGCGGCATCCCGACACGCCGCTGGTGCTGATGGGCTATGCCAACCCGATGGTGCGGCGTGGCGCCGACTGGTTCGCTGAACATGCTGCCGCCGCCGGTGTCGATGGCGTGATCTGCGTCGACATCCCGCCCGAGGAGGACGATGAACTCGGCCCCAGTTTGCGCGCCGCCGGTATCGACCTGATCCGCCTCGCCACCCCGACCACCGACGCGGCGCGCCTGCCGACCGTGCTCGATGGCGCCAGCGGTTTTCTCTATTATGTCTCGGTCGCCGGCATCACCGGCCTGCAACAGGCCGCGCAGACATCGATCGACAGCGCGGTCGCCGCGCTCAAGGCCGCGACCGACCTCCCCGTCGCTGTCGGCTTCGGTATCCGCACGCCGGAACAGGCCGCCAATATCGCCCGCGTCGCGGACGGCGTGGTGGTCGGCTCGGCGATCGTCGAGCTGATCGGCCAGCATGGCGGGGATGCACCCGAGCCGGTGCGCGCCTATATCGAATCGCTCGCGGTCGCGATCCGCGAAACCGGCAAGGAACTCGCATGAGCTGGCTAACCAACGTCCGTAACGCGCTAGCGTTCGTTGCCAAGAAGGAGACGGCCGACAATCTCTGGCACAAGTGCAAGGGATGCGGGCAGATGGTGTTCGTCAAGGAACTGGAAGACAACCTCCACGTCTGCCCGCATTGCGATTATCATGAACGCATCGGCCCGCTGCTGCGCTTCGAGCAGATCTTCGACTCCGGCTACACCATCGTGCCACTGCCCAAGGTGCAGGACGATCCGCTCAAGTTCCGCGACACCAAGAAATATGTCGATCGTATCAAGGCGGCGCGGGCCGCGACCGCCGAGGGCGACGCGCTGATCACCGCGCGCGGCGCGATCGAGGGCCGCCGCGCGGTCGTCGGGGTGCAGGATTTCGCTTTCATGGGCGGCTCGATGGGCTTGGCGGTCGGCGAGGCCTTCGTGCGCGGCGTCGAGAGCGCGATCGCCGATGGGTGCCCCTATATCATCTTCACCGCGGCCGGCGGCGCACGCATGCAGGAGGGCATCCTCTCGTTGATGCAGATGCCGCGCGCGACCGTGGCCATCCAGATGCTCCACGATGCCGGCCTGCCCTACATCGTGGTCTTGACCGACCCGACGACCGGTGGCGTGACGGCAAGCTACGCCATGCTGGGCGACGTACAGATTGCCGAGCCCGGTGCCCTGATCGGTTTTGCCGGCCAGCGCGTGATCGAGCAGACGATCCGCGAAAAACTGCCCGATGGCTTCCAGCGCGCCGAATATCTGCTCGATCACGGCATGCTCGACATGGTCAAGCACCGCCGCGACCTGCGCGAGACGCTGGCCAAGCTGATCGATTATCTTACCGTGAAGCAGGCAGCGTGACTTCTGCTCCCCCTCCCGTCTGCGGGAGGGGGCCGGGGGGTGGGCGCCCGGCCTCCACCAGCGGTAACGTTAAAGGTGAGCGCGAGCCCACCCCCGGCCCCTCCCGCAAGCGGGAGGGGAGATAAGTGGCGGACTCCGCTGTATCGGCGAACCCCGCCGTGCAGGCCCAGCTCGACCGTCTCTGGTCGCTTTCGCCTGGCGCCGACATCCTCGGCCTCGAACGCATCACGATCCTGCTCGATCGCCTCGGCAACCCGCACGAACACCTGCCGCCGGTGCTCCACGTCGCCGGTACCAACGGCAAGGGCTCGACCTGCGCCTTCCTGCGCGCCGCCATCGAGGCCGCCGGCCTCACCTGCCATGTTTATACCAGCCCCCATCTCGTACGCTTCAACGAGCGTATCCGTCTCGCCGGCCGGCTGATCGACGACGACCATCTCGCCACCCTGCTCGCACGGGTGCTCGACAAGGCCGAGGGCCTCAGCGCCAGCTTCTTCGAGGTGACCACCGCCGCCGCCTTCCTCGCTTTTGCCGATGCGCCCGCCGACGCCTGCATTATCGAGGTCGGGCTCGGCGGCCGGCTCGACGCGACCAATGTCATCAGCCGCCCGCTGGTCACCGGCATCGCCCAGCTCGGCGTCGACCACCAGGCGTTCCTTGGCGATACGATCGAGGAGATCGCGGCGGAAAAAGCCGGCATCGCCAAGCCCGGCGTGCCGCTGGTCACGATGCGCTATCCGCCCACGGTGGAGAAGCGGATCGCCATCGTCGCGCGGGGTGCCGGCGCGCCGGTCGCTGCGGCAAGCGGCAGCTGGATGTTCGCCGTCGAGCCCGACCGGCTGATCTACAAGGACGCAGGTGACCGCATCGAGACACCGCTGCCGACGCTCGCCGGCGCGCACCAGCCGGAAAACCTCGCGCTGGCGATTGCGATGCTGCGGCGGCAGAACCAGCTTTCCATCCCGCTGGAAGCCTATGCCGCGGCGGCGACCGACGCGCATTGGCCGGCACGGATGCAACGGCTCGCGCCGGGGCCGCTGACCGACCTGTTGCCTGATGGCAGCGCGCTATGGCTCGATGGTGGGCACAACCCCGCCGCTGGCGCGGCCATTGCGCGCAGCCTCGACGCAAGTGAAACGGGTCAGATCCACCTAATTCTCGGCATGCTGGCCAACAAGGACGCGGCCGGGCTGCTTGCCCCCATCGCCTCGCGCGTCGTCAGCCTGACGGCAGTGCCGGTGCCCGATCACGAACACCACGCCCCGGCCGACCTCGCGGCAAGCGCAACCGCGCTCGGCATCAGAGAGACGGGTACGGCGCCCGACGTTCCGACCGCGCTGACAGTCATCGCCGAGCCGAACGGGAGGCCGGTGACCGTGCTGATCCTTGGGTCGCTATACCTCGCAGGCGCCGTGCTCGGGGCCAATGATCAGCTGCCAGACTGAGGGCATCTGAAGCGACAGCCGCGCTACCCCTTCGACCGCTCCCACAGCATCGCCAGCCCCTGGATCGTCAGATCGGCCTCAACAACATCGAACACCTCGGTGTTCTTCTCGAACAAGGTGGCAAGGCCGCCGGTCGCGATCACCGTCACCGGGCGGCCGACCTCCGCCTTCATCCGCGCGACCAGCCCCTCGATCATCGCGACATACCCCCAATAGATGCCGATATGCATCTGGCTGACCGTGTCGCGGCCGATCACCGAGAGATTGCCGTGCGGCGCCTCGATCGCGATGCGCGGTAGCTTGGCCGCAGCGGACACCAGTGCGTCGAGTGACAGATTGATGCCGGGCGCGATGATCCCGCCCTTGTACGCGCCCTTGAAGTCCGAGAAATCGAACGTCGTAGCGGTACCGAAATCGATCGTGATCAGATCGCCGGGATAGAGCGCGTGCGCGGCGATCATCGTCACCGCACGATCGGCACCGACCGCATGCGGCTCCTCGACGTCGAGCTGCATGCCCCATTCGACCGGCGGCTGGCCGGCGATCAGCGCCTCGGTGCCGAAATATTTGCTCGCCAGTACCTGCAGGTTGTGCAGGGCGCGCGGCACCACCGTGGCAATGATCACCGCGCTCACCTGGCTGCGGTCGAAGCCTTCGAGCACGAGCAACTGGCTGAGCCACACGGCATATTCGTCCGCGGTGCGACGCGGGTCGGTGGCGATGCGCCACCGCGCCTTGATCGTGCGCGCCTCGTCGACCAGCGCGAAGACCACATTGGTGTTGCCGGCGTCGATGGCGAGCAGCATCGGGAGAACCCTTCAGATCAGGAAGACGTCGGCGGCGTGAATGACACGGGTGGTGCCGTCCGCCAAGCGCAGGATGAGCGCACCATCGCTGTCGAGGCGCTCGAACAGGCCATCGGTTGCACTGCCGTCTGGGAGCCTTGCCGTCAGAGCGGTACCGGGCGGATGGGCACGTTCGATCCAGCGTGCACGGATTGGCGCAAGCCCCTCGCCGCGCCATTTGCCGAGCCAGCGTGCAAAGGCCTCGACGAGCGTCTCGAGAAAACTCGCCGCATCGACCGTGGCGCCATGCGCGGCGAGGCTTGTTGCGGGACGATCGGGCAGGTCCGGGTGATGCGCGACGTTGACACCGATGCCGATCACCACCGCGTCACCTGAGCGTTCGAGCAGGATTCCCGAGAGCTTGGCGCCGTCGATCAGCAGGTCATTTGGCCACTTGATGGTCAGCGGCACGGTATCGGGCAGCCAGGCGCGCATCGCTTCGTCCAGCGCCACCGCCGCCACTAGCGCCAGCGTCGCTGGCGGCGGATCGGTCGGCCGCAACCGCACCAGCGTGCTCGCGTAGAGATTGCCGGGCGGCGAGGCCCAGTCACGCCCTTGCCGGCCGCGCCCGCCGCTCTGTTGTCCGGCGCGCAGCCACAGACCCTCTTCGGCCCCATTGGAGGCGAGCGCGATCAGATCGGCATTGGTCGACCCCGTCGTGGCGACGGTGCGGATCGTCGTCAGAACAGCGCCTTCGCCGCGGCCATGGTCCATGCACCGAGCAGCGGAATGGCGAGATAGCCGAGTGGCGAGACGAACAACGCCGCTACCGCGATCAGCCCACCTTCGACGCGCTCCTCTGACGGCGCGAACGCCGGCGCGGCATCATCGAAATACATCGTCTTGACGACGCGCAGATAATAATAGGCGCCGATCACCGACGCCGCGATGCCCACCACCGCGAACGGGAACAGGCCGGCATTCACCGCTGCCCAGAACACCGCGAACTTGGCGTAGAAGCCGAACAGCGGCGGGATACCCGCAAGGCTGAACATGAAGGTCGCCAGGCCGAGCGCGAGCCATGGCCGCGTCTTCGACAGGCCCGCCAGGCTCGCGATCGTCTCGACCGGCTGACCGTCGGCGTCGCGCATCTGGAGCACGATGAGGAAGCTGCCGAGCGTCATCGCGACATAGATGGTCAAATAAACCAGCACCGCCGACACGCCCTCGGCCGTGCCCGCCGCGAGGCCGACCAGCGCGAAGCCGACATTGTTGATCGAGCTGTACGCCAGCAGGCGCTTGATGTTGGTCTGGCCGATCGCCGCCACCGCACCGAAGATGATCGAGGCGAGGCTCGCGAAGATCACGATCTGGCGCCACTGATCGGTGGCCGGGCCCATCGCCTCGACCGCGACGCGCACCGCCATCGCCATCGCCGCGACCTTGGGCGCGGAAGCGAAGAACGCCGTCACCGGCGTGGGCGCGCCTTCGTACACGTCGGGCGTCCACATGTGGAACGGCACCGCCGAAATCTTGAAGGCGAGGCCGGCGAAGACGAACACCAACCCGAAGGTCAGCCCCATCGAATGGCCCGCGCCATAGGCGGTGGCGATCGCGGAGAAGAGCGTCGTGCCGCTGAAACCGTAGACCAGCGAGATGCCGTAGAGCAGGATGCCGCTCGCCAGCGCGCCGAGCACGAAATATTTCAGGCCCGCCTCAGCCGAGCGCGTGTCGCGCCGCATGAAGCTGGCAAGCACGTAAGCCGCGAGGCTCTGCAGTTCGAGGCCGACATAGAGCGTCAGCAGGTCGCCCGCCGACACCATCATGCCCATGCCCGCCGCCGAGAGCAGGATCAGCACCGGATATTCCGGCCGCAGATCGTCGCCCGAGGTGCGTTGGAAGAAGCTCGGCGCGAGCAGGATAGCGACGCCCGACGCGATATAGATCAGCGCCTTGGCGAAGGCCGCAAAGGCATCGGCATGGTACAGGCCGTCATAGGCGTCGCCGCCGCTCGACGCGGGGCCGAACAGCGCAATGCCCGCACCGACCAGAACCGCGACCGAAGTCCAGGAAATCAGGCGCGTCGCGCCTACACCGCCCCACGCCGCGACCAGCATCAGCAACAGCGCAGCAATACCGAGGATTTCCTCGGGTAGGGTCATCAGGATCGAGGCGATCATTTCGCGACCTCCACCGTGGCGACGGGGCCATGCCCGGCCGTCGGCAGCGAGTCACCCGCCGGTTTGGCACGGTCGATCCGCGCGACCAGGATGCCGGCATCGCCGCGCATCGGGGCGAGGAAGCTTTCGGGATAGACACCCATCCACAGCACGGCGGCGGCGATCGGCGCGAGCAGCGCGATTTCACGCGGCGACAAATCGGGCATCGCGCGAACGTCATCCTTGGTCAGCTCGCCGAACACGACGCGGCGATAGAGGTAGAGCATATAGGCCGCGCCAAGGATGATCCCGGTGGTGCACAGCAGGGTGATCCAGGTCGAAACCTGATAGACCCCGGCCAGGCTTAGAAACTCGCCGACGAAGTTGCTCGTGCCGGGCAGGCCGACCGAGGCCATGGTGAACAGCATGAAGAACAGCGCGTAACGCGGCATGTTGATCGCAAGGCCGCCGTAACGATCGATCTCGCGGGTATGCAGCCGGTCGTAGATCACGCCGACGCACAGGAACAACGCGCCAGACACCAAGCCGTGGCCGAGCATGACCATCATCGCGCCTTCGATTCCCTGGCGGTTGAAGGCGAACAGGCCGATCGTCACGATCGCCATGTGCGCGACCGACGAATAGGCGATCAGCTTCTTCATGTCGCTCTGCACCAGCGCGACCAGCGAGGTGTAGATCACCGCCACCGCCGACAGGCCGAAGATCAGCCAGCCAAGCTGCGCCGAGGCTTCCGGGAACATCGGCAGCGAGAAGCGCAGGAAACCGTAGCCACCCAGCTTCAGCAGCACACCGGCCAGGATCACCGAACCGGCGGTCGGCGCCTGAACGTGCGCGTCAGGCAGCCAGGTGTGGAACGGCCACATCGGCATCTTCACCGCGAAGGAGGCGAAGAAGGCGAGCCACAGCCAAGTCTGCACGTGCGCCGGAAAATCGGTGTTGAGCAGTTGGGGGATGCTGGTGGTGTGGGCATATTGCGCCATCCACAGCATGGCGATGAACATCACCACCGAGCCGAGCAGCGTGTAGAGGAAGAATTTATAGCTCGCGTAGATGCGGTTCGCCCCGCCCCACACGCCGATGATCAGATACATCGGGATCAGCCCGGCCTCGAAGAAGATGTAGAACAGGAACAGATCCTGCGCCGCGAAGGTGCCGATCATCAACAGCTCGGTGACGAGGAAGGCGCACATATATTCCTGCACGCGCTTTTCGATCGCGACCCAGGAGGCGCCGATGCAGATCGGCATCAGGAACACGCTGAGCATGATCAGCAGCAGCGCAAACCCGTCGATGCCCAGCGACCAGCCGAACAGGCCAAACAGATGCTCGTGGCTCTCGACGAACTGCCACTGCGCGCCGCCGATATCGAACTGGGCCCACAGCATGACGCCGAGGACAAGATCGACCAGCGTGGCGATCAGCGCCAGCCAGCGCGCGCCATTGGCACTGAGGAACAGGCAGGCGATCGCGGCGATCGCCGGCACGGCCAGCATGATGGAAAGGATCGGGAAGCCGCTCATGCCTGGATCGCCCAGGTCAGCGCCGCGGTCAGGCCGATCAGCATGACGAAAGCATAGGTGTAGACATATCCCGATTGCAGCCGTGCGGCGACGCGCGCACCGCGCGACACCAGCCAGGCCGAGCCGTTCGGCCCGAAGCGGTCGATCGTGCCCTCGTCACCCTGCTTCCAGAACAGCCGGCCGATGGCGAAGGCGGGACGGACAAAGAGGATGTCGTAGAGCTCGTCGATATACCATTTGTGGAGCAGGAAGTCGTAGACGACCGAGAATTGCGCGGCGATCTTGCCCGGGAGGTCCGGCTTGCGGATGTAAAGCTGGATCGCGGCGAGCAGGCCGAGCAGCATGGCGATGCTGGCCGACAGCTTGGTCAGCATCGGCAGCTCTTCCAAGCCTTCCATCAGCTTCTCGCGGAACGCGATCGAGCCCTTCCAATAGGCCTCGCCCGCACTCGGATCGATGAAGAATTTGTGGAACGCGAAGCCGGCGAAGATCGCCCCGACCGACAGCAGGATCAACGGCAGCAATATCGACAACGGGCTTTCATGCGGATGATAGCCGGCGGTCCCATCATGCGCGTCGTGATGGCCGTGATCGTCGTGCGCGTGCGCATGATCGTCATGCCCATGGCCGTGCGCGTCATGCACCGCATGCTGGATATGCTCGGACTGCGCCCAGCGCGGCTTGCCCCAGAAGGTCAGGAACATCAGCCGCCACGAATAGAAGCTGGTCAGTAACGCGACGAGCACGCCAGTCAGCGCCGCACCGGTCTGGCCCGAGGCGAAGGCGCTCTCGATGATCGCGTCCTTCGAATAGAAGCCGGCAAAGCCGAACACGCCTTCGATACCCACGCCGGTGATCGCCAGCGTACCGGCCATCATCGCCCAGAAGGTGATCGGGATGTGCTTACGCAGACCACCATAGTACCGCATGTCCTGTTCATGGTGCATGGCATGGATCACCGAGCCGGCACCCAGGAACAGCAACGCCTTGAAGAAGGCGTGGGTGAACAGGTGGAACATCGCCGCGTTATAGGCACCGACGCCGGCGGCGAAGAACATATAGCCGAGCTGCGAGCAGGTCGAATAGGCGATCACGCGCTTGATGTCGTTCTGCACCAGCCCGATCGTCGCGGCGAAGAAGCAGGTCGCGGCGCCGACCGTCATCACGACATGCTGCGCGACCACCGAGGTCTCGAACAGCGGCGACATGCGACACACCATGAACACGCCGGCCGTCACCATCGTCGCGGCGTGGATCAGCGCCGACACCGGGGTCGGACCCTCCATCGCGTCGGGCAACCAGGTGTGCAGGCCGAGCTGCGCCGACTTGCCGCACGCGCCGACGAACAGCAGCAGGCACAACAAGGTCAGCGTGTCGACGCGGAAGCCGAGGAAACCGATCGTCGAGCCGGCCATTTCCGGCGCGCGGTGCAGTATCTCGGGGATCGAGACCGTGCCGAACACCAGATAGATGCCGAAGATGCCGAGCATGAAGCCGAGATCGCCGACACGGTTGACGACGAACGCCTTGATCGCCGCGGCATTGGCGCTGGGCTTGCGGAACCAGAAGCCGATCAGCAGGTAGGAGGCGAGACCGACGCCCTCCCAGCCGAAGAACATCTGCACCAGGTTGTTCGCGGTCACGAGCATCAGCATCGCGAAGGTGAACAGCGAGAGATAGGCGAAGAAGCGCGGTTGGTCCGGATCCTCCTCCATATAGCCCCAGCTATAGAGGTGGACGAGCGCCGAGACCGAGGTGATCACGACCAGCATCACCGCGGTCAGCGCATCGACGCGCAATGCCCAGGCGATGTCGAGATCGCCCGACTTCATCCAGGTGAACACCTGGGTGACCACGGGCTCGCCACCGCCGAGATAATGGATGAAGATCGGCCAGCTCAGCGCGCACGACACGATCAGCGCGCCGGTCGTGATCAGTTTCGGCAGCGTGCTGCCGAACGCCTTGTTGCTCAGGCCCGCGACGGCCGCGGCGAGGAGCGGCAGGAAGACGATGAAGAGGATCACGCGTTCAGCCCTTCATCCGGTTGACGTCGTCGACCGAAATCGTGCCGCGTCCACGGAAATAGATAACGAGAATGGCCAGCCCGATCGCCGCCTCGCCGGCCGCGACGGTCAGCACGAACATCGCGAACACCTGCCCGACCAGGTCGTGCAGATAAGCCGAGAAGGCGACCAGGTTGAGGTTCACCGCGAGCAGGATCAGCTCGATCGCCATCAGCATGACGATCAGGTTCTTGCGGTTGATGACGATGCCCAGCACGCCGAGCGCGAAGAGGATCGCCGCCACGACGAGATAATGCGTCAGCCCGATCACAGCTCGACCCCCTGCCCGACCACGGGTTGCGTCTTGCGCACCGCGTCCTGCGGTCGCCGCGCGATCTGGCGCGACACATTCTGCGGCCGTACGCCCGAGCGCTCGCGGTGCGTCAGTACGATCGCGCCGATCATCGCCACCAGCAGCACGAAGCCGGCCCCTTCGAACACGAACAGGTAGCGCGTGTAGAGCAGGTTGCCGATCGCCTCGATATTGGGGACCTTCGGGTCGATCACCGCAGCGCGGCGGCCCAGCTCGACCGGCCCGGCCACCGTCATGCGCACGAACGCATAGAAGATGATTTCCGCCGCCAGCACGATCGCCATCACCATGCCGAGCGGCAAATAGCGCGCGAAGCCGCTACGCAGCTCGGCGAAATCGACGTTGAGCATCATCACGACAAACAGGAACAGCACCGCGACCGCACCGACATAGACGATCACCAGCAGCATCGCGATGAACTCGGCGCCGACCAGCACCATCAGGCCGGCGGCGTTGAAAAAGGCCAGGATCAGCCACAGCACGGCATGGACCGGGTTGCGCGCGGTGATGGTCATCACCGCAGAGGCGATGACCATGAACGCGAACAGGTAAAAGGCGATGGTCTGGATCACGGAATCAGTGGGCCCCTGAAATCTGGCTGGCGCTTAACGGTAGGGTGCATCGGCGGCAAGGTTCGCGGCGATCGCGCTTTCCCAGCGATCGCCGTTATCGAGCAGCTTGGCCTTGTCGTAGATCAGTTCCTCGCGCGTTTCGGTCGAGAATTCGAAGTTCGGCCCCTCGACGATCGCATCGACCGGGCACGCCTCCTGGCACAGCCCGCAATAGATGCACTTCGTCATGTCGATGTCGTAGCGCGTCGTGCGCCGGCTGCCATCGTCGCGCGGCTCGGCCTCGATCGTGATCGCCTGCGCGGGGCACACAGCCTCGCACAGCTTGCACGCGATGCAGCGTTCCTCGCCGTTCGGGTAACGCCGCAGTGCATGCTCGCCTCTGAAGCGCGGCGAGATCGGGTTCTTCTCGAA
Source organism: Pseudomonadota bacterium (assembly GCA_040390605.1). Taxonomy (GTDB): domain Bacteria; phylum Pseudomonadota; class Alphaproteobacteria; order Sphingomonadales; family Sphingomonadaceae; genus Sphingomonas. Next base: position 146,147 of record JAZJXZ010000034.1, read on the forward strand.
AGGATAGTTGATCGTCGCCTTCGCCTTGAAGAAATAGCGCAGCGTGAGGGCGTGCGCCTTCACGAACTCCCACAGGGTGAACGACTTGATGATCTGGGTGGGGCTCATGCGGGAACTCCAACGCGGGTCAGCATCAGATAGCCCGACACCAGGAAGACAAACAGCAGCGACAGCGGCAGGAAGATCTTCCAGCCCAGCCGCATCAGCTGGTCATAGCGATAGCGCGGCACGGTCGCCTTCACCCAGCTGAACAGGAAGAAGAACAGGAATGCCTTGCCGAGCAGCCAGATGATCCCCGGCACAGCGTACATCCAGCCGATATTGAGCGGCGGCAGGTAACCACCCCAGAACAACGTCGCGTTGAGCACGCACATCAGGATGACATTGGCATATTCGCCGAGCCAGTAGAGCGCGAAGCTCATCGACGAATATTCGGTCTGGTAACCGGCGACGAGCTCGCTCTCCGCCTCGGTCAGGTCGAACGGCGCGCGCTGCGTCTCGGCCAGCGAAGAGATGAAGAACACCACCGCCATCGGGAACAGCAGCGGATTGATGAAATTGCCGTTGATCCAGCCCCCGGCATAACCGCGCTGCGCCTCGACGATCGTCGTCAGGTTGAAGCTGCCGGCCCACATCACCACCGAGATCAGCACGAAGCCGATCGCGACCTCGTAACTGACCATCTGCGCCGCGGCGCGGATCGCCGAATAGAAGGGATATTTGGAGTTGGACGCCCAGCCGGCGATGACGATGCCGTAGACGCCCAGCGACGACGCCGCGAGGACGTAGAGCAGCCCGACATTGATGTTGGCCAGCACCACGCCGGCCTGGAACGGCACCACCGCCCACACGATCAGCGCCACCGTGAAGGTGATGATGGGCGCGAGCAGGAACAGCCCCTTGTTGGCCGAGGACGGGATGATCGTTTCCTGCAGGAACACCTTCAACCCGTCGGCGAAGCTCTGCAGCAGCCCGAACGGCCCGACCACGTTCGGCCCGCGGCGCAGCGCCATCGCCGCCCAGATCTTGCGGTCGACATAGATGATCATGGCGACGGCCAGCATCAGCGGCAGCGCGATGACGAGGATGCCGACGATCGTGGCGAGGAACCACGCCCAGCCATATTCCATGCCGAAATGATGCCAGCCGAAGAACCAGACGGAGAAGCCCTGGAAGAAGTTGGTCATGCTGAAACTCCCTCCTTATTCGTCACCCCAGCGAAAGCTGGGGTCTCCCGGTGATAGGTCGCGCCCTTGCCGCATGAGATCCCGGCTTTCGCCGGGATGACGGAATGGGGCGGGATGGAAATCCGAACCGACATCACTCCGCCGCCTCCGCAAAGGCCTGGCCGTGAACCAGTTCCGCCGAGCAACGCTGCATCGTCGGGCTGGCCCGGCAGATCGCGTTGGTCAGGTAGAAGTCCTTGATCGGATAGCTCACCTCGCCCTGCCCCTTGGCGTCGAGCGCCGGCGGGCTCCACGGGAAGGTCACCAGACCCAGCGTCGCAAGGTCCGGACAATCCAGCGCCATCGCCGCGCGCAGTTCCTCGATCGTGTCGAATGGCAGCACCGTGCCGAGCTTCTCGCTCAGCGCGCGCAATATGGTCCAGTCCTCGCGCGCGTCGCCCGGCGGGAACACCGCACGCTCGCCGCGCTGCACCCGGCCCTCGAGATTGACCCAGGTGCCCGACTTCTCGGCATAACTCGCGCCCGGCAGCACGACATCGGCAACGGCCGCGCCCTTGTCGCCATGATGGCCGATATAGACCTTGAAGCTCTTGGCGAATTTGGAAAAATCCACCTCGTCCGCGCCGAGGAAGAACACCAGCTTCGGTTTGGCGGCAACCACATCGGCGATCCCGCCCGGTTGCGCCCAGCCGAGCATCAGCCCGCCGTTACGCGCCGCCGAGAAGTGCAGCACGTTGAAACCGTTCCACCCGTCACGCACGACATTATAGGTCTTGGCCAGCTTCAGCGCCGCGCCATGCCCGCCCTTGAGCGCCGCGCCGCCGACGATCACCATCGGCCGGTCGGCTTCCTTGAACGCATCCATCGCCGGCTTGGGCAGCTTGGCGAGAATCGACAGATCGTTACCCAGCCACTCGACCTTGTAGGTCAGGTCGACTTCCGGCCCGATCGCGAAGACCTTCGCACCCTTCTTGATCGCCTTGCGGATCCGCGTGTTGACCAGCGGCGCCTCCCAGCGAAGGTTGGTGCCGACCAGCAGGATCGCATCGGCCTTTTCCGCGCCTGCGATGGTCGTGTTGAAATTGACCGCCGCCATCGACGACGTGTCGTAATCCATCCCCGTCTGCCGCCCTTCGAGGAGCGCGGAGCCCATCGACGCGAGCAACGCCTTGGCCGCGAACATCGTCTCGCAGTCGAGCAGATCGCCATGTACCGCAGCGACGCTCTTGCCCGCCTTCACGTCCGCGATCGCGGCAAACGCCTCGTCCCACGTCGCCTCGACCAGCTTCCCGTCACGCCGCACGAACGGCCGGTCGAGCCGCCGCCGCACCAGCCCGTCGACCGCATGGCGCGTCTTGTCCGAGGCCCATTCCTCGTTGACGTCCTCGTTGATTACCGGCAGCGCGCGCAGCACCTGGCGCCCGCGACTATCGAGCCGGATATTCGTGCCGACCGCGTCCATCACGTCGATCGACAGCGTCTTCTTGAGCTCCCACGGCCGCGCCTCGAAGGCATAGGGCTTGGAGGTCAGCGCACCGACCGGGCACAGATCGACGACATTGCCCGACAGTTCGCTGGTCACCGCACCTTCGAGATACGAGGTGATCTGCATATCCTCGCCGCGCCCGATCGCGCCGATCTCCTCGACCCCGGCGACTTCCTCGGCGAAACGGATGCAGCGCGTGCACTGGATGCAGCGCGTCATCACCGTCTTGACGATCGGCCCCATATATTTCTCGGTCACCGCACGCTTGTTCTCGGTGTAGCGCGAATGGCCGCGGCCATAGGCCAGGCTCTGGTCCTGCAAATCGCACTCGCCGCCCTGGTCGCAGATCGGGCAATCGAGCGGATGGTTGATCAGCAGGAATTCCATCACGCCCTCGCGGGCGTTCTTCACCATCGGCGTGTTGGTGAACACTTCCTGGTTCTCGGCCGCCGGCAGCGCGCAGCTCGCCTGCGGCTTGGGCGGCCCGGGCTTCACCTCGACCAGGCACATGCGGCAATTGCCCGCGATCGACAGCCGCTCATGATAACAGAAGCGCGGAATCTCCTTGCCTGCGGCCTCGCACGCCTGGAGCACGGTGGCGCCGGCGGGGACCTCGACTTCGGTTCCGTCTACCTTGAGTTTCGGCATTATTCGGCTGCTTCCATCATCGGCGCCAGACCGCCACCGTTGCGTTCATTGATCCGCCGCTCGATCTCCGGCCGGAAATGCCGGATCAGGCCCTGGATCGGCCATGCCGCGGCATCGCCCAGCGCGCAGATGGTGTGGCCCTCGACCTGCTTGGTGACCTGTTGCAGCGTGTCGATCTCGGAAATGTCGGCGTCGCCGGTGCGCAGCCGCTCCATCACCCGCCACATCCAGCCGGTGCCTTCGCGGCACGGCGTGCACTGGCCGCAGCTCTCATGCTTGTAGAAATAGCTCAGCCGCGAAATGGCGCGGACGATGTCGGTCGACTTGTCCATCACGATCACCGCCGCCGTGCCGAGCCCCGAGCCGAGCGCCTTGAGCCCGTCGAAATCCATCGGGCAGTCCATGATCTGCGCCGCCGGCACCAGCGGCACCGACGACCCGCCCGGGATCACCGCGAGCAGATTGTCCCACCCGCCACGAATGCCGCCGCAATGTTCCTCGATCAGCTGGCGGAACGGGATGCTCATCGCTTCCTCGACCACGCACGGCTTGTTCACATGGCCGCTGATCTGGAACAGCTTGGTGCCGCGATTATTCTCCGCGCCGAAGCTGGCGAACCAGTCCGCGCCGCGCCGCAAGATGGTCGGCGCGACCGCGATCGATTCGACATTGTTGACCGTGGTCGGGCAGCCATAAAGACCGGCGCCGGCCGGGAATGGCGGCTTGAGGCGCGGCTGGCCCTTCTTGCCCTCGAGACTCTCGAGCATCGCGGTTTCTTCGCCGCAGATATAGGCTCCGGCGCCGCGATGGACGAAGACGTCGAAATCATAGCCCGACTTGCAGGCGTTCTTGCCGATCAGCCCCGCGGCATAAGCCTCGGCAACGGCGGCAAACAGCACCTCGGCCTCGCGAATATATTCGCCGCGGATGTAGATGTACGCGGCGCGCGCGCGCATCGCGTACCCGGCGATCAGCGCACCCTCGATCAGCTTGTGCGGATCGTGACGGATGATCTCGCGATCCTTGCACGAACCCGGCTCGGACTCGTCGGCGTTGATGACCAGGAAGTTCGGCCGGTCGGGCTTGGGTTCCTTTGGCATGAACGACCATTTGGTGCCGGTCGGGAACCCTGCCCCGCCGCGCCCGCGCAGGCCCGATGCCTTGATCGTGTCGATGATCGGGTCCTGCCCGATCTCCATCAGCTTCTTCGTATTGTCCCAGTCGCCACGCGCCATCGCGGCCTTCAGCCCCCAGGGCTGAAAACCATAGACGTTGGTGAAGATCCGGTCCTTGTCGGCGAGCACTAGAAGCCTCCAACCAAAGCCGTCATCCCGGCGAAAGCCGGGATCTCATGCGGCAAGAGCGCGCGCTCCAACCGGGAGATGCCGGCTTCTACCGGCATGACGATGAAAATTGCAGCGTTCACCGCCGCCCCGCCGCCTGCTTGACGAACAGATACACCACCACGCCGATCGCGACGAGGATCAGCAGCGGCAGCAGCGTGAAGGTCACGCGCAGCAGAAAGCCCAGCACGACCAGCCCGCCGATAACGGCCAGCACGGCAATAATCGGATTGAGGTCCTTCATGCCCATTCTCCCCGGTAATCGTGGTTCTCGGATGCCATTTCCTTGAGGCTTGTCGGGCCGCCCTCGGGGCAGCTCGCGCGGCGGCCGATGGTCGAACCCGGCGTCGGCGTCTCTCCGCGCGCCAGTGCCTCGAGCACGGCGGTGGTGCGGTCGTAGTCGAGGTCCTCGAAATTATCGTCGTTGATCTGCACCATCGGCGCATTGGCGCACACGCCGAGGCATTCGACCTCGGTCAGCGTGAACAGCCCGTCGGGCGTGGTCTTGCCCTTGATCAGCCCATGGTTCTTGCACGCCGCGAACACATCGTCCGATCCGGCGAGCATGCACGGCGTCGTGCCGCACACCTGGACATGGTAACGCCCGACCGGCGCCATGTTGAACATGGTGTAGAAGGTCGCGACCTCATAGACGCGCATGTACGGCACGCCGATCTCGCGCGCGACGAACTCGATCACCGGCACCGGCAACCAGCCCTGCGTCTGGGTCTCGGCGCCGACCTGGCGCTGGGCGAGATCGAGCAGCGGCAAAGACGCCGATTGCGCCCGCCCGGCCGGATAACGGCCGAGGATTTCCTTGGCCTTGGCGGCGTTCTCCGCCGTCCACGCAAACGCGCCCCAGCGCGCGCGGGTCTCGGCTTCGTCGGGGATGTGAACTGCGTCGGCCATTAGCGAATGAACTCCACGCGATCGACCTTGTCGCCGCTGAAGGAATAGATGGACATGACCTCGAACTGGTCGCCGTCGGGCGCCCGCGAGACCTTCTCGTGCAACATCACCGTGTCGCCGAGCATATAGGAGGTGAGGATGTCGGCGCGGTTCTCGGGGAACTGCGCGAACATCGCCTTCAGCCCGGTACGCACGCCTTCCTTGCCCTCGCGCAGCACGGCGCCGCGATAGGTCGCCTCGCAGGCGGTATCGGTCATCAGCGCGACATAAGCGTCCGCATCCTGCGCATTGTAGAGCGCGATCATGCGGTGGGCGGTGTCGATGCGGGATGTATCAGCCATGATTGGCGTCTCGTCTGAAAACGGGAACCGGCGGCATGATCATTTGCCCGCGACCCATGCGCACATTGATCGTGCTGACGGCGGTCGATGTACCTGTCAGCTCTATCAACATCCGTTGATCTGGAGCGAAGCCCGGGCAGTTGCCGTACCATTCATATTCGTAGGGCGCCCGGTATGATTCCTGATAACCAACCTCGGTGCAGCCAGCAAAAAGAGCGCGCAAACCCTGTGTTGGACGAACGCTTCGAACGCCCGCAACGTCCTGAAATTGAAAGGTCGCGGGATGGCTCACCGTATCTTCGTCCGTCTCGCCGATCACATATTTAAAGTACAACTTTGGGCCGGAAACGTTCGGTGCCTGCTGCGCTTCGGCACTTGCTCCCGACACGAGCAATATCGGCAAAAGCAAAGCACCCCTCCAGTTCACCGGTCGCACTCCCCGAACACGATATCGAGCGCGCCGAGGATGGCGGTCGTATCGGCCAGCATGTGCCCGCGCGACATGAAGTCCATCGCCTGGAGGTGGCTGAACGCGGTCGGGCGGATCTTGCAGCGATACGGCTTGTTGCTGCCGTCCGAGACCAGATAGACGCCGAACTCACCCTTGGGGCTCTCGGTCGCGACATACACGTCGCCGGCCGGCACGTGATAACCTTCGGTGTAGAGCTTGAAGTGGTGGATCAACGCTTCCATCGAGCGCTTCATCTCGCCCCGGCTCGGCGGCACGACCTTGCGGTCGAGGCTGGCAATCGGGCCTTCAGGCATCTCGGCGAGACATTGCTTCATGATTCGCGCCGACTGGCGGACCTCCTCGACGCGTACCATGAACCGGTCATAGCAATCGCCGCGCGTGCCGACCGGCACGTCGAAGTCCATCCTGGCATAGACATCATAAGGCTGCGACTTGCGCAGATCCCAGGGGATGCCCGAACCACGGATCATCGGGCCGGAGAAACCCCACTTCACCGCGTCTTCGCGGGCAACCACGGCAATGTCGACATTGCGCTGCTTGAAGATGCGGTTGTCGGCGACCAGGCTGATGGCGTCCTCGAACAACCGCGGCAGGCGCGTGTCGAGCCAGTCGGCAATATCGGTCAGCAGCTTGAGCGGGGCATCCTGATGCACGCCACCGGGCCTGAAATAGGCGCTGTGCATGCGCGCGCCCGAGACGCGCTCGAAGAAGTTGAGGCAATCCTCGCGAATCTCGAACAGCCACAGGTTCGGCGTCATCGCGCCGACGTCCATGACGTGGCTGCCGAGGTTGAGCATGTGGTTGGAGATGCGCGTCAGCTCGGCGAAGAACACCCGCAGATATTGCGCACGCAACGGCACTTCGAGATCGAGCAGCTTCTCGACCGCGAGCACGTACGAGTGCTCCATGCACAAGGGCGAGCAGTAATCTAGGCGATCGAAATAGGGCAGCGCCTGGGTGTAGGTCTTGTATTCGATCAGCTTCTCGGTACCGCGGTGGAGCAGACCGATATGCGGATCGACCCGCTCGACGATCTCGCCGTCGAGCTCCATAACGAGCCGCAGCACGCCGTGCGCGGCCGGATGCTGCGGGCCGAAATTGATCGTGTAATTCTGGATCGCGACATCGCCCACCGTCGGGTCGGCGGCGTCGGTGCGGCCCTCGATCTTGTCGAGTGTGTCAGCCATGTGCGCCTCCCGTTGCCACACCCTCAACTACCACCCCGGCGAAGGCCGGGGCCCAGTTGGGAGAGATAGATTGGTTGGCGCAGCGCTCGATCATCGAAACCTTCGCAACTGGGCCCCGGCCTTCGCCGGGGTGGTAAGAAGATAGAAGCATCATACCGCACCCTTGGGCTTGCGCGGCGCGCGCGGCTTGGCCGTCTTCTTCACCACATCCGGGTCGGCCGGCTTCGGCGCGGCGTCGGGGCTGGCCTTGCCGGCGCCGGTCTGCGCCGTGCTCTCGGTCGTCTTCGGCGTCGCCACCGGCGCCTTGACTGCGGACTTGGCCGCATCAGCCTTGACGATCTCATCGGCCTTGAGCGGCGTCGGCGCGCCCTTGGCCTCGGGCAGCATGCCCTTCTCGTCGCCCGGCAGGATGTACTGCGCGCCTTCCCACGGGCTCATGAAATCGAAGGTGCGGAAATCCTGCGCCAGCTGGACGGGCTCATAAACCACGCGCTTCTGCTCTTCGGAATAACGCAGCTCGACATAGCCGGTCAGCGGGAAGTCCTTGCGCTGCGGGTGGCCGCGGAAACCGTAATCGGTCAGGATGCGGCGCAGGTCGGGATTGCCGGCGAACAGCACGCCGTACATGTCGTACACCTCGCGCTCGAGCCAGCCGGCGACCGGCCAGATGCCCGTCACCGAGGGCACCGGCTTGACCTCGTCGGTCTGCACATGGACGCGGATGCGGTGATTGCGCGTCAGGCTGAGCAGGCAATAGACCACTTCAAAGCGGTCCGGCCGGTCCGGGTAATCGACCCCGGCAATTTCCATCAGCTGCTGATATTCGAGGCCGGGCGTGTCGCGCAGCGCGGTCATCGTCGCGATCAGGCTCTCGCGATCGACATGCAGCGCGACCTCGCCGACCGCGTCGACGCCCGACAGCATATTGCCGCCGAGCGCGGCGGTCGCCGCGTCGATCACGCCGTCATTCGCGGCATAAGCCGGTGCAGGCGCCCTCACCGTTCGATCGTCCCGACGCGGCGGATTTTCCGCTGCAGCTGCATGATGCCGTAGAGCAGCGCCTCGGCGGTCGGCGGGCAGCCCGGCACATAAATGTCGACCGGCACGATCCGGTCGCAGCCACGCACGACGCTGTAGCTGTAATGATAATAGCCGCCGCCATTGGCGCAGCTGCCCATCGAGATGACGTATTTCGGCTCCGACATCTGGTCGTAGACGCGGCGCTGCGCCGGGGCCATCTTGTTGCACAGCGTGCCGGCGA
>JAZJXZ010000035.1:0-16032 GCA_040390605.1 Pseudomonadota bacterium
TCGAGACGATCTTGCCCGGATGGACGTTCTTCTTGGTCCAGCTCATCTCGGAGACGTGCACCAGGCCCTCGATGCCGGCTTCCAGCTCGACGAACGCACCATATTCGGTGATGTTCGTGACGCGGCCCGACAGCTTCGCGCCGACCGGATACTTGGCGGCGGCGCCTTCCCACGGATCGCTCTCGAGCTGCTTCATGCCGAGCGAGATGCGCTGCGTGTCCTTGTTGATGCGGATGATCTGGACGCGGACGGTGTCGCCGATGTTGAGCACTTCGCTCGGATGGCCGACGCGCTTGTAGCTGAGGTCGGTGACGTGCAGCAGGCCGTCGATGCCGCCGAGGTCGACGAACGCACCGTAATCGGTGATGTTCTTGACCACGCCGTCGATGATCTGGCCCTCGGCGAGGCTCAGGATGAGGCCCGAACGCTGCTCGGCGCGGGTCTCTTCGAGGATCGCGCGGCGCGACACGACGATGTTGCCGCGTTTGCGGTCCATCTTGAGGATCTGGAAGGGCTGCGGAATGTCCATCAGCGGGGTGACATCGCGCACCGGGCGGATATCGACCTGCGAACCGGGCAGGAAGGCCACGGCGCCGTTGAGGTCGACGGTGAAGCCGCCCTTGACGCGGCCGAAGATGACGCCCTCGACGCGTGCGGTCTTGGCGAATTCGGTTTCGAGCTTGTCCCAGGCAGCTTCGCGGCGGGCGCGGTCGCGCGACAGCATCGCTTCGCCGTGCACGTTCTCGACGCGATCGACATAAACCTCGACTTCGTCACCGACCTTGAGGTCCGACTTCTGGCCCGGCGCGGCGAATTCGCGCAGCGGCACGCGGCCTTCGGACTTCAGGCCGACGTCGATCACGGCCATGTCATTTTCGATGCCCGTTACGGTGCCATGCACGACGCGGCCTTCGAAGCCGTCTGCGTCACCAAGGGTCAGTTCGAGGAGTTTCGCGAAATCGTCGCGCGTGGGATGAGCCGTTGAGGCCATAAAGATCAGGTTCCTACAGTCATGTTTCCGGCCAGCCGGTTGTCTCCGGCGGTCTTGGCCTTGAACGCCGTGGAGGCCGTATGCCGGCCACGGCATCCACCGGTCGGGGCTGTGGAGGAGACGCGTCGTTAATGCGAAAAGGGCGCGAGAGGGCAATCCTTCCGCGCCTTCCTCCACGAGCATCGCTCGCTGGACCGCGCGCCCTTAGCGCCATCGCGGGCGAAAGGCAAGGTTTTGCGGGCGTTCAGCCGATCGGGACGGGCTTGTGCTGAAGCCGCGCCTCGACGATCGCGATGGCGCGCTGGACCGACGCCTCGATCGACAGGAAACTGGTATCGAGCAAGGCGGCATCCGCTGCCGGCACCATCGGCGCCGTGGCACGCATCGAATCGCGCAGATCGCGGGCGCGGATATCGGCGAGCACCCGGTCGAGGCTGACGGTCGAGCCGCGCATGCGCAGCTCGGCGTGGCGTCGCTTGGCACGGATCATCGGCGTGGCGCGGACGAACAGCTTGGCGTCGGCGTCGGGTGCGATCACCGTGCCGATGTCGCGCCCGTCGAGCACCGCGCCGCCGGGTTGGCGCGCGAAGCGCTTCTGGCGATGAAGCAAGGCGGCCCGCACCAGCGGATGCGCCGAGACGATCGAGGCGAGCTTGCCGACCTCGTCGCCGCGCAACGCCGGATCGTCGAGCAGGCTGTCGTCGAAATCGCACGCGGCGACAGCATCGGCCTCGATTTCGGGGTTGAGTTCGAGCCGGCGCACATTCTCGCCCACGGCGCGGTACAACAGTCCGGTGTCGAGATGCGGCAGGCGATAATGTTTCGCCAGCGCCTTGGCGATCGTGCCCTTGCCCGAGGCTGCTGGTCCGTCGACGGCGATAATCATCCGGGGCTCAATTCCGCAGTGCCGCTAATGTTTCAAGAAAGATCGGGTAGCTCGTCGCGATCGGCGACACATCGTCGATCGTCAGCGGCGCGCGGCAGACGAGTCCAGCCACCGCCATGCTCATCGCGATACGATGGTCGAGTTTCGAGGCGATTCGAGTGCCCCCGGGAAGCAGGTCGCCACCGCTCCCGGTGATGGCCAACCCGTCTTCGAATTCCTCGACCTTCACACCGATCGCGGAGAGAGCAGCCGCCATCGTCGCAATCCGGTCCGATTCCTTGACCCGCAACTCATGCGCACCGCGGGCGATGGTGCGCCCCGTGGCAAGCGCCGCCGCGACGAACAGGACCGGATATTCGTCGATCATGCTCGGCGCGAGATCGGGCGGCACCTCGATCGCGTTCAGCGCTGCATGGCGAACGTGCAGGTCGGCAACCGGCTCGCCGCCGACCAGGCGCTGGTCGAGTTCGGTAATGTCGGTGCCCATCATGCGCAGCGCGGCGAACAGGCCGGTGCGTGTCGGGTTCATGCCGACATTGGCGATCACCACATCCGCACCCGGCACGATCGACGCCGCGACCGCCCAGAAGGCGGCAGAGGAGGGGTCGCCGGGCACGACGATATGCTGTGGCTTGAGCTCGGCCTCGCCGGTGATCGAGATGATCCGGCCCCGGTTGGTCTGCTCGACCGTCAGCGTCGCGCCGAAGCCGGCCAGCATGCGCTCGCTATGGTCGCGCGTCGCGACCGGCTCGATCACCCGGGTGATGCCGGGGGTGTTGAGGCCGGCGAGCAGGATCGCCGACTTCACCTGGGCCGAGGCGACGGGGAGGGTGTATTCGATCGGAATCGCCGGCGTCAGGCCGCGCAGCATCAGCGGCAGCCGCCCGCCCGGGCTGGCGGTGATGTCGGCGCCCATCCGGCCAAGAGGCTCGATCACGCGGCCCATGGGACGCCCCGACAGTGAGGCATCACCGACGAACGTCGCCGTGATCGGATGGCTGGCCACGAGGCCCATCAGCAACCGAGTCGACGTGCCGCTATTGCCCATGTCGAGCGCCGCCTCCGGCTGCAGCAGCCCGCCGACCCCGACGCCGTAAACGTGCCACGTGCCGTTTTCGTCGCGCTCGATCGTCGCACCCATCGACCGCATGGCTGCGGCGGTCGCGAGCACGTCCTCGCCTTCCAGCAGTCCTTCGATCCGGCTCTCCCCAACGGCCAGCGCCGACAGCATCAGCGCGCGGTGGCTGATCGACTTGTCGCCGGGTACCGTGACGCGACCCGACAGGCGTGTCGCGGGGGCAATTACGAGCGGCGTGGCGAGGGGGTGAGACATGTCGCGGGCGCTTTGACAGTGCGCTTGCGCTATGGCAAGGCGCGCCCCACTTTGCGATTTCAATTGCAAAACATCCATTCTCGAAAGGCACGAAACGGCATGATTAAGCCGGAATGGGGCACGAAGCGTACGTGTCCGAAATGCGCGACGCGCTTTTACGATCTGGGCAAAGACGACCCTGTGACCTGCATCGCTTGCGGTCAGGCGTGGGAGCCCGAGCCGATTCTCAAGTCGAAGCAGCCACTGCCGTTCGACGCACCCAAGCCCGACGAAGCCAAGAAGGACGACGAGGATCTCGCCGGCGATGACGTCGATCTGGACATCGGCGAGAATGAAGAGCCGTCGCCTGATGATGAGGTCGATCTCGGCGGCGACGACGATCTCGGCGTTGAGACCGGCGGCGACGAAGACGAGCATTGATTTGAAGATTTGTGGCAAGCGGTGCGCGGCACCGCTTGCCAAGTCTGCGGCGCCTCGCTAGGGGCGCCTTCCCGGACGGATGGGGCCGTAGCTCAGCTGGGAGAGCGCTGCAATGGCATTGCAGAGGTCAGGGGTTCGATCCCCCTCGGCTCCACCATATCTAACCGTCCGTAACTGCACGACATTCCATTGGCCGCCGGCGCGGCGCGCGGCGATATCGACGGCCTTGGCATCGCGCGTGCGGTGGCGTGCCGGGCGCCCTCGCGCCGACAGATCCCAGCCCGCGATCGGATCGTTGAAATAGCCCGGGCGCAGCTAGCGATAACTCTTCTTGCTGGTGCGGTCTCGGCGCAGCAGGTGGCTCCAAGCCGTCGCGACGCCTCATTATCGGACAGCGCCAATTATATCTGCGTCACACGTTGGTGTTTTAGTACCGATTCGGTATCAACTCATTATGAATCGGTACATTAAGCTCATCGCGCGCTATTTTCGTGCGCGTCAGTTCGGTGTCGCTTTCCGCGGAACGCAGCATACGGTGCTGCCGCCGGTGATGAAATTCGGCGGCCGAGCGCGCCAGATTCGTGTGCCAGATCATCAATTTATGATTTCGGACTGGATGGATATCGTCCTCGACGACGACTACGGATTCCGCAAGATTCGTCCAGAACCAAGGATGATCGTCGATATCGGCGCGAACATCGGGAACGTCTGCAACTTCGCGCGCGACTGTTTCCCCAACGCCATCATCCAGGCGTACGAACCCTCGCCCGAGAATGTCGAACTGGCGCGTTTCAATGCAGAGCATCCGTTGACGACCATCTATGCCGAGGGTGTGGCGAGCACCGACGGCCGCGGCGACATCATAGATCATGGCCTATCGAATATCGTACAGACCAGGACCTCCGATGATGGTGACGTTGCGCTGGTCAGCTTCGCTACCGTCCTCGAGCGTGCCGGCGGTCACATCGATTTGTTGAAGGTCGATTGCGAGGGCGCCGAGTGGTCGTTCATGACCGACCCGGCATTATTCGCCCATGTCGATCGCATCCGGATGGAATATCATCTGGTCGACGGCCACACGATTGATGACGTGCGCGCACTTGCCCCGGCTCTGGGCTTCAAACTCACCAAGCTCTCTGAAAATGACGGCTACGGCATCGCCTGGATGGACAAGATTTGAAACGGAGCTCGAGCTAAGTGGCACATCTGCGCAATCTCCGCGACGCCGCGGTCAAGACGGCGATCCGCATGGCCGGCCCTCGGCGCGTGCTTTACTCCGTGCAACGCGCGGCACCCGAGCTTGTCGGGTCCTACGTCACCTGCGACTATCCGAAACACTTGCACGACCCGGCCTTCATGGCGGTGGCCAGCAAGAGCAATGCTTTTACATTGGTCGATGTGCTGCGGCGTCACGAACTGTGGTCGCTTGTCCGCCAGAGCGGAAAACTGGCGCCTGGCAATTACCTCGAGGTGGGGGTGTGGCGCGGCGGCACTGGTTTGGTCATCGCGGAAGCCGTGCGGCATTTCGGCGTCGGTGGGGATGTTTATCTCGCTGACACCTTCAGCGGCGTCGTCGCGGCAGGCGAACACGATACCATGTATGTCGGCGGCGAACATGCCGACACATCGGAAGCCCTTGTGGGGCAACTGCTTGCCGACAGTGGGCACGATCAAGTTCGCATATTGAAAGGTATGTTCCCCGACGACACCGGTAACCAGTTCGAAGGCGCGATCCGACTCCTCCACATCGACGTCGACGTTTATGAAAGCGCAAAAGGCGTCATGGATTGGGCGTTTGATCGGATCGTGACCGGCGGCATCATAGTCTTTGACGACTATGGCTATTCGACCTGCAGCGGAATCACCAAATTATGCGAGGAATATGAAGTGGATGATCGCTTCTTCTTCATGCATAATTGGAACGGCCATTGCGTGCTGATCAAGCGCTGACGTTCGCGCCGTTCACCGCGCGTTGCCCGGCAACGACCGTAGATCAGCGCGGCTTGCGGAAGCGCAGGATGAACTGATCGGTCTTGCCGCGTATCCCGGTTTCCACGACCTTGAGACTATGGTCGTCGCCGGCATGGCGTAGCAGGTCACTTTCGCCGTCCAGGCGAAATCCTGCGGCCTCCACTTCGCGTTTGACCACCGTCCCCTCGATGCGATGCAGCGTCGAGGTGACCGACGCCCCGGCGCCCGGCGCGGCCTGGTGATCGACGATCAGGTAGACGCCGCCTGGTTTGAGCGCGGCGAAAGCAGCGCGGTTGAACAGGGCCGCTGCATCGCTGTCGCCCTGTTTGCTGTTCTTGAAATCATGATAGTTCAGCGTCGTCCACACCATGTCGACCGGGTTCGGCACGGGGATCTCACCGGGGCCTCCGGCGACGATCGAGACATTGGCGTGATTGCCCGCAATTTCGGTCAAAGCGGCGGAGGGACGCGCCGCAATCGCATAGATGTGCCCCTTGGGGCCGACGAAAGCGCTGAGCAGGCGGGTGAAATAGCCGCCGCCCGGTGCCAGTTCGGCCACCTGCGCACCCGGCTTGAGTTTGGCGAAGGCGACCAGTTCCGCCGGCTTGCGGTCCGCGTCGCGCGCGCGGTCGGCCTCCGGCCTGGCCGGATCGGCGAGGATCCTGGCGAACGACGATACCGGCTCCGAGGCGAATGAGGCACCGCTCGCCGCGACGATCGCTGCGGCAATGGCGGATCCGATGATCATTTTTCGCATATGCATCTCCTGGCGCCGAATCCGGCGTGCGTTGCCCGGATCGATCCCGCTCTTCTTGACGCTTATGCCTGCTCGATGGGAGTCCCAATTCGTGCGCCGGCGGTCGGCAATCGACGTCGCTTAAATCAGCGAATCACGGCGCGCGCTGGCTCCCGCACCGCGGCCTCTGGCGGTCCGGTCTTATAGCGCGAGAGTCAAATTCCTGATTCAAATCAATTTTGCGTCGCGATGGAACAATCTCGCGCAAATTATTGTGTTTGAATCCGAAAATTCGATTCGGCAGCGGCACGAAGTTAAGCTAGCGTTTACCGACACCGGGCGTGCCGGTTTCCATGCCGGTTGAGCCGGCAGCTATTGGGGGGAGACATCATGATCTCATCATTTAAAAAGATTTCATTGGGTTCGGCAGCTATTTTGGCGGGCGCCTTGCTCAGCACCGCAGCTTCGGCGCAGGCGACTCGCACCTGGGTTTCGGGTGTCGGTGACGACGTGAATCCGTGCAGCCGCACGGCACCTTGCAAGACCTTCGCCGGGGCTTTGGCGAACACCGCCGCCGGCGGTGAGATCAACTGTCTCGATGCGGGCGGCTTCGGCTCCGTGACCATCACCCAGGCCGTCTCGATCATCTGCGACAACGTCGAAGCAGGCGTTCTCGTTGGCAGCGGTGCCGACGGCATCACCGTCGCTGCCGGCGCGAACGACGCAGTCATTCTCAGCGGTCTCGACGTTCATGGCGTGTCCGGCGCGCTGAATGGCATCAAGTTCACCTCGGGCGCTTCGCTGCGCATTTCGAACACGCGCGTCCGCGGGTTCACCGCAGCAACCAGCTATGGTGTCACGCTTGTTCCGACCACCTCGCTGTCGCAGGTGTTCGTGGATAACGTCTCGGTCAGCAACAATGGCTCGTCCATTGGCGGCGGCGGCGTCCTGGTGAGCCCTGCATCGAATGCGACCATCGTTCTCTCGGTCAAGCATGCGCTCATTCAGAACAACGCCTTTGTCGGGATGCGCATCGACACGGTCGGAAAGACGGGCGCTGCCATCACCGCGACGATCGACGACGGCTCGTTCACGTCCGACACGACCGGGCTTCTCCTGAAAACCCCGCTGGGCACCGGCATCAGCGCGCTGACCGTCGTAAACTCGACGTTCCAGCAGAACGTCTATGGTGCCTCGATCAATACGCCTTATGCGCCGTTTTTCGGCAACAACACGATCAGCCACAACACCACAGGTCTGTTCCTCGTGGCTGGTTCGCCGGCAACCAGCTTTGGCGATAACCGCGTTGGCGACAACAACACCGATGGTGCTTTCACCACGACGCTCACGACCAAGTAATACCGGCAAGTAATACTGGTCTGTCCGTCAATCGGGCGTGAAGGAAAGGGCTCCGGTCGCATCGACCGGGGCCCTTTTCTTGTCCGTCACATGGTACGGCGTTTCACCGCGCGAGCAGGACTTCCGCGACGTGGCGGCGGCCGCTGGTGCGCGCCAGCTGGACGAACACGTCCACCGTGCTGCGCACATAATGATGCACGTCATCCCGCCCGAGGCGCGTGCCGGTCTGCAAGACCAGCAACGTGATCTGGTCGATCGCGCGCTCGGCGCTGTCGGCATGGACGGTGGTCATCGACCCTGGATGCCCGGTATTGACCGCACGCAGGAAGGTATAGGCTTCCGGCCCGCGCAATTCGCCGACGATGATTCGATCGGGCCGCATGCGCAGCGACGCCGCGAGCAGATCGTCGGCGCTGACCTGCGCCTCGCCCAGCGCACTGCGGGCTGCTAGCAGCCCGACGGCATTGTCGTGACGCAGGCGAAGTTCCGGCGTGTCCTCGATCAGGATCAGCCGCTCCTCGGCTGGAATCTCGCGCATGAGGGCGTTGAGAAAGGTGGTCTTGCCGGTCGAGGTGCCGCCCGACACCAGGATATTCTTGCGCGCCCGCACTGCGGTGGCGAGCATCCCCGCGATATCGCCGGCATCGAGCTTGCTCGCAAGCTCCACGTCGATCGCCGAACGCTCGCCCGGATTGCCGCGATGCGTATCGGTGAAGGCGCCGCTGGCGACATAGTCCTCAAGGGCGAGGTCGGACGACACGTGCTTGCGGATCGCGATTGCGAGCGGTCCGCGTGTCGCCGGCGGCGCGACGATTTGCACGCGCGCGCCATCGGGTAGCGTGGCGGACAGCAAAGGGTGTTCGCGGCTGATACCCTGGTGGGACAAAGCGGCGATCTGGCGCGCGAGTCGATCGAGCGTCGTCTCGTTGAGCCCCGGCGCATCGTGGCGTTCGATCGCGCCGGCCGTGGTCTCGACCCAATATTCGCCGGGCCGGTTGATATAGACATCGGTCACGTCGCCGCGCTCCAGCACCGCGGCCAATGGCGCGAGGTAGCTGTGCAGATAGACCGGCCGGCCGCCGGCCGGCGCAGCGCTCATTTGCGGCTTTCCACGCTGGTGAAGTCGAGATCGCGCGCGACGAATACCGAAATCGCCGTGCCCTGCCGCACGCGCAACGTCGGCTGGATCTGCGCGCTGCTGGCCAACGGGCTCGTGCTTTGCTGCAACGCGCCCGGCAAGGTCGCCACGACCAGCGGCGAGCCGCCAATCTGCGAAGCGAGGTTGACCCCGACATCGAGGCTCGATTGCAGAATCGCCGCGCCGAATTTCTCGAAGAAGTGGCTGTTGACCTTGCCCTTGATCCCGACCCGGCCGAGCGGATCGGCCGCCGGCGAGCCGATCGCGATCGTCACACCGTCCGGGCGGACCAGCCGCGTCCACATCACAAGGGCGCGGTTCTGGCCCGGTTGTAGGTCGGCACGGTACTCGCCGATCAGGCGGCTGCCGCGCGGGATGAGCACCGTCGCCCCGTCGAAGCCGCGCACGTCGCGCTGTACCAGCGCGCGCGCCGGGCCCGGCCGGGTGGAATCGAGCGCCGATTCGAGCACGGCGGGAATCAGCGTGCCCTGCGCGACGGTGGTCGCGCGGTTGCGCATCATGGTCGCGCGAGCCGCGACCGCCGAGACGCCACCCCCCTCGCCGGGTGCCGCACCGGGGGCGCCGGGGCCGGCGGCGTCGCCGACCGTGGTATCGAGCACCAGCGCCGGCTCGCTTGCGGTGCGCGGCGGTGCGGGTGGTGGTCCCTGTATCGGCGGTGCGGGCTGCGGCACATAGATGATGCGCGGCGGCGGCGGTGCCATGGGGATCGGCGCGGGCGGCGGCGCAACGACCGCAACGGGCGTCGGAGTCGGCGCCGGTGGCGGCGGGATGAACAGGGCAGGCGGCGCAACTGGCGTACCTTGCGCATCGTCCATGCGCGGCTTGACCGGCGGGGCGTAGGCGGAGCGACGGTGCGAATCCAGCACGACGAACAGCACTATGGCCACGACCGCCATGCCGAGCGCGAATATCCACCATGGCAGGGGACGCGAATCGGCGACGACGAGCGGCCGAACGCTCGCTTCGCCGCCGGGGCCATCGGCGATGCGCGGATCGCGGTCGTTGGGGGCGGCGAGGGCCATTATTTGCGCTTCTGCGGCACGCGCACGGCCGCGGCGGTCTGCCGGTCGATGCGGAATACCAGCTTGTTGGCGACGGCGTCGATCACGAAGCGGCCGTCGCGTGTCATGCCGTTGACCAGCGTCTCATTGCCCTTGTCGTCGATCGCGAAGATCGCCGGCAAGGTCTGGTCCGGCCCCCAGGCGACATAGGTATGCACGCCGTCATCGTCGATCGCGCTTGGCCGCAGCGCCTTGTCGCCGCTGAGCTTGTAGCGCCCCGGACCGAGCGCCGCGTCGTTGGCGACGACCGTGACCGCGGCGGGCGTCGCGTAACGGAAGCGTACCGTATAGGCCATGGTGGGCAGCGGGCCGAACAGCGGCGACAGTTCGATGGCATAGGTGCGCGCGTCGGTGACCACCGTCAGATTGGTGGTCACGCCCTGACCGACCGCCTTGATGAACAGACGATCGCCGCGCTTGTTCGGGGTGACTTGCCATGCGCCGGAATCGCCCACGGCGACATTCTCGATCCGTTCGTCCGGGGCGAATTCAACCGTCAGCTGGTAGCCCGTTGCCACCTGAAGCTGCACGACCTGATTGGCGTCGTAGAGTACGCTCTGGATACGCGGGTCGCCCGGGCCGGGCTCGGGGCGCAACTGTGCCGAGGCCGGCATCGCCAGCAACAGACCCAGCATAGCCACAAGAAACGCGGGCCTCAAAGCTGAACCTCCGGGCCGGGCCGCGCATTGGGGCGAGGGGCGGGTGGCGTCCCTGGTGACGGTGCTGTCGTCGCCGAGGGCGCGACGGACGTCGGCGTAGCGCCCGGCACGACGATGCCGGGGGTCGCCGTCAGCGGCGGCTCGGCGTCGGTGGCGGTCGGTGCACTTTCCGCGTCGCGGCGATAACGCACGACCTGGAAACCGAGCGGATTGAGGTACCGGTCCTCCATCGACAGCGCGCCGGTCGAGAATTGATAGCGGATCACCGCGACCCAGTAATGGGGCGGCAGTGCCTGGCCGCCCGCGTCGCGACGCTGCGTCTCGAAGCGTACCAGCGCGGCATTGCCGCCGAGCGGCGAGACGCTGCGCACCCGCGTCGCAATCACCGTGCTGCGCGGGTAGCGCGCCAGCGGGCTGCCGGCGTTGGAATATTGCATGCCGGTGACATAATCGGTGCGCGCGGGGTCGACCGACCACAGGCTGACCTTGCGGTAATTGTTCTGCAGCTCGTTGATGTCGAAGCTCTCGCGGGCGATGACATATTGCACGAGGAATGACTGGGTCAGCGCAGTGTCGGGCGCGATCTTGTCGGCATCGACCGGCTTCAGCGCCTGGACATAGCCGGTGTTGCGATCGACCATCAGCGTATAAGGCACGACCGTCTTGAGCGGGGCGAGGAACACCAGCGCCAGCGCCTCGAACAGCGCGACGGCCACCGCCACCGCGGCAATGATCCACGCGACGCGACGCGACGCGCGCAGCGCATCCTGCTGATCGGTCGCCCAGCTATCCGCCTCGCGGTAATAAGCGTCGAGCGACTCTCGTGCTGCCTTCTTCATCGTCCCCCATCCCGCCGGGCCGCGCCCGACGATATTCGTCCCCGCGTCCGCCGCCGAAAGCTCTGACCGAGCGGCACCGGCGCCGCCACTATAATCTCACGCGACAAGGCCTGGGCGGTGACCTGGCGGCCACTCTGCGCGAGGCTTGCCGCCGGGCTGCCCGATTCACGGCGCTGCGTCGCGGCGACCGCATCCGACACGGCGATCGCGCGCGAGCGCTGATCGGCGCCGGCGACCTGATTGGCCGCGGCGGGCGCCATCAGGCGCGGCGCCTGCGGTACCACCGCTTCGGCGATCCGTGCCGGCAGGATGCGCCACGCCGCGGGCAGGCGGAAACCGCGCGCTACCCATGCCGATGCGATCAGCGTCGCGATCAGCGTCAGGCCGAAGGCGAGGGTTACGACCATCAGTTCGACCGGTACCGCCGGCGTCGGATTATCCACCCGCCGCTCGGCGAGGATCACCGCCAGCCACGGTTCGAGCAGGGCCAGCTCGACGCCGAGCACGATGGCGGTCGACAGGGCGCCGAGCGCTGCCCCGACCAGCCCTCGCACCCAGCCCTCGAACAGGCCTCGCGTCCCGTCGAACAGCAGGAACAGCACGAACAACGGCCCGAGCGCGAGCAACAGACCGGTGACGATCCGGACCGAGGCGAAGGCCGCGATCACGCCGGTGAGATAATAGGTCCGTGCCGACGCCAGCAGCTTCGCATCATTGGCGGGGTCCCATTTCGGGCGCTGACTCCGGCGTTGTAGATCCTGTATCTGCTGTTGCTGTTGTTGCGCGTTCAGCGGCACGGCGGTCGGGCCGGCGATGACGTCCGCATCGGGTGGCTTGCCCGTGCCGAGCGTGTTCAGCTCGATCAGCTCGGTGTCGATCCCCTGCAGCCGGGCGACGAGGCCGCCGCCCGCGCCGGGCAAGCCGCTCGGGCCGCCGATCTGCGCCGCCAGCTCCGCCGGGCCATGCATCGCAACGTCATAGGCAAGGGTGCGAAACGCGCTCCAGCTGGTCGCCAGCGCGATGACGATGCCGATCTTGACCATCGCCACCACGCCTTCACGCAAGGTCGGGGTCTCGCCCAGCAGCAGACGGTAACCGATCAACGCAATGAAGATCGTGAGCATGCCGGTCAGGATCAGCGTATTGGCCGATCCCGCCCCGGTCATGCCCTGCCAGCCGCCGAGGCCCAGCGCCTGCGCTTCGCAGTCGACATAACCTAGCACGCCCGAAACGAACGCGCTGTCAGGGGCGAGGGACGGGCAGGCGGCCTGCATCAGGCACGTTCCAGCAGGCGCGGAATCCAGTCGGCGGGATCGTCGCCGCGCTCGGCGCGAATCTCGTCGAGCAGGCGCACGGTGCGCTCGCGGCCGGACAGGATGGTCAGGATCTCGCGCTCGCCGGTCAGGTTGAGCCGCGCGACCACGCTGTCGGCGCCATGCTTGATCAGGAAGCAATGCGCGTCGTCGGGCAGGGTGCGCACGATCTCATATTCGTGCGGGGTCAGCCCAAAGCCCTCGATATAATCGACCGCCCGCGCCTTGGGGTTGGTCATGAAGATCTGCGTTGCGGCCTGCTCGATGATCGCGCTGGCGATCTTGCTCTCCAGCGCGTCTTGCGCGCTCTGCGTGGCGAAGCCGACGATGCCGTTCCTTTTGCGGATCGTCTTTTCCCAATCCTTGATGCGGCGCACGAACACCTCGTCATCGAGCGCCTTCCATCCCTCGTCGACGACGATGATCGCCGCCGAGCCGTCGAGCCGTTCCTCGACGCGGTGGAACAGGTACATCATCGCCGGGGTGCGCACCGCCGGATCGTCGAGGATCGCGGTCATGTCGAACCCCACCGCCTCGGCGGTGAGGTCGGTCAGGTCGACCTCGTTGTCGAACAGCCAGGCGCGCTCGCCGTCACCCCACCATGGCCGCAGCCGCGACCACAGGTCGGCGGCGGTCGGTCGCGCGCCGCCGCGGAACAGCTCCGCCAGGTGGCGCAGGCGCCGGTGCTCGGGCGGCTGGGCGAAATTGGCATCGACGGCGTCCTTGATGCGCGACAGCTCGTCGATATCCGCGCCGCCGGCGAGCTGGGCGACCCAGTCGATCAGGAACTGCCGGTTGCCCGCATTGTCGTCGATCATCAGCGGGTTGAGTCCCGACGATTCGCCCGGCCGCAACAGGTCGTAGCGTCCGCCGATCGCGCGGATGAACAGCTCGGCGCCGCGATCCTTGTCGAAGAAGATGATGCGCGGACGGAACTTGCGCGACTGGGCGAGCAGGAAGTTGAGCACCACCGTCTTGCCCGAACCCGACGGGCCGATGACGGTGAAATTGCCCAGGTCGCCCTGGTGGAAGTTGAAATAATAAGGCCCGGCGGCGGTCGTCTCGAGCAAGGTCACCGCCTCGCCCCAGTGATTGCCCTCGGGCCGGCCGAGCGGGAAATTATGGCCGCTGGCAAAGCCGGCGAAATTACCGGTCGAGATCAGCCCGCGCCGCGCGATATATTTGAAATTGCCGGGAAACTGCGCCCAATATGCCGGCTCCAGCGCGATCTCCTCGCGCACCGCGATGATGCCGAGATCGGCGAGCGCGGCCTGTACCTCGGCCACCCCGGCATCGACCGCCGCCGGCGTATCACCACGCACCGCGACCGTCATGTGATGCTCGCCGAAGCCGGCACGACCGGCGGCGACCTCGTCCTTGGCGTTGGAAAGCTCGCCACGCAGGCTGACCGCCTCGTCCTCGGCCGATTTCATGCGGCGCAGAGCGAGGTTCATCTTGCCGAGTGCGGCCTGGCGATCGACGAAGCCGAACGACTGCGACACGGTCAGTTCGAACGGCAGGCGCAACAGCTCGTCGAGCATGCCGGGCGCAGTCTGCGCCGGATAATCCTTGATCGAGACGATGCCGCAGAAGCCGCGCGGCGTATGCCCGGCGGGGGACAGTTCTACGGTCTCCTGGCCGAAGCTGATGCGACGATAGGGCAGATAGGCACCGATATCCTGATGCGGCAGCATCACGGGGCGCGTCTCGCCATTGTAGAGTGAGGAAAGGAATTCGAGCGGCTCGGAGCACACGCCCTGCGGCGTCTCGTACACGCCGAGCAGCCGCGGCGAATAGCTTCCCAGTTGGGCGAGCAATGCGTCGCGCGCGCCGTCGAGTTGGCGCAATTCGTTGGCCGAGGCGGCTTCGGGTTCGGTCGTCGCCCGGCCCAGGACGCCACGGATGCGGTCGGCAATGCCGACGCGACCCTGCAAGGGGCGGCGGATCAGCGTCAGGAACAGGTCGTTGACGTAGAGCTTCTTGTTGGCGAGGCGTCCGCGCCAAGCACCGTCGAGGCGCTGCGAGAAATCGTCCGGGAATTGCGCGGTCAGCTCGGCATCGGCCTGGCGGCGGATGACATGATGATAAAGCGCAAAGCGCGACGAGCCGATCGCCTGCAGCATCGCATCGCGCAAGGCCTTGCGATAATTGATCTCGTCGGTGTCGGCGGTCTCGAACAGCAGGCCGCGCAGGTGGATGACCTGCATCAGCAAGCCGTCGCGCGTCTCGATCGTATGATCGTCGACGTGACGGGCATAGGGCAAATGATGTCCCGCTGCCTTCTCGCGCGCCACCGCGCGCGGATCATTGGTCAGGGGCGGTAGGAGTTGCATCGCCAGATCGCATGGTTGCGCACCCGGGGGCACTTGCCGACGCGCGTCAGCCAAAGATCGAAAATGCGTGGTTCACGCACGCACAGCACGACGCCGACGAGGTGGATGACCAGCGCGGCGAGTAGCACCCAGGCCGAATGGAAGATCAGGAACAGCTCGGTCGCCACCACCGCGTTGATCACGAAATAGCTGTAGGTCACGCCCGCGAACATCTGCGGGCGCGTCAGGGCGACGAACAGCGGATCGCGGTCCAGCCCGTTCATTGGCTCAATTGCCGACGGCGGCGGTGGACTGGATTCCGGCGACGATGCTGGCCGCGCCGAACAGGATGAAGCAGCCGATGATCACCGTCGCACCGTAGCGCCAGTTGATCCGTCCGGTCAGCATCAGGAAGCCGACCGAGGCGACCGCGATCACCGCGACCACCGTAGCGACGGTACCGAGCAGCGTGCCCTGCAGCCAGCGTACCGCGTTCACCAAGGCACCCGACCCGGCGGGGTCGGCCAGCGCCTGCTGGGCCTGCGCCGCCTCTGCCTGCACCAGGGCCCAGGCCGATACCGCCCAACCCCACGACTTACGAATGATTTTCAACGCCTCACCCCCAGCGAATCCCCGCGATTCGTGACGTGCGACACTGCGCGTTTGGCGGCCGCTTGCCAAGCCTCGACCGCCGATCCGGGTAGCGTCCCACGATCGGACATCCGTTAACCGCACTCTTTGCTGGCGATGATCGTAAACGGCGCGTTAACACTCTGGGCATGGAACAGCACATCGCCCTTGCCGGGGTCGCCGGCCATCCCTTCCGCCACAGCCTTCGGGCCGCCAGCGCGGCGCGTCGCAAACGCGCCGAGGACCAGGACTGGAAGCTCTTCGCGCTGAGCTTCGCGGCCTTCTTCGTCTGTTTTTATACGTTTATTTTCTGACGGCTTCGCCGTAGCGGCACCGGCCCGCTCCCCCACCCGACCTCCCAGA
>JAZJXZ010000035.1:16042-26292 GCA_040390605.1 Pseudomonadota bacterium
TATCCTATGGGAGGTCGGGTGGGGGAGCGGGCCGGTGCCGCACTGTTTCAGCGCAGCTGAAACCAAAAAGACTCAGTCGCAGGCTTCGTGCAGCTTCTGCGCGAGCCATGCGGCGCCGAGACACATCGCCGCGACGACCAGCAGCGTGCCGAGCGGCGACACGCCGATCGCGGACAATGCGATCACGGCGAGCAGGCCGATCACCATCGCACCCGAATTGACCACATTGTTGGCAGCGACGGTCCGCGCAGTCTGGTCCCGCGTCACCGTCGTGGTGAGGAAGGCATAGAGCGGCACGACGAACATGCCGCCGGTCACCGCGATCGCCATCAAGGTAGCGACCAGCGGCAGCGTGCGGGGCAGGGCGGCGAACTCGATCCAGTTGTAGAGATGGCCCGACTCGGGTGCGGGCCAGGCGCGCATCAGCACCGAGAAGATCACGAACAGTCCGCCCATCACGATGACCGAAGCCGGCGCGAATTTGGCCGAGACTCGCCCGCGCAACATGCGGTTGATCGCCACCGAACCGATCGCAATACCGATCGAGAACAGCGCGTTGAGCGTGCTTGCCACGCGCTGGTCGGCAAACAGGATGTTCTTCACCAGTGGCGGGAAGGTGGCGATGACGATCGCGCCGATCATCCAGAAGAAGCTGATCGAGCAAATCGCGAGGAACAGGCGCGGGATATGCATCGTCGCGTTGACCAGCCGCCACGACGAGCTGAGCGGATTGAAGTTGATCTCGAGCCGTGCGCCGGCACGCGGCGCGGCCGGTATGCGCGCGGCGGCGAGCCTGCCGACCACCGCCAGCCCCACCGCTGCCAGCGCCGCCGCGTCGACGGACAGCCAGCCGGCAGCGATCGTACCGAGCAGGATGGCGAGATAGGTCGATGCCTCGATCAGGCCGGTGCCGCCGAGCACATCGTCCGCATCGAGGTGCTGCGGCAGGATGGCGTATTTGATCGGGCCGAAAAAAGTCGAATGCGTGCCCAGAGCGAGCACTGCGCCGAGCATCAGGCCGATGCCGACATTGGTGAGCCCGTAGCGCGCCAGTACGAGGCCGGCACCGCCACCGATCATGATCAGAATCTCCGCCGTCTTGACGATGCGGATGATGCGGCTCTTGTCATGGGTGTCGGCGAGCTGGCCGGCGAGCGCCGAGAGCAGGAAGAACGGCACCAGGCTGATCGCGGTGGCAATGGCGGTGAAACCGAACTCGGCCTTGGGGTTATGCAGCACGTGATAGGTAACGAAATACACCATCATCTGCTTGAAAAGATTGTCGTTAAACGCACCGAGAAATTGCGTGACGAACAATGGCAGGAAGCGGCGCTCCTTCATCAACCCGAGCGCACTGTGCATGATGAATTGGGGTCCCGTGGCGACGAAGTGTCGCGGCACCGCATAGCCGAGCCGTGGTGTGGCCAGCAAGTCGCTTGTCCCCATGCGGTGCAGAGGGATAGAGCATGGCGATGCTCACCCTGCCCAATCTGCTCACCCTGTCGCGAATCGTCACGGTACCCTTGCTCGTCTGGGCATTGTGGTGGCCGCACTGGCCGACCGGCTATGCGATCGGCTTCGCGCTCTACTGCCTGATGGGCATCACCGATTATTTCGATGGCTATCTCGCACGGGCGCAGGGCGCGGTGTCGAAGCTCGGCATCTTCCTCGATCCGATCGCCGACAAGATCATGATCGCCGCAGTCATCCTGATGCTCGTCGCAACGCACGACATCGAGAATCTCAACCTGATCGCCGGGATCATCATCCTGCTGCGCGAGATTGCGGTGTCGGGCCTGCGCGAGTTTCTCGGCGGTATTCAGGTGTCGGTACCGGTGTCCAAGCTGGCCAAATGGAAGACGACGCTTCAGTTGATCTCGCTCGGCGGGCTGATTCTCGCCGGCGCGATCCCCGGCTGGCCGTGGCTGCAGACGGCCGCGATCGCGGCCTTGTGGGGGGCGGCAGTGCTGACGGTGATCACCGGCTGGGACTATCTGCGCGTCGGCCTCAAGCATATGGATTGAGCGGCGGTGGCGATCGAGATGCTCTATTTCGCCTGGGTGCGCGAAGCGATCGGGATGGGTGCGGAGCAGGTCGATCCGCCGGCCGAGGTCGTCAGCGTGGCCGATCTGATCGACTGGCTGGCCGGCCGCAGCGAGGGGCACGCCAGCGCCTTCGCCGATCGGGCGCGCTTGCGGGCGGCGGTCGACCAGCGCTTCGTGCCGCTGGAGGCGACGCTCGGTGAGGCGCGCGAAGTCGCCTTGTTCCCGCCGGTGACCGGGGGATGATCCATATCGTCGTTTCCAGCGAGGCAATCGATGCCGGCGCCGAGCTGCGGGCGATTCACATCGATGGGGCGGGCGGGGTCGCCAGCTTCACGGGGCTGGTGCGCGGCGACGATGGCGTCGAGACGCTCGAACTGGAGCATTACCCCGGTGTGACCGAGGCGACCCTGACAAAATTGGCCGACGAAGCGCTGAAGCGCTGGGATCTGATCGGCGCGCGCATCGTTCACCGGGTCGGTACGATGGCCCCCGGCGATACCGTGGTGTTCGTCGGCGCCGCCGCGCGACATCGCGCGCCGGCGCTGGAGGCCTGTGCTTATCTGATCGACCGGCTCAAGACCGACGCCCCCTTCTGGAAGCGCGAGACCCGTGCCGAGGGTGCGCGCTGGGTCGAGCAGCGCGACGGCGACCGCGACGCGGCGGCGAGGTGGGACTGACATAATTATCGGTGCGCGCCGAGGGCAGGCGCAGCGAATTATGTCAGGGGTGCCTGGCCTCGGCGAGCACATCGGCGAGCAGCTCGAAATCGCGCTCTCGCGGGGACGCGCGGCGCCATGCCAAAGCGATGCGCCGTGAGGGGTTGTCGGCATCCAGCGCGCGCGCGATGAGGCCGGTATGCTCGAGGATGCCGGCGTCGATCGCCATTTCCGGCAGCATGGTCACGCCCAGGCCGTTATCGACCATCTGGACCATGGTGTGCAGCGACGTACCGAGCATTGTCGCCTCGGTGCGTAGTTCCGGGCGGTTGCAGGCGGCCAGTACATGGTCCTTCAGACAGTGCCCGTCTTCGAGCAACAACAGGCGGCTCTCGTCGATCTCGTCGGCGCGCATCGGCAGCGGGCCGGTGCCGATCTCGCTCTCGGGCCCGGCGACGAACAGCCGGTCCTCGAACAGCACCCGTGATGAGACCTCGCCACAAGCATAGGGCAGGGCGAGCAGCACGCAGTCGGTGCGGCCGTGGTTGAGGCCTTCGCAGGCCGCCGCGCTGGGCTCCTCGCGCAGGAACAGCTTGAGGTCGGGATAGTCGCGCCGCAGCCGGGGCAGGATGCGCGGCAGCATGAAGGGGGCGATGGTCGGGATGACGCTCATCCGCATCTCGCCCGACAAGGGACGTCCGGCGGCGCGGGCGAGGTCGCCGAGCTCATCGGCCTCGCGCAGTACGCGGCGCGCCTTGTCGACGATGCGATCGCCGAGCGGGGTGAAGCGGACGACGCGGCGGGTGCGCTCGACCAGGGTCACGCCGATCAGCGTTTCCAGTTCGCGGATACCGGCCGACATGGTCGACTGGGTGACGAAACACACCTCGGCGGCGCGGCCGAAATGACCGTGGTCCTTCAGCGCCACGAGATATTGCAGCTGTTTCAGTGTCGGCAGGTAAGTGGCCATAGATCGCTTATATCGATCAATGATGATCAAATAAACTACTTGATCGATCAAAATGCCGTTTTATATGCAGCGCAGCATAGAGGACGGAAAACGCCCCGATGCGACAGAGGATGTCGATTGGCCGACCCCATTTATGGCAGGAGGCCTACACCCATGTTGACCGTTGGCGACAAGTTCCCGGATATCACCGTTCCCGTCCAGCAGGGCACCAGCGCGCTGCCCGCCGGCGAGACGATCAACGTTCTCGCCACCGCGCCGGGCAAGTGGAAGATCGTGTTCTACTGGCCGAAGGACTTCACCTTCGTCTGCCCGACCGAGATCGTCGGCTATGCCGGCCTGAAGGGCGATTTCGAGGACCGCGACGCGGTGCTGATCGGCGCCTCCACCGACACCTCGCACGTCCATCTCGCGTGGCGGAAGTCGGATCCCGACCTCGCCGCCGCCGACTTCCCGTGGATCGCCGACAATGGCGCCAAGCTGGCCTCGGCGCTCGGCATTCTCGATGCCGATGAGAACGTCGCCTATCGTGCGACCTTCACGGTCGATCCGGACGGCATCATCCAGGCGGTCCAGGTCAACGGCCTGAACGTCGGCCGCAACCCGGCCGAGACGCTGCGCGTGCTCGATGCGCTGCAGACGGACGAGCTGTGCCCGTGCAACTGGAACAAGGGCGACGACGTCCTGCAGGTTGCGGCGTAAAATCGAAGGGTAACCCCCTCCCGCTTGCGGGAGGGGCAGGGGGTGGGCTCGCGCTACCTGCGAGCGCCACCGTTTGTTGATGCCGGGCGCCCACCCCCGGCCCCTCCCGCAGGCGGGAGGGGGGAAGAAGGATTCCAATGTCTCTCAAGGATTTCGCAGGGCTGCTGCCCGATTTCGCCAAGGACATCCGCCTCAATGTCGGCTCGTTGCTCAACGAGCCGGTGCTGGGCGACCAGCGCAAATACGGCCTGTTGCTCGCCTGCGCCCATGCCACGGGCCACAAGCCGCTGGTCGACGCGACCGAGGCTGAAGTGGCCGACAAACTCTCGCCCGAGGCGGCCAATGCGGCGCGCGCAGCGGCGGCGGTGATGGCGATGAACAATGTCTATTATCGCTTCACCCACCTCGCCGGGAACGACGAATATCAGCGCATGCCGGCCAAGCTGCGCATGAACGTGATCGGCCAGCCGGGCATCGACAAGGTCGATTTCGAGCTGTTCAGCCTCGCGGTCAGCGCGATGAACGGTTGTGGCATGTGCATCGACAGCCACGAGCAGGTGCTGAAGAAGGCGGGCGCCACCGCCGAGACGATCCAGACCGCGGTGCGGATCGGTGCGGTAATGAAGGCGGTCGCGACCGTGCACGCTGCCGTCGCTTGATTTTCGTATTCCTGCGAAAGCGGGAATCCGGAGCTCGGGGCGGAGCTCTTGTGGTTCTGGGTTCCTGCTTTCGCAGGAATACGACGTTTATTTGTTGAGCGCCTGATAGATCGACCAGATGCTGGTCAACGTCAGCAGCGTGCCGACCATGGCCATCAGGGTGCGGGCCGGCACACGTTTGGCGAGCACCCCGCCGAGTGGCGCGGCGAGCAGGCCGCCGAGCAACAGGCCGAGCGTCTGCAGGGTGAAAGCCGCGAATCCCATCGAGAAGATGAAGGTCGCCGAGATCGTCGCGGTGAGGAAGAATTCGCTGGTGTTGACGGTGCCGATCGTCTGGCGCGGGCTGGAACCCTGGATGAGCAGGTTGGAGGTCACCACCGGCCCCCATCCGCCGCCACCGGCCGCATCGAGAAAGCCGCCGGCGAGACCGAGCGGCTCGATCACCCTGGGCGCACGCGGTTCGATCGCGCCGCGCCAGGCGCGGAACAGCAGGTACAGGCCGATCGCCGCGAGATAGGCCATGACGAAGGGGCGCGCGACCGAGGCATCGACACTCGACAGCACATAGGCGCCGAGCACACCGCCGATCATGCCGGGGATCACCAGACGCCGGAACAGCCGCCAGTCGACATTGCGATGCAGCGTGTGGCTGATGCCCGAGGCGGCGGTCGTGAAGGTCTCGACCGCATGGACGCTGGCCGAGGCGACCGCCGGCGGCAGGCCCATCACGGTGATCAGCAGGGTTGAGTTGATCAGGCCGAACGCCATGCCGAGCGCGCCGTCGACCAACTGCGCGGCGAAACCGATCGCGATGAACGGCAGGATGATCTCGATCGTCTCGATCGAAAACCAGCTCATCGATGTCGTTCCCGGCGGGTCATCTCGGCATCCTGATCGAGCGCAACGTCAAATCCTACAAGGAAGATAGGCTTTGCGCCGGACAATGTCGCGGTCAAGCGGTCCTTTAATT
This sequence comes from Pseudomonadota bacterium, assembly GCA_040390605.1. Classification (GTDB taxonomy): domain Bacteria; phylum Pseudomonadota; class Alphaproteobacteria; order Sphingomonadales; family Sphingomonadaceae; genus Sphingomonas. Next base: position 22,042 of record JAZJXZ010000035.1, read on the forward strand.
CGCCGGAATGAAGCCCTACATGGTCCGCAGCGTAATAGGGGACGCACCATGTCGGGCCGTTTCATCGCCTATCTCGATTCGATCAAGGCGCGCGACCCCGCGCCCCGCTCGCGTGCGGAAATCCTGCTTTATCCGGGCGTCTGGGCGCTTGCCTGGCACCGGTTGGCGCATCGCCTGTTTCGCTGGCGGATGTTCTTCCTCGCGCGCCTCGTCAATCATGTCTCGCGCTGCTTCACCGCGATCGACATCCATCCCGGCGCGACAATCGGGCGCAACTTCTTCATCGACCATGGCTTCGTCGTGATCGGCGAAACGGCGGAGATCGGCGACAATGTCACGATCTACCAATGCGTCACGCTCGGCGGCACCAGCCCCGACGATGGCGTTGCCGGCAAGCGCCATCCGACGATCCTCGACAATGCCATCATCGGTTCGGGCGCGCAGGTGCTCGGCCCGATTACCGTCGGCAGGGGATCTCGGATCGGTGCCAATGCGGTGGTGACCAAGGACGTTCCGGAAGGCGCGGTGATGGTCGGCATCCCGGCACGCGCGACGATGGTAGAGGGCGGGCAGAAGTCGGACACCTTCCTCGCCTATGGCACGCCGTGCAGCGAGATGTTCGATCCGGCGACGCAGAAGGTCGAATTGCTGCGGTGCGAGCTGGAGACGATGCGCAAGCGCCTCGATGCGCTGCTCGTCGAGCAGGAGCAGGTGCGCGATCGTGCGTGATCGCCGCTAGATGGGAACGGTCACCCCGTTTCCGCTGCCGCATGGGCGCCCGAGCCAGATCGGGTTCGATCGCATCGAACTGACGCGCATCCTCGACCTTTACGGACGAATGGTTTCGGCCGGGCACTGGCGCGATTACGCCATCGAGCTGAGCCAGGACGCGGCGGTATTCGCCGCCTTTCGCCGCGCCGCCGAGCGGCCTGAATTTCGTATCGAGAAGCGCCCGGCGCTGCGGCACAAGCAGGGTATGTGGGCGCTGGTCGGCGAGCATGGTGCGGTGCTCAAGCGCGGGCAGGAGCTCGGCCCGGTATTGGCGCCGATCGAACGTCGGCTGATGAAACTGGTCGCCGAATAGCGAAAGGCCCGGCCGCCATGAGCGACCGGGCCTTTGCTTCCTCCCCGAACGAAGGATCAGGCGTGGGCGATCTTGCCGACCGGCGGCAGCCGCTCCGATAGGCCGCCGAGCAGACCGACGACGCGGGCGCGGGTCGGTTGCCAGAAGGCGGAGAGCAGCAACAGCGCCGAACCGATCACCAGCGCGGTGAACGCCCAGGCCAGCTCGACCGCGCCGGCGCCCTCGAACAGCGAGTACATCGCGTAGAGAACGTAAGCGAGGCTCGATACCAGCAGTGCGCGACGGTCGACCGCGAGGGCCACGAAGGCGAAGGCGACGTACAGCGCGATCACGGCAATCGCCATGCCCACGCCGATCGGCGCGTCGAACACGCCGAGCAACTGGAACAGCGCGTGTGCGATCATCGGTGCGGCGGCGAGATGCAGCCAGAAGGCGACATCCGAACGGCGCGTGCGGCGCTCGCGGTCCGACGCGTCCCACATCATCGCGACGCCGAACATCGCGAGGCCAGCGATCAGGACCGGCACGAAAATGTGATCCTTGATGTCCGGGATGAAGCCTACGAGCAGCGCGAGCATCACGGCAACCACCGCGACCGCGCCGGCGGCGACGGTGATCGGCACCATGAAGCGCCGCCAGTGCAGCCAGGCTGCACCGGCGGTGATCGCGCCGATGATGGCGGCGATGAAGCCGATCACCGGCTCGGGGTGATCCGGGAAATTGGCCTTGCCCCAGGCCTGGATCGCTTCGCCGTTGATGACGATCAGCCCGACCTGCGCGGCGGCGACGCCACCGACGAAGGCGAGCAGCAGCAGGATGCTGGGCAGCGCCATGCGCCGCGTGCGGGTGAAATATTCGGCCAGCCCCCAGGCCGTTGCGGCGACAAGCGTGCCGGCGAGCGGCAACCAGATCGATTCACCGAGCCACGCCATGCCGACCAGCACCGCGGCGGCGGCGATCGACACGAAGATGTCGTTGAAGCCGGTCAGCAGCCGGAAATGTTCCTCGTCTACCGCGGGCGCCGACTGGCTCCTCGCGATATGGTCCCTCAGCGCCGTGGCGGCGTCGCGCGTGATCGCGCCTGCCTCCACCGCGCCATCGATGTCGCTTTCGCTATACATGGCAGTCCCTCCTATTGATGGAGGCGTTGTAGCATAGGTGTATTGGTATCACAATACAGTGAGTCACAAGTGCAATTGACTGTCATCCCAGCGGAAGCTGGGATCTCCGGGCGATGGGGCGCACCCTTGCCGCGTGAGATCCCAGCTTTCGCTGGGATGACGGAATTGTGGTGGTGTGGAACCCTGGTCCTCAGCCGCCCTGCAAGTGCTTCAGGATCAGCATGGTCTGCTCGGCGCCCGATTGCGGCGTGATCTCACCGGCGCGATCGGTGATTTCGGCCCAGTGCGCGGCGACGCCTTCGGGGGACAGGTCGTTCCCGGTCAGCAGCTTGCCCTGGGTCAGGGTGACATAGGATGCCTGGAACACGCCGGCGCCGGCGCCGATGATGGCGTTGGTCGGTGCATCCTCGGACACCAGGTAAAGCGCCGCGGGGACGACCTTCTCCGGTGCGAACGCCTTGAATGCCTCGGCGGGGAACAGATCCTCGGTCATGCGCGTACCGGCGACCGGCGCGATGGTGTTGACCTTGATGTTGTTCTTGGCGCCCTCGAGATAGAGCGTCTTGGTCAACCCGGCGAGGCCGAGCTTGGCGGCCCCGTAATTGGCCTGGCCGAAATTGCCGAACAGGCCGGTCGACGAGGCGGTCATCAGCACGCGGCCATAATTCTGCTCGCGCATCGTCTCCCACACCGCCTTGGTGCAATTGGCCGAGCCGTTGACATGAACGTCGAGCACGAACTTGAAATCGGCGGGCTCCATCTTGGCGAAGCTCTTGTCGCGCAGCACGCCGGCATTGTTGATCAGCACATGCACGCCGCCCCAAGCGGCCTTGGCCTGGGCGACCATCTCGACCATGTGGTCGTAATCGGTGACGCTGCCGCCGTTGGACATCGCCTCGCCGCCCGCCGCCTTGATCTCCTCGACGACCTTCAGCGCCGCGTCGCTATGGCCGGTGCCGTCGCGCGCACCGCCCAGATCGTTGACGACGACCTTCGCGCCGCGCTTCGCCAGTTCGAGCGCATAGGCGCGGCCGAGCCCGCCGCCCGCGCCGGTCACAATGGCGACGCGGTCCTTGAAGCTGATGGTCATGGTGGCGCTCCTGATAAAATGTCAGGCGCTACCTAGTCGTCCCGATCGCGCCTGTCAGCCGCCGCGTTGCATGCATTTGTCGAACTGCCCGCGCTTGCAGAACGGATAATGCTGCAGTGGCGGCGGTGGTGGATAGGCCTGTGTCGGCGTCAGGGGATTGGGCACGAACACCGGCTTCTGGCCGGGTTGCGGCGGGCTGCTGTAAAGCGGCGAGGTCGGCTGATAACCGCCGGGTGGGTCGCCTGTGGTCTGCGGGCTCGTGTCGGGGCCCTTCTGCGCGTTTGCCGCGGTGGCCAATGCCAGTGCGGCGACAAGAGCGATCAGTTTCATCGCTACCTCCTGCGAAGACGGTTGGCGGCCGGAGCGCCAGCGACGCTCCGGCCGATCGGATCAGCGATGACGCCGACGATGGTGGACGGTGCCGCCACCACCGCCATTGCCGGGCTCCATGCATTTGTCGAACTGGCCTTTCTTGCAGAGCGGATAGTGATCGAGCGGGGCCGGGGCAGGGAGCGCCGTGTCCGGTGACGGCGAGGGCATCGTCACGACGGGCTGTCCGGGTGCCGCCGGCGCTGACATGGCCGGGGTGCTCGGCTGTTCACCGCCACCGGCTGCCGCGGCGGCATTGTTCGAGGGCAGATTGCCCTCCTGCGCGCGTGGGCCGTTGGACGGCGTCGGCGAGGTCGACAGCGCGGTGTTGGGGATGCCGTTGGTGGTCGACGCGGCCGGCGGGGGCGGCGGGGTGGTCTGATCCTGCGCATAGACGGGCAGCGCGACGGTGGCGAGCGCCACGGCGAGCATGATCTTCATCGGGGGTCTCCTAATTCGGGCGCTTCGAGGCGCACGGACCGGGAAACGCGCGGTCGCGGCAATGGCTCCATCGTTTCGCGAGGGATTCGATTTGAGCGGATCGGGTGGTGCGGCTGAAAGCCTGTTTCTCATTTCCTTCCCCGGCA
>JAZJXZ010000035.1:26392-116395 GCA_040390605.1 Pseudomonadota bacterium
CCCCGGCATCCAGCGCATACCCCGCCGACCGTACGGTCCGGATGATGTCCGGACGATCGTCGCCGTTGATCGCCTTGCGCAGGCGCCGAATGTGGACGTCGACGGTGCGCGCCTCGATATCGGAATCATGCCCCCATACCGCGTCGAGCAGGCGCTCGCGCGAGAACACCCAACCGGGATGTTCGAGAAAATGCTTGAGCAGGCGGAATTCGGTCGGCCCGAGCTGCACCACCTGGCCGCCGCGCCGCACCTTGTGGCCGACCATGTCCATTTCGATATCGGCATAGGCCAATTGCTCGCCGGCCAGGCCCGGCCGCACGCGGCGCAGCACCGCATTGACCCGGGCGACCAGTTCGCGTGGCGAGAAGGGCTTGGTGACATAATCGTCGGCGCCGGTTTCGAGGCCGCGCACCCGGTCTTCCTCCTCGCCGCGTGCCGTCAACATGATGATCGGCACATTGGCGGTGTCGGAACTGCGCCGCAGCCGGCGGCACACCTCGATCCCCGACAGGCCCTCGACCATCCAGTCGAGCAGCACGATATCGGGCGTCTGCTCCTTGGCGAGCAGCAGCGCCTCCTCGCCATCCGGCGTGCGCGTGACCTGGAAATCCTCGCGCGTGAAATGCCATTCGAGCAATTCGGCGAGCGCCGCATCGTCTTCCACCAGCAACATCTTGGCCCGGGCCATCGTCATTCCCCTGTCGAAAATAGGTTGGTCGTGGGTCGTTAGTCAGGCGGCGTGAGCGCCGCGGTCGGTGAGCTTGGTGCCGGTCGCGGCGAAATAGACCATCTCCGCCACGTTGGTGGCGTGGTCGCCGATCCGTTCGAGGTTCTTGGCGACGAACATCAAATGCGCGACCTGGGTGATGGTCGTCGGATTCTCGATCATGTGGGTGAGCAAGGTGCGGAAGATGCTGTCGTAATAATCGTCCAGCGCGCGGTCGCTCTCGCATACACGCAGCGCCGCCTCGGCATCGCGCGCGGCGAAGGCGTCGAGCGCGTCGTGGACCATCTCGCTGGCCATACGCGCCATGGCGGGCAGGGTGGAGATTGGCTCGATCCGCGTGTCGCTGACGATCAGCGGCACGCGCTTGGCGATGTTCTTGGCATAGTCGCCGATGCGCTCGATCACCCCGGCGATCTTCAAGGCGGCAACCACCTCGCGCAGGTCGTTGGCCATCGGCGCGCGCAGCGCGATGATGCGCACGGCGAGGCGTTCGGCCTCGGCCTCGATCGCATCGACCGCCCGGTCGGCATCGCGCACGGTTGCCGCAAGTTCGGCGTCGTTGCGCTGCAAAGCGAGGATCGCACTGGCGATCGCCTGTTCGGCGAGCCCGCCCATCTGCGCGATCAGCGCACGGAGTTGCGCGATGTCCTCATCGAAAGCCTTGACGGTATGTTCGTGGCCGGTTGCCATATGCTTGCTCCTCAGCCGTAACGGCCGGTGATGTAGTCGCGGGTCCGCGCCTCGCGCGGGTTGGTGAAGATGTCCGAAGTCGGCCCGTATTCGATCAGCGCGCCGAGATGGAAAAAGGCGGTGCGCTGCGACACGCGGGCGGCCTGCTGCATGTTGTGGGTGACGATGACGATCGCGTAGCGGCCCTTGAGCTCATGGATCAGCTCCTCGATCCGCGCCGTCGCGACCGGGTCGAGCGCCGAGCAGGGCTCGTCCATCAGGATCACCTCGGGGTCGACCGCGATCGCGCGGGCGATGCACAGTCGCTGCTGCTGGCCGCCCGACAGGGTGGTGCCGCTGTCGGCGAGCCGATCCTTGACCTCGTCCCACAGGCCGGCGCGGCGCAGCGAGCGCTCCACGATCTCGTCGAGCTGGCTCTTGCCTGCCGCCAGCCCGTGAATGCGCGGGCCGTAGGCAACATTCTCGTAGATCGATTTGGGGAAGGGATTGGGTTTCTGGAACACCATGCCGACCCGGGCGCGGAGCTGCACGACGTCCATCTCGGGTGCGTAGATGTCCTCGCCGTCGAGGCGGATCTCGCCGGTGACGCGGGCATTGGCGACGGTATCGTTCATGCGGTTCAAGGCGCGGAGGAAGGTCGACTTGCCGCAGCCCGACGGACCGATGAACGCGGTGACATTGTCGCGATCGATGTCGATCGACACGTCATCGATCGCGCGGTTGGCACCGTAGAACACGCTGACATGGCGCGCGGTGATCTTGGCCTGTTCGTTCATCACCAGCGGGTCTCGAAGCGGTTGCGGAGGTAGATCGCGATGCCGTTCATCGCGAACAGGAAGAGCAGCAGCACGATGATCGCCGCGCTGGTCTTCTCGACGAAGCCACGGTCGATCTGGTCGGACCACAGGAATATCTGCACCGGCAGCACGCTCGCCGGATCGGTGAAATGTTTCGGCGGCGCAGCGATGAAGGCGCGCATGCCGATCATCAGCAGCGGCGCGGTTTCGCCCAAGGCGCGCGCCATGCCGATGATCGTGCCCGTGAGGATGCCGGGCAGCGCCAGCGGCAGCACATGATGGAACACCACCTGGACCGGCGACGCGCCGATGCCGAGCGCGGCGTCACGGATCGAGGGCGGCACCGCCTTGATCGCATTGCGCCCGGCGATGACGATCACCGGCATGGTCATCAAGGCGAGCGTCAGTCCGCCGACCAGCGGCGCCGAGCGCGGCAGGTGCAGGGTGCCGAGGAAGACCGCGAGGCCGAGCAGCCCGAAGGTGATCGACGGCACCGCAGCGAGGTTGTTGATCGACACCTCGATCAGGTCGGTCCAGCGGTTCCGCGGCGCATATTCCTCGAGGTACAAGGCGGCGAGCATGCCGATCGGGAAGGCCAGGGCCAGCGTGACGAGCATGGTGAAGATCGAACCCTTGAGCGCACCCCAGATGCCGGCGCTGGTCGAATCGGTCGAATCTGCCCCGGTCAGGAAAGCCCAGTTCACGCCGCGCGATATCGCGCCGCGCGCTTCGAGCATGGCCAGGTGTGCGCGGGCCGTCGCATCGCCATGGCCCTTGGCGGCACTGTCGATCGCATCGGCTGCCGGCACGGAGATGGCCGCGCGGCGGGCGAGCAGGGTCTGGTCGGCCTTGATCGCGTCGCGCACGGTCAGCCAGGCGCTGTCGGACAACAGATCGTCGCCGTTACGCCCGAACGCCGCGATCGCCGCGGCGTCGGTAACGCCTTCGATATTTGCCGCCGCCAGCGCCAGGTTGGCACCGGGCCCGCGCAGTCGCGCGGCATCGATCGCGACGCCCTGGCGTGCCAGGTCGATCGGCAGCGCGACACGCGTCTGGACGAAACCGCCAAGGCCGTTGCCGAGCACGGCGACGAGCAGCACGGCGAGGAAAGCCGCCGAGCCCACCACGGCACCTAACCCGAGCAGCCGGAAGCACCATTCGGCGCGATAGCGTCGGCGCAAGCGGCGCTGCATCGCGACGCCCTTCCAGTCGGTCGGCGTCCGCGCGATCGGGTCGGCCGCGCTATTCATAGGCCTCGCGGTAGCGCTTCACGATGCGCAGCGCGACGACATTGAGCAGCAGGGTGACGAGGAACAGTACCAGCCCGAGCGCGAAGGCCGCGAGCGTCTTGGGGCTGTCGAACGCCGCCTCGCCGGTCAGCAGGTCGACGATCTGCTTGGTGACGGTGGTCGCACTGGCGAACGGGTCGAGGGTCAGCGTGGCGAGGCCCGAAGCGGCCATCACCACGATCATCGTCTCACCGATCGCGCGGCTGACCGCAAGCAGCACGCCGCCCGCCACGCCCGGCAAGGCGGCGGGGAGGAGCACCTTGCGGATCGTCTCCGAGGTCGTCGCGCCCATCGCCAGGCTGCCGTCGCGCATCTCGGTCGGCACGGCGGCCAGCGCGTCGTCGGCCATCGACGAGACGAACGGGATGATCATCACGCCCATCACCAGCCCGGCGGCGAGCGCGCTTTCCGCCGAAGCCCCAGCGATGCCGAGCGACAGGCCGAGTTGACGCACGGCAGGCGCGACGGTCAGCGCGGCGAAATAGCCGTAAACCACGGTCGGAACCCCGGCGAGCACCTCGAGCAGCGGCTTGATCCAGCGCCGCGCGCGGGCGCTGGCATATTGCGTCAGGTAGATCGCGCTCATCAGGCCGAACGGGATGGCGACGAGCATGGCGATGATCGCGCCGATGAAGAAGGTACCCCAGAACAACGGCACCGCGCCGAGCGTCGCACCCGGGTCGCGCGGGTCGATCACCTGCGGGCTCCAGTGCGTGCCGAACAGGAAATCGCCCAGCGGCACGATGCGGAAGAAACGCAGCGATTCGACCAGCAGCGACGCGATGATGCCGATCGTGGTGAGGATCGCGATCAGCGACGCCGCAAGCAACGCCAGCATGACGACGCGTTCGACCCGCGCCCGAGCGGGGAAATGCGGCCGCACCCTTTGCCAGGCAAAGCCGCCGCCGGCGATCGCCAGCAGCAAGGCGACGATTCCGCCGACCCAGTCGAACTTCCTCTGTGCCGCGGCATAAGAGGGGGCGAGCCGCGCGGCGAGCGGATTGAACGCGCCATAAGCGCGCCCCGCGCCGAGGTCGCGCGCCTCCGACAGGATGACGGCGCGCTCGAAACGCGTCTTGGGGAGCTGCTGCGCAGCCGGCGTTTCGAGCACCTCGTTGGTGACCAGCGCGGGGGAGATCGTCGTCCAGGCGGCGATGAACAGCAGCGCCGGAAGCAAGGTGGCCAGCGCGACATAGCTGCCGTGATGGATCGGCAGTGCGACCAGCCGCTCGCCCGGCGCTCGCCTGGTCATCGCCGCGCGGGCGCGGCCGGTCAGCCAGCCGATCAGCCCGAGCATGACGATCACGAAAAGGAGCGCGATGCCCGACATCAGTGCAGACTCGCCGGATCGAGCGCTGTCTCGTGCCCGATGATGGCGGCAGAGCGGGCGCGAACATCGGCCGGCGCGGCGATCAGCCCCTTGCGCACCATCGGGCCGTCGGGCCCCCACAGCCCCGCGAAGGTTGCGAGGAACGGGCGCAGGCCGGGGATCGCGCCGAGATGGGCTTTCTTGACGTAGATGAACAGCGGCCGTGAGCCCGGATAGCGGCCGTCGGCGATCGTCTGATAGGTCGGCGCGACGCCGCTCAGCGGCAGACCGTCGATCGTGTCGCTGTTCTGCTCGAGATAGGAATAGCCGAAGATCCCTATCGCATCGGGGTTGGCGCGCAGTTTCTGGACGATGAGGTTGTCGTTCTCGCCCGCATCGACATAGGCACCGTCCTCGCGCACCGCGGTGCAGGCGGCGGCATAACCGTCCGGGTCGCTGTCGCGCCGGGCGACGATCGCCGGCATGAGCTGTTCGCAGCCGCGCGCGAGGATGAGGTGGGCGAAGGTGTCGCGCGTGCCGCTCGTCGCCGGGGGGCCGTAAACCTGAATCGGCACCATCGGCAGCGCGGGATCGACGTCGTGCCAGTTGTGTGACCGGTTGGGCCGACCGCCCGGCCGCGCGGCAAGCGCGCGATAGAGGGTGAGGGGGGTCAGGGCGAGCCGGGGACCGCCTTTCGCCTGGGCGAAGGCAATGCCGTCGAGCCCGACCTGAATTTCAAGCAGCGCACCTGCGCCACTGGCCTTGCAGCGGGCATATTCCGATTTCGTGATGCGCCGCGACGCATCGGCGATGTCGGGGTGGCCGGCGCCGATCCCGGCACAGAACAAGCGCATGCCGGCGCCGGTACCGGTCGATTCGATCACCGGCGCCTTCACATCCGGGTTACGGTCGACGAACTGTTCTGCCGCGAGGGTGGTGAAGGGGAAGACGGTCGACGAGCCCACGACGCGGATCTGGTCGCGCGACCCGGCGCCGCCGCCACTGGCCTGATCCTCGCAACCGGCGAGCGCGAGCGCTCCGATCAGCGCGAGGATACGTAACATGCGGACACTCCAGGTGGCGGAGCCGCCAGCCTAACGAGAGTCGGCCTAGCAGCACTGCCGCACAGTTGTGTGACGTTTTTGTTACTCTTTTGTGACAGTGCCGGCGTATGCCGGGAGCAGGATCGACACGGTGGTGCCCTTGCCGACCGTGCTGGCAATGTCGAGCCGGCCGCGATGGCGCTCGACGACATGCTTGACGATGGCGAGCCCGAGGCCGGTGCCGCCCGCTGCGCGGCTGCGTCCGGCATCGACGCGATAGAAGCGTTCGGTCAGGCGAGGAATGTGTTCGGGCGCGATGCCGTCACCCTGGTCGGCAACGCTCAGGCGGACGATGCCCGTATTGCCCTGGTGCAGCGCGACCGTCACCGGCGTACCGGCGGCGCCGTATTTCATCGCGTTGCCGATGAGGTTGTGCAGCACCTGGCTGAGTTGGACGCGGTCGCCGACCACCGGGGCGACGCCGGGCTCGATGTCGGTGACGATCTCGTTGGTGCGAACTTGCTCCGCGCCCTGCAATTCGCCGCGCACTTCCTCGATCAGCGCGGCAAGGTCGACCGGCTGGTCGGGCAGGCGATATTTCTCCGCCTCGATGCGGCTCAGCGAGATCAGGTCCTGGACCAGCCGCTGCATGCGCCGCGCCTCGTCGAACATGATCTTGAGGAACCGCCCGCGCACCGCGCGGTCGCCGCCGGCCTGATCCTCGCCCAGCGTCTCGATATAACCGAGGATCGAGGCGAGCGGCGTGCGCAGCTCGTGGCTGGCATTGGCGACGAAATCGACCCGCATGCGCTCGGCGGCATAGCTGCCGGTCTGATCGACGAGGTGGACGATGCGCTCGCCGCCGCTCGCCTTGGCGACACGCATCTGCCAGCGCTGGTCGAGCGTACCGAGTCCGACCAGATCGACCGGCCCCTGCGGCACCCCGCCGATCGGATTGGCGAGCCGCTCGGCGGCGCCGGGATGGCGGATGGCGAGGCGGACGTCCTCGCCGACGATATGCCCGCCGAGCAACTCGCGCGATGCGCTGTTGGCGTGCGCGACGCGGCCGTCGGCGACGACCATCACCGGTTCGCCGATCGCATCGAGCATTTCGTCGATGCTGGGCGAGGTGGCCGCGGCCGGTTCGAGCGCGGTCGGTGCAAGCACATCGCCATATTCGCCGATCGCGACCACCAGCACGGCGGCGACGCCCCCGGCGAGCGCGACCAGCATCGCTTGCGCGCCGCTGCCGGTCGTCAAGGTGATCGCCGCGGCCGTCAGGATGATGGCCAGCGCGATGATCAGGCGATTGCGAAAACCCGGGAGCATGAATGCGCCTTTAGCGCCTGTTTCGGCAAAGCTGAAACAGGTTGCGGCGCCCGCCCGCTCGGTGGAGCTGAAGCCAGGATGCCTAATCGTCGTTAACCGGGCCAGCCTTGCTTGCCAGCGCTGTGGGAATGTGAAAATGCTCGGGCCATGAGCGAACAGGGTGATCACGCGGGCAATCGCGGTCCTGCCACGACGCGTCGCCGCGCGCTGATGCTCGGCGCGACGGGCGCCGTCGCGGTGGTGTCGATCCGCCCGGCACTGGCGCAGACTGCGGCTTCGGTGGCGCATTGCGAGATTCCCGTGCCCGACGCGGGCCGCGCCGGAAGCTATGTCGCTGCCGACGGTAGCCTGGTCGCGCCCGGGACGACCGGCGCCTTTCCCGGCCCCGGTCACCCGCTCAAGGGCGAGGACGTCAAGAACGCGCTCGCCGGCGGGCAGTTGCCGGGCACGACCGCCGGCCAGAGCCGCGCTTACACCAATTACATTCGCAAGCTGCAATCGGGGACCAGCGGCTTCACCTGCTTCGCGTCGCTGCAGATGCCGCGCGGCTGAGGCCTCGCTTGGCCGAGCCCTCATTGTCGGAACCGCTATACCGCATGGCGCGCGCCGAGGCGCTCGGCATCGTTCATCTCGACAGCTTCATCGCGGTGTTCCACCGCAGTTCCGGCCTGACCCATTTGCTGACCGCGCCGGCGCCGGAGATCATGGCGACGCTGGGTGAGGCGGGGCTGACGCGTTCCGCCCTGGCCGAACGCCTGGCCGCCGATTTCGAGCTGGCCGATCTCGACGACGCGTCGCTGGCGGAGCGGCTCGACGAGCTCGTCGCCTCCGGGCTTGTATCCGCGGCATGAGGCACGTCTTTTCGGTCAGGATCGGGCCGGTCGGTTTTCGGGTCGGCTCGGCGTGGCGCGCACCGGTCGAGCAGCTCGAAACGCTCTATGCCGATTATCCCAAACCCGACGTGCCGGATTTCTCGGTGCGGCTGTTCCCGGCGCGGCGGTGGCGGCAGGTCGTCCGACCCTCCGTCACGATCGGCGGCGACTTCATGCTGCCCGACGCGCTGCCGCTGCCGCTCGCACAGGGCCTGCTCGCCGCGGAAATGGGCATGAACCTGCAGATGGCGCTCGGCCAGCGGCGCTACCTGCTGCTCCACGCCTCGGTGGTCGAGCGCGACGGCAAGGCGCTGCTGATGACCGGCATATCGGGCGCGGGTAAATCGACGCTCGCCGCCTTGCTGTCGGCGCGTGGCTGGCGATTGATGGGCGACGAATTCGCGCTGCTCGATCCGGCGACAGGGCTGGTCCACGCCTTTCCGCGCCTCGTCAGCCTCAAGAATGCGGCGATCGAGGTGGTGACCCGCGCCTTGCCCGACGCGCGGTTCGGGCCATTGCTCGCCGGAACGCCCAAGGGCGATATCCGGCATCTCGTGCCCGATGCGAGCGCGGTGGTGGCGATGGACGTGGCGGTGCCGCCGGCGCTGCTGTTGTTCCCCCATTACGGCTTCGAGGCCGACGATCGCGTCGTGCCGCCCAGTGAGGTGTTCGTGCGCCTGACCCAGGCGTCGACCAACTATGTCGCGCTGGGCGAGCGCGGCTTCGATGCGTTGACGCATCTGGTGAGGACCGTGCCCGCCCGCGCGATCGACTATCCCGATACCGACAGCGCCATCGCGCAGGTCGAGAAATTATGGGCCGCGTTGTGAGCGACGGGTGGCTCCTTGCCCGCGTGTTGCGCACACCCGGCAATGCGCTCGCGCTCGATTCCACCGGCTGGACGGCGCTGATCGCCATGGCGAGGGCCGAACAGATGATCGGCACGCTCGCCTCGCGGTTGGAGGGGTTAGCGTTACCCGGCGAGGTCGCGCGCATCCTGGAAGACGCCGGCGCCTCGGCGGCACAGGGACAGGTCACGGCGCTGTGGGAAGTCGAGATGGCGCGCCGCGCCCTCGCGCCGCTCGGCGAGCCCGTTGTCCTGCTCAAAGGATCGGCCTTCGCTGCGGCGGGCTTGCGCGCCGGGGAGGGGCGATCGATCGGCGATCTGGATATCCTCGTGCCGCGCGCGCGGATCGACGCGGTCGAGGCGGCCTTGCTCGCTGCGGGGTGGGAATGGGTCAAGCCCAACCCCTATGACGACGCCTATTACCGCCAATGGATGCACGAGCTGCCGCCGCTGATCCACCGCGATCGCGATCGTATGATCGATGTCCACCACACGATCCTGCCGCTGACCGCGCGGGTCACGCCGGATGCGGTGTCGCTGTTGGCGAACAGCGTCGCGATCGAACCCGGCGTGCGGATGCTCGCGCCCGACGACATGATCGTCCACGCTGCCGCGCATCTTTTCGCCGATGGCGATCTGGCGGGCGGAATGCGCAATTTGTGGGACGTGCGTTGCCTGATCGATCAGTTCGGTACCACTGGGTTGAGCCAGCGCGCAGTGCATCACGGTCTGGCCAGGGAAGTCGCGCGCGCGCTGCGGCTCGCCGACGCGCTCTATGGCGATGGCGCGAAGCTGGTGCCGGCCGATCACGCCTATCTGCGCCGGCTGACCGCGCGTGACGGCTGGGGGCGCGACACGCGCCGCGCGACGCGGCTGGCTTTCTATATCCGTTCGCACTGGCTGCGTATGCCGCCGGCGATGCTGGTGCGGCATTTGTGGACCAAGTGGCGCAAAGATCAGGCCGCTGGCATTTCTTAACCCGCCACACCGTAGATTCAGCCGCGACCAACCGGGAGGGAACGTTGTGTGCGCCTGATATTCGGCCTGGCCCTGGCGATGGGTGGCGCCCTGTTCGGCTGGCGCATGATCGATCGCACTTACGGTGCGGCGCCGGTCGAAACCGACGGCCCGTTCCGCGCCGCGATCGGCGACTGCGATCTGCCGCAACCGAGCAAAAACGCCATGATGGTCTTTGCCGGCTATTATGAGGGTGCCGCCATCTCGAGCGTCCGGCTCAAGGCCGATGACCCGCAGGAAGAAGCAACCACCGCGCTCGACCTGCACGTCACCCCGGGCTTTTCGCCCATCTATCTCGTGCTAGTCGGCGGCCGTCGCTCGGTCGTGCGGTTCACCGGCTGGACGCGCCGGATCGAGCGGGTGGTGGTGGTGACCTCGACGCGATTTCCCGCGGCGATCGCCGGCCTGCCGCGCGACCGGGTCCGCTTTGCCGATGCGGCGCAGTGCGGCGTCCTGGCAGAGACGCTTTACGAGCCGAACCCGCAAGGCGTGCCGTTGCGCTTGGCCGACCTCGTCAAGCGACCGCAGCCCGACGGACTTAGTGTCGAGCAGCGCGCGCGGCTACCGCAATATCGCCTGCCCGATGTGACGGGCGGCGGCTATGATCCGGCGGTGCTGACGATCGGCTCGGGCGGGATCGAGGCGAAAATCTATGCCCCGCACGATCACGACGCCGCGTTGCCCGAGTGGCAGCGAAACTATGCCGATTTCGATCCGGCGGGCGTCTATGAGATCGAACCCGGCGCGCTGGTCAGCCCGGTTGCGGCGGAGCGTTACACCCTGTTGCCCGGCCGGCTGGGCATCGCCCAGCTGGTGCGGGATGGCAAACTTGAAGCGCGCGGCCTCGACGATTTCCGCGTCCTTGCGCCGATCACCGTGCCGGCGGGACTCTACGGCGCCGAATCCGTGACCTTCGAGGTGCCGAACAACGTACCCGATCCGAAGGGAGACCTTGGGCACAGCAAGATCAAGCGGATGTGAGGCGGGCCAACGTCGGGATCAACTCGCCATCGGAATCGATCACCGCGCCGACACCGAGTCCCTCGACCGGCTAGGACGGAAAGCCGAAACTGACCGCACGGATCACGCCGGACGCCTCGTCGTTGCTGGCACATCATGTGGCGATCGAGCGCTGCGTGCGCATGCTCGCGGCCACCGACATGATCGTCCACGCGCGGCGCATCTCTTTGCCGATGGCGATGGCGCCGCGGATGCTGGCGAAGCATCTATGGACGAGATGGCGAACGAAGGCCGATTGACGAGCGTGGTCGGGCATCTGCAAGATGGCGGCATGACAAACTTTCCCGACGACATCTTCACCGAGCCGAGCGACGTCGATCCCGATACGCTGGCCAATCTCGGCCCGTTGCGGCGGCTGGCGGGGACATGGGAGGGCACCAAAGGTGTCGATCTCAACCCCAAGGCCGAAGGGCCGGAGCGGCGCGAGTTCCGCGAGCGCATCGTGTTCGAGCCGATCGATCCGCAGGCCAATGGTCCGCAGTTGTTCTACGGCCTGCGCTATCACATTCATATCAACACGACGGAGGAGGACATCACCTTCCACGATCAGGTCGGTTACTGGTTGTGGGAGCCGGCCACCGGGCTGGTGCTGCAGACCATCGCCATTCCGCGCGGCCAGGTGGCGATCGCTTCGGGCCAGGCGGCGCCCGACGCGGCGACTTTGGTGCTGTCGGCGACGCGCGGCGAAACCGAATACGGCATCTGCTCGACCGCGTTCCTCGAATATGCGTTCCGCACCGACGCCTATCGCATCGAGATCGTCTTCGAAGAGGACGGGTCGTGGCGTTATGTCATCAACACGACGCTGAGCGTGCGCGGTCAGGATCTGCCTTTCGAGCATCGCGACGAGAACCATCTGTTCAAGATCGCCGAACCCGAGCCCAATCCCTGGGCGAAGATCGCCGCGGCAAAGGCTGAGCCGGTCGTCATGGTGATCCCCGACGAGCCGGCATGAAAATGTCGTCATCATCGCCGCAAGAGCGCGCGATGCTATGGTATTGGTAAGTTCCTCGTGGCAGGGCGGCGGGATGGAAAGCTCGCCGATCGCCGCGATCATTCTTGCCGCCGGGCAAGGCACCCGGATGAAGTCCGATCTGCACAAGGTCCTCCATCCCATCGCGGGCCGGCCGATGCTGCTCCACCTGATCGACAGCGTCGACCGCGCCGGGGCTACCGAGCGTATCGTCGTGGTCGGCAAGGGCCGCGAGCAGATCGAAGCGGCGGTGGCTGGCCTCGGTGTCACCACGGCGCTCCAGGCCGAACAACTCGGCACCGCGCATGCCGCGCTCCAGGCGCGCGACGCGCTGGCCGGGTTCGACGGCGTGGCGATCGTCTGTTTTGGCGACACGCCCTTCCTGTCGTCCGAGACCATCGCGGCGATGGCCGCGCGCCTTTCGGCCGCTGACAAGCCACGCATTGCCGTGCTCGGCTTTCGTCCGCCCGAGGCCAAGGCCTATGGCCGCATCCTCGCCGAGGCCGACGGCACGATCACCAAGATGGTCGAATACAAGGATGCGAACGCTGCCGAGCGCGCTGTCGACCTGTGCAATTCGGGCGTCACCGCGGTGCGGGCGACCGATCTCTGGCCGCTGCTCGACCGGGTCGGCAACGACAATACGGCGGGCGAATATTACCTCCCCGACATCGTCATGCTCGCGCTGGCCGATGGCGACCGCGCGGTGGTCGTCGAGACCGACGCCGACGAGGTGATCGGCATCAACAGCCGCGCGGAACTGGCCTATGCCGAAGGCCGCTGGCAGGCCGCGCGGCGCACGCAGATCATGGACGCCGGCGCGTCGCTGATCGCGCCGGAGACGGTGTGGTTCGCTTACGATACGCAGATCGGTCGCGACGTGACGATCGAGCCGAACGTATTCTTCGGTCCCGGCGTCAGCATCGCCGACGGTGCGACGATCCACGCCTTCAGTCATATCGAAGGCGCGACCGTTGGTGCCGGTGCCGAAGTCGGGCCGTTCGCGCGGCTGCGCCCCGGCGCGGTGATGGGCGAGAAGTCGAAAGTCGGCAATTTCGTCGAGATGAAGAAGGCCGTGCTGGGCAAGGGTGCCAAGGCCAACCACCTGACCTATCTCGGCGACGCCGAAGTGGGCGCGGGGGCGAATATCGGCGCGGGCACGATCACCTGCAATTATGACGGCTTCTTCAAGTACAAGACGCAGATCGGCGCGGGCGCCTTCATTGGCTCGAACAGTGCGCTGGTAGCGCCGGTATCGATCGGCGCCGGGGCGATCGTCGGCGCTGGCTCGGTGATCACCGCCGATGTCGAGGCCGATGCGCTGGCCATTGCGCGCGGCAAGCAGGAGGCGCGGCCGGGCAGGGCGAAGCGCTTCCGTGAGATCATGGCGGCGAAGAAGGCCGCAGCGAAGAAATAAGCCCCTCCCCTGAAGGGAGGGGCTAAAAAAATTCACGCGATGAGCGTGCGGAGAAGAACCAGATGTGCGGAATCGTTGGTATCGTCGGCAAGGAAGCGGTGACCGATCGGCTGCTCGACGGGCTGAAGCGGCTCGAATATCGCGGCTATGACTCGGCCGGTATCGCCACCGTCCATGACGGCGAGATCGATCGCCGCCGCGCTTCGGGCAAGCTGGTCAACCTGGTCAATGTGATCGCCGAGGCGCCGCTGCCGGGACTGGTCGGCATCGCGCATACGCGCTGGGCGACACATGGCGGGCCGACCACCAACAACGCCCACCCGCATGCGACCGGCGAGGTCGCACTGGTCCACAACGGCATCATCGAGAATTTCAAACCGCTGCGTGACGAACTGATCGCACGCGGCCGAAAGTTCGACAGTGAAACCGATACCGAGGTCGTCGCGCACCTGATCAGCGAGAAGGTCGAGGCCGGCATGTCGCCTGCCGAGGCCGTCGCCGAGGTGCTGCCGCGCCTGCACGGTGCGTTCGCGCTCGCCATCCTGTTCCGCCAGCATCCCGAATTGCTGGTCGGCGCGCGGCTCGGTTCGCCGCTGGTTGTGGGTTATGGCGATGGCGAGACCTATCTCGGCTCGGACGCGCTGGCGCTCGCCCCGCTGACCCAACGTATCTCGTATCTCGAGGAGGGTGACTGGGTCGTCATCACCCATGACGGCGCGCAGATCTTCGATCGCGACAACACGCCCGTAGAGCGACCGATCACCATCTCGGGCGTCACCGGCGAACTGGTCTCCAAGGGCAATCATCGCCACTACATGCTCAAGGAGATCTACGAACAGCCGATCGTCGTCGCGCAGACCCTGCGCTCCTACCTCCAGCGAATGGAGGAGAAGGTCACGCTGCCGATTCCCGAATTCGATCTGTCGAGGATCAAGCGCGTCACCATCGTCGCCTGCGGCACCAGCTTCTATGCCGGGATGGTCGCCAAATACTGGTTCGAGCAATTTGCCCGCGTTCCCGTCGATCTCGATGTCGCCTCCGAGTTCCGCTACCGCGAGCCGGTGATGGAGGAGGGCGGCCTTGCCCTGTTCATCAGCCAGTCCGGTGAGACGGCAGATACGCTTGCCGCGCTGCGCCACGCTCGGGCGGAAGGGCAGACCATCGCGGTGGTGGTCAACGTGCCGACCAGTTCGATGGCGCGCGAGGCGGATTTGCTGCTGCCGACCCATGCCGGTCCGGAAATCGGTGTCGCCTCGACCAAGGCGTTCACCTGCCAACTGGCGGTGCTGGCCGCGCTTGCCGCCAATCTCGCCCGCGCCAAGGGCAAGCTGAGCGACGCGGAGGAGAAGGCGATCGTCAAGCATCTCGCCGAGGCACCCGCCGCGCTCAACGGCGCGCTGGCCTATGACGAGGCGATTGAGGCGATGGCGCACACCATCGCCGGCGCGCGCGACGTTCTCTATCTCGGCCGTGGCACCGACTATCCGCTGGCGCTGGAAGGTGCACTGAAACTCAAGGAAATCAGCTACATCCATGCCGAAGGTTATGCGGCGGGTGAAATGAAGCACGGCCCGATCGCGCTGATCGACGAGAATGTTCCGGTCATCGTCATCGCCCCCTCGGGTCCGTTGTTCGACAAGACGGTGTCCAACATGCAGGAGGTCCAGGCGCGCGGCGGCAAGGTCGTGCTGATCTCGGACTATGACGGTATCCAGGCCGCGGGCGACAATTGCATGGCGACGATCACCATGCCCAAGGTCCACCCGCTGATCGCGCCGCTGGTCTATGCCGTGCCGGTGCAACTGCTGGCCTATCATGTCGCGGTGGCCAAGGGCACCGATGTCGATCAGCCGCGCAACCTGGCCAAGTCGGTGACGGTGGAATGATGCGGCCGGCGGCCGTGCCTCAATGATTCATGAACCAGGGGCGGCCGCCCTCGTCGCCTTTTTCCCTGATCGCCTGGGGGATATCGTCGTCGACGATTCCGGCTGTCGCATTGACGCACCAGCGGCGCGAGATCACACCTTCGACATATTCGTCGCGATATTGCTGGATGATGCGCTCGATATAGGTGACCAGCCGTTCGATGACCCAGCTTTCGGGGTGTTCCTCGAACGTCTTTCGAGCCGATCTGAGGTCTGCGTTCATTGACTTCATATCGCTGTCATATTGGCGTTTGCTCGGCGATATTTCCTCCTTGGGCGAGGATGAACTCTCCTTCGGCAGCGGCGCGTCGAAGGTCGGCGGCTTGAGCTGGCTCTTCTTGCTGACGAACTCGGGAACGACCTCCGTCTCCTCGTCCGATTTCTTCGAGGGCACGACCTTCTTCAGTCCCGACGCGCCCGACTTGATCGCGCTCAGCCCGATCGCACCCGACTGGTGTTCGCCCAACCGGCTGCCCGGATCGGGCAGGACTTCGCTCTTCTCCTTCAACAGGCCGAGCTCGGTCAGTTCCTGGTCCGCCGCCCATTTGATCAGATAATAATGGCTGGCGATCGGATTGTTGGCGGAAACCGCCATGATCGTGGAGCTGGGCGTGGTTTTGTAATCGCGCAGCTGGCCATCGACCTTCAGCTTGCCATATTCGTCGACATTGCCGAGCATGTGGCCGACCTCGTGCGAGACGTTGGTGGTATCGTGCACGCCCCAGGTGGTCATGTCCTGCGTACCGAAATGAGCCCGCCCGCCGGAGTGCAGCGCGCTGTCGGACTTCACCGGCTTCACCGCGTAATGCTCGCCGCTGTCGACCTGCACGAGGTTGACGACGATCGGGTAGGATTTGTCGCCCGCCTTGATCATGAAGCGGTTGCTCCACTGGGTGGTGACCTGGCTCGCCCATACCGACTGGAACAGCATCGGATCGACGTTCGATTTGATGCGGATCGTGACGACGACCTTGTCGCTGATGATGTCCACGTCGAATCGCGATTGCCAGCCGAAAGTCGTGCCGGAAAGGTTGCCACCGCTTTCGTCCTCGACCAGCTCCTGGGTCCGCTTGACATTGACCGTCTTGGTCAGCTGCGCCACCGCGTCGTTGCGGGCGCGAAGCTGTGCCGGCGCTGGGCCGTCGGCCGTCATGGCCAGGGCGCGCCGCCCCATCGTATCGGCTTCATGTTCCAGCGATGCGTCGTCATTGATCGCGGTGTTGCCCTTCATCTGCATCGTCGGGCGGACGCGCCCTTGCGCCTGTTGCACGACGTGCCAGGCCTCATGCGGCAGATGCTGCTCCTGCCCGGGTGCGAGATGGATGTCGGAGCCCTGGGCATAGGCATGGGCGTCGAGCTGTGCCGGCGCCGCGGAGTTGCGATGGACGCGGACATGATCAAGCGACATGCCGGACAGGTTTTCGACCCCCGCCTTCAGGCCATCGGGCAGGCCGGTCCGATTGGGCGGCACGCTTGCCGCGAGCCGTTGCACAGGGGTCGATCCGTTGAGCGTCGCCGCCAGCGCAGAGAGATGTCGCCCGCGCGGACCGAGCGCCTCGGCGCCGTGCGGATCGTTCGGCTTGGGCGCGACGGACGCGCGATGCGTGGTCTTCTGCTCCATAACGTGACGCTATGACGATCGCCGGCCCCGGACAATCCGATCGCACCGATATGATGCCATTTTCCGGCGGTGAAAGACCGGCGGGCCTCAATATTCAGCGCTGACATAGCCTCCCATGTCGACATCGTCGCTATTGGAATCGCTCCCGCTCCCGCTCCCACTGGCGCTTTCGCTTTCTTCCTCTTGCAGGTGGAGCTCGCGCGCCTGACGCAGCTCGTCCTCGAGAAAGCCGATCTCGTCCTTCGACAGCACGCTGCCGGTGGCGAGCGGCGAGAACAGTGCCTCTCCGGTGACCGGCTCGATCCCATCGGGCGCGAGATTCGACAACCTCAGATTCCAACGGATCGAGATGGTCGAGACGCGGTGACGCAACTGGCGCCCGGCGACGTCCCAGGTGACGTTCAAGCGATAGAAATAGTCATCCTCGCGCGCCAACTTGGCCAGCGACTTGAGGTTGGATTCGAACGGTATCATGTGCGTGTTGGCGTCGCGCGTGCCGACGACGAGATTGGTCGCGTCGGTCTCGCCGCCGAGCGAGGCGCCGCGAATGTGCAGCCACTCCCACTGTGTGGTGTTCCATCCCCCGGTTCCCGTCGCCCAGGCATAGCCACGTGCATTGGTATTGTTCATCGCGACCTGCTGGCCCAGCCCGCGCGGTCGGGCGGCGAAGGTCGAAATGTCGTTCGCCGTCTGCGGCACGTCGAGCGCGGTCATCGCGTCATTATAGGAGCTGGGGTCGTCGGTCCCGTTATACACCCCGCCATTGACCAGCAGCCTTACGGCGCCGGGGGCGGCGGCGGTGACCGGCTTGGTCACGCCGACCCTGTCGCTCAGCAACTCGTCGCCGATCGTGATGGTGTTGATGAAACTGTCGTCCCTGCCGACGACGCCCTGATTGTCTTCCGAAATATCGACATTGTTGATTGCGGTTGCCCGGCCCTTGGCACTGAAGCCGCCTTCGGTGATGACGAATTTCTCCTGAATACGCGCGAGCACGTCCGTCACGTTCGTCATGTCGCCCTTGAGCGTGTTGTTGATAGCAACCCGCTCCCAGGGATCGGTGGTATCGAAGGTTCTGATATGCCGATTGCCGGCCCGGACCAGATTGTCCAGCTCGGCCTCCAGCGCGTCGATCTCGGCAATTTCCTCGTCCTGTTCGAGATTGGGCCGCGCCACGTTGATCGTCTCGTACGCGCGATCGGCCATCAGCGGCCAGTTGAGATCCATGAAAGAGGTGTCGGCCGACCTTTCCCAGCGCGCGTCATCGAACCTTGGTCGTTTCCTCTCTGCGACATTCGGCCGGGTTTCAGGCGCGACATGGAGTTGTCGCGGCATGGTGTCGGGCGCCGGCAGCGAGGTCGGCCGCATCGCCTCGCCACCCGGGCCCGGCGCGGGTTCGCCGCCCAGCGTCAGTGCCCGCGCGCCCATCACATCGGCCTCGTGCTCCAACCCGACATCGTCGTTGATCGCGGTGTTGCCCTTCATCTGCATCGTCGGGCGGACGCGCCCCTGCGCTTGCTGCACGACGTGCCACGCCTCATGCGGCAGATGCCGTTCCTGCCCCGGCGCGACATGGATGTCTGATCCCTGGGCATAGGCCAGCGCATTTAGCTGGGCCGGTTGCGACGAATTATAGTGCACCCGTACCGAATCGAGTGACATGCCCGACATCGCCTCGACACCCTCCTTGAGCCGGTCGGGCAGGCCGGTGCGGTTGGGCGGGCGCATCGCGGCGAGGCGTTGCACCGGTGGTGCGGCATTCAGCATGGCGGCGGTCGCGGTGAGGCCGGCGTGGCGCGGGCCAGCTACGCGCTGGGTGTCTGCCGTGTCGTCGGCACGATGATCCTCGCGTGCGCTGTAGCCCGACCTGTCCATCGCGCAACGATATGCCATCGTGCGATCGGCGCCAAACGGGACATGATCCGGATCGGATCGTTCGCCACGCGTTGACAGCACCGGCGATGATACCGAAAAGTGGACGGTATGAGCCAGTCCCCCCTTGTCGCCGGCGTCGAACTCGGCGGCACGAAATGCAACTGCATCCTCGCCACCGGCCCGGATGATATTCGCGACGAGGTGCGGCTGCCAACCACCACGCCGGCCGAGACGATGGCGGCGATCGGCGCAGTCCTGGCGCGATGGCGTGGATATGATGCGCTGGGCATCGCCAGCTTCGGCCCCGTCTCGATCGATCGCCAGGCGCCCGACTATGGCTTCATCACCGCGACGACCAAGCCGGGCTGGTCGAATACCGACGTTGCGCAATATCTTGCCGGCGTGGCCGACGTGCCGACCGGCTTCAACAGCGATGTCGCCGGTGCGGCACTGGGCGAAGGCCGATGGGGTGCCGCGCAGGATGTGGCCGATCACGCCTATATCACCGTCGGCACCGGCCTCGGTGTCGGACTGGTGCTCGACAACGCGCCGGTCGAGGGGCTTACCCATGCCGAACTCGGCCACATCCGCCCCGTGCGGTTGCCTGGCGACGAATGGCCGGGCAGCTGTTCCTTTCATGGCGATTGCGCGGAGGGTCTCGCTTCTGGCACCGCAATCCGCGTGCGGATGGGGATCAGCGCCGACCAGCTATCCGATGACGACCCCGCATGGGACGGCGTCGCCCACGTCCTCGCTCAGATCATCCACACCTTGGTGCTGACCGGCATCCCGCGCCGGGTGGTGATGGGCGGCGGCGTGATGACCGGCATCCCGCACCTCTTCCCGCGCATCCGCCGCAAGCTGCTCGACAGTCTTGGCGGCTATGGCGCAACCGGGCTGATCGAACCGGTCGAGCGCTTCGTCGTGCCGGCGGCGCTCGGCAACCGCGCCGGGCCGCTCGGGGCGATCGAATTGGGTAATCGCGCCTTGCGCGGCAATTCTGGCGCCTAACAGCGTTTACGACGCCTTAACCGCATCCGCTTACGCCGTGGCAACGGGCCGACGCGCCCCAAATGACGAGCTACGGCGGTACCTGACATGCGAATTCTGATCGTCGACGACGAACCCGGCATGCACGATTCCTATCGGCGCTGCTTCGCGCCCGGCGGAAGCGGCGATGGCGCGGCGCTCGACGCGATGGCGGCCGAGCTGTTCGACGACACGCCGGCCAGCGAAAAGCCGGTCGACTATGCCGTGACTCATGCCCTGCAGGGCCTCGATGGCGTATCGGCGGTGGAAAGCGCGCTGGCGAAGGGTGAGCCCTATGCGGTCGCCTTCATCGATGTGCGCATGCCGCCGGGGATCGACGGCAAGGAAACCGCGATGCGCATCCGCGCGCTCGATCCCGATATCAACCTGGTGATGGTCACCGGCTATTCCGATTTCTCGCCGATCGAGATCAGCAAGGCCGCCGGCCCCGCCGACAAGATCTTCTACATCGCCAAGCCGTTCGAGGTCGCCGAGGTGACCCAGATGGCGGCGGCATTGGCGCATCGCTGGCAGGTCGATCGCGAGCTGGCAGAAGCGCGCGCCGCGCTCGCCGCGCAGATCGTCCAGCTCGAGGAACAGGGTGCCGAGCTCGCCGCCAACGAAAGCAAGGCGATGCATATCGCCACGCATGATTCGCTGACCGAGGCGCCTAATCGCCTCGCCTTCCTGCGTGCACTGACGGATTATGCGCGTGGGCCGAGCGGTTTCGCCACCGCGATGCTCGACCTCGACCGCTTCAAGCTGGTCAACGATACGCTCGGTCATCTCGCCGGTGACGAACTGATCCGCCAGATTTGCACCTTGCTTGAAGACAATGTGCCCGAAGGCGGCATGGTCGCGCGGCTTGGCGGCGACGAGTTCGGGCTGTTGTTCGAATCGCCCGGCGAGGAAGCCGCCGCCATGGCGTGCGAGCGCATCATCCTCGCCTGCGCCACGCACCTGCGCATCTTCGGCCATCCGGTCGAGACCGCCTCGTCGCTTGGCTTCGTCTATGCCGAGGCCGGCAGCGAGCGCGAGCCGGTCGACCTGATGCGCCGCGCCGATCTCGCGCTCAACGATGCCAAGCAGAGCGGCCGCGGCGTCATCCGCGTGTTCGACGAGAGCATGGACGAATCGATCCGCTTCCGCCGTCGCATCGAGGGTGGCCTTTCGCAGGCCATCGATCGCGGCGAGCTGAGCCTGGTCTATCAGCCGATCGTCGCCCGAGAGGGCCTCGAGGTGGTCGGCTTCGAAGCCCTGGTGCGCTGGAATACCGATGAATTCGGGCCCGTCAGCCCGGCCCTGTTCATTCCGATCGCCGAGGAATCGAACCTGATCCACGAGCTCGGCGACTGGATCCTCGAGCAATCGCTGACGGTCCTGAAAGACTGGCCGGGCCAATATGTCTCGGTCAACTTTTCGCCGCGCCAGTTCCGTCGCCACAATTTCGTCGGCCATGTGTTGGAATGCGTGCAGCGCGCCGGGATCGAGCCCAATCGCGTACAGATCGAGATCACCGAAACGGCGATCTTCGACGATGCCGATCGCGCCGCCGAGACGCTCTACAAGCTGCGCCAGATGGGCTTCCGCATCGCGCTCGACGATTTCGGCACCGGCTATTCCAGCCTCTACAACATTCGCAAGTTCGCGCTCGACAGCCTCAAGATCGATCGCAGCTTCATCGACGGCATGGGCCGCGAGCGCGAAAGCGCGGCGATCGTCCACTCGATCATCCATCTGGGTCGCGCGCTCGGCCTGGGCGTGATCGCGGAGGGCGTCGAGACCGAGGCCCAGCTGCAGGCGCTGCGCGTTGCCGGCTGCTCGCATCTCCAGGGTTATTTCTTCTCGCGGCCCGTCGCCCCCGACCTCGCCGCCGAGATCGCGCACCGTCGTTTCATGGTCGATCCGTCGGTCGGTGAAAGCGTGGACGACGAACAGGCGGGCAACGGGACGCACGGCTGATGAAACCCGTCGTCCGCGCCGCGTCCGGCCGGATCGAGGCGCTGCGCAATCCCACCTCGCTCGGCGCCAAGCTCGTCCTGATCCTGACCGCGGTCGGGATCGCCGGGTCGATCGCCATCACCCTGTTGCTGGCCAGCGTCATCACCCCGAGCTTCAACCAGCTCGAGGCGAAGTCGGTCGACGCGCATGTCGAACGGACGCGCGCCGCACTCGGCGAATATGCCAGCAAGGTCGCCACCGCGGTGAAGGACTATGGCGACTGGAATTCCAGCTACGACTATATGGCGCACCAGACGGCTGCCTTCGAGCAGGAGAGCTTCTCGCCGCTCGCCATGGCCAATCTCGACGTCAACGGCATGGCCTATGTCGCCAATGACGGGCACATCGTCATCGCGCGCTGGCGCGACGGCAATGCCGACAACCCCGCTTTGCGCCAGGCCTTTATCGATCAGATCGGCCGTACCGATTTCCGCCGCGTGCTGAAAGGCGATGCGCGGCCGCATTTCTTCGTCCGGCTCGGCTCGGTCGTTGCCGCGGTCGGCGTCGCCGAGGTGCGCCGCAGCGACGGCACCGGCACGCCGCGCGGGCTGGTGCTGATGGCGCGGCAGATCACCTCGCGCAAATTGTTCGAGCTGCTCCAGCTCGACGCCCGGCTCGATCTCGATCATGCGTCGGATGCGGCGGCCATCACCCCGGGCCCATCGACGATGAATATCGCGGTGCCGATCCCCGGCGCCGATGGTCATGCCGTGGCCAGCGCGGCATTCAGCGTGCCGCGCGAAGTGTCGACGCTGGGCCGGCGTATGCTCCTGCTCGCCGTGGCCGGATCGACCTTGTTGTTGATGATCGTGCTGCTCGTGCTCAGGCGCATGATCACCCGCCAGGTGCTGCGCCCGCTCGCCCGGGTCGAACGCCACATGCAGGCGGTGCGCGCTTCCGGTTCGCTCGGCCCGCTCGACGAGGAAAAGCGGCAGGACGAGATCGGCTCGCTCGGCCGCAGCTTCAATTCGATGCTGCGCCAGCTCAAGGACCTCAGTGAACAGGTCGAGGTGCAGAGCTTCGCGCTCGGCCGCAGCGAGAGCGCGGTCGCGGTGATGCACAATGTCCGCAACGCCTTGAATCCGATCAGCACGATCCTCAGCCAGGGCATCGCGCAAACGCCGCCGATCGACCGGGCGATCCTAGACCGCGCCATCGCCGAACTGGCGGCAGACGATCTGCCTGCGCCGCGCCGTGCCAAGCTGCTCGCCTTCGTCGCCGCCGCGGTCGAGGCCGAGGCGCGCGACCGCGAGGAGCGCCGCAACCAGCTGCGGATCGGGCGCGAGGCGATGGGCCATGTGCTCGACATCATCGGCGGGCAGCAGGAGGCGGCGCATGAGCGGCCTGCGCTCGCCGCCTGCGACGTCACCGACATCATCGCCAAGAATGCGACGATCGCACGCTATTCCGGCGACGTGTCGATCGCTTTCAGCTTCCCGTCGCGGCCGTGCCACGTCATGGCCAGTCGGGTGATCCTCAGCCAGGTGATCGGCAACCTCTTCTCCAACGCTGCCGAAGCGATCGCCGCGACGGGTTCGCATAGCGGCACGATCAACGTCACGATCGAGGAGGCAGATGGCCAGGCGCGCATTGCCATCCGCGACGACGGCGAGGGCTTTGCGCCCGATCGCACGCCGGAACTGTTCCAGCGCGGTTTCTCCACCCGGTCGCACAAATCCGGCGGACTGGGACTGCACTGGTGCGCCAATTCGATGGGCGCGATGCAGGGTGGCCTGCGGCTCGAAAGCGAAGGACAGGGCAGGGGTGCGGTGGCGATCCTGACGCTCGCGCTGGCAAGCGAAGCGGCACACGAACTGGCAGCCTGACGCGGCACCGATTGAGTCGCCGGCGTAACGGGATTACCCTCCGCCAGGCGACAAATGTCGCGCTGGGGGAATGCCGCATGTCGCGTTCGATCGCTTTTGCCGTGCTGCTGCTGCTGCTGGCGCTTCCAGGCAACGCCGGCGCGCAGTCCGCGCCCATGCCAGCGATGCCGGGAATGGCGGAAGCGCCTGCAATGCCCGGCCTTCCGCAAACCATTGCCGACTGGGCGAAGGGCGCACGGCTGTTCGACGGCCTCGGCACCTTCCACCGCCCGATCGCCACAACCTCACCGCAAGCGCAGCGCTATTTCGACCAGGGCATGCGGCTGATCTGGGCGTTCAACCATGACGAGGCGGCGCGCTCCTTCGCCCGGGCGAGCGAACTCGATCCGCACTGTGCGCTGTGCTTCTGGGGCCTCGGGCTGGCGCTCGGCCCCAATTACAACATGCCGCTGATGGCCGAAGCGCGCGCCAGCGTCGCCTGGGACGCGCTGGGCAAGGCCAGGGCGCTCGCGCCGCGGGCGACGCCCGCCGAACAGGCGCTCATCGCCGCGCTCGCCCGGCGTTATGCCGGGCCGACGCCGCTCGATCCCTCGAACGAGGCGCCGCTGCTCGCCGCCTATGCCGGCGCGATGCGCGACGCCGCGCGGCGTTTCCCGGCCGACAACGATATCCAGACGCTCCACGCCGAGGCGCTGATGAACATCACGCCGTGGAAGCTTTGGCGCGCCGACGGCACGCCCGCGCCCGGCACGACAGAGATCGTCGCCACGCTGGAAAAGGTCCTCGCCCGCGCGCCCGGGCACCCCGGCGCCAACCATTATTATATCCATGCCGTCGAGGCCTCGAAGCATCCGGAAAAGGCGCTCGCGTCCGCATTGCGCCTGAAAGCCATGATGCCGGCGGCCGGGCATCTCGTGCACATGCCCTCGCACATATTGCAGCGCGTCGGGCGCTATGAGGAATCGGCCGAGGCCAATCGCAAGGGCGCGGCGGCCGATATCGCTTATTATGCCCAGACCCAGCCGATCGATTATTACCCGATGTACACGGCGCACAATTACCAGTTCCTCGCCTTCGCCGCGGCGATGGAAGGGCGCCGGGCCGAGACGATCGACGCGCTGCGCAAGTCGCGCGCGGGGCTCAGCGACGAGATGCTCGCCGGCATGGGCGGCGTCGACTGGTATGTCGGCGCGCTCTACACCGCGATGGTCCGCTTTGGCCTGTGGGACGAGATCCTCAGGGAACCGGCGCCCAATCCGAAGATATTCGGCCTCCATATCCCCTATCTCGAGGCCAGGGCGACCGCACTCGCGCAGACCGGCCATCCCGACCAGGCCGATATCGTCGCCGACCAGCTCGATGCGGCGATCGGGGCCGCGCCGGCCGATCTCATGGCGGGCATGAACAGCGGGCGTGCGGCCTATCGCATCGCCGGCCTCAAGGCCCGCGCGCGGATCGCGCTGGCGCGCGGCAAATCGGCGGAGGCTATCTCGCTGCTGCGCGACGGCGTGAAGGCGGAGGATGCGCTCGATTATGACGAGCCGTCCGACGAATTCTTCCCTGTGCGCCACCTGCTCGGCGCGGCGCTGCTGGTTGCCGGCAAGCCCGCCGAGGCGGCGCAGGTCTATCGCGACGATCTGGCGCGCAATCCTGCCAATGGCTGGGCGCTTTTCGGGCTCTATCAGGCGCTGAAGGCACAAGGGCATAAGGCAGCGGCGCGCATCGCCCATCGCCACTTCGTCGCCGCCTGGACTCGCGCCGATATGAGACTGGAGATGTCGGCCTTTTAGCTGCGGGATGGAAGCAGCGAGTAAGTTCTCACGGCTTGTCATCGATCGCAAAGATGTTGTCGCAGATTTTCTGGTGATACGCCTCGGACAGCCTCTTCCCGTAGGCCGCCAGCGTGTCGAGGCCCATGGCTGCGCGGCGGGCGTCGAGCCCCGCGTGATCCTCGACCGCATCGACTGCAAGACAACCATTCTTGCCGGTGCCGAACTGGGTGCCGTAACGTTGCGGGCGATGGTCTGCCGTGGCGACGCGGTCGAACAGCAGCGCATAGTTCTTGCCCAGCGCTTCCTTTCTCGCGACGAGCGGCTCCATCAGCGCGAGGACCTGCTTCTGGAAATCGGGGTCGTGGTCGGCGTGCTGTGCGAGCAGCCAGGCGTCGCTCGCCGCGCCCACCCCATCCCGCGAGATGAGTGGCCATTCGCCCTTCGCCACAATCGCCTTCAACCAGACGGTGTTGTCATCATCGATATGGCAGAGCCGGCTCCAGAACCGCCAGGTGATCACTTCCGCAGCGATCGCCTCGTGCGGCCGGTCGAACTGCGCACTCCTGAAAGCTTGGTCCGCCGCAACCCGCATAGCAAGCGCGCGCCCGCTTGCCGTCGGGCGGGGCTTGGTTTTCGCCGCGGCGAGGTTCGCCGCTTCTATCGTCACGGCGGCCGTATAGGCGCGCTCCGCTTCGGCCCACAGCGCGCGCGCCGCGGTACGGTCGGCTGCTCGATCTGCGGCGACGCTCATTGCGCGCGAGAGCCCGTGGCGATCGGCCTGACCACAAGCCACCCGCTCGCGCCAGCGCGATTTGCCATCGGGTCCCGGGGCCAATTGCTCATAATATTGCGCGCGCTCTTCTTCAGGCAGTTTGGCCGCCCAGTCGCGGAACGCGTCGAAGCGCGCCCGTCCGGTCGGATCGAACCGGGCGTCGAGCACGATTTCGAAGCTCGGCGGCTGCCCCGCCTGGGCGGCGGCAACGAGGTCCGGCGCCTGTGTAGTCGCGGCGATGGCGAACCAGGCCATGATCAGCAATGGGATCGATCGCATTGCGCGGGTTTACGATAAAAGCCGGCCCGTACAACGGCCAAGTGCCCGAAATGGTGGAGCATGACGCGCAAGGCGGTGATTCAACGCGCGCCAGATCGTGGCATTGTGCCACTCGCGTTCGGTGCCGCTCATTCTCATCGTTGTTCGGAACCACCGAAAACAGGGCGTCTGTTGGCGCCCTGTTGCCGGGCGGTCCGTCACCTGCTCACTCCTGCAACAACACCTGCTCAGCAGGCGCCGCCGACCTGCTCCCCACCTGTTATGTTGGACATTGAAAGCCAACGCTTTCCCCGACAACGCTCTGTAAAGTCACACGATACGCCGGCCCGGCATCCATCACGGCGCCGCCAAAAAATACAATCACCTGCAAAAGCAGGTGAGAGCAGGTCGCGTCACTGGCCCCGATCCGGCCGCCAGGTGACGAGGCTGCCGTTCCTGGCCATGCCGCTGACAAGCAGGTGCGCGCGCCAGTCGACCAGGATCAGCTGGTGCTTCGCGTTCAGCTTCACGAACGCTTTGGTCAGGGCATCTTCCTCGGCGCCTTCCTCGACATGGGCGCCGAGCACCGGCACGCCGCTCGCGTCGCTGAATCCGTAGAGCGCCACGCCGCGCCCCACCGCCAGTGAAAATCCGTGCGCGACACGGCCGATCACCCTGTCCGGTCCCTGGTTGATCACCGGCCCCGGCTGCACCGCCACGCCGAGATCCTTGGCCAATGTGCCAAGCGCGGCGGCACCGGCGACGACTGGCCGTGCGGGCAGCTCGCGCACATAGACTTTCTTCCAGCCGCCACCCGGCGCCCGCTGGCTTCGCTCGAACGCGGCGAGTGCCATCAGCTCCTGCCGGATCTCCTGCTCGCGGCTCGCCGGGAAGAACTCGATCTGCCGCCAGTCGTCCTCGTGGAATGTCACGTCGGTCGCACTCGCCTTGCCCTTCAACGGGGCGGTCGGGGCGGCATCGTCGGACAGCGTCGAGATGGAAAAGAGGATCTCGTTGGGGTCCATCAACCGGGGCTGTTGCCGTGCCGCAGCCGAGCCTCCCAGGCCAGCAAGCACGAGCAATCCGACGAGTGCCACTTTCATCATTCGACGACCCTTCGAGACGCTGGCCAACGACCCTATTCGTGGCGTGGATATCGGTCCAGCCGGGCGGGGCAGGATCAACACGGCATGAAAGGCAGTATCGCCTCGTAGCTTTCGGGCGTGGCGGCGCCGGCGACACCGACGCCGCGTCGCAGCAGGAAGGCATGGGCGACGATCTCGGCCTGCTGCTCGACACCGTAGCGATGCAGCGGCCTGCCGGTCTCCAGCGCATAGTCGTACCGGCAGAAGGGGTGCCGGGCGAGCGGCAGGAAGATACCCTTCTGATGCTGCCAGACATGCACCATCTCGTGGACGAACAGCGCCTGGTCGGCGAGGCCGGCGGCCGCGAAGTCGTCGCGGTAGCGCGTGCCGTCAGGGTGGAAATGGATCGCGCCGGTCGGCGCCATCACCGTCTCGCGTGGCTGGAAGAAGGCCCATTTGCGCCGTGCGATGCGCACCCGGGCATAATCTATCGCCTCGCCGAACACGCTCCGGGCGAGCGCGATCTCGCCTTCGGTTAGTGGTCGGTCGCTCGGCCTCACCTCAGCCCTTGGGCGGCGTCGCGCCGGCCGCGATCACCAGCGCGGGATATTCCAGCCGCGTACCGTCGCTGAAGGTGAAGGTCAGCGCCAGCGTGCGCCCGGGGACGATCTCCGGATTGAGGTCGTACAGCATCAGATGCTTGCCGCCCGGCTTGAACTCGAGCGTGCCGTCCGCGGGGAGGGCGAGATGATCGACCGGTTTCATCGACGACATCCCGCCCATCTTCATCGATTCGTGCATCTCGCTGCGAATCGCATATTCGGTGCCGATCGAGATCAGCGTGCTGTCCTTGCCGCCGCCATGGAGCGTGAAATAGGCCGCTGCCGGCTGACCTTTTACCGCGGCGAGGCGCACATAACCCTTGTCGATATAGATGTCGTGCCGCTGGCAGGCACCGAGGGCCAGCAGGGCGGCAAACAGCGCAATCATCCTCGACATCGGTATCCTTCCTCCCGCTTTGGGAAATGTCATGTGCGCTCTAAGCGTCCGATAATCTTGCGACAAGCGAAAGCCCCCCTATATCGCGGTCTGCAAGTGCCTTCGCGTTGCCGGGTTTAGGGGCGCGGGGTGAGTGGACAATTTGTTTATGACGGGGGCCGAAGAGGACCATGGCTAAAGTAATCGGAATTGACCTGGGTACCACCAACAGCTGCGTTTCCGTGATGGAAGGCGGCAAGCCCAAGGTGATCGAAAATGCGGAAGGCGCGCGCACCACGCCGTCGATCGTCGCGTTCGCCAAGGATGGTGAGCGGCTGGTCGGCCAGCCGGCCAAGCGCCAGGCGGTGACCAATCCGGAGAACACCGTGTTCGCCGTGAAGCGCCTGATCGGCCGTCGTTTCGACGACCCGATCACCAAGAAGGACACCGAGCTGGTGCCCTATCACATCGTCAAGGGCAGCAATGGCGACGCCTGGGTGCAGGCCGGCGGCAAGGATTACTCGCCGTCGCAGATCTCGGCGTTCACGCTGCAGAAGATGAAGGAAACCGCCGAGTCGTATCTTGGCGAGACGGTCACGCAGGCGGTCATCACCGTCCCCGCCTACTTCAACGATGCCCAGCGCCAGGCGACCAAGGACGCCGGCCAGATCGCCGGCCTCGAAGTGCTGCGCATCATCAACGAGCCGACCGCGGCGGCGCTGGCCTACGGCCTCGACAAGCAGGACGGCAAGACGATCGCGGTCTACGATCTCGGCGGCGGCACGTTCGACATCTCGGTGCTCGAGATCGGCGACGGCGTGTTCGAGGTGAAAGCCACCAACGGC
This sequence comes from Pseudomonadota bacterium, assembly GCA_040390605.1. Taxonomy (GTDB): domain Bacteria; phylum Pseudomonadota; class Alphaproteobacteria; order Sphingomonadales; family Sphingomonadaceae; genus Sphingomonas. The sequence goes on from JAZJXZ010000035.1 coordinate 55,710, forward strand.
GACACCTTCCTCGGCGGCGAGGATTTCGACGACAAGCTGCTGCGCTTCCTGGCCGAGGACTTCAAGAAGGCCGAGGGCATCGACCTGACCAAGGACAAGCTCGCGCTGCAGCGTCTGAAGGAAGCCGCCGAGAAGGCCAAGATCGAGCTGTCTTCGGCCGCGACGACGGAAGTGAACCTGCCGTTCATCACCGCCGACCAGAACGGCCCGAAGCATCTCGTCAAGACGATCACCCGCGCCGATCTGGAGCGGCTGGTCGAGGACCTGATCCAGCGCACGCTGGAGCCGTGCCGCAAGGCGCTGGCCGATGCCGGCGTGAAGGCCGCGGACATCGCCGAGGTCGTCCTGGTGGGCGGCATGACGCGCATGCCCAAGGTGCGCCAGATCGTGAAGGAGTTCTTCGGCAAGGAACCGCATTCGGGCGTCAACCCGGATGAGGTCGTGGCGATGGGCGCGGCGATCCAGGCCGGCGTGCTGCAGGGCGACGTCAAGGACGTGCTGCTGCTCGACGTGACCCCGCTGTCGCTCGGCATCGAGACGCTGGGTGGCGTGTTCACCCGCATGATCGACCGCAACACGACGATCCCGACCAAAAAGTCGCAGACCTATTCGACCGCCGACGACAACCAGCAGGCGGTGACGATCCGCGTGTTCCAGGGCGAGCGCGAGATGGCGGCGGACAACAAGCTGCTCGGCCAGTTCGACCTGGTCGGCATCCCGCCGGCACCGCGCGGCGTGCCGCAGATCGAGGTCACCTTCGACATCGACGCCAACGGCATCGTCAACGTGTCGGCGCGCGACAAGGGCACCGGCAAGGAGCAGCAGATCCGCATCCAGGCCTCGGGCGGCCTGTCGGATCGCGACATCGAGCAGATGGTCCGCGACGCCGAGCAGTTCGCCGAGGACGACAAGAAGCGCCGTGAGGCGGCCGAGGCGAAGAACAACGCCGACAGCCTGATCCACACGACCGAGCGCCAGCTTGCCGAGAATGGCGACAAGGTCGATGCGTCGCTCAAGGCCGAGATCGAGGCTTCGATCGCCGAGGCCAAGGCCGCGGTCGAGAGCAACGAGCCGGAAGCGATGAAGGAAAAGGCCGCAGCCCTCGCCCAGGTGGCGATGAAGCTCGGCCAGGCGATCTACGAGAAGCAGGCCCAGTCCGAGGCGTCGCCGGCGGGCGAGGCAGCGGCCGGGGAGGCTCCGAAGGAAGACGTGGTCGACGCCGAGTTCTCGGAAGTCGACGATAGCAACAAAGCGTAACTTGTAATGCGTACCCCCCGTCATGCCTGCCACAAGCGGCATGACGGGGAGGGCGGGGGCCCGGCATGACCACCGAAGTCGATTATTACGAACTGCTGGAATGCGAGCGCACGGCGGACGAGGCGACGCTCAAATCGGCCTATCGCAAGCTCGCGATCAAATACCATCCCGACAAGAATGACGGTTGCAAGGACAGCGAGGCCAAGTTCAAGGCCGTCAGCGAAGCCTATGACGTGCTCAAGGACCCGCAGAAGCGCGCGGCCTATGATCGCTTCGGCCATGCCGCGTTCAAGAACGGCATGGGCGGCGGCGGTGGCGGGGCGCAGGACTTCGGCGCCTTCTCCGACATCTTCGAGAACATCTTCGGCGAGTTCATGGGCGGCGGTCGCGCCGGCACCCGCGCGCCGCGGCGCGGCGCCGACTTGCGCTACGACATGGAGATCGGGCTCGAGGACGCGTTCCGCGGCAAGTCGACCGATATCACGATCGACGTGTCGGCTTCGTGCGATACCTGCAACGGCACCGGCTCGAAGAAGGGCACGGCCGCCAAGAGCTGCACCACCTGCCACGGCGCGGGCAAGGTCCGTGCGCAACAGGGCTTCTTCGTCGTCGAGCGCACCTGCCCGGGTTGCAACGGCGCCGGCCAGGTGATTGCCGATCCCTGCGGCGCGTGCCGCGGCGAGGGCCGGGTCGAGAAGACCAAGACGCTGACCGTCAATATCCCCCCAGGCGTCGATGAAGGCACGCGCGTGCGCCTCTCGGGCGAGGGCGAGGCTGGTCTGCGCGGCGCGCCGCCGGGCGACCTCTACATCTTCCTGCATGTCGCGCGGCACCAGATATTCGAGCGCGAGGGTACCACGCTCTACGCCCGCGCGCCGATCAGCTTCACCACCGCCTCGCTCGGCGGCGAGATCGCCATTCCGGGCCCGGACGGCGAGCGCCACATGATCCGCATCCCGCCGGGCACGCAGAGCGGCCGCGAGCTGCGCCAGCGCGGTGCCGGTATGCCGGTGCTGCAGGGCAGAGGTCGCGGCGACCTTGTCATCCGCATAGAGGTCGAGACCCCGACCAAGCTGACCCATCGCCAGCGCGAGCTGCTCGAGGAATTCCGCAAGACCGAGACCGGCGAGGAAAGCCCGCAGACCATGGGCTTTTTCCAGAAGGTGAAGTCGGCACTGGCCTGAGCGTCGGGACGCGGATACGCGTTCTGTGCTGTAAGGTGTTGGTAGCGGTTTAGCTCACCCGGCCTGTCCGCCCCTTTTGACAAGGGGCGGTGGGCCGATGAATCAGAGGGCTACGACCTCTGCCACCAGCGCCAGGACGGCGATCATCAGCACGCTGCTGAACGCGGTTTCCAGAATGCGCATGGTTGGTTCCTAATGCCGGGTAGGTCCGGCAAGGCGCATGTGGATATTGTTGCGCCGCAGCGCAATTTTATTTCAAGACTTCGCAGTTGCAGCATTTGCAGTCGTGACGGTTGTGGAACTAGCCGAACACCCGGGCGAAGATCGTGTCGACATGTTTGAGGTGGTAGCCGAGGTCAAACTTGTCCTCGAGCTCTGCGGGTGACAGCGCAGCGGTCACTTCGGGATCAGCCTTGAGCAGTTCGAGCAACGACAGCTCGCCGTCCGACTCCCACACCTTCATCGCATTGCGCTGGACGAGACGGTAGCTGTCCTCGCGGCTGACGCCGGCCTGGGTCAGGGCGAGCAGCACGCGCTGCGAATGAACGAGGCCGCCCATCTTGTTGAGGTTCTTCTCCATCCGCGCCGGATAGACGACGAGCTTGTCCATCACGCCGGTGAGGCGGGCGAGGGCGAAGTCGAGCGTGATCGTCGCGTCGGGGCCGATATAGCGCTCGACCGAAGAGTGGCTGATGTCGCGTTCATGCCACAGCGCGACATTCTCCAGCGCCGGGGTGACATAGCCGCGCACCATGCGGGCGAGGCCGGTGAGGTTCTCGGTCAGCACCGGGTTGCGCTTGTGCGGCATCGCCGACGAACCCTTCTGCCCGGGCGAGAAATACTCCTCGGCCTCCAGTACCTCGGTGCGCTGGAGGTGGCGGACCTCGATCGCCAGCCGCTCGATCGAACTGGCGATGACACCGAGGGTGGCGAAGAACATCGCATGGCGATCACGTGGGATGACCTGGGTCGAGACCGGCTCGACCGACAGGCCGAGCTTCGCTGCGACATGCTCTTCGACGCGCGGATCGATATTGGCGAAGGTGCCGACCGCGCCGGAGATCGCACAGGTCGCGACATCGGCGCGCGCCGCGACGAGGCGGGCGCGGTTGCGGGCGAACTCGGCATGCGCCTGGGCGAGCTTGAGGCCGAACGTCACCGGCTCGGCGTGGATGCCGTGGCTGCGGCCGATCGTCGGGGTCAGTTTGTGCTCGCGCGCGCGGCGTTCGAGCACGACGAGCAGAGCATCGATGTCGGCGATAAGAATGTCGCTTGCCCGGGCGAGCTGCACCGCGAGGCAGGTGTCGAGCACGTCGGACGAGGTCATGCCCTGGTGCATGAAGCGCGCTTCGTCGCCGACCTGCTCGGCGACCCAGGTCAGGAAGGCGATCACGTCATGCTTGGTCACCGCCTCGATCGCATCGATCGCCGCAACGTCGATCGTCGGATTGGTCGCCCACCACGCCCATAGCGCGTCGGCTGCCGCTTTCGGGACCACGCCGAGATCGGCCAGCGCCTCGGTGGCATGGGCCTCGATCTCGAACCAGATGCGGAAGCGCGCCTCGGCCTCCCAGATCGCGGTCATGTCGGGGCGCGAATAGCGTGGCACCATGGCAACGGTTCCCAAAAATCGATGATCGGCTTGTCGCAGAATCGGCACGTCGCCGGGACGAGGTGCGCCCTAGCAGGGACCAACCGATCCTTCAAACGAGGTGAAAAAGGACCATATTTCAACGCGAGGTGTTGAACATATGACGTTTGGAACGTCCGAGTTCTCGCTGGGCCGTGCGTATCTTCGGCCCTGCACCCCTTGTAAAGCGTAATGGAGATTCAAGATGCTGAAATATGCCCTTCTCGCCGGCGCGATGCTGATATCGGCACCCGCCATGGCCCAGGACAAGCCGGCGACCCCGCAGACTCCGCCGGCGGCGCAACCCGCCCCGGCGCAGCCCGCTACCCAGACCGACCCCGCGCAGCCGGCACCGCAGACGACCGCCCCGGTACAGGAGTCGACCTCGCCCACCACGGCGACCAATCCCGCTGCCCCGGCCGAGACCGCGCAGACTGCGCCGGCACAGCCGCTGACCAAGGCGCAGCAGATCGCGCAGGTCGTCGATTCCGAATTCGCGTCCTACGACAAGGACAAGAACGGCGTGCTCAGTGCGGCTGAATTCGATGCCTGGATGGTGGCGCTGAAGACGGCGTCCGATCCGACAACCAAGGCGGATGCACCCGCGACCAAGACGTGGCTGGCCCAGGCCTTCGCCCAGGCCGACACGGACAAGAACAAGAAAGTGACGAAGGCCGAACTCAACGGCTTCCTGGTGGCAGGCAACTCCTGAGCCCCCCGACCAATAACGGCACGGCCGTCGCACCAGCGGTGCGGCGGCCGTTTCGTGTCTACATCAGACCCATCGCGCGCAGGCTGGCATGGCCCTCCGTGCCGATCACGACATGATCGTGGACCGCGATATCAAACTGTTTCGCGGCGTCGATGGTCTTGCGCGTCAGGTCGATATCGGCGCGGCTCGGTTGCGGGTCGCCGCTCGGATGGTTGTGAACGAGGATGATCGCTGCGGAGCCGAGATCGATCGCGCGGCGGATCACCTCGCGGACATGCACAGCCGCCTCGGCGACAGTCCCTTCGCTGACCAGTTCGTCGCGGATCAGGACATTGCGCGAGTTGAGATGCAGCACGCGAACGCGCTCGATCGGGTGATGCGCCATGTCGGCGCGCAGATAGTCGAGCACCGCTTGCCAGTTCGACAGCACGTCCCGCTCGTTCAGGTCGTTGCGCAGCAGGCGTAGCGCGGTCGCCTGGACGATCTTGAGCGCGGCGATCGAGGTTTCACCGACATCCTTGATCCGCTCCAGCGCCGCCGCGTCTGCGGCCAGCAGGCCACCGATGCCGCCGAACTCCCTGAGCAGCGCCTTGGCCAATGGCTTGGTGTCCTTGCGTGGTGTGGCCAGCCCGAGCAGATATTCGATCAGCTCATAATCAGGCATCCCGTCACCGCCGGTTTCAAGGAGGCGCTGGCGCAGGCGCGCACGATGGCCAAGATGATCGGGTGGGGGAACAGTCATTGCGCTCGCGGATTAATCACCCGGCGGTTGCCGCGCAATCGTCCGGGCCTATGCTGGCGGACATTATCGAAACGGAAAGGCCGGCGTGACGCCAGACGACAGCGACATGCCCGAGGCCTTGAACGCGCTGCGCGGCAGGCGTTGGCGCGTCGTGCTGTTTGCGGTGCTGGCGCTGATCCTGGTGGCGCTGCTTGTATTGTGGACCCAGCGCAAGCCGATCGCGAGCGACTATATCGACCGCTACCTCGCCGAACGGCATGTCGCGGCGCGCTATCATATCGCCGATCTGGGTTTCGGTCGTCAGCGCCTGACCGATGTCGTGCTGGGCCCGGGCGACCGGCCCGACCTGATCGCCGACTGGATCGAGTTGCGCACCCATGTCGGATTTTCCGGCGTCGCGGTCGACGAAATCCGCCTCGGCCATGTCCGGCTGCGGGGCAGGCTGGTCGACGGCAAGCTCTCGCTGGGGTCGATAGACCGCCTGCTGCCGGCTTCGTCGGGCAAGGCCTTCGCACTGCCGGGGATCGTCGCCGATATCACCGACGTGCGGATGCGGCTCGAAACGCCGCAGGGTGTGATCGGCCTTAAGGCATCGGGGTTCGGCCGCCTCAACAACGGCTTTGACGGCCATATCGCGGCGGTGGCCGATCGTCTCGATGCCGGCGGATGCTCGCTTACCGACGCCCGGGCAATGTTGCGGGTGCAGGTGACCGCGGGCGCGCCCAAGCTGACCGGTCCGACGCGCCTCGCAGCGGCGAGATGCGGCACGAGCGATGCGCGGGAGGTGGGCGCCGACCTCACCGTCGCGCTTTCCGCAACGCTCGATCATTGGGATGGCAAGGCCCGGCTCGCCGTCGCGCGGGCAGGCAATCCAGCCGGCCAGCTTGCCGCGCTTGGCGGGACGATCAGCTTTGCCGGGTCGGCCACCTCCATCTCGGGCGATCTCGATTTGTCGTCGGGCCGGGCCCAGGCGCAGGGTTGGAGCGCCGCCGCGACGAAAGCTTCGGGCCGTTATGCCATTGCCGACGGGCGCGTCGCCTTCGATGGCAATGTCCGCGGCGAGCATCTCATCGCCGAGGCCAGCGCATTGCGCGCCATCGCCGGGCAGGCATCCCGTCTCGACGGCACGCCGTTCGGTCCGCTGGCCCGCCGCCTTTCGCTCGCCCTCGCCAGTGCCGGTCGCGACCTTGCCGTCGATGGCGACATCGGCGTCCGCATTGATCGGGGTAGCGGCCAGGTGACGTTGTCGCGCCTGCTGGCGGTCGCGCAGAGCGGTGCGCAAGCGCGTCTGGAAAGCGGGCAGGGTGTCGCCTATCGCTGGCCGGACCGCGCGATGACGGTCGATGGGACGTTGCAGTTCGGCGGCGGCGGCCTTCCGGTCGGCCGGGTCGATCTGGCGCAGGCTGCGCCGGGCGCACCGGTCACCGGCACCGCGACGCTCCAGCCCTATGCCGCGGGCGATGCGCGGCTCGCCGCCGAACCGATCCGCTTCACGATCGCGGGTGCCGTGACGCGGATCACCACGCGGCTGTCGCTCTCGGGCCCGCTCGGCAACGGTCGCATCGAGGGGCTGACGCTGCCGATAGACGCGCGCTGGAACGGCCGTGGGGCGCTGCTCGTCAATCCGGGCTGTGCGCCGCTGTCCTTCCGGCGACTGGCCCTGTCGAGCGTCGTGCTGCGCGCGGCGACCTTCGCGCTGTGCCCGCGCGATGGCGCGATCTATCGGCTCGATCGCGGCGTGACGGGCGGCGGCGTACATATCGCGGGTGCGCAGCTGTCAGGTTCGATCGGCTCGAATCCGCTGACTCTCTCGGCCGCCACGATCGATGCGCAACTCGCCAGGCCCGGCTTCGCGACGACGCGCGTCGCGGTGCGGATCGGCGCGCCCGACAGTCAGACGCGACTCGATTTCGCGACCCTCGGCGGCACCTATGCGAATGGGCGGCTGGCCGGCCGCTTCGACGGCGGCGACGGGCAGATCGGCAATGTCCCGTTGCATCTGTCGAAAGCTGCCGGCGACTGGCGCTTCGCCAATGACGCGCTCGCGGTAACGGGTGGCCTGTCCGTCGACGATACGGCCTCCGAGCCACGTTTCAAAACGCTCGCCGGGCGTGACGTGCTCCTCGCGCTGCGCGACGGCGTGATCACCGCCACGGGCCGCCTCTTCTCGCCGACCAAGAATGTCGCGGTCGCCGACGTCGCAATCCTGCACGACCTGTCGCACGGTACCGGCCGTGCCGATCTGGGCGTCGCCGGCATCGCCTTTTCCCAGGCATTCCAGCCCGTCGAACTCACCCCGCTGACCCTCGGCGTCATCGCCGACGTCAACGGCACCGTCAGCGGGGAGGGGCATATCCGGTGGACCCCGGACGGCGTCACCAGCGACGGCGTGTTCCGCACCGCCGGTACCGACCTCGCCGCGGCCTTCGGCCCGGTCACCGGCGTGAGTGGCGAGATCCGCTTCACCGACCTGCTCAATCTCGAAAGCGCGCCCGGCCAGGTCGCCACGGTCAAGTCGGTCAACCCCGGCGTCGCGGTAACCAACGGTACGATTCGCTATCAGACGCTGCCAGGAGCGCGCATCAGAATCGAGCGGGCCGACTGGCCGTTTGCCGGCGGCACGCTGGCGCTGGAGCCGACCTTGCTCGATTTCGATGTCGCACAGCAGCGGCACCTGACGTTTCGCGTCACCGCAGTGGATGCCGGCCAGTTCCTCCAGCAGTTCGATTTCAAGAACCTCAACGCCACCGGCGTGTTCGACGGTACGCTGCCGATGATCTTCGACCAATCGGGCGGGCGGATCGAGGACGGTCGACTCAAGATGCGTCCGGGCGGGGGCACGATCGCCTATCTGGGCGAGATCACCGAAAAGGATGTCGGCTTCTGGGGCAATCTCGCCTTCCAGGCGCTGCGCTCGCTCAAATATCGCGATCTCGATATCGTCATGAACGGCCCGCTGTCGGGCGAGGTGATCACCGAGGTGCATTTCGCCGGTATCAGCCAGGGGGCAGGGGCCAAGCGCAATTTCCTGTTCGACCGGTTGCAGAAGCTGCCCTTCGTCTTCAACGTCCGGATCAAGGCGCCATTTCGCTCGCTGATCGATTCGGCGCAGAGTATCTACGACCCACGCCGCCTGATCGAGCGCAACCTGCCCGCCTTGATCGAGGAGCAGAGCAAGCACGCCCGCCCGCCGGCAACCCCCACCACGCCCGTTCAGCCCCCCGACAGCAGGACCATGCCATGACACGAACAGGATTGACGACGCGCGAGCGGAGACCGACGAGTGACGGGATGAACAGGATGATCGCGATAGCCGCTCTGGCGGCGGCCGGCATGACCGGGGGATGCGTCAATGTGACGGCGCCCGACAAGCCGATCGTGATCAACCTCAACATCAACATCACGCAAGAGGTCGTCTATCGTCTCGATGGCGAGGCGAAGACGGTGATCCAGCAGAATCCGGGAATCTTCTGATGACCATGAACCATAGCCGCTTTCTCATCGCGCTCGCCGCAACGGCCCTCTTCGCCGGTGCCGTGAACGCCCAGGCGCGCGACCCCGCTTATGCGGCAGCGCGCGCGGCCGGCCAGATCGGCGAACAGCCCGACGGTTATCTCGGCGTGGTCGGCGAGGGCACGCCGGCGATCCGCGCGCTGGTCAACAGCATCAATATCTCGCGCAAGTCGGTCTATACCGCCAGCGCGTCGGGCGGCTCGACGATCGAGCAGTTCGCTTTCGTGTCGGGCTGCAACCTGATTGCCAAGACCGTCCCGGGCGAGAAGTACAAGACGCCGGCCGGCGAATGGAAGACGCGGACCAGCGCCCCGCCGGAGCGCGACCAGCGCTGCGTCTGAGCGCGGCAAAGTCCGCCCTCGGACGACGTCCTACAATGGTTGACTCGGTGCGGCCTGCTTTCTAAACGGGCGCCGCAAACGGGGTCCAACCCTGTGCCTCGTCGCCCGCCGCAAGGTGAGGCGGCGTTTTCTTATCAGGATGTGATCCACCTTGGCTGACGACCGCCAGAACGACAACCTTGATCAACGCATTGCGGAAGCGCGTGCGGCTGAGCAGGCGCGCGTCGGTCGTACGGCACCCAGTCCCAAGGGTTATAATCAAGGTTCTCGCGTCCTCGCCGAACTGATCGGTGTGCCCGCGGGCGCCGCGCTGATCGGCTGGGTGCTCGACCGCTGGCTCGGCACTTCGCCCTGGATTCTGCTGGGTCTGCTGGTGCTGGGTGTGATCGCGGCCTTCCGCAACATCATTCGTATTTCGAAGGAGCGCGCCGAATGAGCGCCGGCAGAATCGATCCGATGGAACAGTTCATGGTCGAGCCCGTGCTCGGCCATCACCTGTCGCTGTTCGGTTACGATGTCTCGTTCACCAACTCGGCGCTGTTCATGGTCGTCGTGTTCGTGCTGCTCGCCGGCTTCGTGTCGGGCGGCCTGAAGCGCCAGCTCATCCCGGGCCGCTGGCAGGTCGCGGTCGAGGGCATGATCGGCTTCATCGACAATATGGTGTCGGCCAATATCGGCGAGGGCGGCAAGAAGTTCGCGCCCTACATCTTCTCGCTGTTCTTCTTCATCCTGTTCGCCAATCTCGTCGGCGTCATGCCGATCGCGATCATTCCCGGCTTCCACACCTTTGCCGTGACCAGCCACATCACCGTGACCGCGGTGCTGGCGTTCGTCTCGTTCGGCATCGTGCTCGCGGTCGGCCTGTGGAAGCACGGCTTCCACTTCCTTTCGCTGTTCGTGCCGCACGGCACGCCGGCCTGGCTATTGTGGTTGATCCCGCCGGTCGAGCTGCTGTCGTTCCTGGTGCGTCCGTTCAGCCTTGGTCTGCGACTATTCGTCGCGATGACCGCGGGGCACATCCTGCTCGAAGTTTTCGGTAGCTTCGTCGTGCAGGGGCTCAATGCTGGCGGCCCGCTCGGCTGGCTGGTCAGTGGTCTCAGTTTCGTGATGATCGTCGGCGTCAGTGCCCTCGAACTTCTGGTCTGCGCCATTCAGGCCTATGTCTTCGCACTGCTTACCTCGCTTTACCTCCATGACGCGGTGCATCTGCACTAAGTCCTGTTTCAATTCGTTGATTTACCTAGGAGCTTTGAAATGACTGATCTTGGTGCAATGTACATCGGCGCGGGCCTCGCCGCGATCGGCATCGGCCTCGCCGCGCTCGGCGTGGGCAATGTGTTCGGCTCGTTCCTCGAAGGCGCGCTGCGTAACCCGTCGGCCGCCGACAGCCAGCAGGGCCGTCTGTTCATCGGCTTCGCGGCGTCGGAGCTTCTGGGTCTGATCGCGTTCGTGGTCTCGATCCTGATCCTCTTCGTCGTCAAGAAGTAAGCAAGAGCGACTTCGATGCCGCAGCTATCCCAGATTGGCGAAATCTACGCCTCGCAGCTCTTCTGGCTCGCGATCGTCTTTGCGCTGATCTATTTCGGGATCGGCCGCGCGATGGTCCCCAAGATCGAGCGTACGATCGATGATCGTGACGCCCGTATCGCCAGTGACCTCGACGCGGCGGAGTCCGCAAGGGCTGCGGCATCGACGCTCGATCACGATTACCATGCCGGCCTCGATGCTGCCCGCTCGACTGCGTTGCGTGATGTTACCGGGGCCAAGGCCAAGGCGACGGCAGCGTCGGAAAAGCGGGTGAAGGCTGGCGACGCCAAGCTTGCCACGGCTCTGGCCGAAGCGACGGCTCGCATCTCCGCCTCACGCGACAGCGCGATGACCGAGATCGAGGCGGCGACGGCCGAGGCGGTGCAGGATATCGTCGCCAAGCTGTCCGGCGTGAAGGTCGACCGCGCCACGGCGGCGGCCAAGGTCAAGGCGGAACTGGCACATGGCTGAACCTGTCGCACAGACCATGGCGCATGGCGGCGTCGTGGAACTCCACGCCGAGCCATCGGCACTGGGCATCACCGCCTCCGGCTGGGTCGCGCTGTCGATGCTCGTCGTCATTGCGATCATGCTGTGGCGCAAGGTGCCGGCGATGATCGCCAAGGCGCTCGACGCCCGCATTGCGACGATCCGCAGCCAGCTCGACGATGCGACCCGGCTTCGCGCAGAGGCCGAAGCGATGCTCGCGGACGCCAAGGCGCGCAGTGCGGCAAGCGTCGGCGACGCGGCCGCGATTATCGCCCATGCCGAGGAAGAGGCGAAGCTGCTGCTGAGCAAGGCCGAAGCCGACGCCAAGGAGCTGGTCGAGCGGCGTCGCAAGATGGCCGATGACAAGATCGCGGCTGCGGAGCGAGCGGCGATCGCCGAAGTGCGTGCCGCCGCCGCCGATGCCGCTGTGAAGGCGTCGGCCACGATCATCGCCGAGCAGCATGGCGCGGCTGCCGACAAGGCGCTGGTCGACAAGACCATTGCCGGACTTGGCCGGCCTAACTAAGCGCTATCTGCGAAACTATGGTGCCACCCCGGCGAAGGCCGGGGCCCAGATGCGGGCGAGCGATGGCTTAGCGCATCCGCCGTCCTGTCGACCTTTGCAACTGGGCCCCGGCCTGCGCCGGGGTGGTGGATTTGCCAGGGCGCGCCCAGCAACAGTCGGGTCGCATGCACTTCTCGGATTACATGCTTTCAGGCTAGACAGCGCGTCGGCGGGCGATTCGCGCCGCGCCGATATGCTGAAAGTTTTCCGATGAAGCTTCTCGCCTCGACTTCCGCGCTGCTTACGCTCATCGCCGCGCCCGCGCTGGCCCAGACCACGCCGGCACCCGCTCCCGCTCCAGCCGTGCCTGCCGCTGCGCCGGCCGCACCCGCCGCGACCGCGACGCCGGCGGCTGTCAGCCGCCTCAACCTCGACACGCCGATCGAAACCGTCGTTGCCGATGCCGATGGCAAGAAGGTGCTCGACGCCGATCTGCCCGGCCTGACGACCAACGACAAATACGACATGTTCAAGTCGATGTCGCTCAACCAGGTCGCCGGCTTCGCGCCCGACAAGCTGACCCCGGAACGCCTCGGCAAGGTCGCCAGCGACCTCGCCGTCATCAGGTAACCGCGCCTGCGATGTGGCGGCCAATTGGTCGTCGCACCGCAGCCCCCGTCAATAATTCAGCATGATCCGGCCCGCCAGGGCGGGCGAGATGCTGTACGCGACGCGCAACCAGCGCGTCATGCCGACATTGGCCTCGTCGCGCCCCGCCGCCATCGCCGCGACCACCTGCCGCGCGCACTCGGCGGCGGGCAGCTTCTTGTGATTATTGTCCGCCGTCATCCGCGTCTCGACCACCGGCGGCAGCACCTCCAGCACATGGATCGACGTGCCCTTGAGCTGCACCCTGAGCGCCATGGTGAAACTGCGCAGGCCCGCCTTGGTCGCACAATAGACCGGCGACCCGGCATTGGGCGCAATGGCCAGGCCCGATGTCACATTGACGATCATCGCCGTCGGCCGCGCCCTCAGCGTATCGAGCAACCCGACGATCAGGCGGATCGGCGCATTGAGGTTGAGGAAGATGCAATGATCGGTCGCCGCGAGATCGATGGGGGCATTGACGTCGAACGCGCTGCCCATCCCGGCATTGTTGATCAGGATGTCGATCGTGCGACCGCCCAGCGCGCCGAGCAGCGCGGCGCAGCCCGCTTCCCCGGCGAGATCGGCCTCGATCGCTTCGAAGCCTTCGGCCTGCGCGCTGGCGAGCCGCTCGGCATTGCGACCGACCACGATCACGCTGGTGCCGGCGGCCTTGAGCTCGCGCGCGATGGCCAGCCCGATCCCGTCCGATCCGCCGGTCACCAATGCCGTCTTGTCCGCCAACTGCATCGTGTCTCTCCCCTGTCGTTGACGGATATATCCGTTGTCGCGCCGGGGTCGGAGTCCTAACTGAGAAACCATGTCGTCCCCCAATGCTCCCGACCGCTTCAACGAGGAAAAATCGACCTACACCCTGCGAGGTGCCGAGGCGCCCGACCTTGAGGCCGGTGTGGCGGCGATCCGCAACGTGTTGAAGACGCTGCCGGCGCGGCCGGGGGTCTATCGCATGCTCGATGCGCGGGGAGATGTGCTGTATGTCGGCAAGGCGCGGGCGCTGAAGAACCGCGTGACCAATTACACCCAGGTCGATCGCCTGCCCAAGCGACTCCAGCGCATGGTCGCGCAGACCCGCGCGATGACGATCGTCACGACCAACAACGAGGCCGAGGCGCTGCTGCTCGAGGCGCAGCTGATCAAACGCTATCGCCCGGCGTACAACGTCCTGCTGCGCGACGACAAAAGCTTTCCTTTCATCCTGTTACGCGCCGATCATGAGTTTCCGCGCATCCAGAAGCATCGCGGCGCGCGCAAGGCCAAGGGCAATTATTACGGCCCCTTCGCCAGCGCAGGATCGGTCAACAACACGCTCAATGCATTGCAGAAACTGTTCCTGCTGCGCAGCTGCACCGACAGTTTCTTCAGGAACCGCGACCGGCCCTGCCTGCTCTACCAGATCAAGCGCTGCTCGGCGCCGTGCGTCGGGCGGATCGACGAGGCCGGTTATGCCGAGCTGGTGTCCGATGCCAAGGACTTCCTCGCCGGCAAGGCGACCGGCGTGCAGGCCAAGCTCGCCGGCCAGATGCAGGCGGCGGCCGAGGCGATGGATTTCGAGCTCGCCGCGATGCTGCGTGACCGGCTGCGCGCGCTGACCTTCATCCAGGGCAGCCAGGCGATCAACGCCGACGGGTTGGGCGACGCCGATATCTTCGCCATGGCGAGCAAGGACGGCACGGTCGGCATCCAGGCATTCTTCATCCGCGGCGGGCAGAATTGGGGCCATCGCAGCTTTTTCCCGACGCACACCGCTGACATTCCCGAGGCGGAAGTTCTGTCGAGCTTCCTGATGCAATTCTACGAGGAGGTGCCGCCGGCGCGGACGGTGTTCATCGACCGCGAAGTACCCGAGGCGGCGCTGGTCACCGAGGCGCTGAGCGAGTTGGCCGGGCGCAAGGTCGAGCTGTCGGTACCGCAGCGGGGCATGCGCAAGCGACTGCTCGACCAGGCCAAGCGCAACGCCGAGGAGGCGCTTGAGCGACGCCTCGCCGAGAGCACCACCCAGGCGAAATTGCTGCGCGAGGTCGCCGACCTGTTCGGGCTGGCCGAGCCGCCCGAGCGGATCGAAATCTACGACAACAGCCACATCCAGGGCACCAGCGCGCTCGGCGCGATGGTCGTCGCCGGGCCTGAGGGCTTCCGCAAGGGGCAGTATCGCAAGTTCAACATCAAAAACCCCGAGACCCGGCCGGGCGACGACTTCGCGATGATGCGCGAGGTGTTCCAGCGTCGCTTCGCCCGTGCGCTGTCGGAAGATCCCGACCGCGATGGCGGCGACTGGCCCGATCTCGTGCTGATCGATGGCGGGCGCGGCCAGCTCAACGCGGTCAAGGAAGTGCTGGAGGATATGGGCGTCGAGGATGTCTGCCTTGTCGGCATCGCCAAGGGCCCGCAGCACGGCCGCGACGGGCGTGAGGTGTTCCATATGCTGGACGGGCGCGAGTTCCAGCTGCCGGTCAACGCGCCGGTGCTGTTCTACCTGCAGCGGCTGCGCGACGAGGTGCACCGCTTCGCGATCGGCGCGCACCGCGACAAGCGCAGCAAGGGTATCCTCACCAGCCCGCTCGACGATGTTCCCGGCATCGGCCCGGCGCGCAAGAAGGCGCTGCTAATGCATTTCGGCACGGCGCGCGCGGTACGCGGCGCCAGCCTCGAGGATCTGCAAAAGGCGCCCGGCGTGTCGGCGACGGTTGCACAGCAGATCCATGATTTCTTCCACACACGCTGAAGCGATCATGACGCGATAGTCACTTGCCGACACGCGCCGGCACGCTAGGAATCGCGCGAGCGTCTCTTGGGGTAACGACATGATCCGTCCGGCAATTTTCGGCGCACTCGTGATGGTGGCTGGTGCGGCGCAGGCCAGCGATACGCCGCGCTACGTCGCCGCGCCGGACTGGGTGAAGCCTGCGCCGCCGGTCGACCCGGCGAAGCTTGCCGAGGACGCGCCGATCGCGCTGGTCAACGACACGCAGCAGCGCTTCAACGCCGGCGAGGTATGGACCTATCGCGAAACCGCGATGCGCGCGGCGTCGGACGAGGCGCTGGCGCGGATCGGCACGGTCAAGCTCACCTGGTATCCCGACCATGGCGACCTGATCGTCCACCGCGTCGACATCCTGCGCGGCGGCGAGCGCATCGACCTGCTCAAGGCCGGCAGCCGTTTCACCGTGCTGCGCCGCGAACAGCAGCTCGAGCAGATGCAGATCGACGGCATGCTCACCGCGACGCTGGCGGTCGAGGGGCTCCGCGTCGGCGACGTGCTCGACATCGCCTATTCGACCACCAACCGCGACCCGGCGCTCAAGGGCAATGTCCAGGGCGGCGCGGGGCTGGCGGTGGCGCCGCTCAAGGCCGGCTACACCGCGACGCGGCTGCTGTGGCCGGACGGCACCGATCTGCACTGGCGCGCTTATCCGGTCGGCGCCGCGCCGGTGGTGACCGACAAGGGCGGCTGGCGCGAGCTGGTGCTGAACGGGATCGTCCCCAAGCAACCCGATCTGCCCGCCGACGCGCCGCTGCGCTTCCGCAAGCTGCCCTTCATGGAGGCATCGAGCTTCGCCGACTGGAATGCGGTGTCGAAGACCATGGCGCCGCTCTACGCCACCGACGGGTTGGTCGCGCCGGGCAGCCCGCTCGCCGCCGAGGTCGACCAGATCGCCCGGGCGGAGAGCGATCCGCTCAAGCGGACGGCGGCGGCGCTGGCCCTCGTCCAGGGCAAGGTGCGTTACCTCTACAAGGGGCTGGAGGGCGGCAACTATGTCCCGCAGACCCCGGCCCAGACATGGTCGCTGCGCTACGGCGATTGCAAGGCCAAGACGCTGCTGCTGCTTGCCGTGCTGCACGCGTTGAAGATCGAGGCCGAGCCGATCCTCGCCAATATCGAGCTGGGCGACCTGGTGCCCGATCGTGTGCCGAGCGCCGGCGCCTTCAACCACGTGCTGGTCCACGCCAAGGTCGGCGGCGACGACCTGTATCTCGACGGCACCGATCGCGGCGCGCATCTCGAGGACCTGCATGACGTGCCGCCGTTCCACTGGGTGCTGCCGTTGCGCGCGGAAGGCGCGGCGCTGCTCGCCGTGCCGTTGCGGCCCCGCGCGCGGCCGGATTCGATCGCCGAGGTCGATATCGACGAGAGCAATGGCATCGACCTGCCGTCGCCCTTCACCGCCAGCGTGACGATGCGCGGCGCCACCGCCGATCTGATGCGCACCATGTCGGCGCAGGGCAGCAAGGAAGATCAGGATCGTCTCGCCGCCACGATCGCCAACGGGGTGATCGGGCGCGGCATCGTCGCGTCGCGCGCGCTGACCTTCGATACCGCCGCCGGCACCGCGACGATGACCGTCAAGGGCATCACCTTTCAGGGCTGGGAGCATGAGGAGAAGCGTTATCGCCGCACGCTCGATCGTTCGATCTCGGCGGCGCGCTTCACCGCGGACCGATCGCGCCCGGCATGGAAGGATATACCTGTCGCGACCGGCGCGCCGCGCTACAGCCTGATGACGACGCGCGTGCACCTGCCCGATGGCGGCACCGGCTTCACGCTTGATGGCGACCAGAGCTTCGACCAGGCGATCGCCGGCAATCATCTCCAGCGCAAGACCGCGCTCGCCGATGGCATGGTGGCGATCGAGGACCGCGTGCAGCAGACCGGCGCCGAGATCGCCCCCGCCGACATCGCCGCCGAACGTGCGCGGCTCGCTACGGCGCAGCGCCGCTTGCTGCGCATCAGCACCGCGCCGGGCTATCCCGCGCCCTGGGCGGCGATCGTGGCGGCGAAGAAGGCGCACCGCTTCGACACGACGCTGGCGCTCTATGCCGCCGCGATCGCCGACAAGCCCGACGAGGCCACGCCCTATCTCGCGCGGGCCGGTTTTCTCGCCGGCATCTTCGAATGGCGCGCCGCGCTGGCCGATTACGACAAGGCGATCTCCATTGCCGCCACGCCCGAGACGCATCTGCGCCGCGCCGCGGTGCACGAGGCGCTGGGCGAGCGTGGGCTGGCGCTGGCCGATGCCAAGGCGGCGCTGGCACTGCAGCCCTCGTCACAGGCCGCGCTGGCGCGCACCGCCTGGCTCGAGGCCGATCAGGGGCACAAGGACGACGCGCTGGCGCTCGTCCAGGAGCGCATCGACGAGGGCGGCACCGACAAGGCAAGCTATCTGCGCGCCAGGGCCGATGTGCTGGCGCGCCTCGGCGACAAGGATGCTGCGCTGGCGTCGATCGACGAGGCGATCACGCTGAGCCCGGGCAACCCGTCGCTGCTCAACATGCGATGCTGGCTCAAGGGCACGATGCAGGTCGGCGTCGACACCGCGCTCAGGGACTGCACCCAGTCGATCGAGCTGGGCAGCTCGTCGGTCGCCGCGCTCGACAGTCGGGCGATGGTCTATTTCCGCCTCAACCGGCTCGACGAGGCACTGACCGATCTCAACGCGGCGCTCGACCAGAATCCCAGCCTGCCGGCGAGCCTGTACATGCGCGGCGTGATCCGCAAGCGGCAGGGCGACAAGACCGCCGCGGCCGACCTCGCCGCCGCACGGTTGCTTTCACCGCAGATCGACACCGATTATGCGCGCTACGGGATCGTGCCGTAACGGCCGCGTTGGCGATTTCTTCACCATGAGGGATTAGTCCCCGGCGGGTGACCACGCCCGTCTTCCTCACCGTCGATGTCGCGCTGCGTCGGAGCCTCCACGCCGCCGGGCTGGAGCGCGACGCGGTGATCGAGCGCTCGTTCGAGCCCGCCGGGGTGGGCCTTTCCTGGCAAATCGCGATGCTGGCGCGGCACGACCTCAAGGGTTGCTTCTTCGTCGATCCGCTGCCGGCGCTGGTTTTCGGACTCGACCCGATCCGCCGCGTCGTGGATACCATTCTCGACGCCGGGCAGGAGGTGCAACTTCGGCTCGATCCGGCCTGGGGCGGCGCGGTGGCGGGGGATGACGGGGCAACACATGGCCGGTTCGCGTTGAGCGATTATGCCGTGGCGGCGCAGCACGATCTGATCGCGGGTGCGCGCGAACTGCTGGTCGCGGCCGGTGCGCCGGCGCCGCTCGCCTTTCGCGCCCATCGCCACGCCGCCAATGACGCCACGCTGGATGCGCTGGCCGCGCTCGGCTTCGCTTACGACACGAGCCGCAATGGCGGCGAGCGCGACGACGCCATCACCCTGCCGTCGCGCCAGATCGCACCGGTGGCGCATGGCGGCGTGGTCGAGTTGCCGGTCACGCTGATCGAGGAACAGGGTGCCGCGTTGCGCCCGTTCGACCTGTCCTCGCTCTCTGCCGGCGAGATATGCGCCGCGCTCGACCATGCCGAGGCCTGCCATCACGCCGCGGTGACGATCGTCAGCGCTGCCGACATGCTCGCCAACCAGGCTGCGACGCGGCCGAACGCCATTCATGTCGGTCGCTTCACCACGCTCTGCGCCACGCTTGGCGAACGACGCGACACGCTGCCGACCTGCTGGTTCGGCGACCGTCCGGCGCTGCGTCTCGGCCAGAACGACAGGCCGCTCGCACCGCACCGTCTGCGCAGCGGCTGGCGGCAGGCCGAACAGCTCTGGTCGCACCTGGTCGAGGAGCGCGCCGCGTGACCGCCACGCCGTTGCCCCGGCACATGCGGGTCGCGGCGCGGAGTCTCGCCTCGTTGCAGCGCGATCTGGTCGGCGTCTCGCTGTCGCTGATCGAAGCGATCGAGGCGCGCATGCCGTCGCTGCCGCCGCTGCCGCGTGACGCGCAAGGCTATCTCGTCACCTCGTTGCCGGAGGACCGCAGCGCGGCGCTCGGCGGTGCGATGATTTCCTATGTCCGCCAGCGCTATGTGCGTCACTGGGTAGACCTGGCGACCGGTTTTGCGCCTTATTGGCAGGCCATCGCGGCGGACACGCGGATGAACCTGACCCGCCAGACCGCGAAGATCGCCTGCGTCTCGGGCGGCGCGCTCGACGTGCGCCGCTTCCACAATCCCGATGAGCTGACCCGCTTTCACGACGTCGCCCGGCGCATCTCGCTGCGTAGCTATCAGGAGCGGCTGGGGCGCGGCATGCCCGACGACGCGGCCTTCCTGCAACGCATGTATGCCGATGCAGCGGCCGGGCTGGCGCGCGGCTGGTTGCTCTACATCGCAGGCGAGCCGGCGGCCTATCTCTACGCCACGATCGACGCAGGTACGGTGATCCACCGCCAGGCTGCGTGCGACCCGGCCTTCGCCGATCTTGCGCCGGGCGCGGTGCTGCAACTGGAGGCGTTGCGCGAGCTGTTCGCCGAGCGCGCGCCGAAACGCTTCGATTTCGCCACCGGCAATAGTGCCGACGCGGCGGCTCTGGCCAGTGCCGGCGTGCCTTGTGTCGACCTGCTGCTGCTGCGCCCCTCGCTCGCCAACCGTGCGGCGACCGTTGCGCAAAAGACGCTCGATCGCACCGCGCAGTTGGGCAAGCGCGGCGTCGACAGGATCGGGCTCGATCGCATCGCTCATCGCTTCCGGCGGGAAGCGCGCTAGATACCCTCGCTAGGGCGCGATCGCGGTAACCCGCCCGTCGACGCAATCGCCATCGTGCACGCCGCTTACGCTGCCCACGCCGAGGATGATCTTGGCGCGTCGCTCGAAGGTCAGCGCCTGCCAGCGCCCGCTATTGCCGATCGCGGTGCGGCTGCGCAGGAAGGTGATGTTGAGCAGTTCATATTGCTCGGGGTCGATCGCCCCGGCATCGACCATGCAGCCCCAGCGCGCGCTGTTCCATTCATGGTCGCGTGCGATGCCGTCCTCGTCGATCGTCCGCGCCAGCGCCTCGTACCAGGCGAAGATCGCACGAAGCCGCGGCCAGCGCTCGGCTTCCGGCATGGCCGCCAGCCTGCGCCGCAACCGCGCGATATCCTCGTTGCCGGGCAGGCCGCCCTGCTGAACCCGCGTGTCGATCGCCCAGCGCACCTTGCGCATCGTGATCGGGCCGGTGGGGAAGACGCGCAACAGATCGCCGCGCACCGCGTCGAGCAACCCGACATAGGCGTCCGCCTGCACCTGCAGCATCGCGTCGCTCTCGAAGATCGCGGTCAGCTCCGCCTCGAGCGCGGGGACGAGCTTGCCCTTGTCGTCCTCGGCGGCAAGGATCGCGGCGCGGCATTTGTCGCCGACCGGCACCGCCAGACAATCGCGCGAGAAGAGCAGCCTGCCGTAATAGGGCGCCAGCGTGGTCAGCGCCCGGTTGAAGCGCCGTCTGGAAGGAAAGCCGTCGCGCCACCGCATCAGCACCGGTTGCAGGCTGCCGGTGCCGAAATTCCACTGCGCCATGCCGACAGAGATCAGCTGGCTGTCGAAATTGCCTGTCGGCATCGCCCAGCACCCGCTGGTCTCGGGGACGGAGGTATCGTGCATCCGGGCGAAGATCGCCGACCGGTCGAGGCCGATCGCCGCCAGCCGCGCGGCCGCGGACGGATCGATGCGGATGAACGCCGGCACGCCGTCGCGGCTCGGCACGTCGCCGACCATGCGGCAGGGGCCCGTCGGTGGCGGTGCGGCGGGCACGGGGGCGTGCATCGCGGTGTGCGGCGCACAAGCGGGCAGGGCGGCGACCAGCGCGACGATCAGCCACCATCTGCGCATGCCCATGCTTCCCCCAGCCGTTCGTCGTCACGACGATAGCGGCGCTCGCGCGCACCCGCTACACCGCCGCGATGCAGCTCCGCGCCGAAGCCCTGATCCTCGCCGTGCGGGCGCATGGCGAACATGGCGCGGTGGTGCGCGCGATGACGGCGGAGCGCGGCATGGTCGCCGGTTATGTCAGCGGTGGTCGCTCGCGCCGCACGCGGCCGATCCTGCAGCCGGCCAACCTGGTCCTCGGCGAGTGGCGCTGGCGTACCGAAGATCAGCTTGCCCAATTGAACGTCGAGCTGATCCACAGCCGTGCCCCGCTCCATGCCGAACCGCTCCCGGCTGCCGCGCTCGAATGGGTGACGGTGCTGGCTGCGGTCGCCTTGCCGGAAGGTCAGCCTTATCCGCGGCTCCACGCCGCGCTCGATGGGGTGATCGGCGCGATCGAGGCGGCGCCCGCGGCGCGCGGCTGGGCGGTCGCGCTGGTACGTTACGAGCAGCTCTTGCTTGCCGAGCTCGGCTATGGCCTCGACCATGATCCGCTGCCTGCCACGCCCGCCGACTGGCCTGGCATCCTCGCTGCGCTCCGCGTCACCGGTCGTGCGCTGGAGGCCGATATTCTTGCCGATCGTCGCGGCGAGCCGCTGATGGCGCGGGCGATGCTGGTCGATCGGCTGAAAAGGGCGGTTGCGTGACCGGGCGCTCACCGGCAAAGGCGGCGCGTTGACAAGGGAGACATATGTGCCGCTGATTGCGCTGCTTGCCGGAGACGGGATCGGTCCCGAGGTCATCGTCGAAACGCGCCGTGTGCTCGATGCACTCGGCCTCGATCTGACCTTCGAAGAGGCACTGGTCGGCGGCGCGGCGTACCATGCCACCGGTCACCCGCTGCCCGCCGCCACGCTCGACCTGGCGCGCCGCGCCGACGCCATCCTGTTCGGGGCGGTGGGCGATCCGAGCTGCGACAGCCTCGAACGGGCACTGCGCCCGGAACAGGCGATCCTCGGCCTGCGCAAGGAACTGGCGTTGTTCGCCAATCTGCGCCCGGCGAAACTCTTTCCCGGCCTTGAAGACGCCTCCGCGCTCCGCGCCGAGGTCGCCAAGGCAATCGATCTGCTGATCGTCCGCGAGCTGAATGGCGACGTCTATTTCGGCGAGAAGGGCATGCGCACCACGCCCGCCGGACTGCGCCAGGGCTATGACGTGATGAGCTATGACGAGGCCGAGGTGTCGCGCATCGCCCATGCCGGCTTCCAGGCCGCCTCGCGCCGTCGCGGCAAGCTCTGCTCGGTCGACAAGGCCAATGTGCTCGAAACCTCGCAACTGTGGCGCGATATCGTCATCGAGACCTCGGCGCTTTATCCGCAGGTCGCGCTGAGCCACATGTATGTCGATAATGCCGCGATGCAGCTCGTGCGCAACCCCGGCCAGTTCGATGTGATCGTGACGGGCAATCTGTTCGGCGACATCCTCTCCGACCAGGCCAGCATGTGCGTCGGCTCGATCGGCATGCTTCCCTCCGCCTCGCTCGATGCGGCGGGCAAGGGCCTGTACGAACCGATCCACGGCAGTGCGCCCGATATCGCAGGGCAGGGCAGGGCCAACCCGAGCGCTGCGATCCTCTCGGCCGCGATGATGCTGCGCTTCTCGCTCGACATGCCCGAGGCGGCGGATCGCATCGAGACCGCGGTGGGCAAGGCGATCTCCGCCGGCGCGCGCACCGCCGATCTCGGCGGCAGCCTGTCGACCCGCGACATGGCCGACGCGGTGCTGGCACAGCTGTGAACGAGGCGCTCGAACTCGCGGTCGTCATCCCGACCTTCAACGAACTGCGCAACGTGCCACTGCTCGTGGCCAAGCTCGACGCGGCGCTGAAGGGGCGCAACTGGGAGGCGATCTTCGTCGACGACGACAGCCCCGACGGTACCGCCGATGCCGCGCGCGCCATAGGGCGGGTCGACCGCCGGGTTCGCGTGGTGCAGCGCATCGGTAGGCGCGGCCTGTCGACCGCCTGCATCGAGGGTATGTGCGCGACCGCTGCGCCGTGCGTCGCGGTGATCGACGGCGATCTGCAGCATGACGAAACCATCCTGCCCGCCATGCTCGACGTGCTCGACAAGGACCCGAGCCTCGACCTCGTCGTGGGCTCGCGCTTCGTCGCCGGCGGCGGCACCGGCGACTGGGACCATGACCGCGTCGCCAAGTCCGCCTTTGCGACCCGCCTCGCGCGCGGCGTGCTCAAGGCCGATCTCAACGATCCGATGAGCGGCTTCTTCATGATCCGCACCGACATCGTGCGCCGGCTGTCGCACAATCTGTCCGCGATCGGCTTCAAGATCCTGCTCGACATCATGACGACCAGCCCCGAACCGCTGAAGTTCGTCGAAATTCCTTATACCTTCCGCCTGCGCACCGAGGGCGAGAGCAAGCTCGATCACGTCGTGGCGATGGAATACATCATCGCGCTCTACGACCGGATGTTCGGGCACCTCATTCCCGTGCGTTTCGCGATGTTCTCCGCGATCGGCGTGCTTGGGCTCGGTATCCACATGGCGGTGCTGAGCAGCCTGTATCTCGGCCTGGGCACGACCTTCCGCGAAGGGCAGATCGCTGCCACCGTGGTGGCGATGACCTTCAACTTCTTCCTCAACAACGCGCTGACCTATCGCGAATTGCGCTTGAAGGGCTTCAAGGGCCTGCTCGGCGGCTGGGTATCGTTCTGCCTCGTTTGCGCGGTCGGCGCGATCGCCAATGTCGGCATCGCCGCCTTCCTCCACGACGTGCAGGCGCGGGAGTGGGCGCTGTCGGCGACGATCGGTGTGCTGGTCGGCGCGGTCTGGAACTATGCGCTGTCGTCCCGCTTCGTCTGGGGGCGCTACTAGCCTGGCCGCCTGGTGAACACGAACGACCGTTCGCCGCGCCTCAGCGCGGGTTGATCCGGGCGACAATGTTGCTCCTCCTCATGAAGGGGAGGAGCATCAGCCGTCGGTGCCTTGCCGGCCGCCGTCAGTAACGACAGACCAGCTGCCCATCCTGATTTTCCGCTCGGTTCGAGCGGCAGCTGCGCACGTCGAGCGAGCTGTTGTTCCAATAGCCGTTGCGATTCTTGCACTGCGCCGTCAGCACGTCGCCGCGCATGCCCGCGCCGCGGCAGGTTTCGCGCCACGATCCGCCGGGATAGGCCGCTTCGCCGCTGCCATAGCCACCGCCATGGTCGCCGTGATAGCCGCCATCGTCGCCGCGATAACCACCCCCGCCCTCACAGTTCAGATTGCCCTCGATATTGGCCAGTCGACCCGATCGGCAGGCGCGGATGTCGGTGGTGACATTATTCCAGTCGCCCCGCGAATTGCGGCACTGCGCCGAAAGGAAGCGGCCGCGCATCACCGGATAACGGCAGCTCTTGCGCCACGACCCGCCGGGGATTTCCCAACTGCCGCCATTGCCCCAGCCGCCGCCGGACCGCTCACATACCAGCCGGCCCTCGTCATTGGCGAGGCGGCCGCCGCGGCAGGCGTTGGGGTCGATCCGCGCCTCGACCCAGCGATCGTAGGACGTGCGGCACTGCGCCACCAGCATGTTGCCGCGCAAAGTCGGGAACCGGCAGCTTTCGCGCCAAGATCCGCCGGGCATGCCCCGGCTGGCGCCCCAGCCGTCATCGGGCCTGCCGTCGAAATAACCGCCGGATTGCGCGCTGACCGAGCCGGTCGACAATGCTGCCGCTGCGGCGAAGCCGAGAGTGGCGACGGATGCCAGGATCGCTTTTTTCATGTCATGTGCTCCTGCGAGTCGACGGGAAAGGGGAGCTTAACCGCAAATCGACGCCGCGGAAGGCCCCTCGCACCACCTCACCGCCGGACCGGCAGTTCGATATAGCTCTGCTCGCCCCCGTCATGATGCACCGCATTGTCCGCGATCACCCCCGAACTCTCGCTCTCGTTCGGCCCGCCGGTGTTGAGGTTGCGGACGAATTTCGGGAAGTTGGACGATGTCACCTCGATCCGGATGCGATGCCCCGCGCCGAACTGGATCGCGGTGGTGATCGGCGTCGGGCGCAGCGTATAGACCTCGCCCGGCGCCATCATCGCCGGCTTGTCGAACCCGTCGCGGTAGCGCGCCCGCAGGATCGTGTCGCCGATGATCCATGCGGTGCCGTCGGGCGCGACATCGACCAGCTTGACCGCGAAGTCGGTGTCGCGCGCGCTCGACGACACCTTCAGCACGGCATTGACGAACCCCACCACGTCGACCGGTTTGGTCAGCGGGTCGCTGGTATAGACCAGCACGTCGCCGCGCGCCTCGACCGGGCGCTGGTCGAACGCGCCGGGCACGACGATCCCGCCATTGCAGCAATCCCCGCCGCCGACCGTCTGCACCGGGTTCATCGGATCATAGCGATATTTGTCCGCCGCCTCGCCCGCCGGCGGCGCCTCGGCGGCCAGCCGGCCGTCGCCGTTCAGCGTGTTGGCATGGCCCCCCGAGCGCAGATAGAGTCGCATCGGCTGCACGTCGGCCGGCGGCCACTGCGTCGCGGTCTGCCATTGATTGGCCCCCATCAGATAATAACGCACCCGCGGCGTAGTCGCCGGAAAGGCTTTGCCGTCGCCCTTCAGCCAGCGATCGAACCAGCCATAGATCGCGCCGTCGACATCGAAGCTGGTGTCGCCCATGTCACGCTCGCCGACCGTCGTGTGCGGCCCGAGCCGGGCATATTGGCAATGCGGCACCGGCGCGACCACGGCATATTGGTTGGCACTCGCCTCGCGGTCGGTGTTCGCCGCGCGCGCACTGTTGAACAGCTCCATGTTCGGCCCGATCGACACATCGTACCAGGTGTTGAACCACAAGGCCGGCACGCCCCAGCCCATATCCTCATGGTAAAGCCCGCCCTGGCGCCAGCCCGGATCGGCCGGCGTGCGGTCGATGAACTGCTCGAACGTTGCCGGCGGCTCGCCCAGGTCGGTGAGCATTGTGTCGACCGGCAAATGCCGGATCTGCCGGTTCCAGTCGATCTTCGGCTTGCTCGCGGCGAGATCGTTATAGGCCTCGATATGGCCGCGTAGCCGCTCGTCGGTCAGCGAAGCCGGCAGCTCGGCGCGGATCGGATTGTCGACGCCGTAGAGCCACACGAAGAACAGGTTGCGCGGCACGCCGCCGGTGTACCAATTGCCCTGCTCCTGAAACCGCCCGACCTTGCCGATCCCGGCGCCGGCCGACATCGGCACCATCGCGGCGTGCGCCGGATGGTTCATTCCCGCCAGCGCCAGCTGCCATTCGGCCGAGGACGAGCAGCCGAGCGTGCCGACCTTGCCGTTCGACCAGGACTGTTTGGCGATCCAGCTCAGCGTGTCGTAGCCGTCGGTCTGCGGGCGCCCAAGGATCTCCCACTTGCCTTGCGAGAAATAGCGTCCGCGTTCGTTCTGCACGATGAACACATAGCCGCGCTTCACCGACTCGAGCACGTAACGCAGCGTGCTGCCGGCAAGCTTGTGCTCGTTATAGGGAGTCTTCCACAGGATCGTCGGTAGCGGACCCGTAGCACCCTGCGGCGTGTAGATGTCGGTCGACAGCGCCACGCCATCGCGCATCGGCACCATCACGCCGACCCGCGACACCGCGATCTGCGCCAGCGCCTGCTGCTGCGCCTCGGGGGAATATTTGCCGTAATCCTGCGCCGCTGCCACGACCGGCGCCTGGGAGATGACCATCGCGATGGCGGTGAGGCTGGCGGTGAGGCTGGCGGTGATGCGGCGCATGGGCGGTTCTCCCGTTTTGCCGATGGCTACCGTTCGGCGCGTGCGGGCGCAAGTGGCGCGATCGGGACATAGGAATCCTCATCCGAGAATCTGCTCGGCACCGGCAAGGCTGCGATGCACCCGAACGCGAACCTGCCATTGCCTGGAAGTCAGCGGTCGTCCGGCGTCACCGTCGCTGATCCTGCCGCGGGGAAGGGACTCACCAGAAGTCTTTCGTGCGCACGAGCCGGTCGAACGCGGCTTCCGCCCGGTCGCGCAACCGCCTGCCGCTCTTCTTCGGCAGCGGATCGACCGCGTGCCGCGCCGCCAGGCCTCGGCCGATGACGAGGTCGTTCAACGCCCCGAGCGCCTCCTGCAGCTGTTCGAGTTCCCCGATGAACTGCCTGTACCGGCGCCGCGCCCTGTCGCTCGTGAACAGCGAGGAGAAGAATTCCGCCGCATAGCGCAGCTTCTTGGCCTCGATCCGGACCCTGTGGCGCCGCCGGTCGTCGAGCGTGCCAAGCCCCGCTCCGTCATGGTCGAGCCGGTGGCGCAGCTTTTCCAGCCGTGCCCGGGCGAAATGCCGCATATCGTCATGCGCGCGCGCCGGCCGCGCCGTCGCCCCCGACGCGTCGCCGCTTAGCCACTCGGCGAGATCGATCATCAGCAACCGGGTGCGGCTCGACGCCAGCTCCGCGCGGGCACGCGCAAAGGCCTGCGCCCGCGCATCGCGTAGCCGCGCGCGCGCGCCGCCGAGATGTTCGATCAGGACGTCGATATTTCGCACCTCCCCCAATATGCCCGCGAGCCAGCGCAATTCCGCGTCGAGCAGCAGCATTTTCGCGTCCCCGCCGAGCACCGGCTTGAAAATCGCGAAGGCGGAGCGCAGCCGGCGCAACGCGACGCGCGCCTGGTGCAGCGCCTCCGCGTCCCCCGACAGCGACACTGCCGCCTCGTTCAGGCGAAAATGGCGGATGCAGGCCAGGGCGATGACGCGGAAGGCGTCGTGCGCGCCGGCATGCCGGTCGAGCGTGATCGGCTCGGCTTTCCATGCCCGCGGCGGCGCGGCGCGCGCCAGGGCCCGGCCGCGTTCCGATTTCGCGCGGACGCTCAGCCGCAGCGGCACCTGTTCGTTGAGCTGCCGCGCCAGCGCGAACAACGGCGCGATCGCCGCGCCGCGCGACTCGCACTCGATCTCGCCGAGCGACTCGCTGCGCGCGCCCGCGCGGATTTCACCGCGATCGACCGCGAGTTCGATGTCGCCGTCCGGCCCGGTCAGGCGCAGCGTCTTGCGCCTGACGTCGGTGACGAACACCGGCTGGATCCGGTCGAGCTTTTGCGCGCCGAGCGACGCGACGATCGGCCCGCTTCCTTCGTCCAGCTGCGGTTGCGCGCCGGCAAGCGGCCGCTCCCATTCCGTTCGCGCGAACAGGCCGGCGCCGGCGCGGCCGGCATCCTTCACGGTCTGGACGTAACGATCGCCGCTTTGCCGCACGCGCAAGGTATAGCCCGCCTCCGCCAGGTCCCGCTCGGGCGTATCGAAATAGGTCGTGACGAGGTGCCGGAAGCGCCCGCGGCCCAACCGCGCGATTGCCGCTTCGAGCCGTCGCCAGTCGGCGGGATCGAATTCCAGTTTCAGCTCGATTTCCTGCGCCTCCGTCGCCTCGGGCGGCTGCTGGACATGTCGGGTCGGCGCCATCGGCGGCGATCAGGCGCGGATGCCGACGGCGTGCGCGCGGTAGTGTGCGATCGCCGAGGCGTCGTCGTCATGATGCTGCCGCGCAGATGCCGTGATCGCGGCGAACCGCGCTCGTGTCCGCGCGGCCAGCCGGGGCCAGGTCTGCGAGCGCCCATGATCATGGGCCCGCCTCGCCATCGTCTCGCGCAGGCCGTCATCGACGAGCAGGGTCGCGACCGCATCGGCCATCATGACGCTGTCGTCGAAATCGACCAGCATGCCGCGCCCCTGCGCGAGCAATTCGGTCGCATGGACATAGCGCGTGGAAACGATCGGCTTCCCCAGCGCCGCGGCATAGGCCAATGTCCCCGAGGTGATCTGCTGCGGGTTACGGTACGGCGTGACATAGACGTCCGCGACGGAAATGCGGTCGAGCAACTGCTCCTCCTCGAGGAACCGGTTCTCCCAGTCGAGATGCGCTTCGACCCCGCACGTGCGCGCCAGCGCGTGGAGCGCGTCGCGGTGCCGCTCGCCTTCATGTGCGACGAGGTGCGGGTGCGTCGCGCCGACGATGCGGTAGAGCGCGTCTGGGCACCGTTCGAGGATCGCCGGCATCGCCCTGATCATCGTCTCGATGCCCTTGTCCGGCGACAGCAGGCCGAAGGTCAGGATCGTCTTGCGCTCCGCCATCCCGAAGCGCCGCCGTGCCGCCGTCGGCGCGACATAGGCGCGGTCCGGCACACCGTGCTCGATCACCGCGATCTTCGCCAGCGGCACCTGATAAACCCGCTGCAACGTCGCGCGGGCGCGTTCGGCCATAACGATCAGCAGCGAAGCCCTGGCGATGAGCCGCCGGAGCACGCGGTACTGGTCGGCGTCCGGCGTCTCCAGCACGGTGTGCAGCGTCAGCACGACGGGTGCCGACACGGCATCGACCAGGTCGAGCAGATATTCGCCGGCGGGCCCGCCATAGATGCCATATTCGTGCTGGACCCAGACGACCCCGGCACCCCGCGCGTCGATCCGCCGCGCCGCGGCGCGATAGCTGCCGCGATCCTCCTGGTCGATCGTCGCGGTCACCGCGTCGGGGAAGGCGTAGGCCCGGCCCGGGTCGACCATGGCATAGACGTCGACCGGCGCGCCGGGCTCGGCGGCACGCAGCGCCTCGTACACATGGGTGGTGAAGGTCGCGATGCCGCACAGCCGGGGCAGGAAGTTGCCGATCAGGGTTATCCGCCCGTCGTACCGGGCGGGGGTATGCGCGATTGGCGTGCCGCCACGGGCCGCATCCGCGCAGCGATCAGGCATCGGCTCGGACGAAGCTGGCATTACGATCATGCAGGCCTCCCGCCGGCCCGCGAGTCGGGGACCGACCGTCAGACTGGTATCGGGTTGGCGGGTCCGCGCGGATACGTGATTTTACGGTGCGCCGGCCGCGACGCCAGGCGCGCCGGCGGCCGGTTCACGGGGCAGGGCAGGGCAGCCGCTCTCGCGCACATACATAGGGGATATCACGGATTCCCGGCCACTTGCCCTTCCCCTCTCCTGTCATGGTTCGATCGGAGGTGAGATGACGATATCTGCTCGGCGCACCAATGCCCGCGACGGTCGGGCCGGTCCTTCCGGCTTTTTGGCCCGGATCACGGATGCCGGTGTATCCTCCGGCGACGATCGTCCCGCCGCAGTGTCGCTTGCTCATGCATCCCGTGATGGCATGGCGCAGTCCCTGTCGCGCCGTGACGAAACCCGGCTGGCCCCGTTCGTCCGCTGCGTCGACCGATGGCTGGGGATGAACCCGGTGCCGCCGCTCGACACGCTGCTCGCCGGTACCGGCTTTTCGCGCCGGCATGTCGAGCGCAAATGCAAGGCGCTCTACGGCATGTCGCCCAAGACCCTCGCCCGCAAGGTGCGCGCGCTGCGCGCGGCGGCGGCCATCGCCCGCACGGCGGATCTGCGCGACGACTTCCTCGAATACGGCTTCTACGACCAGCCGCACATGATCCGCGAGGTCAAGCACTTCACGGGCCTCACGCCGGGCCAGATCAGGGCCCGTCGATCCCGCCCTGCGGCTCCATCGCGGGCAAGCGCCGGCGCCGCGCACGCGCGCCTCTGATACGGCTCGACGCGTCGGCGCGAAAGGCCGGGGTCGGCGGAGCACGCGCGTCTTGCCCCGCGTCATAATTGGCAAGTTGCAATTGACCCTCGTTACGGCGACTCACTTCGTCGCGGCGATATGACGAACCCCGATGATGAAGACCTTCACCCCCGGTAGCTGATCGGCCGATCCACGATGCCCCGCGGAGACATCCCGCCTCACCGCTTTGTAGTGTTTTCCCTGACGGGTATGCGCTTGAGCAGAAGCTGTTTTACGCGCTCACTGTTGAGATATGCCCTGGCAAATCCGGTGTTCGCGGTGGCCACGACATCGGCGACGCAATTGGCGCGCTGGTTCTCGTCACGCACCGGCAGGCAGACCTTTCGCGCGACCGAAATGTCGAGCGTCTCGCGCACCGGGGGCATATTGTCGATCACGCACGGCCCGTTCTGGGGCGGCCAGCTTTTGACGGTAAATGACCCGGTCGACTGGCCGGGACCATAGTCGAACAGCGTCGTGGCGTTGCTTACGCGCCAGCTGTTGGCAAAGGTGCCGTAAATGTCCGCGTATCGCTGCGGCAGCGCGGCCGGCAGCGGCCCGACTGATGTGCCATTGGACAGCCGCGGTAGCCAGCTGCCGGTTGCGATCGCTCCCATGATTCCGTCGGACGCGCGCGTATGGGTGACCGCGATGCTCAGATACCAGATATTGTGCGGCGCGCCCCAGAAGTTCGGCAGCAGCGAGATGATCGAGCCATCCGGCGTGTCGACCACCAAGCCGCCGCCGATCGACGACAGGCGCGCCCCGGCGGCGATGCTGAGGCCGTTCGCGGGCACCGTGACCAATTTGCCATCGACGCGCACCTGCATGCCGCCGGCGTCGCCCTGGCCGTTCGGGTTCGGCTGATAGCTGACGCGGCGGCTGCCGACGCGCATCGCGGCCGCCGTGTTCACGCTGACGCAGCTCGAAAGGCCGGTATGTGCGTTGAAGATGATCCCCCCGGTCGGCACCGCCGTCTGGCGCGTCTGCAACTCCAGGCCACCATCGCGCAGCGCGACGAATTCGCCGGCGCTTTGGAAATCATAGGCAACGCCGTCGACCGTGGTGATATGCGGATCGCCGTCGTTATGCCCCTCGTTGAGCGACCCCCAGTGCAGCAGTTCATTGGGAGAGCCCGCGCCGCGATTGCCGATTCCGGGCCAGCCCGCCGTGCCGGGGTTCACAT
The DNA here is from genome assembly GCA_040390605.1 of Pseudomonadota bacterium. Classification (GTDB taxonomy): domain Bacteria; phylum Pseudomonadota; class Alphaproteobacteria; order Sphingomonadales; family Sphingomonadaceae; genus Sphingomonas. The sequence continues at coordinate 87,598 of JAZJXZ010000035.1, forward strand.
CGTCGGCGTCATGTATCTTCGACCAGACCAGCGCCGCACTCGCCCCCGGATTGATTTGCAGATATTTGGCTGCCGTGCCCGCGACATGCGGCGATGCCTGCGACGTGCCCGAAAAGGTGCTCGTCGCGGTATCGCTGGCATTGCCCGCCGCCTGGATGTTCACGCCGGGGGCATAAAGATCGAGGCAGGTGCCGATGTTGGAGAATCCGGCCTGCACGTCGGTATTCGGGTCGACCGCGCCGACGGTGATCGCATTGGCGACATGCCCTGGCGAAAATGAACAGGCATCGGCGCCATTGTCATTGCCCGCCGCAACGACATAGGTCACGCCGGACGCGATCGAGTTGTTGATCGCCGTATCCAGCGCCGGCTGGATCGGGCCGCGCAGGCTCATGTTCGCGACCGCCGGGTGAACCGCGTTGGTGGTGATCCAGTCGACCCCGGCAACGAGAACCGATGTGGTTGCGCCGCCACCCCCGCAGGTGAAAACGCGGACGGGATGCAGCGCGACGTTCTTGGCCACGCCGAAGGTCGTGCCGCCGACGATGCCGGCGACATTGGTCCCGTGGCCATGGCAGTCGTTCGTGCCATTGCCATCCATGATTTCGGTAACGCCGCCGCTAACCCGGCCGCCGAACTCGACATTGGTTGCCCGGATGCCGGTGTCGACGATGTATGCGTGCACGCCCGCACCGCTCTCGGAATAGGTGTAGCGATGGTCGAGCGGCAGGAGCCGCTCGCTGGTTCGGTCCAGGCCGGGCACCGGATTGGGTTGAACGGTGGTCAGTTCGTTCAGCTGATCCGGCTCGATATATTCGATGCGGGAATCGGCGCGCAACGCCCTCAGGCCCTCGGGCGAAATCTTGACGCTGAAGCCGTTCAACGCCGACTTGTATTCGAACAGGATCGTTCCGCCCAGGGCCTTGACGCGCTCACGCATGCCGGCCGCCGCGGTACGCGCGACGCCCTTCTTGAACACCACGATATACTGGTCCGGAACAGCCTTGCCCTCGATGCGCAGGACCGGCGCCAGGCCAGCCTCGTCGGGTCGCTGCGCGGCAGCGGCACCAAGCAAGGTGATCGCGGTCAGCGCAACAGCTGAGGACCAAATAGTGGTCTTGTTCATGACAGACTCCCTCGAAAGACTCGAACAGACGCCTTCATGTCATGCTTGCAATTATTTTTTTAAGAGTCAAGCTTAGCATCTTATGGGGAAGTCAGGCTGAAAATATGATCATTTAATGGTAAAGATACCTGTCAAAATATGAGGAAATGTACGATAAAAAATGCGAGCTATATTGTATCATCATTCACCAACAAAATATCGTGTCGCCATGAGATATAGGCATGGTTCGCGAAGTGTAAAAATTGATCCATAATGAGTGTGAGTTTTCGCAAATTACAGAGTCAAAAAATTATAACCATTGTGGACTGATCGTGAAGTGACAAAGCAATCACAAACGCATGTCGCGGAGTCTTCTCATGCTTGGGGTGTTTGATTCATCCTGGCGTGACGCGCCATTCAGCATCACCTTTGCATGACGATGCCCCAAATCTCGACGAAACAGGGCAGGTGACAAATGTCGTATCGCACGCGCTGTCACGCATCGCTGCAACGGTCATGTCCGCATGCTCCATGGTGATTGGTCGGCTCGTCCGGGCCGAGCGGCCAGACGCCGCGCCTGCGCCACATGGCGGCGAGGGGCCCACCCGTCGCCGCCATGTCACGTCACTTACCTGATGGTCACGCCGACCACGCGCCAACCGCCGCCCTCCCGGTCGAGGGTGACGGTCTCCACCGCGTCCTTGTTGGCAAAGCGGGTGCTGAACTTCACCACCTCATAACCGGCGGGCGGGGCGGGAAGGTTTTCCTGGCTGACGAAGGTGCGCGCGATCACCGCGCCGAGCGGCACACGCACCTTTTCGGACACCGTCGCCCAGACCTGCGGCGTGTTCAGCTTGCGGAACGCCGTGCCGGTCGCCCGATAACTCTCGTCCCAGCGCCCCTCGTCCACCAGCGCCAGCCATTGACGCGCAGTGTCCACGACCGCGGGGTCGGGCGTTTCACGCAAGGCAGCCGGCGGCGGCGTGGTGGTGGCTTGGGGCAAAGCGATGAAGGCCAGCAGGCCGAGGGCAAGCGTCATGAGAAGGACTCCGATGATGACCACGGAGCGGCGGTAGCGCCGCCCCACGCCGCTGATCGGCGCGCCTTCCTGATCCATGCCGGCGCGCGCCGGGTCATCCCCGATTTCCACGTCCCCAAGGAAATGGGGGATCGGCGACACCAGCGCGTCGCCTTCGGCCGCGAGCAACAGGCGCGCCGCCTCGCGGCTGCTCGACACCGCCATCTTGCGCCGCGCGTCGCGAAGTCGCTCGTTGATCGTGTGGACCGACAGGCCGAGGCTGCGTGCGGTGGATTTTGCATCGTGACCGCGCACGATCAGGCGAAGGGTCTGCTTCTCCTTCTCGGTCAACGCCGAGAAACCTTCTCTCACCTGGATGTTCATATCTACCGAGGCCTAGGTCAGGTGCAGCGCCGCAGCTACCCCGAAAAATTCGTATCTCCGGGGCCTCGGCCGTCGCGGCGACAATACGCTGATCCGGGCGCGCTCACTTCGCCCTGTCGCGTGCCGGGACGAACGCCTCATAATGGCACGCACAGAGAGAATGCTTGTTGCAAATCAACGCCCTGAACCTAGAAGCGAGCCACGTCCCGGCGATGGCCGCCGTGACGTCGGTCGTTCTGTCCGGCCGTCTCGCTCGCGGGGAACGACCGTTTCAATCAGCATCGCCCCGACGCGTCGGCTCGGTTATGCGACACCGCCTCCCACCGGCTCGTCGCAATGATCGAGAGTGGCACCCACACCCCCGGCATCTCGGCCGCCGACTTCCGGCTGCCGCCGCATACCGCGCTGCGCTATGAGCAACCGGCGCGGGCGTTGCGCCGCTACGTCACCGGTTATTTCGTGCTCGACAGCGAGCCCGTCGATCCCCCCATGACGAGCGAACTGATGCTGCCGAGCTGGGCGCAGATCTGGATCGTCATGACCAGCGCGCCGATAAAGGTGGAGATCGGCAACCGGCGCTATGAGCCGGTGCCCGCAGCCGTGCTCTATGGTGTGACCAGCCGCACCATGCCTGTGACCGCGCAGGGCGGCGTGACGATTGGCGTCGATATCAGCCCGCTCGGCTGGGCACGCCTGTTCCACCAATCCGCGGAAGCGCTGCGCGATCGCGTGACGCCGCTCGATCAGCTGCTGTCGCCGGCGACGGTGGCGGAACTGGTCTCTTCCCTGTCCGCGTCGGACCGGGCGCTCGAGGTCAAGGCCATATTGGACGACTTCTTCGCCCGTCACATGGCGGCGCCGCATCGCGACGAGGCGCTCATCGAGCAGATCATGCGCCTGATCGCCAATCCCGGCGTGACCAGCCTCGACGCCGCCGCCGCCGAGAACGGGGTCAGCCTGCACACGCTGCGCCGCGTGTCGCAGCGCTATTTCGGCTTTCCGCCCAAAACGCTGATCATTCGCGCACGATTCCTGCGCGCTTTCGTGCCGATACTCCTCACGCGCGATGTCGATAAGAAAAAGGTCCCGCCGGCTTATCACCACCGCTCGCATTTCCTTCGTGACGCCGAACGCTACCTCGGCATGACGGTAAGACGCTTCATGGCGATCGATACGCCCTATCTCGACGCAGCACTACGCGCACGCCAGATGATCCTCGGCGCGCCGACGTCGGCGCTCGACGAGCCGCCCGCATAGGGGGCCGAACCCCGTCTTTTTCATATTGACCGCACGCACCAGGCCTCGCCGGCTTTCACCCCGGAATCACCCGACACCTGTCAAGCCGCTAACGGCCATATGCCGGCCGCGCCGTTACCGCGCCAACACACTCCCGCCGTCGCGTGCCCTCAGGTCCTCAGCCAGCCTCGCTGTCTGGCGAACCCCGCGAACCAGATCGAGAAGGCGCCGACCGCGGCGATGAACAGCGGGAAGGGCAGCACCTGGCCGAGCCCCTTGTGCGCGATCAGGTCCGTCGCGGCGAAGGCATAACCGAACATCACGACGATCGCGACGAACGAGATCCAGAACAGGATCCCCGCGCGCTTCTCGCGCAACAGCAGCGCCAGCCCGCCGAGCAACCCGCCAAAGGTCGCGACGAGATAGACCCAATTGTACCACACCGGCAGCGCGGCATAATATTTCAGCGACCAGTCATCGACCGGCCCCATCGCCGCCGCGCCGAGCGTGAACTGCATGTAGCAGGCATAGCAGCCCATCGCTTCCCACAGCACGAGCACGATCGCGACGATCCAGAACCAGACCGGCGGCTTCACTTCGGTGGCCATCGAACCCCTCCTCGATAAACGAATGGCCGGGAGACTGCGCGCAGCGCGCGGCGATCGCAAGCCCGGTGGGATAGGGCCTTCGCCACCATCGCCACGACCGCTTATCGATTGCCGCGACGGGTTCGTGGTCGGGACCCTTAGTAGAAATTCGCCGGATTCGGCGTCGGCGCGTCGCAGGCGCGGTTGCTGCCGTGGTGGCAGGCCCAGACCTGGCGTCGCCACGCCGCCTTCGCGTCGGCATAGGCGCGGCGCTGGTGATCATAATGCGCGTCGTTGCGACGCACCGCGCGATGGTTGGCTTCGAGCGCTTGTTGATAGGCCGCCAGGTCGTCTTGATACGGCGCCCGCAGATCGGCCCCGACCTGTGCCGCGCTTGATGGTGTCGCGGTCGCCTGCTCCGCAACCTCGCTGTTCGCGGCCGGAACGCCGCTCTGCGCCACCATGTGGGCGGCGAGAAAAAGCAGGTAGTTCAGGGATGATCCGATGGTGATGGTGAAGCCGGCAAAACGGATCAACCGGACGACCGTTCCTTGGCGCCTGGTGCTGCCCGCCCTGGCTCCCCTGTGGCAACGGCATGTCGACACGTGGCTCGCTATACCGGCCAAGCAGAAAGCAACGGCGGGCTTGACCAATCAACCCGCCAGGATACGCCACTGCTTCGCCCGATCCGCCACCCTCCTCGTTCACAGAAGCGCGGCATCCTCGACGGGCGCGATCCCCGGCTAAAGCCGTCCCCCAGTTCCCCCCCCGCACCCCTCAAAAGATCCCGAATTAATTCGTCTCTAGGCCAGCGGATATGGCGTCAAGCAGTATCACTCGTGCGGTTCGCCAGCGATCGCCGACGGCATCGTATGCGGCAACAGGTACTCGTTGGTTGCGCTTCAGTAGCGCGACTAAATCCGATGCTCGCGCGCGGCTTTCTGGCTGGAAAGTACCTGCCGACGCGAGATAGCGCGCCATGCTAGCGCTAACGCTCGGGTCGGTCGGGGCTTCAATCCGGTTGCTGAACAATCTCACCAGTTCGGCGTCGCGCGCAAGCCGCTCTTCGACCGCGACATTTGTTATCGCTTGCGCGTCAAACTGGGAACGCCACGCACGAGTGATCATTGCCTCGACAAGCGCCAAAAAGGATGTCGCGTCTGCATGCCGACCGGCAATATGCAAGGCGGGAGCCCAGTCGCCGAACTCTTGGCCGAGATCGCGTAGATTGAAACTGCGCGGAAGAGCGGGGGCCCCTGGATCGAAAACTGCCAGCGCTGCGATGCTGCGCACGGAACGAAAACGCTCAAAGCGCTCGGTCAGGCGATCGCGCACCTCGGCGTTCCCCGGAAACTGCGCGCGTAGGATTAGGCCGATCTCGGCCTCCTTCGAAGTGCGATCGTTGCTATGCTCGCCGGCTCCAAGCGCCGCGAAGCAGCGATCGAGCAACAGTTTGCTCGCAGGTGCCTCGGCGGCGAGCGCGCGCAATGCCGACGGGGTTCGAGGGAGAACGTCGGTATCTGCGAAGTCGAGGAACGCGCGCCTTGCCGCTCGCGAGGCGCCGGGCGCGCGAGAGAGAATCTCAGGCAGCCCCCCCGTGTTCCCTAATGTTCGGAAGCGATCAGGCAGCGTCTCGCCGAACGCGTTGCGCAGTTCATCGAGCCGCTCACAGATGAGACGCTCGAGCGACGGGATCGGCCGAAGAATTCTCCCGGTCTCCAGTTTGACCGGTTCGCCGTCATCCTCGAGAGCAGCGAGTAAACCCAGCCCGCCAGTCATAATCAGCCCCGCAAAAGCAGTTGCACGGCGCGCCTCGAATTCGGGTCCGACCTGAAGTGCTCCTTGGAGCAGAGCCGATTGCGTGCTCTCGGCAACGGCTGCGGCCCCGCGCGCGCTATAATGTGCGATGACCATCCGTGCCCGAAGCTCCGCGTCGCTTTCAAGATCCCACCGCGTGAGTACGTCTTCGAGTGTAGTCCCAGCGGCGCCGACGGCCGCAAACTCGACGATCTGAGCACGCAGTTCGGTTGGGAGAGGGGCTGCGGCGGCGAGAAGCGTGGGCGCGAAGTCGGCGTCGTTCGCGTAGCCGTGAGCGAGATCGGCCAAGGGCGGATCAGACTGGCCAAGTCTCTCACGCGCCAGCGCTCGGACTCGGGGATGGTCTGCAAAGGTCCTGAAGAGAATGGGCGCAGGATCGAAAATGCCCTGTCCATTGCGGTTCGGCTCGAAGATTATGTCGACCGCCGCATTGTCTCGGTGGTCGCAACCACATACCTCCAGGCCTCGGGCGAGGAGATCGCGACGTACCACGTCCGACGCGCCCACCCGCAGCAGACGCGCGCGGGCGCTATCGTGATCAAGGTCGAGTTCGGGGAGCAGTGCGGCGAGGTGGTAAAGATCCTCGTCGGGCCCCTCTACCAATTTGTCGAAGCTGTCTTTTACCCGCGGATCGTCCCGGCCCCAGCCCTCGAGCATCGCGCGAACGATCCAGTGGCGGTCCATTCGCTTGGCGCTCGGAAGTAGTTCAACGAGCAGCGCTGCCATGTCGTCATCGGCCGCTCGCGCGACATAGTTGTGAAGGAAGTGGAGATGTATCAAACGGTTCTTGGGTCCGCGCCAATACGCGTTCACCGCTGCACGAATTTCGGGGTCCACAGCGGCGAAGCGGCCGACCTCTGCCCACCCTCCATTGTGGCTTACCATGTTGAACGGGAATTCGGTTTTCAGCTGGTTAAGAACCCACGCGCGAACGTCGAGCCGCTCGACTGAAGTGCCCAACAGATAAGACATGGCGAGCTCGGGCTGCCATGGGCTGTCAAAGTTACCGGAAGCACGATGGAGCGCGCCCTTCACGAGCGCGTCGTCATCCGGCCAGTATTTGAGCAGCATCGCGCCGGCGAGCTCGCGATATGGATATGACGCATCGTTCCAGAAGTATTGGGTATCCAATGCGATGCGCTTCGCTTCGTCATCCAAGCGGCCGCCCTCAGCGAGGCCGAGAAGGCCGACCAGCCGGACTTCCGCGTTCGGGGATCCAATGGCTTCCTCGAATAGCCGCCTGACCCGGGCGTTCGTCGGCCAACCCCAGGCCAAACTCTCGAGCATTGCTGTCGCCGCATCGAGATCGCGCGTACGCCCGAGGCCGTCGACGAGTTGCTCACGGGCATCATCCATCGCAGCAAAAGCTTTGGCGAAGGCGACGGCGGCGCTGCGCTGCACGCTGCGGTCTTCATCGTGGAGTGTTCGCCAGAGTGTTTCGCGCAGCTCATCGGTCGGCGGCCAGTCCGCGATCGCGGTTACCAAGGGTGCGCGGTAGGCCGCGCGCGCCGGGATCCAGCGCCCAATTTCAGTTTCGGTTTCAGCGCGGAGTCCGGGATCGCTCAGTCCTTTGAGCGCGGTGGCGAGGGCATCCCTGCGCGCCAGCATCCAATCGCCGCAGCCGACCCGGCCAAGCGTCTCAAGCGCGAGCCGTCGGGCCGTAATAGGCGCCCGTGCTGCCGACCCCACCCCTATTTCGCCGAGTAGGCTTGTTCGCGCAAAGGCACCAAGCTCGTCGGCCTGGGGCTCCTCGATTATTGCGATCAAGCGATCGAGTTCATCGCGCCTCTGGATTGCTGCTACCAGATTGACGAGGACGTTGCGCCAGCGACTGTCGCCGGCTCGCGCGCGAACAAATGCCTCAATCTCTGCAAATGGCCAGCCGCCGATATGCTCAGCACAGAGATATTCTTCAAAGCTTGCATGAACAAAGCCGACTTGGCCCGGCGCCTTTTCAACGATGAGACCCTGCGTCTCCGCGTTAACAGCAAGGATTTCATTTGCGGCTGCTGTCGCATCGGTCTCGGGCAAGGCATACCCATCCGGCGCGCTTAGATGCGCTTTCAGGAGGCTGCGAGCGCGTGCCAGCGACAGCGCTGCGCCGGCGCCTTCGTGTCGGACAGCGAAGGCTAGCTGCGCGATTGCGTTACGCCGCTGATCGGGGTCCTGAGCGAAGCGGAACCGTGGCCGCGTGTCGCCTGCGGCCGTCGCTCGGTTAACCGGATGCACCTCAAGCAGCACGCGAACCAACTGATCGTAAATGCTGGGTCGCGTGCGCGGCAAAATCTGTCCGCGAAGCGCAAGCGTCACTAAGCCTACGAGAAGAAGCGGGACCGTGGCGAGGGTCGCGAGGCTTGGGTCTCGGGCAAGTTCTGCCATGAACCGCTCGGTTCGTAGTGCGCTGCTCGAAATCGCAGGACCGGCGGGTTGTGAACCGGCGTAGCGCTCGAACCAGCGCGCCGCAATGCCTGCCTGTTGGGCGACCGACAGTGGCGCGATAGCGGCGCGCTTCCAGGTCGAGGGGAGCGTGCCGATCCGGTTGAGCCCGCGCGGCCGGCCGGACACTATGGTGGGAATCGTATGAGCCTCGACGCTGGTTACAAGTGCGCCCAGAGTCGTGCGCGCAGCTTGCTCGTCGCTCCACTCGTCGAGACCATCGAGTAGCAGTAGTATCCGGCGCTCGTCGATCGCGCGATCAAGCAATTCAACCAGGTTTGTAGTAAGCAGTGGCTGCAGAGCGCGGCGCACGATCTCTTTGAGCCCAATCTGAGCGCCCTCGCGCGCGATCTCCGCCGACCAGCGGGCGAAAGGTACGTAAAGCGGAATAAGCGCTCCCCAGCGCTCGGCAAGTTCGGGGAACTGCACTTGCCCGTGGAGTAGGTCGAGCGCGATAACACGAAGCAGGGTACTCTTTCCCGATCCTGCGTCGCCAACCACCGCAAGCCGTTCGCCGGTGCTCAGCCAAGTTGCGGATGCGACACGGCGCGTTCGAGCGGCGTCGAGCGCGATGCGCGACCCCGTCACATCAGAGATCGACGAAGTGCCTGACGCGCGCGTGCCGTCAATGTGCGCCCCGATTCCGGAAGTCGCCTGATCGACGACGTCCGCCGAAGGCACGGCTTCGCGCACCATTAGGTCAGGTTTGCAGAAGCGTTCCAGCAGGGTTAGTGCGGTGTGACACTGGTCCTCGGCAACGGAGCCGAAGCTCCCCGGGTCTACGAATTGGAACTGGATTTCGTAGACCCGTGCCAACTGCTCACGGATGCTTGCGAATGCGATGCCATCGAGTCGCGATCCGAGTGCGCTCGCTGCATCGCTGCCGAGCAGCGCCTCAACCCAAGCTCGCCCAAAGAAATCGTCGATTAGGTGAGGGTACGCCCGTAGTCGGTCGGTGAGCGCGTCGCCATCAAGGATAGTGAACTCGATCCCGTGTTCGCGCAACCGGACTGCTTGGCGCTCGATCTCCTCTTGAACAGCGGTCGATCGTAGGTCCGCCTGCACCGCGAGGGTGAAAAGGGAGGTGCGCGGCGCCCAACTTCCCTCAAGGAACAGGCTGATCGCGGTACGAACCTTGTTGGGTCCGAAGCTTCTGTGGCGCTTGGCTTGGAGACAATGATAGCGCCCGTCAGCATAACGCGCGTAAATGTCGATGCCGGCCTGCGCTTCGCCTTGGCTGCCGTAGCGCGCACAATGCTGGACCGCGCCGTCCAATGCTAGAAGCCGATGGCACAGCCGTTCGAAGTTTTCCCAGCTAAGCGCTGGAAACGGCAAAGCCTGAACCCGGGCGTGGCTTGGAGGACTGAGCGGGATCTGATCAGGCGGACTGAGCAGCCCTGGCACCGAAGAAAGCGGCTGAAACGACATGGCATCTCTTGTGGACCGACAGTCGACGGTAGGCCAAGCGGGATTTAGCGGTTAAAGTACTTTTGTGGAAGTGCAGCAAGATCCTCATTGGCAGTGCATTTAATTGATCGTGTGGGAATGCGGTGCTCATCACATTCAAAAACAATACCGTGCCTCCCAAAAGGAATAGGGGCGTGGAAATAGGGCGCTCACAAGACCTCAATTGACGGGCCTTCTTTGCGCATCACTGAGAGATAGTCGCCGTGGTTCAGAATAAGCGCTCCCTTGCCCACGCGCGCCGCAAGCGTACCGAACCGCTGTTCGACGATGGCGCGGGCGGGTTTGTCGTCCATCGCCAACGCGCCCGCCTCTAATTCGACGGCATCATTGAACCGCAGGTGGATCTTTCGATCCAAAACAGACTGTTCGAGGCACGCCCGGCGAAAGATTGCATAGAAGCTGACGCCGCCGATCTGAAGGAGGCGATATCCGACAAGGCTGCTTACGAGCGGTAGGCCGACGTCGCTATCGGTCTCGAAATCGAATGTTGGTGTGCCGGGCGCACCGGCGATCGCAAAGTTCACGATCTCATCATGTGCTGCGAAGACGTCCGCAGCGCGCAGGGGCGGGTTGTCATCGGGGCCGCAGCAACTTCGAAGACATCTCAAAGCATCATCCAGCCAAGCGAAGATTTCGCGGTCCTCGATCGCTACCTTGGGGCAGGTCGTTTCGAGTGGCTCATCTTTTTGGTCGAGCGTCAGCGCGACGCTGCAGCGTTCCTCCGAGATCACCATGAAACGCGCGAGATTTTGGAGGCGATCGAGCGGGTGGACGTCTTCTCCGCTGAAATGGTAGCTGATGTTGAACTCTGGGCCGCGTAATATCCCGCTCATGCCTGGCGACTTGAATGTCGCGCGCACGGTTTCAAGGGGGAGGTTGTCCATAGCAAACTTGCGCACTTCCCCTGTGAAGGTGGCGGCACGGCCAGAGGCATTCTGGAAGGTGAGTTGTCCAGGTCGCGGTATAGCGTTCAGGTTGAAGACGCTGGGTTTCCCCTCGAAGATCGGGGAAACGATGTCGAACCGCTTGTCGCCGAAGGTGATCTCGACATCTGCAGGACTCGTTGGCAATCCGACCGCGGCGTCGATAAGCTTCTGGACGTCATCGAAGGGCAGCTTCACGGTTCCTCCGATCCGGCCCGCTTCGAATCCTAGCTCGCTGGCAAGCTGGCGTTTTCGGTTTGCATAGTCGTGCTGGTCGGTGTCGCCGATCGATTGAATCCAGGCGATCAGATCATCGGTGTGGTCGTTGCTTTCTTCAAAGGTGATGGACAACCGGAGGCGATTGAGATCCTTCTTGCCGTCGCGCTGTGCTTCACGCGCGCGGCGCAGCGTGGCCTCAATCAAGGGCTCGTCGAAGTGCCGAGCATAGATCCTTTCTTCGCTGTGGTCGGCATTGCGCCACCAAAGCGCGATGAAACAAGGGTCGGGCTCGTTTGCAAATCGGAGCGCGTTGCTCAGCTTGATGCTGGCAGTCGGCTTTCCGTCAGTTTTGGATTTGACTTGGACGCGGACCGTGGCGTTGCCGGGCTGCCGATCGTGCGGGAGACGAGGGATCCTCGCACGAGCGAACTCGACGATATAGTCCCAACCCTCACGATCCTGAATCGAAGGATTTTTGGTGACATTCGCGACATCGCATAAAACTTCGAAAGACGACTGTGCATAATTCGAGAAGTTCTGCGCGAATGTCGGCATGTTGCAATTGGTCCTCAATAGTTGAGACCTGAAATAAGTAGGCGTTAGCAGCCAAGCAATCTCCTTGGCCTACCCAAGGCACCGACGACAGCCGACACTATCGTGACCGGATCATCCTTCACCCGCCGGCCAGGCCGCAATCGGCCAGACACCGAAGCCCGAGACTCTAGCCCATCGCATGAATGAACGACATCTATCCGCTGCGACCTAAAGCCCGCCCGTCGTCTAATGGCCATTTTCGGACGAACAGCAGCCCGATTAAATTGACAACTCACCCATCCCCCTCATCCCCCCGCACCAACACCGTCCCCTCCGTCGGATCAAACACCAGGTCATCCTCATAACTCGCCTTCGGGTCGCGCCGGTAATGCTCGCGCTCCAGCGCGTTGTAGATCACCACCTGCGCCGCGCGCTGCTCGCGTTCCGCCTCGCGCACGATCTGGGTCCAGCGGTGCTGCGCCAGCCGGCTGCCCGATAGCGCCGCGCGCGCCATCGCGCGGATGATCGCCTGGTTGACCGGCAAATTCTCCTCATCCTCGTCCGCGATCCTGCCGTTCCGGGTCAGCCGCGCCGGGCGATAGGCCTCGGCCAGGATGAGCGCGCGGGTCGGCTCGTCCGCGCCGATCAGCCGGTCGCCCGGCGCGCCGCTGCGCTTGCCCCATCCGCGCCGCCCCGCCGGGTTGCCCGAGGCGCCTTTGCGGAAACGCCCGCCCGGGCCGCGCCCGCCGCCCTCCGCCGCCGCGCCGCCCGCGCTTTCGCCGCCGCCGCCGTCACGCCGTGATTCACCGCTCTCGCTGTCCATGAGATTACTCCGCACGATGCAAAATCCGTGCGCCTCTTTCGTCGATCTTTTCCGCGTGTTGAATCACGACGACCTGCTCGCGCCTGCAACCGCACCTGCTGAGCAGGCGCCGGCGACCTGTTCCGTCACCTGTTATGTTGGAAAGCGCGAATCAGGCATCACGTTGATATCGCGCGACAATCATCTCGATGGCGCCGTCGCGTCGCCTGCAAAAAAATCACGCGCCTGTTTTAGCAGGTGGAGCAGGTCGCTCAGCTGCTCACGGCCAGGTCTTGAACCACATCCAGTGCTGGAAGGATTGCGCCCCGCTCAGCGGCAGGGACGAGATGATCGGGTAGAAATAGGCGAACAGCCCGGCGGTCAGCGCGACATAACCCTCGTCCCAGTTCTTCAGCCGGCCCTTGCCATAATGCTCCCACGCGCCCGCCAGCGGCAGCGCGAGGAAGATGCTCGGCAGGTAATAATAATAGAAGAACCCCAGCGATTTGGGGATCAGCGCCCACATGCCGAACGCGCCGATCCACAGCAGCGCGACCGCCAGCTGCTTGCGGGCGCCGTCGCGCAATCCGGCCCACAGGCACGCCACCACCGCGACCAGCCCGCCCCACAGCACCGCCGGGTTGCCGATCATCAGCACGCCGCGCTGCGCCCCGTCGACCTGTTCGTAGAGATACCAGATCGGCCGGATCATCAGCGGCCAGCTCCACCAGCTCGATTGATAGGGGTGCGGCGGCAGGACCTGGGTCTGCTGCGCGTACATCTTGCCCTGGAACCCGATCAGCTCGCCCCAGGTCAGATACTGGCTGTGGTAGAAGAAGGCCGGCATGAAGGTCAGGGCATAGGTCGTCACGCTGACCAGGCCGAGCGCGAACAGCGCCGGCACCACCGGCAGCCCTGGCCAGTGCGGCTGGTGGGTGCCGTTGAGCGCGGCCCACACGCTCTGCTTCTGCCGCCGCCCGTCGCTGAGGCGCACGGCGACGAAGCCGATCGCGGCGAAGGCGACGATCGGCGCCGCCGCCCATTTCGCCGCCACGGCGAGGCCGAGCAGCACGCCGCCCAGCACCCAGCGCGGCCATGGTCCCCCAAAGGCCTTGGCGCTGCCCGTGGCGCCGGCGCGCGCGCGCATCGCCCACAGCAGGGCGGCCAGCCCCAGCACGACGAACACGCCCATGAAGCCGTCGAGCATGCCGATCCGCGCCTGGACGAAGATCGTGATGTTGAGCAACGCGAAGATCGCGGCGAGCGTCGCGGTGCGCACCTTGCCGAAGATCAGCCACGCCATTGCGAAGATGCCCAGCACCGTGCCCGTGCCCGCCAGCGTCGAGAAGAAGCGCCAGCCCATGCTGTTGTCGCCGAACAGCGCGATGCCTGCGGCGATGAACTCCTTGCCGAGCAGCGGATGCTCGATGTTCACCGGGCCGCTCAGCGTCAGCAGCGTCCGCGCGGCGGGGACGTAATGCACCTCGTCGAACATCAGCTTGTGCGGCGTGGTCAGGCGGAACGAGAACAGCAACTGGCTGATCACCCCGATGATCGCGGCGGCGCGCCAGGGGCGGGGCAGGGGGGCAGGCGTCACGCGCCCGGCTTTCCCATCTTCTTCCTCACGGTTCAAGGATCGCCCCCAATTCTCCCCTCCCTGGATAAGGGAGGGGCCGGGGGTGGGTCGGCCCGAGGATCGCGGAACCGCTCCTCTTCAAGCATTCGCTCCTGTTCAAGGTTGCGTCGCGCGCATGCGGACGGCAAAGCGCTCGGCATGAAGCGCCGCACCGGACAAGACCCCTCGATCACGCGCAACTGGCGCCCCGCAACCCAGGCCGTGCGCGGCGGCACCGCGCGCAGCGAGTTCGGCGAGACCTCCGAGGCGCTCTTCCTCACCTCGGGCTATGCCTATGACTGCGCCGCCGACGCCGCGGCGCGCTTCGCCGGCGAGCAGGTCGGCATGACCTATTCGCGCCTGCAGAACCCGACCGTGCAAATGCTCGAGGAGCGCATCGCCCTGCTCGAAGGCGCCGAGGCGTGCCGCTCCATGGCCACCGGCATGGCCGCGATGACCGCGGTGCTGCTGTGCCAGCTGGAGATGGGCGATCACATCGTCGCCGGCCGCGCCGCCTTCGGCTCGTGCCGCTGGCTGACCGACACCTTGCTGCCCAAGTTCGGCATCAAGGTAACGATCGTCGACGCGCGCGACCCGCAGCAGTTCGCCGACGCGGTGAAGCCCAACACCAAGGTGTTCTTCTTCGAAACGCCGGCCAACCCGACCATGGACGTGGTCGATTTGAAGGCGGTGTGCGACATCGCCCGCAAACACGGCATCGTCAGCGTGGTCGACAACGCTTTCGCCACGCCTGCCTTGCAGCGCCCGATGGAGTTCGGCGCGGACGTCACCGCTTACTCCGCGACCAAGATGATGGACGGGCAGGGCCGCGTGCTCGCCGGCGCGGTGTGCGGCACCGCGACCTTCATCAACGACGTGCTGCTGCCCTTCACCCGCAACACCGGCCCGACGCTCAGCGCGTTCAACGCCTGGGTGGTGCTCAAGGGCCTTGAGACGCTCGACCTGCGCATCCGCCGCCAGAGCGAGAACGCGCTCAAGGTCGGCCAGTTCATGGAAGGCCGCGTGCCGCGCATCCTCCACCCTGGCCTGCCCAGCCACCCGCAGCACAATCTCGCCATGGCGCAGATGGACGCCTGCGGCCCGATCTTCGCTTTCGAGGTCGCGGGCGGGCGCAAGCAGGCGCACGGCCTGCTCGACGCGCTGCAGCTGATCGACATCTCGAACAATATCGGTGACTCGCGCTCGCTGATGACCCATCCCGCCTCGACGACCCATTATGGCGTCGCCGAGGACAAGCGCATCGAGATGGGCGTCACCGAGAATTTGCTGCGCCTCAATGTCGGCCTGGAAGATCCCGAGGACGTCATCGCCGATCTCGACCAGGCTTTGACGGCGGTGGGGCTGTGAAGGGCTCCTTCCCCATGAAGGCGCTGTTCCCCCACGCTGCGGAGACCCGCGGCGTCATCGTCCGCGTCTCGGTCAGCTACCTGCCCGAACAGTCGGAGCCATCGCGCGGCCGCTGGTTCTGGGCCTATCACATCCGCGTCGAGAATGAGGGGCCGATGGCGGTCCAGCTGCTCACCCGCCACTGGATCATCACCGACGGCCGCGGCGCGCGCCACTCGGTCGAGGGCGAGGGCGTGGTCGGCGAACAACCCCTGATCGCGCCGGGCGCGAGCTTCGACTATGTCTCGGGCTGCCCCCTCGCGACGCCGACCGGCTCGATGCAGGGCAGCTACCATATGGTCGGCGAGGACGGCTCCGGCTTCGACGTCGACATCCCCAAGTTCGCGCTGCTGGCGCCGGCGGTGGACGTATGAGGGCGCTCGCTCTTCTTCCCCCCTCCCGCAAGCGGGAGGGGCCGGGGGTGGGCTCGCGCTCACCTCAATCGTTGCGGTCGTGGAGGTCGGGCGCCCACCCCCAACCCCTCCCGCAAGCGGGAGGGGAGAAGTGAAGCGCACCCATCTCCCCCTCAACGGCCTGCGCGTCCTCGACGCCGCCGCCCGCCACCTCTCCTTCACCCGCGCCGCCGACGAACTCGCCGTCACGCCCGCCGCCGTGGGTCAGCAGATCCGCGCGCTGGAGGACACGCTCGGCGTCGTGCTGTTCCGCCGCACCACCAAGGGCCTCGAACTCACGCCGGAAGGCGAGGCGGGCCTCGCCGCCCTGCGGCACGGCTTCCTGCAGTTCGAGGAGGCGGTTCGCGCGATGCAGGCCGGCCAGACTTCCAAGTCGCTGACCATCGCCGCGCCGCGCGACCTGACCGAGAAGTGGCTGATGCCGCGCCTCGCCCGCATCGCCGAGGCCGATGGCGAGCTGCGCTTCGCGATCGTCTCGGCCGACGACACGATCGACTTCACCGAGGCCAACCTCGACCTCGCCATCCGCTGGGGCGAGGGCCCGGGCGAGCATGAGGGCGAGGCGCTCGAGTCCGACGGCATGGTCACGGTCGAACGCCCCGGCGGCGGCGCCGACACGCGCATCTCCTGGCCCGGCTGCCTCAACGACGATGCCGTCTCGCTGGTCCGCGTCGGCGATGCCGGCCTGGCGATCGACGCCGCCGCCGCCGGCCTCGGGCGGGCAACGGTACCCGAGCTGCTCGCCGCGCGCGACATCGCCAGCGGCCGCATCGTCATGGTCGGCGAACCCAAGCCGTACCGCCTCGGATACTGGCTGGTCGCCCCGCTGCCGCAATGGCGCCAGAAGAAGGTCAAGGCGCTGGTCGAGGCGCTGGTCTCCGACACATGAGCCCGGCGGTGATGGAGTCCGCGCGGCTGCGTCTGCGCCCGCTGTCGGTCGACGATGCCGAGGGCATGCACGTCGTCTACAGCGACGAGGAGGCGATGCGCTGGTGGTCGCACCCGCCCTACGCCACGCTCGACGAGACCCGTGCCGAGCTGGCCAGGAAGACGACCGCCCCCGACTGGCGCGCCTGGGCGATCACGCTGAAGGGTGACGACACCGCGATCGGCCAGCTCGCCGCGCACGAGAAGCGGCAGGGCAGGGTGATCGAGATCGGCTATTCGCTCGCCCGCCCCCATTGGGGCAAGGGCTATGCCCGCGAGGCGGTGTCGCGGCTGCTCGACCTGCTGTTCCGCGAAGAGGACAACCGCCGCGTCTTCGCCGATACCGATCCCGACAATGTCGGCTCCAACAGACTGCTCGAGAGCCTCGGCTTCGTGCGCGAGGGCGTGCTGCGCGGCGAGTGGGAAACCCATCTCGGCGTACGCGACAGCTTCATCTGGGGCCTCATGGCCGAGGAATGGCCGCGATGAACCGCCCGCCGCCCAACCTCGCCGACCCGGTCGAGCGCGCCGCCTATCGCCGCGAACTGCGTGGGCTGGTGCCATGGGTGCGCTATAGCGGCATGGCGCTGGCGCTGCTCGGCGCCGGCATCGCGGTGTTGGAGCCGACATGGCCCGGCGTGATCGCGCTGGTCTTCATCGCCTGCGGTTTCGCGATGATGGTCGCCGGCATCGGTATCCGTACGCGGTACCACAAGCGTCGCATGCGCGGCGACGCCTAGCGCGGCACCGCGAGTTCGACCGCGCGGCTCATCAAGGCGATGAAGCGGCCCTCGTCGACCACCGCCGCCGCGTTGTTCCAACTCGCCGACAGCGCGTACCAGGCACCTCCCTTTGCCTGGAGCAGGAAAGACATGCTGATCACGCCCGGCTCCGACCCGCCCTTGTAGCCGACATAGCCCCAGGTCGAGGCGGTTGCCGGCCCCACGCCGGGGTTCATTGCGAGAATGCGCCGCGCCTCGGCGCCCGGGCCCGTCCCGGTGTTGCGCCGGATCCAGTCCATCGTGCGGACCAGGTCGGCGGGGGAAGCGAACCATTCGACATCGAGCAGCCTCGGCTTGTTGTCGCGGAACAGCATCGGATCGAGTCCCGACAGGGGGGCAGGGGTGATGTCGCTGGCCAGCAGCGCGCGCTTGCCTGCCTCGTCGAGCGTCAGCCAGCGGCGCCCCAGCGCGCCGTCCTGCAGCCCCTTGAGCTTGAACATGTCGAGCGTCGACAGCATCGGCCGGTTGCGCGCCGCGTCGCGCCAGCCGATCACCGGCAACATCGCCTCGACCTTCTCGCGCCCGACCAGCGCGAGCAGGATGTCGGTCGCGCTGTTGTCGCTGACCGAGATCATCTTCTCGGTGACTTCGCGCAGCGTCGCCTGCGTGCCGGCGGGCTTGTCCATGTAGAAGCCGCCGGGCAGCGGAGCGCCATCGAGCGTCACCATGTCCTCCCAGTGACGCTCGCCGTGGTTGGTCGCGCGGATCAGTTCGGCGAGAATCGCCAGCTTGAACGCCGAACCTATCCCCGCCGGCCGGTCGGCGTTGAGCGAAAGTGACGCAATTGGCGGGCCATTGTCGAGGCGTGCGAGGGTGAAGCCGGTCAGTCCCGGCTCGGCCTTGAGCGCCGCGACCACCGCGTCCAGCGACGCCTCGGTCGCGCTGGTGCCGGTGATCAGCAGGCCGACGATGCGGTTGGGCGCTTCCGCCTCGATCGCCAGGTTCATCGACACAATGCCTCGCTCATAGGTGATGCGGATGCGCGCCGCATTGGGCTGCACCGCATCCACCTCCGCCACAGCAAGGGCCTTACCCATCTTCTCGCGCAGTTGAATCGAGATCGCGCGAATCTGCGCCTCCGGCACCTGGGCCAGGAAGGAGGGGGCGAACAATGCGGCGACGTCACCGGCCCCGTTGAGCAGCGGAATGAGTTGTCCGGCGCGATCCGCCAGTGCCGGGATGGCCACGACCGCTGTTGTCGTCGGGGCCTGAGCCCGTTGTGCGTTTCCGCTGACGGGTGCCAGAAGCAACGCCAGCACGACGATCATGGCTCGCTGCATGGTAATCTCCGGTCGACCCATCACCCCTTGGTCGGCGCGTCCTGCGAAAGGTCGATCATCTCGATCTGCGGCGTCGGCTCGCGCTGCGGCAGATGCGATCCGACGACGGTCGTCCAGCGCGACGTGAAAGTGTAGCGCTCCACCCGCAACAGCCCTGGCTGGCTCGGGTCCATCGCCAGCGGGGCATAGCGGCGGCCGGCGATCGAATCGACGATCGGCTTGACCCAATAGCCCGACAGCTTCGGACTCTCCCGCAACACGCCCGCATCGGAGACACGGCCGTCGGGGGTGATCCAGAAGCTGACATCGACCCATTGGTTGTCGAAATTGTCGGCCGCGAGCTGGTTGGTGGTCGATCCGCCGTTGAACTGCCGGTTGGACTGCTCGCGCGACTGAATCTTCGGGCCATAAAGCAGCACGGGCCGTGTGCCCTGGTTCTTGCCACGATATTCGGCAACCAAGGCATCGATCGCCGTGGTATCGCCGTCTTTGGCCGCCATCTGCGCTTTCAACAATTTGCCCGCGAGCGCGAAGGCGGCGAGTTGCGGATCGGGGTTCTGAATCAGCGCGTCGATCGCCTTGACTGCGTCGCGACGGTAGGTGCCCGCATCGCTGTCGGCCATGGCGCGCAGGAAGATCGCGGTGCGCAAGCGCGCATAGCCCTCGACCACCGGCAGGTGCAGCTGATGCGCCCGCTGCGCCACTTCCTTGTAGATGTTGAGCGCCATGTCGGGCTGGCGTGTCTTGGCGAAACTGTCACCGACCTCGATCCGTGCGGCGAGCACGCGGGGATCGTTGTCCGGTAGCCCGGCCTTGAGCGCGCTGAGCACGTCGAACGCGCCGATCTGATAGGATTCGCCATCGCCCAGATGCGCAGCGATCCGCGAATTGGCGCGCAGCAGATCGGAGACCTGGACCGGGAACTTGGCGGCGTGGCGCTTGTTGCGGCCGATGCTGCTGCCGAGCGTCTGGCGCGCAGCATGATAGTCTCCCGCAACGAACAGGTTCTCGGCATGGGCGAGCGTCGCCGCGATGTCCTGGTCGGGAGGGCATTTGCGATCGAGGCAGGCCTTGAGCGCGGCCGCGCTGTCGCTCAACCGCACGCCGGTGACGACGACATCGCCCGGCTGCGCGTCGTGTGCGGCCGGCGGCGCTGCTGAAGGTTTGTCCTGCGCTGCGGCGGCGCTGGACAGAATGGCGAGCGCCGAGGCGGCGAGCAGTGGTCGAATCATTTGGTCACCTGTGGGGACGTGTGTTGCACGTTCGTAACACGCTCCGGGGCGCGATGCCACGAACGGATCGGTGCGGCGTAGAAAGCGAGGGCCCGAAGGAGCGATGGACCTGGGGAATCCGGGCGGGAACGGCGTGCCGGCCTGCGCAGGCGAGTTAAGCGGCAAAGAGAGTCGAGCATATGGCGCGCGAACGAGCGCAAGATAATTCGCCGACATACAGGACAGGGACCCTATGCCCTGGCCATGGGGGTAGTTCGCCGTGCCCAATCACCCCCTCAGCAAACAGACCGAATTTCAGGACGCGTGCTACCTCAAGACGAAGGGCATTGATTCTGTACCGGGGTGCCGTGCGTCATCACACCGCCATGGCAGACATAGAGGGCGTAGAGCGGTCGCCCATCGGTACCGATGCCGCTGGTCCCGCATTTTGCCTCGCCATCCTTCAACCAGCCGACCGCGGGTGCCTGGCATGCCGCGCCTTCCTCATATGTTGGTGTTGCCTGCGGCATCGGTGCCGGCTGTGCGTTGCCAATCGCGCCACCCAGCGCTGCGATTCCAAAACCTGAGATGATGAGCGCACCACAGATCATCGCTCGCTTCATTGTCCGAATCTCCGCTCTTGTCTGCGAGGGTCAGCGTCTCATCTCCGGATCAAATTGCAAGAATTAAGATCAGCAACTCGTCGAAAATTGCCTAATGTATAAATAGCCAAAAACAATTTGATCCAGAATGGATGTATCGCGGTTTAGGCTATTGCCAGCGCGCTCCCAGGAGGCACTAATGCGTCGCAGATCGGGTGAGTCGCTATTCCGGCATCGCGTCTAAGACGAAAATCATGCCGCTCTATCGCGGTGGTTTCTGCGATCGGTGCGGTGCGCTCTCTCTCGGTTTCACCCGGCCCGGCCGGCGATGCAAAGGGGGGATGTCGATGGCGCGCTTCAGGACTTTACTGATCGTAGCGGCAGCTACGTTGACGGCGACGATTGGTGTCGCGGCGTTGTCCGGGACGGCTGGCGCCTCAGAAACCATCAACTACACTTATGATGCCAAGGGCCGGCTGATCCTGGTCGAGCATAGCGGCACGGTGAACAACGGCGTCGTCGCCAACTACACGCTCGACCACGCCGACAACCGCAAGAACATCAAGGTGACCGGCGCGCCCTGAGCGGTGCACCATGTCTCGTCCTCGTCTCGATCATCCAAGGATCACCGAATGACCTCGACCCTTGTCGGGCGCCGTCCGCGCGCACGTCTTCTGCTGCTGTCGCTCTCGACCGTTCTGTGTTCCGGCCTTGCCGCACCAGCCTTCGCGGACTCGCCCTACAGGAATCTCGACGGCAACGGCGTCGATCTCACCGACGGCTCCTTCAATCTGAACCTGCTCGAAGGGTCGATCGGCGCCGGGCCTGGGCAATTGTCGCTGGTTCGGCTCAACGCCAGCACGACCAACTGGAGCACCCCTAGGCTCGACACGACGGTGTCCGGATCGACGTACACCGTCACCGTTTCGATGGGCGCGACCTATGATAATTTCAGCGGGACGATCACCGGGGGCAGCGGCACGCTCGCCTCCTCGCGTGCCACCGGTGCGACGCTGACCGTCAGCGGCGGGGTGGTGACCACCTACAACTTTCACGACGGCTCGACGATCAGCTTCGGCAGTCCGGTGGAATCGCAGGGCGGCGCGTCCAACCTGTGCGACGGCAATGTGATCACCAACTGCTCGGAACTGGCGCTGAGTGCCGACGGCAAATCCGGCATGACGGTGAGCTACAATTACGATGTGCACGCCAATTGCGCCTCGTCGTTCAACCCCGACGGCACGCTCGACTGCACCTATGCCTGGCGCCTGGCCAGCATCGCCAACGATGCGGGCTACGCGATCAACTGGACCTTCACGAGCAACAGCGCAACCAACCCGCACGCCAACCCCTCCTCGGCCTGGTTCCAGATCGCTTCGGCCTATTTCACCAACGCCAATGTCAGTGCATCGAGCTGGCCGACGGTGACCTATGCCTATCCCTCGAGCGGCGTGATTACGATCACGACGCCGGGGGGCAAGACGTGGCGCATCGCCAACGACACCAACGGGCGGGTCACCGCGCTGCGCCGGCCTTCGGCATCGAGCGATACGACCACCGTCAGCTACGGCACGAATGGCGTGTCGTCGGTGACCAGCAACGGCATCACGACCGGCTATAGCCGCACCGTCTCCGGCGCGACCGCGACGATGGTGGTGACCGATGCGCAGTCGCACGTCACGACCATCGTGTCGGATATGACCAAATACCGGCCGACCTCGGTCACCGATCCGCTCAGTCGCGTGACGACGATGAGTTATGACAGCGTGGGCCGACCGACCGAAATGGTCGCGCCGGAAGGCAACAAGGTGCAATATGCCTATGACGGCCGCGGCAACCTGACCACGACGACGCGCGTGGCGAAGAGCGGATCGGGTCTGTCGAACATCGTCACCAGCGCGACCTACGCATCATCCTGCACCGATGCTTCGTGCAACGAGCCGACCACCACCACGGACGCGCTCGGCAACGTCACCGACTACACCTATGACGGCACGACCGGGCAGGTGCTGACGGTGACCGCGCCGGCACCGACCACCGGTGCGACGCGGCCCAAGGTGACGTATACCTACTCGACAGTGAGTGGGGTGTCGGTGCTGACGGGGGTGTCACGGTGCCAGACCGGATCATCTTGTGTCGGCACGGCTGACGAGGTGAAGAGCACGACGAGCTATAACAGCAACCTGTTGCCGACCAGCGCATCGACCGGCGCGGGAGACGCGAGTCTCACCGCGACCACCTCCGCGACCTATGACGCAATCGGCAACCTGCTCACGGTGGATGGTCCGCTGTCGGGCACGGCCGACACCACGACGTTGCGCTGGTCGGCCGATCGCGAGCGGGTCGGCACGATCTCGCCCGATCCGGATGGTGCGGGATCGATGAAGCGGCGCGCGGTGAAGACGAGCTACAACAGCGACGGCCAGGTCAGCGTCACCGAGGTGGGTACCGTGAACGGGACCAGCGACAGCGACTGGTCGGCGTTCGTCTCGCTGCAGCAATCGACGCCGACCTATGACGGCAATGGCCGCAAGCTGCTCGACACGGTGACCGCGTCGGGCACGACCTACAATGTCGCGCAATACAGCTATGATGCGGTCGGGCGGCTGGAATGCGCCGCGCTCAGGATGAACAGCGCGGTGTGGGGTTCGCTGCCCTCGTCGGCCTGTACGCTCGGCACGACCGGCAGCTATGGCGCCGACCGGATCAGCAAGACGACCTATGACGCCGCCGGGCAGGCGACCAAGGTGCAGACCGCTTATGGCGTGACCGGGGTGCAGGCGGACGAAGTGACGGTCACCTACAACAGCAACGGCACGCAGGCGACGCTGACCGACGCGGAAGGCAACAAGACCAGCTACGTCTATGACGGGTTCGACCGCTTGTCGCAGACGTTCTACCCCTCGACCACGGCGGGCGCGGGGACCAGCTCGACCACCGACTATACGCAGCTGACTTATGACGCGGGCAGCGAGGTGACTACACGGCGCCTACGTGACGGCAACAGCATCGGTTACAGCTACGATCATCTCGGGCGGCTGACCTACAAGGACCTGCCGACGGGTGAATATGATGTGACCTATGGCTATGATCTGCTCGGCCGCCCGGTCTCGGCGGCGACCGGTGTGCAGACGCTGACGTTCGGCTATGACGCGCTCAGCCGGATGACCAGTCAGGGTGGCCCGCTCGGCACGGTCAGCACACAATATGACCTGGCCGGACGGCGGACGCGACTGACCTGGCCCGACAGCTTCTATGCCAGTTACGATTATCTCGCCACCGGTGAGGTCAGCGCGGTGCGCGAGAATGGCGCCACCTCGGGCACGGGGGTGCTGGCGACCTATGCCTATGACGATCTCGGACGGCGGACCAGCCTGACGCGCGGCAACGGCACGACGACGAGCTACGGGTTCGACGCGGCGTCGCGGCTGACCTCGCTGGGGCTGGACCTCGATGGCGCGACGACGACCAACGATCTCAGTCTCGGGTTCAGCTATACGCCGGCGGGCCAGATCGCCGGCACGACACGGTCGAACGACGGCTATGCCTGGGGCGGCGCGGCGAATCGCAACGATGCGTCTGCGGTCAATGGCCTGAACCAGACGACCAGCGTCGGCGCGGGCAGCATCGGCTATGACAGCAAGGGTAACCTGAGCAGCACGGGATCGAACAGCTACAGCTATTCCAGCGAGAATTTGTTGCTGACGGGTCCGTCGAGTGCTTCACTGGCCTACGACCCGGTGCTGCGCCTTTACCAGGAGAGCGGATCGTCGGTGGCGACGAGGCTGTTCCAATATGACGGCCAAGCCATGATAGGCGAGTACGACACGTCAGCGGTGCTGCAGCGCCGCTATGTGCATGGTCCAGGCAGCGACGAGCCGTTGGTCGAATATGACAAGAGCGGCGGCAGCTATGCGCGGGTGTGGCTCCACGCCGATGAGCGGGGCAGCGTCGTCGCGCAGAGCAACGACAGCGGCGCCACGACGGCGATCAACAGCTATGACGAATATGGTGTGCCGGCGAGCGGCAATGTCGGGCGGTTCCAATATACCGGGCAGACTTGGCTACCCTCGCTCGCGGTTTATAACTACAAGGCACGGCTATATTCTCCGCGGCTGGGGCGATTCATGCAGACCGATCCCATTGGTTATGGCGATGGCATGAATTGGTATAATTATGTTGGCAGCGATCCTGTCAATTTTGTTGATCCTTCGGGGCGCGCGGTGCGATGTGCAGATGGGACATACTTTACTGATCAGCAAGTGAAAGATTTTGGTGACAAGGATCCTTGTGAGGGCCACAAGGGTGATGGTGACGTCATTGTGAGCGGTGTCGGTGGCGGTGGTGGTGGCGGTATCAGCGGCGGCGGACCAAGTGGCACACCTGCGCCGGGAATGTTCGATCCGCCAACGGAAGAAGTAATTGTTACTGCTTTGCCGCAAAGCCAGCAACCACAGCCCGGCTGCGGCAACGGTTGGGCTGCATGGATAGCCGACAAAGCTGACAAAACGAGTCTAGTTGCCGGCGGCATAGCAACGACCTCTGGTTTGCTTGGATTGGCGACAGCCCCTACCGGAGCTGGTTTTGTCGGTTTCGAATCCGTCGCCGCTGTGTCCGGGCTCGTATCCTATGGAGCATCAATCGTTGGCGCGGCCGCGCATTTCGCTAACGGCGATGCCGTTGGTGGCGTCCTTGATTTAGCGGGAGCTGCCGGCGGTTATGGACTCGGCAAGCTCGCTGGCAGGGCATTTGCATCTTCACGGGCGTTCGGCGACTTATCCGCGAGTCAGGCGCGCGAAGCTCAGCTCGCTGGCAACGGTGTAGGTACGGCAGCAGGTGCAGCCGCGTCACTGTATAGCTGCCGCTAAATGGAAGTCTTCCTCATCTATTCGGGTAGCCTAATATTAGGCTTGGTAAGCGACTGGGCGGCCTGTGGCCGAGCAGTTCTCTATGGCTCTTCAATCTGGAAATTTGAGCCGCGCAGTAGTTATCGCGATAACGTCTTTCCAAGAATTATACTCACGGTAATTGGCTCGCTGGCCGTATGTTATGATGCCTTGCATCACGATGCGTTCAGGCCGGGTTTATGGATCGGGGTGATCTTATTCCTCGCGTCG
The DNA here is from genome assembly GCA_040390605.1 of Pseudomonadota bacterium. GTDB lineage: Bacteria > Pseudomonadota > Alphaproteobacteria > Sphingomonadales > Sphingomonadaceae > Sphingomonas. The sequence goes on from JAZJXZ010000035.1 coordinate 113,481, forward strand.
GCAACCTGGGGAATCGTCATAGCATACCGGCGCAAATCAAGTGGCCCGTAGGGTTCCGGTGACAGGGGTTCCGGTGGGGGTTCCGGGGGGTTCCGGTGACAGTGCATTTAATTGACCGGCACGTGCCGGCATAGTAGCAAGCGCCATGGCTCGCCTGGCACGCGCGATATTCCCCGGCCATCCTCACCACGTGACCCAACGCGGCAACGGCCGCGCGCAGACCTTCTTCGACGATGACGACTACGCGCTATACCGCGATCTGCTCGGCACGCATTGCGCCGCGGCCGGGGTTGAAATCTGGTCCTGGGTGCTGATGCCCAATCATGTCCACCTCATCCTCGTGCCTGGCGATGAGGATGGGTTGCGGCGCGCTCTGTCGGTGACGCATCGGCGCTATGCCGGGCATATCCATGCGCGACTGAAGCGAACCGGCCACTTCTGGCAGGGGCGCTTTGGTTGCGTGGCGATGGACGAAGATCATTTGCTGGCGGCGTTGCGCTACGTTGCGCTCAATCCGGTTCGCGCCCGGCTGACCGAGCGCGCGATCGACTGGACATGGTCGAGTACGGCTGCGCTGGTCGGCAAGATCGATGACGGGATCACCACCACGCAGCCCGTCCTGTCGCGTTACCCGGATTTTGCTCTGCTGCTGGCGGCGGGTGAGAACGAAGAGATGTCGTCGCGTTTGCGCAAGGCGGAGCAGGTGGGGCGGCCGATAGGCGACGCAGCGTTTCTCGACCGACTTGAAAATGTTAGCGGGCGAACATTCACGCGCGGGCGGCCCGGGCCTAAGCCCAGGACAAGATAAATGCACTGTCACCGGAATTCCCTTATAGAATGGGTAGCATGACTTGGATCAATATGGGGTCTCCATACAAAGCTACAGATACGTTTGTCGAGAGATTTAAGAATTCTCCGCAAGAGCAAGCGATTCAGGTCCTCATCAGTATGTTATCTGTTGGATCTACTATGCTAAAAGGCATACAGCGGCCCGCATTAGAAGGAGAGAGAATAGGTTTGTTGGCAGGAGTTTTATACGATCGCTATGACACTTTAGGCTTCGACGGAAACCAAGGTCGTTTGGCCGTACCTCGAGATTTCCACGGAGTTTACTACTATGGACCATACCATGGGGACAAAGGTCCGGGCGTACCCAATGGTTGGATTGCGATCATATATCCCGTACTTGGATATCCAAAATAACACTAGGGATTGTGTATATGAGAAGCGCGAATATATTATCCGAAACAAATTCCACTTTTATACATTACGTAAACATAGTAGAGTTTACTTTATTCAAAAAATATGCTCGCGATATTAAAATGCATAGCGCTATTTTAGAATGTGATTTATCCGACTCTCGCTTTTTTTCGTTCTCAAGAAATGCATCAATAATTTTGGGACACAGAGAATCGGAAAATTGGTCTATCATTATTGACAATATCGTAGATTCTTCGCGAAAATACGACGCAATCTACTTTTTTATTATCTTTAGTCCAAATGATTTTTATACGCTATTTGAAGTGGTAGAATTAATTAGTGCGTGTTTTGCAACCTGGAATCTTGCAAATAAGCCATTTCATATTATCATTTCAAGTGAATATGTAATTTAAGTTCCGGTGAGTTCCGGTGACAGTGCGTTTAGATTACGGTTCAGATTACGGTTCCAGTTTACTAAATGCACAAAATAGGAATTCCGGTGACAGTGCATTTAATTGACCGGCACGTGCCGGCATAGTAGCAAGCGCCATGGCTCGCCTGGCACGCGCGATATTCCCCGGCCATCCCCACCATGTGACTCAACGCGGCAACGGCCGCGCACAGACCTTCTTCGACGATGATGACTACGCGCTATACCGCGATCTGCTCGGCACGCATTGCGCCGCGGCCGGGGTAGAAATCTGGTCCTGGGTGCTGATGCCCAATCACGTCCATCTGATTCTGGTGCCTGGTGACGAGGATGGCTTGCGGCGGGCATTGTCAGTCGCGCATCGGCGCTATGCCGGGTACATCCATGCGCGACTGAAGCGAACCGGCCACTTCTGGCAGGGGCGCTTTGGTTGCGTGGCGATGGACGAAGATCATTTGCTGGCGGCGTTGCGCTACGTTGCGCTCAATCCGGTTCGCGCCCGGCTGACCGAGCGCGCGATCGACTGGACATGGTCGAGTACGGCTGCGCTGGTCGGCAAGATCGATGACGGGATCACCACCACGCAGCCCGTCCTGTCGCGTTACCCGGATTTTGCTCTGCTGCTGGCGGCGGGTGAGAACGAAGAGATGTCGTCGCGTTTGCGCAAGGCGGAGCAGGTGGGGCGGCCGATAGGCGACGCAGCGTTTCTCGACCGACTTGAAAATGTTAGCGGGCGAACATTCACGCGCGGGCGGCCCGGGCCCAAGCCCAGGGCAAGATAAATGCACTGTCACCGGAATTAGGGCAAGATAAATGCACTGTCACCGGAATTCGCGGCGAACCGCAACGATGCGTCTTCGGTGAACGGGCTGAACCAGACGACCAGCGTCGGCGCGGGCAGCATCGGCTATGACAGCAAGGGCAACCTCAACAGTACGGGATCGAACAGCTACAGCTATTCCAGCGAGAATTTGTTGCTGACGGGTCCGTCGAGTGCTTCACTGGCCTACGACCCGGTGCTGCGCCTTTACCAGGAGAGCGGATCGTCGGTGGCGACGAGGCTGTTCCAATATGACGGCCAAGCCATGATAGGCGAGTACGACACGTCAGCGGTGCTGCAGCGCCGCTATGTGCATGGTCCAGGCAGCGACGAGCCGTTGGTCGAATATGACAAGAGCGGCGGCAGCTATGCGCGGGTGTGGCTCCACGCCGATGAGCGGGGCAGCGTCGTCGCGCAGAGCAACGACAGCGGCGCCACGACGGCGATCAACAGCTATGACGAATA
>JAZJXZ010000036.1:0-63740 GCA_040390605.1 Pseudomonadota bacterium
GCCGACTCAGGGCCAGAGGCGCCGGTTCAGCGCCGCCACGACGTGATCGGCACCCGGCCGGGACAGGTGCTCCGGGTCGATGTAAAAGGGCGTCGTTCCTTCGCTGAACCGACAGAGCGAGGGGGTGCAGAGGATGTGTGAGAGCGACGCGAAGGTCGCGCCGGGCACGTCCCCGACGGCCTGTTGCACGACCCGCGCACCGGTGTCGTCGGTCGGCTCGACGAAGCGCCGGTCGACCTGGCCGTCGATTGGCTGGAAATCCGGGCTGAGCAGCGCCTCTGCCGCCCGTCGTGCGGGCAGGAACGGGACCATCGCATGGCGTGCGGGGTTGAAGCGCAGATAGGGGACGTCGCTGAGCACGATCACCTTCTTGCCTGCCGCCATCAGCCGCCTGATCGTGCGGGCGAGCGCGATGCGGAGTTCGTCCTCGCTTGACCGACTGGCAGCCGTGCCATCGGCTTCGACATAGGCGTCGCCGGCGGCGACCGCGCTGGCGCCGAACGGGACCTGCCAGAAGCCCGACAATATGACCGTCTCCACCAACGGGTCTCCTGCCACCGCGTCGACTGCGCCTTGGTTGTAGCGTGAGCACTCGCCGATATGGCCGGGATGGTTGGGCATGGCGCGGCTTGCCCCGAGCAAAGGCGGGCATGACGATTTGGTCAGCTGGACGAAGCCCAGCCCGTGCCGCGCGGCGCTGGCGCGCAAAGCGTCGCCGAGCGCTGCGGCGTGACTGTCGCCGAGCAAGGCGAGGCGCGGGCGACGGTCGCGCGCCACGCAATCGCCCGACACATTGGGTCGATCCGCGCCATAGGGCGCGAGGCACGCGCCGCCGCGGCTTTCCGCAAGCGTCTTCTCGATCCGCCCGGCGTCTGGGCTGAGCCTGCCTGGCAGGCCGTGCATTGCATAGACCAGCAGAAGCGCGGCGAGGCCTGTTGCGGTCACGGCGCCGTAGCGAACTAGCTGGCGCGGCGCCGAAATGTGGCGGCCGGCGTGACGGAAGGGGCGCTCGACGAAGCGCCAGGATAGCCAGGCAGGCACCAGCGAGAACAGCGCCACCGCCGTCATCAGCGCAACCGAAGGATTTCCCGCCGCGCAGATGCGCACGAAAGCGAGGAGCGGCCAGTGCCATAGATACCATGAATAGGAGATCAGCCCGATCCACACCAATGGCCTCGCCGACAGGAACAGGCGGTTGACCGTGCTCTGTTCGGCAAGGATCAAGGCTGCTGCGCCCATCGTCGGCACGATGGCAGCGACGCCGGGATAGGGCAGGCGGTGGTCGAACAGGACGATCGCGGCGAAAACGGCGACCAGGCCTATCGCGCCCAGCCATTCCTGGGCGAGCCGCGGGATCGACCGCGTCGCGCCGGCGGGCGCAAGCGCGAGCAGAACACCGATGCCGAGTTCCCAGGCGCGCGTCGGCAGCAAATAGAAGGCTTCACCCGGAAAGGAGCGGGTGAACGCTGCCGAGATCGCGAAGGACAGGATGGTGATGACCGCGATCGCGGGGAGCGTCGCGCGCGCGCCGATGCGATTGAGCAGCAGGAGCAGCGGCGGCAGGAACAGATAGAATTGTTCCTCGATGCCGAGCGACCAGGTCATCAGGAACGGCTCGCCCCGCGCGTCGGGCGAGAAGTAGCCCGCCGTCGCCCAGAACCAGAGATTGGAGACGCCGGTCAGCGCGGCCGCCATGCTTGCCGCCAGCCGGCGCATCTCGTCGGGGCCGAGCAGGGTGAGCCCGAGCACGAACGTCGCGGCGGCGACGGCGATCAGCGCGGGCAGGATGCGGCGCGCGCGGCGGGCGTAGAAGGCGGCGAAGCTGAACACGTCCGCGAGAATCTCGCGCTGGACGATCCCGCCGATCAGGAAGCCCGAAATGACGAAGAAGATATCCACGCCGACAAAGCCGCCACCGAGCGATGCGAGACCGGTATGGAACAGCACCACCGACGCCACCGCAACGGCGCGCAGTCCGTCGATATCGCGACGGTAGCGCGCGACGGGCGCTACCTCGCCGATCGAAAGCGTGTTGAGATGTCCGGTCGCGATGTCCATCACACTTCCTTAGCTGTGGCTTATTGGACAAATCGTTGACGCGGCCGGCCGGACGAAACATCTGACGTCGTGCGCCGCTCGGCCCAACCGGGGAAATGAACGATGACTGAAATCCTCCCAGGCTTGGTAACGCGTTGCTACGAGCTCGCGCTGAAGAGCTATCACGAAGGCGGCCTGCCGATCGGCTCCGTCCTTGCGCGTGGCGCGGAGGTGATTGGCGAGGGGCACAACCGGCGCGTCCAGCAGGGCGACCCGATCGCGCATGGCGAGATGGATTGCCTGCGCAACGCCGGGCGCCAGCCGAGCTATGCCGGGATGACGCTCTATACCTCGCTCAGCCCGTGCATGATGTGCGCCGGCACCATCGTGCAGTTCGGCATCCGCCACGTCGTCATCGCCGAAAATACCAATTTCGGCGGCAATGAGGATTTCCTGCGCGAGCGCGGCGTGACGGTCGATATCGTCAACGATCCGCGCTGCACGGAATTGATGGCGCGCTTCATCGCCGAGCGGCCGGCGCTGTGGAACGAGGATATTTCGGTAACAGGTTGAGCCTCGGCCCGATCGACCGCCTCGACGACAGGGTGGCGCACCTGGTCGTCGTGCGCGCATGCGACGCCATGATCGGCGAAGCCGGCGGTTCCGGGCCTAGGCTTCGACGGTGAGGCGCTTGGTGAAACCCTTGACCGCCTTTTCCTCGGCCGCGGCGAGTGCTTCGACATGCTCGACGGTGGCGAGCCTTGGCCCGGTGCGCAACGCTTCGAGCAATTTGTGCAGTGCGTCCTCGTCGCCATCGGCGAGCACTTCGACCCGACCATCGGTGAGATTGCGTACCCAGCCGGTCAGCCCCAACTCGCGGGCGTTGCGTACCGTCCAGTCGCGATAGCCGACCCGCTGGACCCGGCCGCTGACCAGCAAGCGCTGCATCATCCCCATATCCCCGCTCCCTCTTTCACACGAAGCTGCGACGCAGCTCCGCGGCAAGACTAGCGCGCGCAGGTTACCGGGCGAGGGGCCTGCCGTGTCGTCCACCGCAGCTATGGGGGCATTGGGCGTAGGGTGTTCCGATTATGGGACGACCCGTTTTCAGATACTTGGACGCAATTGCTCTCAACGCAGGCGTTTGACGAACAGGCGCCCGTCGGCACGGTGCTCGGTGGCGAAATTGGGCACCGCCTCGATCATGTCGGAGAGATGGTTGAAACCATAGTTGCGCGCGTCGAAGCTCGACCGGTTGGCGGCGAGCTGACCCATCTCCGACAGGCTGACATACCCCTTCTCGTCACGCCGCGCGGCCTTGTAGGCGTCGAGCAGCAGCTTGAGCAGCTCGGGCCCGACCTCGCCCCGTGCCGGTGCCCTGGCCCCGATCGCTGCCGGAATCTGGTTCGGCTCGATCGTATCCGCGCTGCGCATGATGGCCTCGACGTCGATGAAGCGCGTGCAGGCCTGTTTGAAACCTTCGGGCGTCTTGTCCTCGCCGAAACCATAGACCGGCAGTCCGTCCTGGCGGATGCGCATGGCGAGCGGCATGAAATCGCTGTCCGACGACATGATCCCGAAGCCCTCGACCCGACCACGGAACAGCAGATCCATCGCATCGATCGTCATCTTCATGTCGGTCGCGTTCTTGCCCTTGGTCAGGTCGAACTGCTGTTGCGGCTCGATGCCGTGCTTGACCGTCATGTCCTTCCAGCCCTTGAGCCCGGGCTTCGACCAATTGCCATAGACGCGGCGGATATTGACCGTGCCGAGCTCCGCCAGCACCGTCAGCACCGGGTCGAGCGCGTGCCAGGAGGCGTTGTCGGCATCGATCAACAGCGCGATGTTGCGGGTCGGGGTTTCGGTCATCAGGGCCCTTCGGGGTAGGAAATGGCGAGGATCTCGTATTCGCGCTCGCCGGCCGGCAATACAACCCGCCGCAGGTCGCCGACTGCTGCACCCCTCAACGCCCGGGCGAGCGGGGCGCTCCATCCGATGCGCCCGGCGCTGGCATCGGTCTCGTCGTCGCCGGCCAGCGTCAACACGCGCTGATGATCGTCCTCATCAGCGATGGTGACGGTGGCCCCGAACCAGACGCGGGCACGATCGGGTTGTGCGGCCGGGTCGATGACCTGCGCCGCCTTCATCCGCTTCGCGAGCCAGCCCAGCCGGCGGTCGATCTCGCGCAGTTTCTTGCGGCCATAGATATAGTCGCCATTCTCCGACCGATCGCCATTGCCCGCCGCCCAGGAGATCACCTCGACCAGCTTGGGGCGTTCGTCGCCGAGCAGCGCGGCATACTCGGCACTGAGCGCGGCATAGCCGGCGGGCGTGATATAGTTGGGTCGCGGGTCCATGCCGTCATTCTACCGCGTATCGACGACCCCTGACAAAATTATCCGCGCGAAAAGGGGCGACGCGCGAGGGCGGGCATCGGCGGTTGCTGGATAATTATGTCAGTAGCTCAGCCCGGCCGGCCCTTGCCGAGATACCAGCTGAGCCGGGCATTGCCGGTCGAGCGCGAATGCTGCGGGTTCATCAGGTCGTAGACCACCGCGTTCTCGAGCACGCGCTGCACATAATTGCGCGTCTCGTAGAGCGGGATCGCCTCGATCCAATCGACGATGTCGACCGAGCCCTGGCGCGGATCGCCGTTGGCGGCGAGCCACTTGTTCACATTGCCCGGCCCGGCGTTATAGGCCGCGACGGCCAGCGGGTAGCTGCCGAATTGCCGGTAGACGCGCTCGAAATAGGTCGAGCCGAGCGTGATGTTGTAATCGGTGTCGTTGGTCAGCGCCGACATGTCGTAGCTCATGCCCAGCTTGGTCGCGGTGTCGCGCGCCGTGCCCGGCATCAGCTGCATCAGGCCGCGCGCGCCGGCATGGCTGATCGCGGCGCGGTCGAACTGGCTTTCCTGCCGGGCGATGGCGTGGATGATGGTCCAGCTGTCATTAGCCGATGCAGGCACGCGCACGCTGGGGAAGCCGAGCGTCGAATAGTCGGTGAGGCCGTTCTGCAAGGCGCTGCGTCCGACCATCACGCCGAGATCGGGGCGCCCCAGCGTGCGTGACAATTCGTCGGCCAGGACATGATCGCTGTCGCTCTTGGCATCGGCGGCGATCTGCCGGACGAAGGCGGTCTGGTCCTGCCAATTGGCCACGGTGCCGAGATATTGCGCCGCCCGCACGGTTTCACGACCGTAAAAGGCCTGGCGCGCCACCGGATCGACCGGACGCATGATGGGGTCGCCCGGGGCGACCAGCGGCTGGCCGAGCCGCTCAAGCGAGAGTTGGCCGTAGAACACGTCGCGGAACCCGCCGGCCCGGACATAATAGCCGTCCGCCTGGTCGCGACGCCCGGCTGCCTCGGCCGCGCGACCCGCCCAATACAGGCCCTTGGCCTGGATCGCCGGCGATTTGGACGCGCCGGCGTAACGCAGAAACATCGCCGCGGCTTCGTTCGCGCGGGTGAGTTGCTTCAGCGCCGTCTGGCCGGCCAGCCACACGAGATTGGTATAGTCATCGCGCTCGCCATAGGGGCGCGTGCCGATATCGGTGCCGGCCGGGTAGGCATTCTCGACCTGCCGGGCGATGGCGAAGGCAGAAGCATATTGCGCATCGGCCGCCGCGCCCCGGGCGTTGCTCCACAATATTTCGAGCCATGCGCCCGGATCCGCCGGCGGCGCCGGAAAGCTATGTGGTTGCGCGAGCCAGGCACGTACCGCGGGGGCGTTGCCGCTATTCCGCAGATAGACGGCGCGGTCGGCCACATAGCCCGCATCGTTGGCGCCTTCGGCCTGGGTCGTGGCGAAGCGGTCATTGGCGTCGGGGGCGTTGGTGCGGAAGGCGAGCCGCGCCTCGAACAAGGCGCGCCGAGCCGGGCTGGTCAGCGACAGCTGGCGAACGGCCGCGGTCGTCGCGCCTTGCCACAGCAGCATGTCCATCCGCGCGTCATGATCGGACGGGCCGAGCGAATAGGAGAAACCCGTGAGGATCGCGCTTTCTTCGGTCGGGGGCAGGGCACCCGATATCCAGGCATTGCGCGCGGCCAGCGCCGCCTCGTCACGCGCGCCGGTCGCGGACAGCGCCTGCGCAAAGCGTGCCCGGGACGTGTTGGTCAGCGGCGGGAAGCGCCGGAAAAACGCCACTGCGGTGCTGGGCGACCAGTTGCCGGCGTCCATCGCCTTTTCGGCGGCGCGGCGCAGCACCAGTTCGCCGGGCCAGCCGGGATGGGCGATCAGAAAGCCGGCATAGGTTTCGAACGGCAGACCAGGCGAGGTCTGCAGCGCCTTCCACTGGGTGATGGCCGAGGACAAGGAGGCGTTGCTTGCCGCATCCCCGCTCAACACCTGCGTCGCGCGACCCCAGCCGAGCTGTTCCTGCCCGACCCCCGAACCAATCGCGAGGCCCGACACGCCCGCGAACAGCATCCCCGACTTGATCAGCGACGTCATCATATGGACAGGATATGCCACCCCGACCTATCTGTCGCCTCGGAAAATCGCAAAAATCGCCGTATTCGGCGTGCCACAGGAGCACATTCAGCATGTTTTCGGGATCCATCCCGGCGCTCGTCACGCCGTTCGACGCCGACGGCGCTTTCGTCGAGAGCGCGTTTCGCGATCTCGTCGAGTGGCAGATCGCCGAAGGGTCGTCGGCACTGGTGCCATGCGGCACGACTGGCGAAGCGGCGACACTGAGCGCGGAGGAGCATTTCCATGTCGTGCGGGTGTGCGTCGATCAGACCAGGGGCCGGGTGCCGGTGATCGCCGGGGCGGGCTCCAACGACACCCGCGTCGCCATCGCCAACATCAGGGCCGCGAAGGAGTCGGGCGCCGACGCGGCGCTGATGGTGCCGCCCTATTACAACCGCCCCAATCAGGAGGGCATCTTCCGCCATTTCGAAGCGGTGGTCGCCGCCTGCGACCTGCCGATCATCCTCTACAACGTGCCTGGCCGCACCGTGACCGACATCGCGGTCGAGACGATCGGCAAACTGGCCAACACGTTCCCGAGCATCGTCGGCCTGAAAGACGCGACGGGCGCGATCGCCCGCGTCTCGGCGCAGCGCGCGGCGGCGGGGCCGGACTTCGTCCAGTTGTCGGGCAATGACGACATGGCCTTGGCGTTCAATGCGATGGGCGGGACGGGGTGCATTTCGGTGACCGCCAACGTTGCGCCGCGATTGTGCGCCGAGTTCCAGGCGGCCTGCGCTGCCGGGGATTATGCCAGGGCGCTGGATCATCAGGATCGCCTGTTCGCGCTGCATACGGCTTTGTTCACCGACGCTTCGCCGGGTCCGATCAAATATGCCGTGAACCGGCTGCGCCCCGATTTTCCGAAATATCTGCGCCTGCCGATGACCGAGCCAAGCGAGGCGAGCCGCGATGCTGTGGACAAAGGCTTGAAGCAGGCTGGGCTCGCATGAGGTCGTCGGATCGATGAGGGTGACCACCACCCAGCTACGTGTCCTGGCGGGGGTGGCGCCGGCCGCCGCCGTCACGGCGCTCGCCTGGCTGTTCGCGCTGCGGCAGCCCTTGTCCGGTGCGGTCGATACCGGACGACAGATTGCGCAGACATTGCCCTGGCTGCTGGTGCCCGCCGCCTGCCTGTTTGTCGGGATCGGCTTCATCGCCAACCGCCGCTTCCTGTCCGAAGACGCCATCGACGGCGGTGCGGACCCGGGTCGCGCCGGCATGATCGCCGAACGCTATTTACGGAACACGTTCGAGCAGGCGCTATTGGCTTCGTTGGTCTGGTTGGCGCTGGCGGCGATCGATCCGGCCAGGGCGGCCGTGCTGGTGCCGGTCTTCGCGACGCTGTTCGGCATTGGGCGCATCGCCTTCTGGATCGGCTATCTGCTCGCGCCATGGGCGCGCGCGTTCGGCTTCGGGCTGACCTTCTATCCGACGGCGACGGCGCTGATTTGGCTGATCGCGAGAATTGTCACCTGAGCCACGACATCCGCTTCCCTTCCGTGTCTTGCACGCCTACATCGCCACCGCCATGGCCCGCCCCAAACCCGCCACCTTTGAAAAGACCAAGATCGTCGCCGAGAACCGGCGCGCCAAGTTCGATTACTTTATCGAGACGGTCTATGAAGCGGGCATCGCGCTAACCGGCACCGAGGTGAAGAGCCTGCGCTTCGGTCAGGGCTCGATCGTCGAGAGCTATGCCGAGGTGAAGGACGGCCAGGTGTGGCTGATCAATTCCAATGTGCCAGAGTTCAGCCACGGCAACCGGTTCAACCATGAGCCCAAGCGGGCGCGCAAGCTGCTGCTGCACGAGCGCGAGATCAACAAGATGCACGGCGCGGTGAACCGCGAGGGCATGACGCTCGTGCCGCTGTCGATCTATTTCAACGCCCGCGGCAGGGCGAAGGTGGAACTGGCCCTGGCCAAGGGCAAGAAGGAACATGACAAGCGCGATACGATCAAGGCCCGCGACTGGAAGCGCGAGCAGGGAAGGTTGATGCGTGATCGTGGCTGAGCCGACCAAGGCCGAAAAGGCGAGTGGTGGGCTGATCGGCTGGACCAAACGCCATATCCCGACGCGCGAATCGATCGAGGCTAACCGCTGGTTGCGGCCGGTGGCGCACCGCATCCTCCAGCCGCAATTGTGGCGTTTCAACCGCCGCTCGGTCCCGCGCGGTGTCGCGCTGGGCCTGTTCAGCGGTGTGCTCTTCCCGTTCGCGCATATGGGCATCGCCGCCGTGCTTGCCTTGCCGTTCCGCGCCAATGTGCCGACGGCGGTGGGCACGACCCTGCTCAACAACCCGATCACGATCGGACCGTTGATGCTCGGCGCATATCAGGTCGGCCATTGGGTGCTGCGTCTCGACCGCGACGTGCCCGGCCACCCGCTGGCGAGCAACGTCAAGGCCAATGAGGGCATCCTGCACTGGCTGGTGGCGCAGGGTGGCCCCTCGGCGATCGTCGGGCTGGTGATCATCGCGCTGGTCCTGGCCTTTGTCGGCTATTTCGTGACGGCGCTGTTCTGGCGCCTGAAGATTGCGCGCAAGTGGCGGCGGCGAAACCTGAAAACAGGAAATTGACGAAGCGTGTCATCGGTATAAAACACATGGGTTCTCCCGTCAGAAGGAATATCCATGCGCCGCTCGATTCTCGCCGCCTCCCTGCTCGCCGCCACCGCGATTGGCGGCATCACCTTCGCCAAAACCCAGCACGTCGCCGTACCGGCGGGTAAGCCCGAAATCGGTAGTTTCGGTCTCGATGAGAGCGGGATGGACAAGACCGTCGCGCCGGGCGACGATTTCGTTCGCTATGCCGGCGGCGCCTGGGAAGCGCGCACCGAGATCCCCGCCGACAAGGCGGCGTACGGCATGTTCAATGTACTGGGCGATCGCTCGCTCGACCAGACCCGCACGATCCTCGAGGCTGCCACCAGGACGCCGGGCAACAAGATCGGCGATTTCTACGCCAGCTTCATCGACGAAAGCGCGGCCAATGCGAAGGGCATCGCCCCGATCCAGCCATGGCTCGACCAGATCGGCGCGATCAACGACAAGACGGCGCTGGCGGTCGAGATGGCGCAGCTGCGCCGCCAGGGCGTGGCCGGCCTGTTCGGCGGCAATGTCGGGCAGGACGATAAGGCGCCCGACCATTATATCGTCGGCCTCTATCAGGGCGGGCTCGGCCTGCCCGACCGCGATTATTATCTGAAGGACGATCCCAAGCTCGCCGACACGCGTGCCAAGTACCAGGCCTATCAGGCGCAGATGCTCGGCCTTGCCGGGCAGGACAATGCCGAGGCGCGCGCGGCGGCGGTCTACAAGTTCGAGCACAGCCTGGCCGAGGCGCATTGGGACCGCATCGCCTCGCGCGATGCCGACAAGACCTACAACAAGTGGATGGCGGCCGATTTCGACGCCAAGGCGCCGGGCTTCCCGTGGAATGCCTTCATGACCGCTGCCGGGACGGCGAACCAGCCGGCCTATCTCGTCGGCATGCCGAGCGCGCTGGCGGGCGAGGCCAAGGCCTTTGCCGATGCGCCGATCGGTGTGCTCAAGGACTATATGATCCTCAAGATCATGCGCTCTTATGCCGGCTATCTGTCCAAGCCGATCAACGACGCCAATTTCGCCTTTTACGGCACCGTGCTGAGCGGTGCGCCGCAGCAGCCGCTGCGCTGGAAGCGCGCGGTCGGCACGATCACCGGTGCGATGGGCGAGGCGGTCGGCCAACAATATGTCGCGCGTTACTTCCCGCCGGCGTCGAAGGCGGCGGCCGACCAGCTGGTCAAGAACATCATCGCCGCGATGGGCGCGCGGATCGACAAGCTGACCTGGATGGCACCCGAGACCAAGGTCAAGGCGCATGCCAAGCTGGCTGCCTTCACGCCCAAGATCGGCTACCCTTCGAAGTGGCGCGATTATAGCACGCTGGCGATCAAGCGTGACGATCTGGTCGGCAATGTCGCCCGCGCCAACGCCTTTGAATATCAGCGCGATCTCAACAAGCTCGGCCGGCCGATCGACCGCACCGAATGGGGCATGACCCCGATGACGGTGAACGCCTATGCCAATCCGACGATGAACGAGATCGTCTTTCCGGCGGCGATCCTCCAGCCACCCTTCTTCGATGCCAAGGCCGATCCGGCGGTGAATTATGGCGGCATCGGCGTGGTGATCGGGCATGAGCTGAGCCATCATTTCGACGACCAGGGCCGCAAATACGACCCCACCGGCAAGCTCGCCGACTGGTGGACGGCGCAGGATGTCGAGCGCTTCACAGCGATGACCGACAAGCTGGTCAAACAGTATGACGCCTATGAGCCGTTGCCGGGCCTGCACATCAAGGGTGGGCTGACCTTGGGCGAGAACATGGCGGACCTTGCCGGCCTCGCCGTGGCGCGCGACGCCTATATCAAGTCGCTTGGCGGGCGTCCGTCACCGGTGATCCATGGTCTTACCGGCGACCAGCGCTTCTATCTCGGTTATGCGCAGGTGTGGCGGGGCAAGTTCCGCGAGCCAGCGCTGCGCTCGCAGGTGATTTCCAACGAGCATTCGCCGGGCCCGTTCCGCACCATGGAAGTGCGTAATGTCGATGCGTGGTACCAGGCGTTCGGCGTCAAGCCGGCTGACAAGATGTACCTCGCGCCGGCCGACCGCGTCCGCGTCTGGTAAGCGGCAGGGCAAGGGAGACGTCGAATCTTCTCGCGCTGGCTGCGGCCAGCGCACTCGCCGCCGGCGTGAGGAGCGGTAGCCGGTTCTACCCGCGCAGGTCTTTCGCGAGTGCGCGCAGCACGCCCGCCGGATCGTCTTCGACAATGTCGCCATGCGACACGATGATCCGCCGCAGCGCCGGGTCGGCCGCCCAGTCCTCGAACTGGGCGGCCAGCGCGGGCTCATCGTCGATCACCTTGTGCTTGACGACGCGCGGTACTTGCGGATGCGTGACGCCGAAGCCCATCAATCGGCCCATGATCTGCGCACCGATGCCCTTGGGATGGGCGACATTGCCGATCACGTCGTTGCAGACGATGGTGATGCCGCCCGCGCGGCGCACGACCAGCGCCGATTCGTGCCCGCCGGTGCCGGGCACGGTCATGAAATCCACATCGGGATCGCCGAGCACGTCGTCGGTCGCATCGACCTCGATCACTTCGGCGACGCTCTCCCGGGCGCCGGGCGGGGTGATGACGAGGATATCGGGGTAGCGGTCCTTCCAGATCCTCGCGTCCATGCGGTGCCCGTCGCTCGGCACGATCAGGAACGCAGGACGCCCGAGCGCCTCGATCCGCCCCATCTCCGGCTCGTCGAGCGCGATCGCGCTGTAGATGGCGGTGCGGGCGCCATGCAGCCCGACCACCGTCATGCGGCGCGGAAACACGCCGAGCGGCATGTGGATCTCGCCCGCGACGCTGAGGATGCCATCGTCGACCTGGTTCAGCGGATCGTGCGGCATGACCTGCCATTTTTCGAGAATGTCGGGCATCATCTCCTCCTGCTGGCCCGATCAACCCGTCGGCTCGCCTTTCGATCCCGCCTTTCCTGCTTGACGCTTTCGCCAAGCCGGCCATGACGGGGCCATGGCCAGCGTCCCCTTGTCACCCTCCTCGCTATCGCCGGCACGTGCCGCTGCATTGATTGCCGGCGGGTGCGGGCTGGCGGCGGCGGCGGTCGTGCTTGTCGTTCTGCGCAGCCTGCCGATCGCCGCGGCATTCCTCGCCGCCGGGCTGGTGATCGGCGGCGCGCTGATCGTCGCGCGGCGCCTGTTCGCCGGCAATGCGACCGATACCGCCGAGCCGGACTGGAGCGTGGCGCGGGCGCTGGCGGCCGGCAGCAGCGATGCGCTGGCGGTGACCGATCGCGCCGGGCGGCTGGTCTGCGCCAATGACCGTTACGAGGCGCTGTTCGGCGGCTTCCCGACCCCGCCGGCACTGCCGATCGGCGATGCCGATGCGTCGATCCTGGGGGCGGCGGGGCGTGCGGCGTGGCGTGACGGATCGGCGCGGGTGGCGCGGCTGGTGTCGCGCGGCACGCCGCTGTCGGTCGAGGTGTCGCGTGCCGGCGAGGCCGAGGACATGCTGGTGTGGCGCTTCGGCGGTGCGCAGGGGCTCGATCTTGCGAGCGATGTCGAGGGCATGATTGCGGGCGCGATCGGCGACCGGCTTGCCTCGGCCGGGATCATGACCGCGCTGATCGCCTCGGACGGACGCATCCGCGCCGCCAACCGCGTGATGCGCGCGCGCGCGATGGGTCATGAGGAAGGGGCCATCGCCGGGCGGGACTTCGCGCGCTTCCTGATCACCGACAGCCGCGGGCAGGTGCGCTTCGAGCGCGAGGGGCTGGCCGGCACGACGTTGCGCGTGCTGCAGATACCCTTTCTCGAGGGCGAGGATGTGCCGATGCTCGTCGCGCTGCTCGACGAGGAGGAGAATGAGACGCCGGCGATCGGCGCGAGCATCACCGCGCATGTCCGCAGCCTCGTCTCGTTGATGCCGTTCGGCATGGCGCTGGTCGGCGACGATGGGCGCTTCCTGCAGATGAACGATGCGTTCGTCCGCGCGGCGCAGGTCGACCCCGCATCGCCGCCGCTTTATCCGGGTGACCTTGTGGTGCGCGAGGACAAGGCGGTGGTGGCCGATGCCATAAGGCGCTTCGCCGGGGGCGCGACGCACTCGACCGATCTTGCCGTGCGCCTCAAGGATCATCCCGACGAGCCGGTCGCCTTGTCGATCGCGGGCGCACGCGGGCTCGGCGAGGCATCGGTGCTGCTCAGCCTCAAGGATAATAGCGAGGAGAGCCGGCTCAAGCGCGAGGTGGCGCAAGCGACCAAGATGCAGGCGGTGGGTCAGCTCGCCGGCGGCGTGGCGCACGATTTCAACAACATCCTGACCGCGATCATCGGGCATTGCGACCTGATGCTGATGCGCCATTCGCCCGGCGACAGCGATTATGACGACATCCAGCAGATCAAGGCCAACTCCAACCGCGCGGCGAGCCTGACGCGGCAGCTGCTGGCCTTTTCGCGTCAGCAGACCTTGCGGCCGCAGGTGCTACAGCTGCCCGACGTTATCTCCGAAGTGTCGAACCTGTTGAAGCGGCTTCTCGGCGAGACGGTCGCGTTGACCGTCAAGCATGGCCGCAACCTGGGGCCGGTACGTGCCGATCCCGGTCAGCTAGAGCAGGTTGTGGTCAACCTCGCGGTCAATGCCCGCGACGCGATGCTGGCCAAGGATCCGCGCGGGGGCGGCAAGCTGTCGATCAACACGTTCGCCGTGACTGCCGCCGATGTGCGCAAGATGGGGTCGGATATCCTGCCGATCGCCGACTATATCGCGCTGGAAGTGGCCGATACCGGCGGTGGTATCCCGCCCGATATCCTGCCCAAGATTTTCGAGCCGTTCTTCACCACCAAGGAGGTCGGCAAGGGCACCGGCCTCGGGTTGTCGACCGTCTACGGCATCGTCAAGCAGTCGGGCGGCTATATCTTCGCCGATTCGAAGGTCGGACAGGGGACGGTCTTTACCATCTATCTGCCGGTGCATACCGCGCCAACGCCGACCAAAGTGGCGACGCCGATAGCGCAGGCGCCGAAGCCGAAGCAGATCGACCTGTGGGGCACGGGAACGATCCTGCTGGTCGAGGACGAGGAAATGGTCCGCGCCGTGGCGGAGCGTGCGCTGACGCGGCAAGGTTATACGGTGATCACGGCGGAGCATGGCGAGGCGGCGCTGGAGTTGCTGGCGAAATGCGAAAGGCCCGATCTGCTTATCTCCGATGTGGTGATGCCGCTGATGGATGGGCCGACGATGGTTCGCCATGTCCGTGCGCGTTATCCCGACCTGCCGATCCTGTTCATGTCGGGCTATGCCGAGGAGCAGCTGCGCAAGTCGATCGACATCGACAATGTCGCTTTCCTCGCCAAACCCTTTTCGGTTCAGGAGCTGGCGGAGGCGACGCGGGTACTGGTGGCGAAATGAACTGGCGGGAGGCGCAGTGCCTCGCTAGTGACGCACTATGAGTGTGCCCCAGCGTATCCTGCTCGTTGAGGACGAGCCCCTGATTGCGATGATGCTCGAGGACTTCCTCGATGCGCTGGGCAAGACCCACGCCGGCACGGCCGATTGCGTCGCGCCGGCCCTTGCGCTGGTCGAGGCGGGCGGGATCGACGCCGCGATCCTCGATGTCAATCTGCGTGGGGGCGAACAGAGCTGGGCGGTGGCCGATGCGCTGGCGGCGAAGAACATTCCGTTCGTGTTCGCGACCGGCGGCACGCAGGACGGATTGATCGACACGCATCGCGACCGGCCCACACTATCCAAACCATTTACGATGGACGGCGTGGCCAAGGCGCTCGACGCGTTGGCCTAGGCGGTCAATTCCTGCAGCGCGGCAATCAGTCGATCGACCTCACCGGCGTCGTTGTAATGGCATAGGCCGACCCGCAACAGGCCATCGTCGACCAAACCCAGCTGCCCCAGCGGCTCGATCGCGTAAAAATGCCCGGCCCAGGCATTGATCGCGCGTGCGGCGAGGTGCGCCGCGATGTCGCGTGGAAGATGACCTTCGATGGTGAACGCGAACGTCGGGACGCGCCCCTCCATCGTCGGCGGGCCGTAGAGGCGCAGGCCTGGAATGACGGCAAGGCCGGCGAGCAGCCGTTCACCCAACCCATGTTCATAGGCGAGGCATGCCTTCATCGCCGCGAGCAAGGCGCTGCGCCGGTCATTGACACCCGGCGAGACCAGCCGGCCGAGCCATTCGAGATACTCGATCGTGCCGAGCACCGCGGCCTGGCCCTCGAATGAAGGGGTTCCGGTTTCGAAACGCACGGCCGGGGGCTGGCTCGCGGCGGGGCGCACCTTGTAGGTGGTGAGACCCGCGATCAGTTCGGCCTTGCCCCACAGCACGCCCTGGTGAGGGCCGAAGAATTTGTACGGCGAGCAGGCGAGGAAGTCGCAGCCGAGCGCGGTGACGTCGGTCGGCAGGTGCGGCACCGATTGCACGGCATCGACGAACACCAGCGCCGGACTATGGGCGCGAACCATCGCGCTGATCGCCGGGACATCGTTGATCGTGCCGAGCGCGTTGCTCGCGCCACCGACCGCGACGAGCCGCGTCTTCGCGCCGAGCAGGTCGGGCAGGGCGTCGATCCGCAAGGTGCCGCTGTCGAGATCCAGCTCGATCCAGCGCACCGTCACGTCGCGATCCTGCGCCGCCATCAGCCAGGGAGAGATATTGGCGTCATGGTCGAGGCGGCTGAGCACGATCTCGTCGCCGGCCCGCCAGTCCCGCGATAGCGCGCGCGACAGGGCGAAGGTCAGCGACGTCATGTTCGGCCCGAAAGCGATCTCCCCGGCCTGCGCTCCGAGCAGGTCTGCCATCGCCTGATGCGCCGCCGCGCTCATCGCGTCGGTCTCGACCGAGGTGGCGAACTTGCCCCCGCTATTGGCCGTGCCGCCGCGGAGATGCGCCACCATGCGGTCGATTGCGTCCTGGCAGATCTGCGTCCCGCCGGGTGCGTCGAAATAGACCCGTTGTCCGCCGGGATCGCTGACGGACAAAGCGGGGAAGCGCGCGCGAACCGCGTCGATGGGGAAGTCCATCAGGTCAGATCACCCCATGGGCTTTGAAGTGCGCGAGCATCCTTGCCCAGCCGTCCTTCGCGTCCGCCTCGTTGTAGCTCGCCCGGTAGTCGGCGTGGAAGCCGTGTTGCGCGTCGGGGTAGACGTGGATCGACGAGGTCGTCTTGCCCGCTGCCGCGAGCGCGGCGATCATTGCGTCGCGATCCGCCTGGGAGATGCCCTGGTCGAGACCGCCATAGAGCCCGAGCACCGGCGCCTTCAGTTCGGCGGCGCGGGCGATCAGCGGCTTGAGCTGGCCATACCATGCCACGCCGGCGCGAATATCGGGGTCGACCATCGCGCTGCGCCATACCACCGCGCCGCCCCAGCAGAATCCGGTGATGCCGATGCGCTTGCCGTCGGCGAAGGGGCGGCCCTTGATCCAGTCGGTGGTCGCGCGGACATCGCCATCGACCTGGTCGACACTGGCTTGCTGCACCACCGGGATGATCTGCTTGATGTCGGTCATCGCGGGCAGATTGACGCCGGAGCGATAGAAGAAGTCGGGCGCCACCGCGACATAGCCGAGCGCGGCGAGGCGGCGACAGATGTCCTTGATGTAATCGTGGATGCCGAAGACCTCGTTGACCACCAGGATGGTGGCGTGACGGCCGCGGCCTTTGGGCCGTGCGACATAAGCGGGCAGGGGCTTGGGTGCGCCATTGGGGATCAGCACTTCCTCGATCACCAGCCCCTCGGTTGGCGTCACGATCGGGGCGGCGTCGGCCGCCACCGCGGCAAGCGCATAGCCGACGAAGAACATGCTCGCCGCGGTGCGCCGCGAGACGTGGAAATCCTCCGGGAGTGAGCCTTCGGGGCGAGTCAGCAATGTCATGGGCATGATCCTTGGGGAGAGGGGTTCAGGCAATCCGTTCCGACATGGCGGCGGCGTCTTCTTCGAGCGAGGTGGTGGGCGCGACCGATTCCCAGGGGAAGACGAACCAGTCCTTGGTGATCGAACGATCGATGGTGCGCGCGGCATAATCGACGCGCTGGCTGGAGCGGATATTGTCGAGCAGCGTGGCGAAGCGCACGCCGCCGGGCGCAGCGCCTTCCGCGGCGAGGATCGCACGCATCTTGCCGATCGTAGCCCCACTGTCGTTGATGTCGTCGAGGAACAGCAGGCGCTCATCGGTGCGCGTGCGCGCGGCGAGGCGGGCGAGCGGCGCGTCGGCGAAATCGCTCACCTGGCTGGAATAATCGACCGACAGCATCGGCATGCCCGTCGCGTGGCTGAGATAGACCGCCGGGGCGAGGCCGCCGCGGCCGATGCCGATAATGTAGGACGGCACCCAGTCGGCCGTGGGATCGAGCTGGGCGGCGAGCGCCATGACGTCGGCGACGAAGGCCTCGTGCGAGATCGGGGTGAAGATCGGCATCTCAGTGTGCCGCCACATAGGAGTCGAGCGTGGCGAGATGTGTCGCCACGGTCTCGTCGGGCAGGAAGGAGCCGAGAAAGCTGTTGCGCGCCAGCGTGACGAGATCGTCGCGATCGAGGCCGCGCCCTTCCGCGGCAGCGCGATAATTGTCGGCGATGTAGCCGCCGAAATAGGCCGGGTCGTCCGAATTGATCGTGGCGCGCAGGCCGAGGCGCAGCATGCGGTCGATCGGATGGTGCTTCATGTCGTCGACCACGCACAGTTTGAGGTTGGACAGCGGGCAGACCGTCAACGTCATCGCCTCGCGGGCAAGGCGCGCGGTGAGCACCGGATCCTCGAGGCTGCGATTGCCATGGTCGAGCCGGTCGATGGCGAGAATATCGAGTGCCTGATGGACATATTCCGGCGGGCCCTCCTCGCCGGCGTGGGCGACCAGCTTCAACCCCTTGGCGCGGGCGGCGGCGAAGACACGGGCGAACTTCTCCGGCGGGTGGCCGAGTTCGGACGAATCGAGGCCCACGCCGGCAATCTTGTCGAGCCAGGGCTCGGCGGCGTCGAGTGTGGCGAAGGCGGCTGCCTCGTCGAGATGGCGCAGGAAACAGAGTATCAGCTGCGAGGTCAGGCCGTGCTTGGCCTCGGCCTGGCGCATGCCGGCGAGCAGCCCCTCGATCACCGTCTCGAAGGCGATGCCGCGATCGGTGTGGGTCTGGGGATCGAAGAATATCTCGGCGTGGATCACGCCGTCGGCTGCCGCGCGATCGAAATAGGCGGTGGCGAGGTCGCTGAAATCGTCAGCGGTGCGCAGCACGTTCGCGCCGGCATAATAGATATCGAGAAAGTCCTGCAGGTTGGAAAAGCTGTAGGCGGCACGCACTTCCTCGACGCTGGCGAAGGGGATGGTGACATTGTTGCGCTGGGCCAGCGCGAACATCAGTTCGGGCTCGAGGCTGCCCTCGATATGAAGGTGGAGCTCGGCCTTGGGCAGCCCGGCGATGAAGGCGGAAAGATCTGTCATGCCGCGGTCATCGCGCGGCGCGGCGGGCGCCGCAAGCGCCAGTCTCACGGCGTTCCAACAAAATTTTCTGTTCCACTCTTGTTCTTTCGGAACAAAGCAGATACGAGGCTTCCAACACGCATTGAATGCACCGGGCATTCGGGCTAGCGGCGGAGGCGGTAATGGCGGCATCACTGAAGGTAATCGGTAACGACATGGCAGTTTCCAACGACAAGGCGGCGGGCGAGCGCCAGAAGGCACTCGACGCGGCACTGGCGCAGATCGATCGCGCGTTCGGCAAGGGCTCGGCGATGCGGCTCGGCTCGAAGGAGACGATGCAGGTCGAGACGATCTCGACCGGTTCGCTCGGCCTCGACATCGCGCTCGGTGTGGGCGGCTTGCCGCGCGGCCGGGTGATCGAGATCTACGGCCCGGAAAGCTCGGGCAAGACGACGCTGGCGCTGCATGTCATCGCCGAGGCGCAGAAGGGCGGCGGCACGGCGGCGTTCGTCGATGCCGAGCATGCGCTCGATCCGGTCTATGCCAAGAAGCTCGGCGTCAACATCGACGAGCTGATCGTCTCGCAGCCCGACACCGGCGAGCAGGCACTCGAGATCGTCGACACGCTGGTGCGGTCGAACGCGATCGACGTTCTGGTGGTCGATTCGGTCGCCGCGCTGGTGCCGCGCGCCGAGATCGAGGGCGAGATGGGGGACAGCCATGTCGGCCTGCAGGCCCGTCTGATGTCGCAGTCGCTGCGCAAGCTGACCGGTTCGATCAGCCGCTCGCGCTGCATGGTGATCTTCATCAACCAGCTGCGCATGAAGATCGGCGTGATGTACGGCAATCCCGAGACCACGACCGGCGGCAATGCGCTGAAATTCTACGCCTCGGTCCGGCTCGACATTCGTCGCACCGGCCAGATCAAGGATCGCGAGGAGATCGTCGGCAACACCACCCGCGTCAAGGTCGTCAAGAACAAGGTCGCGCCGCCGTTCAAGCAGGTCGAGTTCGACATCATGTACGGCCAGGGCGTGTCGAAGATCGGCGAGATCCTCGACCTCGGCGTCAAGGCCGGTCTGGTCGAGAAGTCGGGCGCCTGGTTCTCGTACGACAGCGTGCGCATCGGCCAGGGTCGCGAGAACGCCAAGAGCTTCCTCAAGGAAAACAGCGAAATGGCCGACCGGCTGGAGGCAGCGATCCGCCGCCACACCGACAAGGTCGCCGAAGAGATGATGGCCGGCCCGGAAGAGGACGACGATCTCTGATCAGCCTATCCGGCCCCGCTTTGGCGGGGTCGGAACCAAAGGGCCACCTGCGCATTTTTCGATTCAACAGTTTCAACTGGCGGTGTGTTATCCGTCGCAAAGCCCGGAAAGGCCCGCCCGCGTCGGCGGGCCTTTCATTTTGGAGCTGCTCTGGTCAGCGGGAGGGCGCTTTCACGCTTGCCTCGTTCGGCCTATGCTCCCTCGATGGAGGGGCGATGATCGGCAGCGACGATAGCGAAGCGCGCATAGCTGCCTTCATCGATCGCTTCACGCCGCAGGTTGCTGCCTGTGCCCATAGTTGCCGCGCGGCGCTGCGAGCACGCCTGCCGGCCGCGTTCGAGCTGGTTTATGACAATTATCAGGCGCTCGCGATCGGTTATGGTTCGAGCGAGCGACAAAAGGACATCGTGCTGTCGCTGGCGCTCTACCCGCGCGTCGTGCGCCTGTTCTTCTATTATGGCGTGACGCTGCCCGATCCGACGGCTCGGCTGTCGGGCAACGGCAATCAGGTTCGTCACGTGCCGCTGGAAGGGCCGGAGACGCTCGTCGAGCCCGCGGTCGAGGCGCTGATCGCCGCCGCGCTCGCCCAGGCCGAGCGGCCGATGCCGACCGGTACGGCAGGCGTGAGCATCATCAAATCGATCTCAACCAAACAGCGGCCGCGCCGCCCGGGAGACATATGACCTTCGCGAACGACTGGGCCGGCGCGGTCGGTGAGGTGTGGGCGGACGAATGGCAGCGCACCGATCGCGGTTTCTCCGCGATGACGCCGTATCTCGATGCGGCGATCCTTGCTGCCGCCCCGCAACGGGGCAACGCCATCGATATCGGCTGCGGGGCAGGCGGGACGAGCCTTGCTTTGGCCAGGGCGCGACCCGGGCTGACGGTGACCGGGATCGACCTCTCGCCCGCGCTGGTCGATACCGCGCGGTCGCGGGCGGCCGGGTACGGTAATCTGTCCTTCCGTGTCGCCGATGCCACCGCGGCTTCGGATCTGGATGGCACGGCCGATCTGCTGGTGTCGCGCCACGGCGTGATGTTCTTCGACGATCCGGTGGCCGGCATGGCGGCGCTGCGGCGGCTCGCCGTGCCGGGTGCCGCGCTGGTCTTTTCCTGCTTCGACAGCGTCACGCGCAATCGCTTCGCCGCCGACCCGATGGCCGCCGCCACGGGCCACGAGCCGCAGCCGGCAACGGCCTATGCGCCTGGGCCGTTCGGCTTTGCCGATCCCGATTTCGTCGCCGCGACGCTGACCGCGGCTGGCTGGGGAGAGCTTCACCGCGAAGCAGTCACCTTCGGCTATCGCGTCGGCGCCGGTGACGATCCGGTCGGCGATGCGGTGACCTTCTTCAGCCGGATCGGGCCGTCTGCGCCTCTGCTGCGGGCCGCGTCGCCTGAAGAGCGTCCGGCGATGATCACGCGCCTGACCGAGGTCGTCGGGCAGCATCTCCACGATGGCGTGGTGGATTTCCCGGCCGCGGTCTGGCTATGGTCGGCGCGGGCAGCATAAGGAACCGGTATGACGATCATCGTTCATCACCTCGAGAACAGCCGGTCGCAGCGCATCCTGTGGATGCTCGAGGAACTCGGCCTGCCCTATGAGATCAAGCGCTACGAGCGCGACAGGAAGACCATGCTCGCGCCGCCCGAGCTGAAGCGCGTCCATCCGCTCGGCAAGTCACCGGTGATCGAGGATAGCGACGACGGTCGGATCGTCGCCGAGACCGGCGCGATCGTCGAATATCTCGTGGAAAAGGCCGATGGCCGGCTCGGCGCGCCGGCGCACCGCGACGATGCGCTGCGCTATCGCTTCTGGCTGCATTACGCGGAAGGATCGCTGATGCCGCCGTTGCTGATCAAGCTCGTGCTCAGCCGCGTGCCACTGATGGGCAAGGCAGCGATGAAACGCATCCAGCCGATGATCGACGTGCATCTCGATTATGTCGAGAGCGAACTGGCCCAGCGCCCGTGGTTTGCCGGCGACGAGATGACCGCCGCCGATGTGATGATGAGCTT
Organism: Pseudomonadota bacterium; assembly: GCA_040390605.1. Lineage (GTDB taxonomy): Bacteria > Pseudomonadota > Alphaproteobacteria > Sphingomonadales > Sphingomonadaceae > Sphingomonas. The sequence continues at coordinate 21,785 of JAZJXZ010000036.1, forward strand.
CCCGATCGAGGCGGCACGCAGTCGCGCCGGTCTCGATGCGTCACGGCCGGCGACGATCGCCTGGCTGGCCAAGGTCCATGCGCGGCCGGCCTATCAGGCCGCACTCGCCAAGGGTGGGCCTTACGCCTACGCCTGACCGCTGAGACCGTGTGTCGGCGCGTGCGGCGGCTCGATCTCGGGTGGCTGCGGCGTGTCGAATCCGCCCTCCCATTTCGCGACGACGCTCGCCGCAATCGCGTTGCCGAGGACGTTGGTCGCCGAGCGACCCATGTCGAGGAAATTGTCGATCGCCAGCACGATCAGCAACCCGGCGTCGGGAAGGCCGAAGTGCGACAGGTTGGCGGCGATCACCACCAGGCTGGCACGCGGCACGCCGGCTATGCCCTTCGACGTTACCATCAGCATCAGCAACATGCCGATCTGCGTGCCGAGCGACAGATGAATATTATATGCCTGGGCGATGAACAGCGACGCGAAGGTCATGTACATCATCGAGCCGTCGAGATTGAACGAATAGCCGAGCGGCAGCACGAAGCTGGAAATGCGCGGCGGAATGCCGAACCGGTCCAGCGCTTCCAGTGTGCGGGGGAAGGCGGCCTCTGACGAGGCGGTGGAGAAGGCAAGCAACGCAGGTTCGCGGATGTAGCGCAGCAGCGCGAATATGCGCGGACCGATGATCAGGAAGGCGATGCCGATCAGCAGCGCCCATAATGTGCCCAGACCGATATACACGCTGCCCATGAAGTAGGCGAGATTGACGATGACGCGCGGACCATGCTCGATCAGCGTCGCCGCCACCGCCGAGAACACCGCGACCGGTGCGAAGCGCATGACATAGTTGGTGACCTGAAGCATCACCGCGACAAGCCCTTCCAGCCCGCGCACGATCGGTTTGGCGCGCTCGCCAACCGCGGTGATGGCGACACCGAAGAACAGCGAGAAGATGACGATCGGGAGGATCTCGTTGGTCGCCATGACGTCGACGATCGACGCCGGGAAGATGTGCTTGATGAATTTGATCTTGTCGAACGCATCCTTGTCGACGCCGATATCGACCGGCGCTGCGGGGATCGGCAGATTGAGGCCGGCGCCCGGCTGCAACAGGTGAACGAGGAGCAGGCCGAGCGTCAGTGACAGGAGGCTGGCGCAGATGAACCAGGCCAACGACTTGATGCCGACACGGCCGAGCGCACCGGTGTCGCCCATATGCGCGATGCCGACGACCAATGTCGAAAACACCAAAGGCGCGATGACCATCTTGATCAGCTGGAGGAACGCGGTGGTCACCAGCGAGAAATAGCTGGCGATCTCTTTCAGCAGCGCGGCCGAGGCGGGCGTGCCGTCGTCGAAATGAGTGTTGACGGTCCAGCCGACCGCGATGCCCAGCACCAGAGCGATCAGGATAAAGAGCGTCAGCCGCTTGGCCATAAATTCTCCCGGGGATTCGACGGCGCGCAGCCAAGGGGATTGCGGCCGGTCGGTCAAGCGCCTTATGTCCGGCGATCGGTTGCGGGAAGCGTGAATGAGCCTGATCGTCCTTATCTGGTTGCAGGCCGTCGTCGCGCCCGCCGCTTTCGTCGAGAGTCCGTCCGAGGATGGCGGTTTTGTCCTGACCGTCGCGACGCTGCCCGCCGAGAAATTGTCCGAGACGCAGGATATGTTGGATGCCGCGGCGGCGAAGCGTTGCGGGACCAAGGCAGTCGTGGCGGGCGAGCAAAGCTATGACCAGTCGACCAGTTCCGACGGTCTTCCGGCATCCACCATCACTCATTTGCGGATGACCTATCGATGCGCCTGAACCGTCGTGAAATGATCGCCGCCGGCGCGCTGCTGCCCGTGCTGGGGAGCGCGACGATTCTGCGTGCGGCGGAGCCCGATCTCTCGGCGCTGTCCGACATGACGCGTGCCGTGGTGCCGATCGGTGCGGCGGAGCGCAAAGCGCGGATCGCGCGGGCGCAGGCACTTATGAAGGCGCGAGGCATCGGCGCGGTACTGATCGAGCCGGGCTCGTCGATGATCTATTTCACCGGGGTCAACTGGCATCGCAGCGAGCGGCTGACGGCTGCCGTCCTGCCGGTCGAGGGCGAGCCGTGCATCGTCACGCCCTTCTTCGAGGAACCCTCGGTGCGGCAGACGCTCGGCGTGCCGGCCGAGGTGCGCGTGTGGCAGGAGGATGAAGACCCGCTCAAACTGGTCGCGGGTTTCCTGAAGGAGCGCAAGCTCGCCACCCGGCCGGTCGGCATCGAGGAGACGGTGCGCTATTTCGCGGTCAACGGCCTGGCGCGGGCGCTGCCGGGTGCGAAGATCGTTTCGGCCAATCCGGTCATCCGTGGCTGCCGGATGATCAAAACCGCGCCCGAAATCGCGTTGATGCAGCTGGCGACCGATGTGACGATCGCCGCCTATCGCTGGACCTGGCCACGCGTCGAGGCCGGCATGTCCCCGGCACAGATCGGTGCTTTGATGAATGCCGCGACCGAGAAGCTCGGCGGCAGTCCCGAATTCGCGCTGGTGCTGATCGGCCCGGCCGCCGCCTTGCCGCACGGCAGCCATGAGCCGCAGCGCGTCGCCGACGGACAGATCGTGCTGATGGATTGCGGCTGTACCGTGCAGGGTTACCAGTCCGACGTGTCGCGAACCTTCGTGCACGGTGCGGCGAGCGCTGAGCAGCGCAAGGTGTGGGAGCAGGTCGCGCGTGGCCAGCAGGTGGCCTTCGCCGCCGCCAGGGTCGGCGCGCCGGCGGGGAGCGTAGATGACGCGGTGCGAACCTTTTACGCGTTGCAGGGTTATGGACCTGGTTACAGGCTGCCCGGCCTGTCGCATCGTACCGGACACGGCATTGGCCTCGACGGGCATGAGCCGGTCAATCTCGTTCATGGCGAGGCGACGGCGCTGGCGCCGGGCATGTGTTTTTCCGACGAGCCCGGCCTCTATCTGCCGGGCAAGTTCGGCGTTCGTCTCGAGGATTGTTTCCATATGACCGATACCGGCCCGCGCTGGTTCTCCGAGCCACCCAAGTCGCTCGACGCTCCGTTCGGATGAGCGACCGCATCCCGGTTTTCATCAACGCCGGCGGCGGCACCGCGGCGGCCAAGGGTGACAAGCTGCACGACGAGGTGGAAGAGGCGTTCGCCGAGGCCGGCGCTGCGATCGACCTGTCACTGCTCGAGGGCGGCGAATTGCAGGAGGCGGTGAAGGCCAGGGCCGGGGAACCGCTGGTCGTGGTCGGCGGCGGCGACGGCACCCTGGGTTGCGCCGCGCAGACGCTGGTCGATCATGGCGGCGCGACGCTGGGCATCCTGGCGCTCGGTACGCACAATCATCTCGCCAAGGAACTCGGCATCCCCGCCGACCTCAAAGAGGCTGCGAAGCTGATCGTCGCGCGGCCGACGCGGCGGATCGACCTGGCGCGGGTCAATGGCCGGGTGTTCGTCAACAATGCTTCGGTCGGCTTCTATCCCTTGCTGGTGCGCGAGCGCGATGCCCACCAGGAAAAGCACGGTTTGCCGAAATGGCTCGCCAACATTCCCGCGGCCCGCGAGGCGTTGCGCCGCCTGCCGCTGCATCGGCTGCATCTCGACCTGCCTGAAGGTCAACGGCACGTGACCACGCCGATGCTGTTCGTCGGCAACAACCGTTATGCGATGGAGGCGGGCAGGGTCGGGCAGCGCGAGGCGCTCGACGCCGGAGTGATGTCGCTGTTCGCGGTGTCGGCACGCACCGGCGGTGCGCTGATCGGCATGGTGTTGCGGACGTTGGTCGGCCGCTCCGACGCATCGCGCGATTTCGCGGCGATCGGCGAGGCACGGCGCTTCACCGTCGACGATGGCTCGAGCGACCGCGAGATCGCGCTGGACGGCGAGGTGGTCGAACTCGATATGCCCCTCGAGTTCAGCATCGAGCCGGGTGCGCTGGAGGTGGTGGCCCCGGCGAAGGTTTGATCGCGGCGGATTGCCAATACGGCTATTTCGGATCAATCTGACGCCATGATGTTCGCCTTGCGCAAACAGCCGGTGCAGCCCCGCGCGCGGGTGACGATCGAACAGATCGTCGAGGCGGCCGCGCAGTTGATCGAGGAGCGCGGGCTTCCAGGCTACAACACCAATGCGGTGGCGGCGCGGGCCGGGATCAGCATCGGCTCGCTCTACCAATATTTCCCCGGCAAGGATGCGATCATGGTTGCGCTGGCGCGGCGGGAAACAGCCGGGCTGCGCGGCGATATCCGCGACGCGCGGCTGGATCCGGGTAGCCGCGAGGCGCTGATCCGGCTGATCGATGCGACGGTGCGCTACCAGCTACGCCGCCCCGCGCTGGCCCGCGTGATCGATCTCGAAGAGGGGCGGTTTGGCGGTGGCGGCTATGAGACCGTCGCCGCGGCGTTGCGGGAAGCGGTCGCCAGCGCACTGCGGCGCCCGGGCATGCGGCGCCTCGCCGATCCGGATATCGCCGTGGACGACCTGATCGCGATCGTCACGGGCATGATCGATGCGGCCGCGATGCGCGGGGAGCGCGACGCGGCGGCTCTGGCGCGCCGGGTGCGGGCTGCAGCCTTCGGGTATCTCGATCGCGCCCAGACGGCTTGAGCCTGATGCCGGCGTCGCCTAAGCGGCATGGATGACCTCGACCAACGACATCCGCCGCGCCTTCCTCGACTATTTCGAAAGCGAGGGGCATGCCCGCATCGCCTCGGCGCCGCTGGTGCCGCAGAACGACCCGACATTGATGTTCGTCAACGCCGGCATGGTGCCGTTCAAGAACGTCTTCACCGGCCTTGAATCGCGGCCCTATGTGCGGGCGACGTCGAGCCAGAAGTGCGTCCGCGCCGGCGGTAAGCACAACGATCTCGACAATGTCGGCTATACCGCACGCCACCACACCTTCTTCGAAATGCTCGGCAATTTCTCGTTCGGCGACTATTTCAAGGAACAGGCGATCGTCCACGCCTGGACGCTGCTGACGCGCGATTTCGGAATCGATCCGAACAAGCTGACCGCCACCGTCTATCATACCGACGATGAAGCGTTCGACCTGTGGAAGAAGGTCGCCGGCCTGCCCGAGAGCCGCATCATCCGCATCCCGACCAAGGACAATTTCTGGGCGATGGGCGACAACGGCCCATGCGGGCCGTGTTCGGAGATCTTCTACGACCATGGCGACCATATCCCCGGCGGCCCACCGGGATCGCCGGACGAGGATGGCGACCGCTTCGTCGAGATCTGGAACCTGGTGTTCATGCAATATGAGCAGGTCGCCAACGAGATCGTCGGCGAACTGCCCAAGAAGTCGATCGACACCGGCATGGGCCTCGAGCGCATCGCCGCGGTGCTGCAGGGTGTGCACGACAATTACGACACGGACACCTTCAAGGCGCTGATCGCCGCTTCTGGTGCGCTGACCCACACCGCGACCGATGGTGCCAACACCGCCAGTCACCGGGTGATCGCCGACCATTTGCGCACCTCGGGCTTCCTCGTTGCCGATGGCGTGCTGCCGGCCAATGAAGGGCGCGGTTATGTCCTGCGCCGGATCATGCGCCGCGCGATGCGCCACGCCCATATCCTCGGCGCCAAGGAGCCGCTGATGCACCGACTGGTGCCGGCGCTGGTCACCGAGATGGGTGCGGCCTATCCCGAACTGCTCCGCGCCCAGCCGCTGATCGAGGCGACACTGCAGCAGGAAGAAACGCGCTTTCGCCAGACCTTGGACAAGGGTCTCAAGCTGTTGGACGAAGCGACTGCGGGGATGAAGACCGGCGACACGCTGGCCGGCGAGACCGCGTTCAAGCTCTACGACACCTTCGGCTTTCCCTATGATCTGACCGAGGATGCGTTGCGCGCGCAGGGCCTGGCGGTCGATCGTGCCGGCTTCGATACGGCGATGGCCGAGCAGAAGCGCGCCGCGCGTGCTGCCTGGAAGGGCTCCGGGCAGCAGACGTCCGACGATCTGTGGTTCGACATCGCCGAGGAATCGGGCGGCACCGAGTTCATCGGCTATGCCTCCGAGGAAGGCGAGGGCGAGGTCATCGCGCTGGTTCGCGACGGCCAGCGTGTCGAACGCGCCGGCGCCGGTGAGACGGTCGATATCGTCGTCAACCAGACGCCCTTTTACGGCGAGAGCGGCGGGCAGGCCGGTGACGCCGGGATCGTGGCGAACGACAAAGGCCTGCGCGGGGCGGTCGAGGATACGCAGAAACATCTCGGCCGCATCTGGGCGCATCGTACCAAGATCGCGGCGGGTGAGATCGCGGTCGGCGATGCGGTGCATCTGACGGTCGATCATGACCGGCGCGACGCCATCCGCGCCAACCATTCGGCGACCCACCTGCTGCACGCGGCGCTGCGCGAGCGGCTCGGCACGCATGTCGCGCAGAAGGGCAGCCTCGTCGCGCCCGACCGGCTGCGCTTCGATTTCTCCCAGCCGACCGCGGTCGACGCGGCGTCGCTGGCGGCGGTCGAGGCCGATGTGAACGCCTATATCCGCCAGAACGACCCGGTTTCGACGCGCCTGATGACGCCCGAGGAGGCGATCAAGGAAGGCGCGATGGCGCTGTTCGGCGAGAAATATGGCGACGAAGTGCGCGTCGTGTCGATGGGCCGGGCGGGCGACGAGGTCTATTCGCTCGAACTGTGCGGCGGCACGCACGTCAACGCGACCGGCGATATCGGCCTGTTCAAGTTCATCGGCGAATCCGCCGTGTCGTCGGGGGTGCGCCGCGTCGAAGCGTTGACCGGCGAAGCCGCTCGGGCATGGCTGTCGGCGCGCGACGAGAAATTGCGCGAGGCCGCGGCGGTGCTCAAGTCGTCGCCGGACGAGGTGCCGGCGCGGGTTGCCGCGCTGGTCGAGGATCGTCGCCGGCTGGAGCGCGAACTGGCCGAGGCCAAGAAAGCACTGGCGCTGGGTGGCGGTGGTTCCTCCGAGGCGGCGGGGCCGGAGCAGATTGGCGGCGTGTCGTTCCTGGCGCAGGTCGTCGACGGGCTCGATCCGAAGGCGTTGCGCGGCACGGTAGACGACATCAAGCAGCGGCTCGGCTCGGGCATCGCGATGGTCGTTGCAACCAATGACGGGCGTGCTTCGGTGGCGGTCGGCGTGACGGACGACCTGACGGGCGCGCGCAACGCGGTCGATCTGCTCCGCGTCGCGGTGGCGGTGCTGGGCGGGCAGGGCGGCGGTGGGCGGCCCGACATGGCACAGGGCGGCGGCCCGGATGGCGACAAGGCGGCGGACGCGGTCGCGGCGGTCAAGGCTGCGCTGGCGGGCTAGTCGCGCGTCAGAACCGTAAAGGTCACCGCGCGGCGCAGGCGGAAGCCAAGTCGCTCGTACAGCGCGATCGCGGCGTGATTGTCGGCATAGCTGTGCAGAAACGGCGTTTCGCCCCGCGCGATCATCCGGGCCGCGACGATCGGCATCAGCGCGCCGGCGAGGCCACGGCCGCGGAAATCGGGATGGGTGCAGACGCCGCTGACCTCGCGGTAGCGACCGACATGAAGACGTTCGCCGGCCATGGCCGCGAGACGCCCGTCGATCCGTACGCCGATGAAATTGCCGAGCCGGTGGGTGCGGGCAAAGAACGGTCCGGGCCGGGTCAGCGTCGCCAGCGCGAGCATTTCGGGGGCGTCTTCCTCGCCGAGTTGCAGCACGTCGAACTCGGTTCCCGCGGGCGGTGTCGGGTGTTCGGCAAGCATCTGGTGGCACAGCGCGCTGCGATCGAGCGTCAGGCCTGGCGGTACCGGCCATTCCTCCGTCTCGACCAGACCGATCGTGCCGCCGGCGGGACACAGGGCCGCCAGCGCCTCGAGTGAAGCGGCGCCGTCGTCCGCAGCCGCGGCGAACAGGCCGAGCTCCGGCGCGAAACGCAGCGCCGGCGGTGCCCCCACCGCACACTCCTGTTGCCTGCCGGTCAGCGCATGCCAGACCGGGCGGTCGAGCACATGGCCGGTCATGTCTTGCGGACGCGGCGCAGGCGCGGCTCGCGGTCGAGCGCCGCCTCCTGCATGATCTCCTTGCGCAGTTCGTCGCGTTTTTCGTGGATCGACGCGATCACCGGGCCCATCGCGACGCCGAGATCGACCAGCACCGCCTCGGACAGTTGCAGCGAGCTTTCCAGCGTTTCGGGCACCGCATCGGTTGCGCCGGCGCGATAGAGCTGGGCGGCGTGCGCGGTATCGCGGGCGCGGGCGATGATCGTCAGCCCCGGAACCCAGCCGCGCACACGGCGCGTCAGGCGTACGCCCAGCACCGGGTCGTCCATCGTCAGCACCAGCGCATCGGCGTGGCCGAGCCGTAGCCGATCGATCAGTTCGGGTCGCGACACATCGCCGAACAGCACGGGATACCCTTCGGCGCGCCCCGCCTTGACCGCATCGATATCGGCCTCGACCGCGATATAGCGCCGGCCATGCAAGGTCAGCATGTCGGCCACCATGCGCCCGACGCGGCCGAAGCCGATCACCACCGTGCCGGGCCCCTCCGCCGGGATGTCCTCCTCGGCGACGCTGTCGGATTGCCGCTCGATGCGCCGCGCGGCGAAGCGGCCAAGCGTCGCGAGCAGCGGGGTGATGGTCAGGCCGATGGCGGTCACGGTCTGCCAGAAATTCGCCGTGGCCGGGGCGATCAGCTGAATCTGCGCCGCGGTGCCGAGCACGATGAGCGTGGTTTCCGACGGGCTGCCCATCAGCACGCCGGTCTCGGCCGAAGGGCCGGTGCGCACGCCGGCAAGCTTGAGCAGGCCGAAGGTCACCAGCGCCTTGACGGCGACGACCCCGAAAATGGCCAGCACCAGGTTAGGCCACTCGGCGAGGATCATCTTCAGGTCGAGGCGCAGGCCGATCGTGATCAGGAACACGCCCAGCGCGAGGCCCTTGAACGGGGCGGTCATCACCTCGACCTCGCTGTGATAATCGGTCTCGGCGATCAGCAGCCCGGCAAGGAGCGCGCCCATGATTGGCGAGAGGCCGGCGGCAGCGGTGGCGAGGCTGGCCACGATGACCACGAGCAAGGAGGCGGCGAGGAACAGTTCGGGACTCTTCGTCCGCGCGGCCTGAGCGAACAGGCGCGGCAGGACGAAACGCCCGCCGACGAACAGGGCGGCGATCGTCAAGCCGCCGCGCAACAGCACGCCGACAATCGACTCGAGTCCGCCCGTTGCACCGGGCGCCAGCGCGGCGAGGCCGAAGATGATCGGCACCAGGGCAAGATCCTCGAACAACAGCATGGCGAAGGCCGAGCGACCGACTGGGCCCGCGGTGCCGGCGATCGGCAGCACCAGCGCGGTCGACGAGAGTGCCAGCGCCAGACCAAGGCCGATCGCGCCGACCCAGCCGATGCCGGTGACGTGCAGCGCGACACCAAGGATCAACCCGGCGCCGATCAACTGCGCCGCACCGGTGCCGAACACCGCGCCGCGCATCGACCATATGCGCTTGAACGACAATTCGAGGCCGATCGAGAACAGCAGCAGGATGATGCCGAACTCGGCAAAGGGTTCGATCGCGTGGGGATCGGAGATCGTGATATAGTAGAGCCACGGATAATTTGGCACGAGCCCGCCGAGCATCGACGGGCCAACCAGGAGACCGACCAGGATGAAGCCGATCACCGGACTGATCTTGAAGCGTGCGAAGGCCGGAATGACGAGCCCCGCCGCGCCGAGAATCACCAGCGCGTCGCTGAACCCCTGGTTTTCGAGACCTAATGCCATGATGTCACCTTGGCGGCTGCACGCGCGTTTGTCAGCCGATGTCTGAGACGCATAGCGATGTGGTGATTGTTGGCGGCGGCCCCGCCGGCATGGTCGCGGGCTTGCTGCTGGCCCGAGCTGGCGTGAGAACGATCGTGCTGGAGAAGCATGGCGACTTCCTGCGCGATTTTCGCGGCGACACGGTCCATCCCTCGACCTTGCGTATCTTTTCCGAGCTCGGCCTGCTCGGCGCGTTGCTGGACCGGCCACACCAGGAATTGCGCGAGATTGGTGGACGCATTGCCGGGCGCGAGATGAAGCTGGTCGACTTCAGCCATCTACCCGTGCCCGCGCCCTTCACCGCGCTGATGCCGCAATGGGATTTCCTCGATTTCGTCGCCGGTGAGGCGCGGCGTTATCCCGATTTCGTCTTGCGCCAGCAGTGCGAGGCGGTGGCGCCGATCGAGCAGGATGGGCGTGTCGTCGGTGTTCGTACAGGTGACGGCGAGGAAATCCGGGCGCGGCTGACGATCGCCGCCGACGGGCGTGATTCGCATTTTCGCGGTGACCTGAAGCAGACGAAGATCGGCGCGCCGATGGACGTGTTCTGGTTTCGCCTGCCCAAGATCGCCCAGCCGACCAATGACAGCATGGGCGTGTTCGAGACCGGTCGGCTATTCGTGCTGATCGATCGCGGCGATTATTGGCAATGCGCCTTCGTCTTTCCCAAAGGCACCGCGGAAAAGATTCGCGGCGAGGGGCTCGCCGCGTTCCGCGAGCGCGTGCGCGCCGTGGGGCCGGAAACGGCGGGCGTCGAGGAAGCGATCACCGATTGGGAACAGGTCAAGCTGCTGACCGTGTCGGTCGACCGGCTCGAACGCTGGCATCGGCCCGGGCTGCTGCTGATCGGCGATGCCGCGCACGCCATGTCGCCGATCGGCGGTGTGGGTATCAATCTGGCGATCCAGGATGCGGTGGCGGCGGCCAACATCCTGGCCGTGCCGCTCGCCCGGGGCGAGGATGTCGAGCCGCTCCTGCCGCGAATCGCCGCGCGGCGGCTATTTCCGGTCAGGGTGACGCAGGCGATGCAGCGCGGCGTGCAAGACCGTGTGATCGCGCCGTTACTGCAGGGCGGCAAACCGCTGACCAAGCCGCCGCTGGTTGCGCGAGCGTTCGACCGGTTCGCGCTGCTGCGCCGGATCCCGGCGCGGCTGATGGGCCTCGGCGTCCGGTCGGAGCATGTACGCTCGCCGGACGCCGGGCGCCGTATTTAGGCGATCACGCCGCTCGCGTTCATCTTGTTCTCGAGATTGACGCGCACCGCCTCGAAGAACTGCTCGGTGGTCATCCAGGGCTGCTCCGGGCCGATCAGGATGGCGAGATCCTTGGTCATCGCGCCATTCTCGACCGTCTCGATGCAGACGCGTTCGAGCGTCTCGGCAAACTCGGTGACCTCGGGCGTGCCGTCGAACTTGCCGCGATATTTCAGGCCGCCGGTCCAGGCGAAGATCGAGGCGATCGGGTTGGTCGAGGTCGCCTTGCCCTGTTCGTGCATGCGGAAGTGGCGCGTGACCGTGCCATGCGCGGCCTCGGCCTCGACCGTCTTGCCATCGGGGGTGAGCAGCACCGAGGTCATCAGCCCGAGCGAGCCGAAGCCCTGGGCGACCTGGTCGGACTGGACGTCGCCGTCGTAATTCTTGCAGGCCCAGACGAACTCGCCATGCCATTTGAGCGCGCTGGCGACCATGTCGTCGATCAGGCGATGCTCATAGACGATGCCCGCTTCCTTGAACTTATCCTTGAATTCGGCCTCGAAAACCTCGGCGAACAAATCCTTGAAGCGGCCGTCATAGGCCTTGAGGATGGTGTTCTTGGTCGAGAGATAGACCGGCCATTTCAGGTTCAGGCCGTAGTGCATCGAGGCGCGGGCGAAATCGCGGATCGAATCGTCGAGATTGTACATCGCCATGGCGACACCGGCACCGGGGAACTGGAACACTTCCTCGTCGATCACGGTGCCGTCATCGCCCTCGAACACCAGGCGCAGCTTGCCGGGGCCGGGAACGCGATAGTCGGTCGCGCGGTACTGGTCGCCGAACGCGTGACGGCCGACGACGATCGGATGCGTCCAGCCCGGGATCAGGCGCGGGACGTTGCGGATCACGATCGGTTCGCGGAATACCACGCCGCCAAGGATGTTGCGGATCGTGCCGTTGGGCGACTTCCACATCTTCTTGAGCTTGAATTCCTCGACCCGCGCCTCGTCCGGCGTGATCGTCGCGCACTTCACGCCGACGCCGTATTTCTTGATCGCGTTGGCGCTGTCGATCGTGATCTGGTCGTTGGTCTCGTCGCGCTTCTCGACGCTGAGGTCGTAATATTCCAGGTCGATGTCGAGATAGGGGAGAATGAGCCGCTCGCGGATCCACTGCCAGATGATCCGCGTCATTTCGTCGCCGTCGATTTCCACGACGGGCGTCTTCACCTTGATCTTCGCCATCGATACCTTCTGTTTTCGGAGGAGGGAGGTCGGCGACGCGTCTAGGAGCAAGGGCGGCCTTGATCAACCGTTGCGACGCAGGTGTATCGTGCATATAATACAGTTGGCGATTGTGCGGCGCGGTATCGGGAGGTAGAGGGACAGGATGGCATCGATCGACAATCCGGATCCCACCACCCCCGCGGTCAAGTGGCGTATCCCCGAACTTCATCCCGAGGGGCGCAAATATGTCCTGATCTCGGCGGTGCTCACCATCCTGATCTGGGTGTTTCTGCCGATCCTCACCTGGCCGTTCATCGGCCTGACCCTGTGGGTTGCCCTGTTCTTCCGCGACCCTGTCAGGGTGACGCCGCAGGGCGCCGGGCTGGTCGTCGCGCCGGCCGACGGCCTGATAACGCTGATACAGCGCGTGCCGGTGCCGCGCGAAATGGCCGGCCCCGACGGCCTTGGCGACGCGCCGATGGTGCGCGTGTCGATTTTCATGTCGGTGTTCGACGTGCACATCAATCGCACGCCGATCGCCGGGACGATCAAACAGGTCGTCTATATCTCGGGCAAGTTCCTCAACGCCGATCTCGACAAGGCGAGCGAGGAGAATGAGCGCCAGCATATCGTGGTCGAGGACCGCGAAGGGCGACGCATCGGTTTCACCCAGATTGCGGGCCTTGTCGCTCGGCGCATCGTGCCCTTCGTCAAGCCCGGCGACATGGTCGCGAGCGGACAGCGGGTCGGGCTGATCCGGTTCGGCAGCCGCGTCGACGTCTATCTGCCGGAAGGCACGAATTGCCAGGTTATCCTCGGCCAGCGCAGCGTCGCCGGCGAGACGGTACTGGGCCGCACCGACGCACCGACACCGAGCGGTATCACGCAGTGACGACGTCGATATGAGGCCACCACGCCCGCCACGTGTTCCCCGCGGCCTGCCCCTCCGGGCCGTGGCACCCAATGCCGTAACGGCGCTTGCCCTATGTTCGGGGCTCACCGGTATCCGCTTCGCCATCGCCAGCCAGTGGGAACTGGCTGTCACGATGGTGCTGATCGCCGGCGTGCTCGATGGCCTCGATGGACGTATCGCACGCATGCTGCACGGCGAGAGCCGCTTCGGCGCGGAACTCGATTCGCTCAGCGACGCCATCTCGTTCGGCGTGTCGCCAGCGCTGATCCTCTATCTCTGGTCCTTGTCGGCGTTGCCGCGGGTCGGCTGGGTCTGCGCATTGTTGCTGGCGGTATTCTGCGCACTGCGCCTGGCGCGTTTCAACGCGAACATCGACGTTGCCGAGCAACCGCATAAATCGGCTGGTTTCCTGACCGGCGTGCCGGCCCCGGCCGGCGCGGCGCTGGCGATGCTGCCGCTTTTTCTGTGGTTCGTCACCGGTCAGCCTGTCCTGCGCTCACCCTATATCGTCGCCCCATGGGTGGCGATGGTCGCGCTGCTGATGGTGTCGAGTATCGCCACCTTCAGTTGGTCGTCGCTCAAGCTGCGCCGCAACATCCGCTTCGAGGCGCTCGCGGTGGTCGTGCTGCTGTTCGCCGCGCTCACGCAACTGCCTTGGGAAACGCTCGCCGCGCTGACCCTGGCCTATCTCGCCACCTTCCCGTTCAGCATTCGCGCCTATGCGCGGGTCAGGCGGCTGCGCGCAGCGGCATCCGTGCCGGCAGCGTCGGCGTCGAGCGAATCCGCGACCGAAGGCGATTCTCGCTGAGGATCAACGCCGGCTGGCGGACCAGTGCGGGATCGGCCTGACCACGCAACAGCGCGGTTATGCGCGGCAGGGCCGGCACGAGCGTGAATGCGAACACCGAGGCGGAAGCGGCGAATGCCGCGGCGAAAACCAGGAACCCCATGACCGTCATCATCGCCCAACTCCCTGTTATGCGGGCAGAGTCACGTCGCTCAGAGCGGGGGCACCGCCAATAAGTTCCATTTCCCTGCTTCGATCGCCTTATGTTCCGTTAATGTTCCGTGTGTCAAGCATCGAATACGATCTTGCGCGCCGAGGCCAGTTCGGCTATCGGCCCCGCCTCAACCCGCATGGGAAGCACACATAACCGGTGTCCGGCGCTAGTCGGATTACTCGCTTCCCAGAGGCTCAACCGGAAAGGAACTATCCTATGGCGGCTCCAGTCGTCACCATGCAGCAATTGCTCGAAACGGGCGCGCACTTCGGCCACCAGACGCATCGCTGGAACCCGAAGATGAAGCCCTACATCTTTGGCGACCGCAACGGCGTCCACATCCTCGATCTTTCGCAGACCGTGCCGCTGTTCGCACGTGCACTCGAATTCGTGAACGCCAGCGTCGCTGCCGGCGGCAAGGTGCTGTTCGTCGGCACCAAGCGCCAGGCGCAGGAGCCTGTCGCAGACGCGGCGCGCCGTTCGGGCCAGCATTTCGTCAACCATCGCTGGCTGGGCGGCATGCTCACCAACTGGAAGACCATCTCCAACTCGATCAAGCGCCTCAAGACGCTCGAGGAGCAGCTTTCGGGCGACACGCACGGCCTGACCAAGAAGGAAGTGCTCCAGCTCACCCGTGAGAAGGACAAGCTCGAAATGTCGCTCGGCGGCATTCGCGACATGGGCGGCATTCCGGACGTGATGTTCGTGATCGACGCCAACAAGGAAGAGCTGGCGATCAAGGAAGCCAACACGCTCGGCATCCCGGTCGTCGCGATCCTCGATTCGAACGTCAGCCCGGACGGCATCGCCTTCCCGGTGCCGGCGAACGACGATGCCAGCCGCGCCATCCGCCTGTACTGCGAGGCGATCGCCATCGCCGCGACGCGTGGCGGCCATGAGCAGCAGGCCCGCCGTGGCGCCGATATCGGCGCGATGGACGCGCCGCCGGTCGAGGAAGCGCTGACCGTCGAGCCGGCACCTGCCGCTGAAGTCGAAGCAGCTCCGGTGGCCGAGGCTGCGCCCGCGGTCGAGGCACCGGTCGCCGAAGCGGCTCCCGCACCCGAGGCCGCCCCGGCTGCCGACGAGACGCCTGAGCTCGCCGCCGAGGAAGAGCGTCAGCTCGACGCCTGAGCGTCGCCGAACCGTCATGCGGGCGGGGTAGGGCGACGAGCCTTACCTCGCCCGCATCCACATTCAGACGTTTGTTTATCGCATCGTTGGTCGCTGAACCGGTTCCCACAGTTCAGCACGATGCTTGCAGAAGGAAGACTGACATGGCCGAGATCACGGCAGCAGCGGTGAAGGACCTGCGCGAAAAGAGCGGCGCGGGCATGATGGATTGCAAGAAGGCGCTGACCGAAGCCAATGGCGACATGACGGTGGCGATGGACTGGCTGCGCGCCAAGGGCCTCGCGGCGGCCGCCAAGAAGTCCAGCCGCACCGCGGCCGAGGGCCTGATCGGGGTCGAAGTGTCGGGCACCAAGGGTGCTGCGGTCGAAGTGAACTCGGAAACCGATTTCGTCGCCAAGAATGAGCAGTTCCAGACCTTCGTTCGCGACGTGACCTCGGTCGCGCTCGAACTGGGTGACGATCTCGCGACGATCAAGGCCACCTCGCTGGGTGAAAAGACCGTCGAGGAAACCCTGACCAACAACATCGCCACGATCGGCGAGAACCAGAACCTGCGTCGCGCCAAGCGCCTCGAAGTGTCGGCTGGCGCGGTTGTTCCGTACATTCACAACGCGCAGGCCCCCGGCCTTGGCAAGATCGGCGTGCTGGTCGCGCTCGAGAGCGAAGCGGGCAAGGACGTGCTCGAGCCGCTCGGCAAGCAGATCGCCATGCACATCGCAGCGGCCTTCCCGCTGGCGCTGAACGAAGACGGCCTCGACCCCGAGATCGTCGCGCGTGAGCGCGCAATCGCGACCGAAAAGGCAGCCGAAAGCGGCAAGCCCGCCGACATCGTCGCCAAGATGGTCGATGGTGCGATCGCCAAGTACCGCAAGGAAAACGCGCTGGTCAGCCAGCTGCTGGTGATGGACGGCAAGACCAAGATCTCGGACGTCGTCGCCAACGCCGCCAAGGCGGCCGGCAAGCCGATCGAACTGAAGGACTATGTCCGCTTCCAGCTCGGCGAAGGCATCGAGAAGGAAGCCAGCGACTTCGCCGCCGAAGTGGCGGCTGCTTCTGGCGTTCCGCAGAACGCCTGAACTGCACGGAATGAAGATGGGGGCCGCGTCGCAAGGCGCGGCCCCCTTTTCGTATCCGCCATGTCGTATCTATTGTAACGCTATCCGCTTGGCTTCACGTGCGTGCGTGCCTAAGGTCCGCGGCGCGCTTCCAACCGTCGAGAACTGATGACAGCCCCCCGTTATAAACGCATCCTCCTGAAACTCTCGGGCGAGGTATTGATGGGGGAGGGTGGCCTCGCCATCGACCCCACCGTTACCGCGCGTGTCGCCGGCGAGATCGCCGATGCCAGGGCCGCCGGCTATGAGCTGTGCGTCGTCGTCGGCGGCGGCAATATCTTCCGCGGCATGGCCGGCGCCGCACGCGGCATGGATCGTGCGACCGGCGACTATATGGGCATGCTCGCCACGGTGATGAACGCGCTGGCGGTGCAGAACGCGCTCGAGCAGATCAACGTCGAAACCCGCGTCCAGTCGGCGATCCCGATGTCGAGCGTGTGCGAGCCGTTCATCCGCCGCCGCGCGATGCGCCATCTCGAAAAGGGCCGTGTGGTGATCTTCGCCGCCGGCGTCGGCAGCCCGTTCTTCACCACCGACAGCGGCGCCGCGCTGCGCGCCGCCGAGATGAAGTGCGATGCCTTGTTCAAAGGCACCTCGGTCGACGGCGTCTATGATGCAGATCCCAAGGTGATTCCGACCGCAACGCGTTATGCCACCGTCAGTTACGACACGGTGCTTGCGGATAATCTCAAGGTGATGGATGCCAGCGCCATCGCGCTGTGCCGTGACAACAACATTCCGATCGTGGTGTTCAACATCCGCGAGCCCGGCAACCTTGCCGCGGTGCTGCGTGGCGAGGGCGTCTCGACGATTGTGCAAAAGGAAGGATGACCCATGGCTGCCTATGACAAGGCCGATCTCGAACGCCGCATGGCCGGTGCGGTCGAGGCGCTGAAGCATGATCTGGTGGGCCTGCGCACCGGGCGCGCGTCGACCTCGCTGCTCGATCCCGTCACGGTGCAGGTCTACGGCGCGATGATGCCGATCAACCAGGTCGCCACCGTCTCGGTGCCGGAGCCGCGCATGCTCTCGGTGCAGGTGTGGGACAAGACCAATGTCGGCCCCGTCGACAAGGCGATCCGCTCCGCCGGGCTTGGCCTCAATCCGATCGTCGACGGCACCACGCTGCGCCTGCCGATCCCGGATCTCACCGAGGAACGCCGCAAGGAACTCGCCAAGCTGGCGGGTCAATATGCCGAAAAGGCGCGCATCGCCGCGCGCAACGTGCGCCGTGACGGCATGGACAATCTCAAGACCGACGAGAAGAAGGGCGTGCTGAGCGAGGACGAGCGCAAGCGCCACGAAACCGAAGTGCAGAAGCTGACCGATTCGACCATCGCCGACATCGACGCCGCCGCCGCCTCGAAGGAAAAGGAAATCCTGGGCAAGTGAAGCCGCTCGCCGCCCCAGCGGCCGATATGGCGTCGGGCTCGGTCGGTTTGCCCCGCCACGTCGCCATCATCATGGACGGCAATGGCCGCTGGGCGAAGAAGCGCCATTTGCCGCGCCTTGCCGGGCACCGCCAGGGTGTGGAGGCGGTGCGCAGGGTGAGCCGCGCGGCGCGTGCCATGGGCCTGGAGGCGCTGACGCTCTACGCCTTTTCGTCGGAGAATTGGCGTCGCCCGCAGGAGGAAGTCGGCGATCTGATGGGCCTGCTGCGGCTGTTCATCCGTACCGATCTCGACGAACTGGTGCGTGAGAATGTGCGGCTGCGAGTCATCGGCGACTATCGCCGCTTCTCGCCCGATCTCGTCGCGCAGGTCGACGATGCCCTGGCGCGCACCGCGGCCAATGACGGACCGATCCTGGTCATCGCCCTCAATTACGGCGCGCAGAGCGAGATCGCTGCGGCCGCGCGACGCCTCGCCGAAAAGGCCGCCGCTGGCGTAATCGAACCTGCAACGATCGATGTCGACAGCTTCGCCGCCGAGCTCGATACCGCCGATCTCCCGCCGCTCGACCTGCTGATCCGCACGTCGGGCGAGGTAAGGCTGTCGAATTTCCTGCTGTGGCAGGCGGCGTATGCCGAACTGCTGTTCGTCGACACGCTGTGGCCGGATTTCGACGGTGACATGCTGGCCAAGGCGATCGGGGTGTTCGGCCAGCGCCAGCGCCGGTTTGGTGGTTTGTGAGCGACGCGAAAGCGCCCACGCGGCTTTCCGAGCTGCAATTGCGCATCCTTGTCGGTATCGCGCTGATCGCCGTGGCGAGTGTCGCGCTGGTGTTCGGCGGTATCGCCTTCTGGGTGCTCTGCGTCGTGCTTGCGCTGTTGATGATGGCGGAATGGGCCGACCTGGTCGGCGCCCCGGCGCAGCGCAAGCGGCTGGCGCAATTCGCCCTGTCGGTGCCGCTGGCGATCATGGCGCCGCTGCTCGGCGCCGGACCGGGCTTCCTCGCGCTGGGCCTGCTGGCCGGGGCGGCGTTCTTCCTGGTGATCGTGACGCGGCATCAGCGCCTGGCGCTCGGCGTGCTTTATGTCGGGCTACCGGTGCTTGGCCTGTTGTTGCTCCGCCGCCAGTCCGATGGCATGCTGTTCACTCTGTGGGCGCTGGCACTGGTATGGGCGTGCGACATCGGCGCCTATTTCGCCGGCCGCGCAATTGGTGGGCCGAAGCTGGCCCCGAAGATCAGTCCCAATAAGACCTGGGCCGGTCTTGGCGGCGGCGTTGTCGCGGCGAGCCTGTTGGCGGCGGTGATGCACTGGCAATATGGCCTGCCCTGGCGCTTGACGCTGGCGACGCCGGCGCTTGCCGTGCTGGCGCAGGCCGGGGACTTCTACGAAAGCTGGCTCAAGCGCCGCGCCGGCGTGAAGGACAGCGGCAACATCCTGCCCGGCCATGGCGGCGTGCTCGACCGCCTCGACGGGCTGGTGCCGGTCGCGCCGGTCGCGGCCTTCCTTGCCGTGGCGGTGCCGAAACTTTATCATTTGTTGCCCCCGTCGCCGCTATGGTGAAGACGGTCTCCATTCTCGGCGCGACCGGCTCGGTCGGTAGCTCCACGCTCGATCTGGTCGAGCGCGAGCCGGAGCGCTTCCAGGTGCTCGCGCTGACCGCCAATTGCGATGTCGACAAGCTTGCCTCGGCGGCGATCAGGACCAATGCGCGGCTCGCCGTGGTGGCCGATGAAAGCTGTCTCCCCGCGTTGCGTGATGCGCTGGCGGGCACGGGAATCGCCACCGCCGGCGGCCACCACGCCCTGCTCGACGCGGCGGCGATGGGTGCCGACTGGACGATGGCGGCGATCGTCGGTTGCGCCGGGCTGGAGCCGGTAATGGCCGCCATCGCCCAAGGCGGCACCGTGGTGCTCGCCAACAAGGAGCCGCTGGTTTCCGCCGGGGAGGTGATTCTCGCGGCGGCGAAAGCGAGCGGCGCGACGCTGCTGCCGGCCGATTCGGAGCATAATGCGATCTTCCAGTGCTTCGACCCGGCGCGGCCGCACGCGGTGCGGCGGATCATCCTGACGGGCAGCGGTGGTCCGTTCCGCGACCGGTCGCTCGCCGAGATGCGTAACGTCACGCCGGAACAGGCGGTGGCACACCCCAACTGGTCGATGGGCGCGAAGATCTCGATCGATTCGGCGACGATGATGAACAAGGGTCTCGAACTGATCGAGGCGGCGCGGTTGTTCCCGGTGCCTACCAGCCGGATCGAGATCGTCATCCACCGCCAGTCGGTGATCCATTCGCTGGTCGATTATGTCGATGGCTCGGTGCTGGCGCAGCTCGGACCGCCCGATATGCGCACGCCGATCGCGCATTGCCTCGCCTGGCCTGACCGCATGGCGACGCCGATGGCGCCGCTCGATCTGGTGGCGATCGGCCGGCTCGATTTCGAGGCGCCCGATCCAGTGCGATTCCCGGCGCTGCAAATGGCGCGCGATGCGGTCGAGGCGGGCGGGGCGCGTCCGGCGATCCTCAATGCCGCCAATGAGGTCGCGGTGGCGGCTTTTCTTGCCCGCCGTATCGGCTTCCTCGAAATTGCCGCAATCGTCGCCGATACGCTCTCCTGTTACGACCCGACCGCACCGGCGACGCTCGATGCCGTATTGGCGGTGGACGGTGAAGCCCGGCGGATCGCGGGCGAACGTGTAGAGGATTGCGTCGCTTGATATATATTTTGGCCTTCGTGATCGTCATCGGGCCGTTGATTTTCGTCCACGAGATGGGTCACTATCTCGCCGGGCGCTTGTTCAAGACCAAGATCGACGCCTTCTCAATCGGCTTCGGTTCCGAGATTGCGGGCTGGACCGATCGCCGCGGCACGCGTTGGAAACTCAGCGCATTTCCGCTCGGTGGCTACGTAAAATTCGCCGGCGACCTGAACGCGGCGAGTGAACCCGACCCGGCATGGCTCGAATTGCCGCCGGAGCAGCGTGCGATGACGTTGCCGGGCAAGCCGGTCTGGCAGCGCGCGATTATCGTGGCAGCGGGACCGGTGGTCAATCTGTTGCTCGCCGTGCTGATCGTCTCGTGTTTCGTCTATGTGCGTGGCGAGGACGTTACGCCGGCGCAAGTCGGCAAGGTCGCCGCCGGCAGCGCCGCTGCTTCTGCCGGACTGTTGCCAGGCGACCGCATCGTCGCGTTGGGTGGCAGGACGGTCGATACCTTTGCCGACATGGCTGATTACACTCAGTTACGTCCCGGCGAGACGGTCACGATTGATTTCGTGCGATCAGGCGCCACCAAGCAAACCAGAGCGACTCTAGGTGGCACTGTCAGGAAGGATCAATTCGGCAACAGCGCGAGGATCGGCCAGCTTGGTATATGGCCGGTGCAGCCGATTACGCGACCGGTCAGCCTAATCGGGGCACCGATCGTCGCCGTTCGGGTCGTGCGCGAGATCATCGCTGGCCAGCTGGACGCAATTGGCCAGATCATCGTCGGCAAGCGATCCGTCAAGGAACTCGGTGGGCCGATCAAGATCGCGCAATATTCCGGCCAGCAGCTAAGCTTGGGGCCGCAGCAGCTCATCGCCTTCATCGCGATGATTTCGATTAATCTGGGATTCATCAACTTGTTGCCAATCCCCATGCTCGATGGTGGCCACCTGTTCTTTTATGCGATCGAGGCGGTGCGGCGGCGACCGGTCGAACCCCGTGTCCAGGAATGGGCTTTTCGTGGCGGCCTCGCCGCGATCATGGCGCTGATGCTGTTCGTGACCTTCAACGATCTCGCTGGTTTCGGCTTGTGGACGAAGCTGGGCGGGTTGATCGGTTGACGTGGTTGGGGCAGGGCTGTCGCGCCCGAGACTTTTCTCCGATTGGGGTGGCATAGTGACGATCAAGGTTTCCACGTTCGGCGCCCGCGCCACCGCCCTGTTGCTCGGGGGGACGATGCTGGCTGGCGTGCCGGTATCCGCCTTCGCGCAAACCGCGCCTGCCCAGGCACCCGTCGTCGCGCCCGCACCGGTCGCGACCACGCTGCCCGCCCCACAGGTCGTGCAGGTGATCAAGTCGCTGCGCGTCGAGGGCTCGCAGCGCATCGAGCCGGAGACGGTGCTCTCCTATACCAAGTTGCGCATCGGCCAGGCCTATACCAACGAAACGCTCGATCAGGCGATCAAGGATCTCTACGCCAGCGACCTGTTCGCCGACGTGTCGATCACCGGTGCGTCGTCCGGCGACATCGTGCTGCGCATTCGCGAGAACCCGATCATCAACCGCATCGTGTTCGAGGGCAACAAGCGGCTCAAGGAAGACAAGATCCGCAAGGAGATCAAGCTCGCGCCGCGGCAGATCTTCACGCGTACCGCGGTCCGCCAGGACGTCGCACGGATCATCGAGCTTTATCGCCGCCAGGGCCGTTTCGCCGCCTCGATCGAACCGAAGATGGTGGCGCTCGACCAGAATCGCGTCGACATCATCTTCGAGGTCAATGAAGGCCCGAAGTCCAAGGTCCGCCAGATCAACATTCTCGGCAACGAGGTGTTTTCCGACGGCAAGCTGCGTGCGCAGATGGCGACCAAGGAGGCGCGTCTCGCCACATTGCTGAGTTCGAGCACCAGCTACGACCAGGATCGCCTGGCCTATGACCAGCAGAAGCTGCGCCAGTTCTACCTGACCCAGGGCTATGCCGATTTCCGCGTCACTTCGGCCGTGGCCGAACTGACGCCGGACAAGAAGGACTTCATCATCACTTATGTGGTGGAGGAAGGTAAGCGCTACAAATTCGGCGACGTGACGGTCGACAGCGACATTCGCGACTTCGACAACAAGAAGCTCGCCGCGAGCCTCGGGATCGTCAAGGGCAGCTGGTACAACGCCAAGCGCGTCGAGGATTCGGTCGATGCCTTGAACCAGGCGACCGGCCTGTTCGGTTACGCCTTCACCGACACCAACCCCGAATTCCAGCGCGACCCCGATACGCTGACGATGTCGATCAACTTCCACATCGCGCAGGCGCAGCGGACCTATGTCGAGCGCATCGACATCAACGGCAACACCCAGACGCAGGACAAGGTGATCCGGCGCGAAATCCGTATCGCCGAGGGCGACGCGTTCAACAGCTTCCAGGTCAAGCGCTCGCAGGATCGCATCAACTCGCTCGGCTTCTTCCAGGACAAGTTCGAGATCAAGCAGGTGCCGGGCTCGGCACCCGACCGCGTCGTGCTGGAGGCCAATGTCGAGGAAAAGTCGACCGGCGAACTGTCGCTTTCGGCCGGCTTCTCGAGCCTTGAGAAGTTCATCATCCAGGCGTCGATCACCCAGCACAATTTCCGCGGCAAGGGCCAGGAGCTGCGCGCCAGCGTCAACTATTCGACCTATTCCAAGTCGGTCGAACTGGGCTTTACCGATCCTTATCTGTTCGATCGCAACATCGCCATCGGCGGCGATATCTTCCGCCGCGATTACAATGCGTTCAATTATGTCGGCGATCAGCGCCAGACGACCTACACGCAGGTTTCGACCGGTTTCCAGATTCGCGCCGGCATCCCGCTGACCGAATATTGGTCGCTGTCCGCGCGTTACGGGCTGACCTACGATCAGGTTGGGCTCGACCAGAACAGCTATTTCACCAACGGCGCATGCGATCCGCTCAAGGCCGGTCGCTATCTGTGCGAGGCGATCGGCAACCGCTGGACGTCGTCGCTTGGCTATTCGCTGATCTTCGACAGCCTCAACAGCCGCCTCCACCCGACCCGCGGCCAGCGCATGGTGTTCAGCCAGGATTTTGCCGGGCTGGGTGGTGACGTACGGTATCTTCGTACCCGCTTCGAAGGTTCGAAATTCTTCAATGCGGGTCATGGCTTCATTTTCTCGGCCAACCTCGAAGGCGGTTACATCGCGTCGCTCGAAGGGAGCAAGGGCGCGGGCGTGGACAAGATCCGCATCACCGACCGCTTCTATCTCGGTGAGCCGGATTTCCACGGCTTCGACATTCGCGGCGTCGGGCCGCGTATCAAGCGCACGCCCTACATCACCGATGCCTCGGGCAACCAGGTGCTGGCGACCGACAAGACCCAGATCGCAGACGACGCGCTGGGTGGCCGGGCCTATTATCTCGGCCGGCTGGAGCTGGAGATTCCGCTCGGTTCCGGTGCGCATGAGCTGGGCCTGCGCCCGTCGATCTACATTCAGGCGGGTGCGCTGTTCGGCATCACCAAACCCTTGCCGACCGCCACTTTCCCGATCTTTATCGATCCGGTCACAGGCAAGCAGACGGTCCAACCGCTCGATCAGCAACTGTACGATTCGTCCGGCCGCTCGCTGTTTCTCGTGCCGACCACCGACGCAACGAACCCAGGACAGGCGACGACCTGTCAGATCGGTTATTCGGCGACGAGCGGCGGCGCCTGTGTCGGCACCTCGATCAACACCGCCTATACCCAGCCGATTGCGCCCTTCGCCGAGACCTTCGTCGGCAATTCATCGCGGCCCCGCATCTCGATCGGCGCCGGCGTCAACTGGAATTCACCCTTCGGGCCGCTCCGCATCGATCTCGCTTATGCCTTGCTTCACGACAAGGGCGACGACACCAAGATTGTAACATTCAACGTAGGGACACAATTCTGATGAAGACCAATATCAAGCTGTTGCTGGCGGGCGCGATGGTCGCTCCGGTGGCGTTGCTCGCGGCGATGCCGGCCAGCGCGCAGGCCGTTGCGGTTGCCGATCCGGAAGGTGCGATTGCCGCGACCAAGGCATTCACCGCCGCTACCACGCAGATCCAGGCTACGTACAAGGCGTCGCTCGATCAGGCCCAGGCTCGTCGCACCGCGATCCAGGCCGAGTTGCAGCCGCTCTACACGGTGCTCGACACCAACCATGACGGCCAGCTCAGCCAGCCCGAGATCGATGCCGCCAATGCCGCGCACCGTCCGGAACTGGCCTCGATCCAGTCGAAGCAGCAGGCTGCACAGGCAGAGCTCAGCCGTCTCGAAGGCCCGGCGACGCGCGCACAGCAATATGCCGTGGAGCAGATCTCGGCCAAGCTCGCCCAGGCGATCCAGAGCGCGATGACGAAGCGCGGCACCACGGTGCTGCTCAAGCCGGCAGCGGTGTTCACCGCGCAGCCGGCTGGCGACCTGACGCCGGCGATCACCGCCGAACTCGATACGCTGGTGCCGACCGTCAGCATCACGCCGCCGGCCAACTGGCAGCCCGGCCAGCAGCAGGCAGCGCCTGCCGCCGGTGGCACGCCGGCGCCTGCCGCACCTGGCCGTCGCGCACCGGGCCGGTGAGCGAAGCCGAATCGGTGACGTCGCTTGGCCCGCTCGATATCGGGCGGGTCATGGCGGCGTTGCCGCATCGCTATCCGATGCTGCTGGTCGATCGTGTCGAGGAACTGATCCTCAACCGTTCGATCACGGCGATCAAGGCGGTGACCATCAATGAGGGCTTCTTCCAGGGACATTTCCCTGGGCGCCCGATCATGCCCGGCGTCCTGATCGTCGAGGCGCTGGCGCAGGCCGCCGGCGTGCTGGCGGTCGAATCGCTCGGCCTCGCGGGCTCCGGCAAGCTGGTCTATTTCATGGCGATCGACGGGGCGAAGTTCCGCAAGCCGGTCGAACCCGGCGTGCTGCTCAAGCTCGAAGTCGAGTTCGTCCAGAAGCGGTCGAGCGTGTGCAAGTTCGCCGGCCGCGCGACGATCGACGGCCAGCTCGCCGCCGAAGCCAATTTTACCGCGATGATCGCCGACCCGCCCAAGGCCTGAGAGCTATTCTTGCTACCCCGGCGCGGCTCTGCTAGGGGCCGCGCCTTCGCTGCTGGTCGGAAACCAGCGGCATTTTCGAGGAAGTTTATCCGTGAAGAACGACATTCACCCCGATTATCACATGATCAAGGTGCAGATGACCGACGGCACCGTGTTCGAGACGCGCTCGACCTGGGGCAAGGAAGGCGATCTGATGACGCTGGACATCGATCCGTTGGCGCATCCGGCCTGGACCGGCGGCCGTGGCTCGATGCTCGATTCGGGTGGCCAGGTGGCACGCTTCAACAAGCGTTTCGGCGGTCTCACGCTCAAGAAGTGAGGACAGGCGAGGGGCGCCGTCGTTAACGGCGCCTTAGCCATCCCGTTCTAATCTGCCGGCATGGAAGCCAGGCAGACCAATATCTCATCCGAATATGAGCCGGCGGTGGTCAATCGCCGGCGCGCTCCGCGTGCGCCGGTGTCGCTCGATGCCAAGCTCGGGCGCGGCGGTCTCGACCGCACCCTATGCCGCATCACCGACCTGTCGCGCGAAGGCGCGCGCATTCGCAGCTATTCGGCGCTGCGCAAGGACATGATGATCTGGCTGACCTTGCCGGGTGTCGGCCAGGTCGCCGCGACGGTCAAATGGGCTGACGACTTCGAAGCCGGCTGCCTGTTTCGCGAGCCGATCGCCGAACACACCTATGAAATGCTGGTCGAGGTCGGTGGCGTCTAGGGGACTGGCGGAGAGAGTGGGATTCGAACCCACGGTGAGCTTGCACCCACGGCGGTTTTCAAGACCGCTGCCTTAAACCACTCGGCCATCTCTCCGTGCGCCCGCGCCATAGGGGCGACAGGCTATTTCGTGCAAGTCCTGCGACCATAAGGGGTTCATGTCGCCGTGGCGCTGTGGCACAGTCGCCCCATGCGGGGATATATCAGCAGGATCAAGCGGGTCGGTAGCGGCGCTCTGGCCTTTGTCGCCTTGTGCAGCGTCGCGGGCGCGGCGCCGGCGCAGGATGAAAGCGGCTTCCAGGCCTATCTCACGACGCTGAGGGCGCAGGCGCAGGCGGCCGGGGTCAGCCGCGCGACGATCGATGCGGTGTTCCCGACGCTGACGCTCAACCCGCGCGTCGTGCAACTCGATCGCGGCCAGCCGGAGAGCGATCCGAATGCGCCGGTGCCGAACTTCGCACCCTATCGCGCCGCGCATATCGACGCAGCACGCATCAGCCGCGGCCGCGCCGCCTATCAGGCGCAGCGCTACCGGCTGCAGCGTATCGAGCAGCAAACGGGCGTGCCCGAATCGATCATGGTCGCGATCTGGGGCAACGAAACCAATTACGGCTCGATCATGGGCAATTTCGATATTCCCAATGCGCTGGCTAGCCTCGCTTATGATGGCCGGCGCCGGCAATTATTCTCTGCGGAGTTCGTCGACGCGCTCAGGATGATCGATCGGGGCGTGCCGGCGGCGCGGCTCAAGGGCAGTTGGGCGGGGGCGATGGGTGGCCCGCAATTCCTGCCCTCGGTCTATCTGCGCCTCGCGCGCGACGGCGATGGCGATGGCCGGGCGGATATCTGGACCAGCGACGCCGATACGCTCGCCTCGATCGCCAATTATTTCGCCAATGCCGGCTGGCGGCCGGGCCAGCCCTGGGGCCTCGCCGTGAGCGTACCGCCGACCTTCGATCGTAGCCAGATCACCAACCGGCTGCTCTCGCCGCGCTGTGCCAAGGTGTTTGCGCGGCACAGCGGCTGGAAGACGATTGCCGAATGGCGCGCGATGGGCATGGTACCTCAGTCGCGCGCCTGGCCGCGCGACAATGTGCTGGCGACGTTGATCGAGCCCGATGGCCCGGGCAAGACGGCCTATCTGCTGACCGGGAACTATCGCGTGATCCTCGATTACAATTGTTCCAATTTCTACGCGCTGGCGGTCGGCCTGTTGTCCGACGCGGTCGAGCAGTAAGATGATGATCGGTCTGATGCTGCTCGCCGCCGTGCAGGCCGAGCCTCGTGCGGTGCGCCCCTCGCCGGGCATGTCCGAATCGCCGCAGGCGCGCGCACCGGTGTCGTCGATCGATGGCGCCCCACCCGAGGGCAGCGGGCCGCGCGGCACCTCCGGCGAACAGCGTTACGATGCGGTGGGTTTTGCCGGCGTCGGTGACGGGGCCGGCGATCCGCACGCGATCACGGCGAGCACCGATGCCGTCGCCCAGGGGAGTTACGTGGAACTGACCGCGCTCGACAGCGGCAAGACGATCGTCGCGCTGGTCAGCGGCCGGGGCACCGGCGGCGGTATCGTCGGCCTGTCGCCCGGCGCAGCGCAACTTCTCGGCGTCAATGGCGGATCGGCGGCGGTGCGCGTGCGCGCCGTCACGCCCACACCGCAGGACCAGGTCGCGTTGCGCGGTGGCCGCAGCGCCGCATCGCGGCTCGACGCGCCGGCCTCGCTGCTGACCGCCTTGCGCAAGCGTCTGCCGGGTGGCCTGCCGGCGCCGGCCCAAGCGGTGCAGCGGCCCCGGCCGACGACCCAGCCGGGCGCGTCCTACGCGCCACCACGCGACACCGCGCCGCTGCCGGAGCCCGTGTCGCGCCCGGCGCCTTCCTATGCACCGCCGCGCACCGCGCCGGCACCTGCTGCCGCAGGCTGGTATGTCCAGGTCGCGGCGCTGTCGTCGCTCCAACGCGCCCAGGCGCTGGTGGCCAGTCTCGGCGGCGGGCGCGTCGTGTCGAACGGCGGCATCCACCGCGTGCAGATCGGCCCCTACGGCAATGCAGCGACCGCGGCACAGGCACGTGACGACGCGGCGCGGCGTGGCTATGGCGGTGCGCGCATCGTTCATGACTAGGCCGAACCCGAACTCTCCCTCGTAACCCCAGCGTAAAGACGGACCCGCCCCGATGAAGAAACTGCTCCTCGCTACCGCCATGACCTTCGGCGTGGCTTGTCCCGGCATGGCCGCCGCGCCGACCTTCGACACGCCGGCACCGGTCGCCTTCATGGTCGACACCTCCTCGGGCGCAATCCTCTACGCCAAGGACGCCGACCGCCGTATGCCGCCGGCTTCGATGGCCAAGATGATGACGGTCTATGTCGCGTTCGACCTGATCAAGCATGGCAAGCTGTCACTCAGCCAGCAGATCGAGGTGCAGCCCGAAACGTGGCGCAAATGGCATTCGCAGGGGTCGACCATGTTCCTCGGCGTCGGCGAGAAGCCGACCGTGTCGGATCTGCTCAAGGGTATCGTCACGCTGTCGGGCAATGACGCCTGTGTCGTGCTCGCCGAGGGCATCTCGGGCACCGAGGAAGCCTTTGTCAGCGTGATGAACCAGAAGGCCGCCGAACTCGGCCTGACTAACAGCCATTTCGGCACGTCGAACGGCTGGCCCGACAATGGCGTGACCTATGTCACCGCGCGCGACCTGGCCAAGCTGGCGACCGCGACGATCAACAACTTCCCCGACATGTACAAAGCCTATTACTCGCTGCCCAGCTTCACCTGGGGCAAGACACTTGGCGGTGGCAACCCGATCAGCCAGGACAATCGCGATCCGCTGCTTGGCAAGGTCGCCGGCGCCGATGGGCTCAAGACCGGCCACACCGAAGAGGCCGGCTACGGTTTCACCGGCTCGGCCAGGCAGGGCAATCGCCGGCTGGTGATGGTGCTTGCCGGGCTCGGCAGCACCGGCCAGCGCATCGACGAGTCGGTCAAGTTCATGAACTGGGGCTTCCGCGCCTGGCAGGCCAAGCAGATCGTCGCCAAGGGCAAGCTGGTCGAAACCGCCGAGGTCCAGCTCGGCAGCGCCAACCATGTCGGCCTGGTCGCGCCCGACAACCTCAGCGTGACGCTGCCGGGCGGTGCCACGCCCGACATGACGGCGCGGGTCGAATATGACGGGCCGATCAAGGCGCCGATCAAGGCCGGCGACCATATTGCCGACCTCGTCGTGATGACCCCTGATATGCAGCCGCAGCGCGTGCCGCTGGTCGCCGCCGAGGATGTGCCGCTGGCCGGCTTCTTCGGCCGGGCCTGGGCGGGTCTGAAGGGGTTGTTCGGCGGGTGACGCGCGGGCGCTTCATCTCGCTGGAAGGCGGCGAGGGGGCGGGCAAGTCTACCCAGGCGAAGCGGCTGGCCGAGGCGCTGGCGGCGCGCGGCATCGAAACGCTGGTCACGCGCGAGCCCGGCGGCAGCGAGGGCGCCGAGGCGATCCGCGGTCTGCTCATGCAGGGTGAGGTGGCGCGCTGGAGCCCCCATACCGAGGCGCTGCTCTTCGCCGCCGCGCGGGCCGACCACGTCGAGAAGCACATCAACCCTGCGCTCGGTGCGGGGGTGTGGGTGATCTGCGACCGCTTCGTCGACTCGTCGCGTGCCTATCAGGGCGTGGCTGGCGGGATCGACGATGCCGCGGTGCTGGCGCTGCATGGCTTCGGCTCGCGCGGACTGCTGCCCGATCGCACCTTCGTTCTCGAACTGTCGCCGGAGCAGGGGCGGGCGCGGGCCGAGGTGCGTGATGGTGCCGGCGCCGATCGTTTCGCCGCGCGCGGCGAGCAATTCCACGCCGATGTCGCGGCGGCGTTCCGGCGTTTCGCTGCAGTCGAGCCCGATCGTTTTCGCCTGATCGACGGCGGCGGCGCGGCGGATGAGGTGACGGCGGCGTTGGTCGCCGGCGTCGCGGACCTGCTGCCATGACCCTCCCGCTGGGTAATGAAGCGGCACATGAGGCCTTTGCCGCCGCTATGGCGAGTGGTTCGCTGCACCATGCCTGGCTGTTCGCCGGGCCGATGGGCGTGGGCAAGGCGAGCTTCGCGCGCGCCGCCGCGCTGCGGCTGCTGGCGGACGGCGCGGCGCCGGGCACGCTGCCCCCCGGGTTCGAGGTACCGGAGCATGACCGCACGCGCTCCCTCGTCAATGCCGGGTCGCACCCCGATTATCGCGAGCTGGTGCGGTTGCCCAAGGATGCCGACAAGCCGGACCAGGATCTCGCGCGCAGCATCACCATCGCGCAGGTTCGCGCGCTTCAGCCCTTGTTCGCGACCACGCCGTCGATGTCGTCACGCCGCGTCGTGCTGATCGATGCGATCGACGATCTCGAACGTGGTGGCGCCAACGCCCTGCTCAAGAATCTCGAAGAGCCGCCACAAGGCACGATCTTCCTGCTCGTCAGCCATGCGCCGGGCCGATTGCTGCCGACGATCCGCTCGCGTTGCCGGCTGCTACGTTTCGAGGCGCTGGGCGATGATGCCATGACGTCAATCCTGCGCGAACGCCTGCCCAAGGCCGATGACGCGGAGGTTGCCGCGCTGGCGCGGGCGGGGGAGGGCTCCCCGGGCAGGGCGCTGGGTTATGCCGGGCTCGACCTCGGCGCGCTCGACGATGCGCTGGCGGCGATCGCGCGCGATGGCGATCGCGGCAACAAGCGGCGGGGCGCTCTGGCCAGGTCGCTGGCGCTCAAGGCCGCGCAGCCGCGTTACGAGGCGTTTCTCGACCGCGTACCCGCTTTCATTGCCGCCGCGGCACGGACGCGGCAGGGGCCGGCGCTGCGCACCGCGCTCGACAGTTATGATGCCGCCCGCAACCTGGCGGCGAGCGCGCGCGGCCTGTCGCTCGATGCACAGGGTACGGTGTTCGAAATGGCCGGCCTGGTGGCGCGACTGGCGGCGTAAAGCATCCAACTTTCGCACCTGCTCGACCTGCTAAAGCAGGTGACGTGTTTTTGGCGGTGTGACGTCATTCCGTTTTTCACAAAAATAGACGGCGCATCAGTTATTTGCTGCCAGCGAGCATTTCCAACTTAACAGGTGGCGAGCAGGTGGCAGAGCAGGTGAAAACGCGCCGCGAGCAGGTGCTGCTTTTTTCCAACAGAATCGACGGTGAGAAAGAGCGTACAGCGCCTGCGGATACAACGCCGGCAAGGTTGAACATCGCATATGTGCGGGAGAATTGAATCAGGCCGATGGCGTGCGCTGCCGGTGGGCAGTTGTGCCGACAGGCGTTGAAGTCGCGGCGTTTCGACCGTACCAGCCACGCATGGCCGACCCTTACTACATCACCACCGCGATCAGTTATCCCAATGGCCGCCCGCATATCGGCCATGCCTATGAAGCGATTGCCGCCGACGCGATTGCGCGCTTCCACCGCCAGGCCGGGCGCGACGTGCGCTTCCAGACCGGCACCGACGAGCATGGCCTCAAGATGATGCAGACGGCCCGCGACCGCGGCGTCGACACGCGCGCGCTGGCCGATGAGATGTCCGGATATTTCAAGGCGATGGATGATCGCCTGAATATCTCGTACGATCGTTTCATTCGCACTGTCGAACCCGATCATCATGCCGCGAGCGTGGCGATCTGGAAGGCGATGGAAGCGGTCGGCGACCTGTATCTCGATCGCTACGAGGGCTGGTATTCGGTTCGCGACGAGGCGTTCTACGACGAGAAGGAACTGGTCGAGGGGGAAGGGGGCGTCAAGCTGTCGCCACAGAATACGCCGGTCGAATGGACGTCGGAGGAAACCTGGTTCTTCCGCCTGTCCAAATATCAGCAGCCGCTGCTCGACCTGTACAATACGCAGCCCGATTTCATACGCCCCGAGGCGCGCCGCAACGAGATCATGCGTTTCGTCGAGGGCGGCCTGTCCGACCTGTCGGTATCGCGCACGAGCTTCGACTGGGGCGTCAAGGTGCCGGGCAGCCCGGGACATGTGATGTATGTCTGGGTCGACGCGCTGACCAATTACCTGACCGGGGTCGGTTATCCCGACGACCAGGCGATGATGGAGCGTTACTGGCCGGCCGATGTACATATCATCGGCAAGGATATCGTGCGTTTTCATGCCGTTTACTGGCCGGCCTTCCTGATGTCTGCGAAGTTGCCGCTGCCGCGCCAGGTGTTCGGCCATGGCTTCCTGCTCAACCGCGGGGAGAAGATGTCCAAGTCGCTCGGCAACGTCACCGACCCGATCGCGCTGATCGACCATTTCGGCGTCGATGCGCTGCGCTATTTCCTGCTGCGCGAGGTCAGCTTCGGGCAGGACGGCAGTTATTCGGCCGAGGCGATCGTCACGCGCTGCAACGCGGACCTCGCCAACAATCTGGGAAATCTCGCTCAGCGAAGCCTGTCGATCATCGCCAAGAATTGCGAGGGGCGGGTGCCGGTGGCAGGCGCGCGCACCGAGGCGGAGGATGCGCTTCTCGCCAGTGTCGATGCTGCCGAGACCGGCATGCGCGCGGCGATGGAGGATCTTGCCATCCATGCCGCGCTCGACGCGGTGTGGTCGGCGGCGCGGGATACCAACCAGTATTTCGCGGACCAGGCGCCCTGGGCGCTGCGCAAGACCGATGCGGAACGGGCCGACACCGTGCTGCATTTCACCGTCGAGGTGGTGCGGCGGATTGCGATCATGGCGCGCTGGGCGATCCCGGAGAGTGCGGACAAGTTGCTCGATCTGCTCGGGCAGGCGGCCGATGCGCGCGACTTTGCCGGGCTGGCGCAGCCGATCGTCGCGGGTACCATCCTGCCGGCACCGAGCGGCGTGTTCCCCCGGCTCGAATTGCCGGCCGAGGCTGGCTGATGCTCGCCGACAGCCATTGCCACCTCAACTATAAGGGCCTGGTCGAGCGGCGCGACGAAGTGCTCGCCAATGCCCGTGCGCGCGGTGTGACGGCGATGCTCAACATCTCCACGCGCGAGAGCGAATGGGACGATGTCGTCGCTGCGGCAGAGAGCGAGCCCGATGTATGGGCGACGGTCGGCATCCATCCGCACGAGGCGGACAAGCACCCCGATGTGGACACCGCCAAGCTCGTCGCGCGCGCCGCGCATCCGCGCATCGTCGGCATCGGCGAGAGCGGGCTGGACTATTATTACGACCATAGCGACCGCGACCGGCAACGTGCGAGCTTTCGCTCACATATCGCCGCGGCGCGCGAAACCGGCTTGCCGATCGTGGTTCATACGCGCGATGCCGAGGACGATACCGCGACGATCCTGCGCGAGGAAATGGGGAAGGGCGCCTATCCCGGGGTGATCCATTGCTTCACCGCCAGCGATGCTTTCGCCGATACCGCGCTCGACCTGGGCTTCTACATTTCGATCTCGGGCATCGTGACGTTCAAGAATGCGCGCGAATTGCAGGCGACGGCGGCACGACTGCCGATCGAGCGGCTGCTGGTCGAGACCGACGCGCCGTTCCTCGCGCCGGTACCGCATCGCGGCAGGCCGGGTGAGCCGGCCTTCGTCGCCGATACGGCAACATTTCTCGCCGAATTGCGCGGCGAACCGGTCGAGCAACTGATGACGCGCACGGCCGAGAACTTCCACACGCTGTTCGCCAAGACCCGCGCGTGAAGGTTCGGCTGCTCGGTTCGGGCACCTCGTCCGGCGTGCCGCGGATCGGCAATGACTGGGGGACGTGCGATCCAGCCGAGCCGCGCAACCGCCGCACACGCGCCTCGATTCTGATCGAGACCGCAACGACGCGGATTCTCGTCGACACCAGCCCGGACCTGCGTGCGCAACTGCTCGATGCGGAGGTCGGCGCGTTCGATGCCGTGATCTGGACACACGACCATGCCGACCACTGCCATGGCATCGACGACCTGCGGCAGGTGTTTCACGCGCTCGGCCGGCCGATCCGGGGGTTCGCGCGACCGGCGACACGCAACTCGCTCGAGACGCGTTTCGGCTATGTCTTTCATGGCCGCGACGGCTACCCGCCCACGATCGAGATCGCGGACCTGCCCGACCGGCTGACGATCGGGGACATCATGGTCAGTGTCGTCGACCAGCCGCATGGCAATATCGAATCCGCCGGCTTGCGCTTCGACGCGGACAATGGTTCGATCGGCTATGCCACCGACCTCCACGCCATGACCGAGCCGATGCGCACGCTCTATGCCGGGCTCGATGTCTGGGTCGTCGATGCCCTGCGTCGCCGTCCGCATCCGACCCACCCGGATCTGCCGACCGCACTCGGGTGGATCGCCGAGCTGGCGCCGAAGCGCGCCGCGCTCGTGCATATGGATCATTCGATGGACTATGCGACGCTGTGCGCCGAGCTGCCGCCCGGTGTCGAGCCAGGCTATGACGGGCTCGAACTGACGGCATGAACGACGAGACGCCCCGTGCGATCTATCTCGGCATCTGGCTGGTGCTGATCATATCCGCCTTTGCCGTACGGCGCGTGCCACTCAAGGCGAGCCTCAAGATGGCGCTGGCCTGGGTCGGGATTTTCGTGGCCGCGCTGGTGATCGTCAGCGGGCGTCACCACTATGCCGCGATGTGGTCGAGTGCGACGGCGTTTCTCGGCGATGAGGAACAAAGCGTGACCGGGAGCGCATTGAGCGTGCCGCTGGCGGATGACGGACATTTCTACGTCTCGGCGTCGATCAACGGCGTGACGACGCGGATGCTGGTCGACAGCGGCGCGACGAGCACGATGATCAGCGCCGAGACGGCGCGCGCGGCAAAGGTGAACATCGAGGAGAGCCCGTTTCCGATCATCGTCGATACCGCCGGCGGACCGATCACCGCGCGCGTCTCGACCATCCACAAGCTGGAGATCGGGCCGATCCATGTCGACGACCTGACGACGTACATCTCACCGACGATGGGCGACACCAATGTCGTCGGTATGAATTTCCTGTCCAAACTGAAGAGCTGGCACGTGGAAGGGCGGACCCTGGTCTTCCAGCCTAAAGCATGAGTACATTTTACATAATGTATATTATCGAACTTGAAGATGGATCGGACAGGGGGAGTCCCCTGTCGTGATCGAGCGCCTCGTTGCGATCATGGCGCGGCTCCGCGATCCGGTCAGCGGCTGCGAATGGGACACCGTCCAGACCTTTGGCACGATCGCGCCGTACACGATCGAGGAAGCCTATGAGGTCGCCGACGCGATCCAGCGTGGCGACATGGCCGATCTCAAGGACGAACTCGGCGACCTGCTGCTCCAGGTCGTGTTCCATGCGCGGATGGCCGAGGAAGCCGGGCTGTTCGCTTTGCCTGACGTCGTGGCGTCGATCAGCGACAAGATGGAGCGCCGCCACCCACACATCTTCGGCGATCGGGCCGAGGGCGGCCATTATCTGTGGGAGCAGATCAAGGCCGAGGAACGTGCCGCCAAAGGCGATGCCGCAGACAATGCCGGCGCGCTGGACGGCGTAGCGCTCGGCCTGCCGGCGCTGCTGCGCGCCGAGAAGCTCCAGAAGCGCGCCGCGCGTACCGGGTTCGACTGGCCCGACCCGAGCGGCGCCCGCGCCAAGATCGACGAGGAACTGGTTGAGGTCGAAGCTGCGGCCAGCCCTGCGGAGATCGAGGAAGAGGTCGGCGACCTACTGTTCGCGGTGGTCAACTGGGCGCGCAAGCTTGGTGTCGAGCCGGAGGCTGCGTTGCGGGCGGCGAATGAGAAATTCGAGAAGCGTTTCAAGGCGATGGAAGCGGAAGCTGGTGATGCTTTCGAGGCTCTCGATCTCGATGCCAAAGAGGCGTTGTGGCAAGCCGCGAAGCGCAATGGGCCCTCCAAGCCATAGCACCACCACCCCGGCGAAGGCCGGGGCCCAGTTGCGAGGCGGTCACGAGGATCGTTTTGCCCAGTTTATTTCCACCATCCCAACTGGGCCCCGGCCTTCGCCGGGGTGGAGAAATCGTTCAGCCGCAGAGTTTGCGCCTCACCCGCGCTGATTGAACCGCTCATAATCCCGCTCGGCCATGCGCACGTCGTAGATCGCCTGGTCGCCGTCGCTTTCCTGCCCCAGCACCTCGCCATGCTGGTGCAGCCAGGCCGCGCTGGCGCCATCGGACTGGTCGATCGCGATGCGATAACGGCGATGCGCCTCGGTCAGCAGCGTGGCGACGGTGTCGATCAGCGTATCGACCCCCTCCCCGCTGATCGCCGAGATGGCGACGACGTCGCTGCGGCCGGCGGCATGCGCCAGCGCGTCCTCGCGTTCCTCGCCGTGCAGCAGGTCGAGCTTGTTCCACGCTTCGATCCGCGGTGTCGTGTCGGCGACACCGATATCGCGCAGCACCTTCTCGACATCGGCACGCTGCGCCTCGCTGTCGGGGTGCGCAATGTCGCGGACATGGATCAGCAGGTCGGCCGACACCACTTCCTCGAGCGTCGCCTTGAACGCCGCGACCAATTGTGTGGGTAGTTCGGAGACGAAACCCACCGTGTCGGACAGGATCGCCTTGTCGATCCCGGGTAGCGAGATCTGCCGCAGTGTCGGGTCCAGCGTCGCAAAGAGCAAGTCTTCCGCCATGACGTCAGCACCGGTCAAGCGATTGAACAGTGTGGATTTTCCGGCATTGGTATAGCCGACCAGCGCGATCACCGGCCAGGGTGCGCGCTGGCGCCGGTCGCGGTGCAGCCCGCGCGTGCGGCTGACCTGGTCGAGTTCCTTGCGCAGCCGCGCCATACGGTCGCGGATCAGCCGGCGGTCGGCCTCGATCTGGGTTTCACCCGGGCCGCCGAGAAAGCCGAAGCCGCCGCGCTGGCGCTCGAGGTGGGTCCAGCTGCGCACCAGCCGTCCGGCCTGGTAGTCGAGATGCGCCAGCTCGACCTGCAACCGCCCTTCCGCAGTCGCCGCGCGTTCGCCGAAGATTTCAAGAATCAGCCCCGTGCGGTCGATCACCTTGGCCTCGAGCGCGGTTTCGAGGTTGCGCTGCTGCACCGGCGTCAGCGCGGCATCGAATACCACCAGCCCGGCCTCTTCCATGCGCACCGTCGCAGCCAGCGCCTCGACCTGGCCGCTGCCAATCAGCGTCGCCGGCTTGGGCGCCCGCACGCGGATCGCCACCTTGTCGGCGACGGTGATGCCGATCGCCATGGCGAGGCCCGCTGTCTCTTCCAGGCGCGCGTCGGCGTCGCGCGCCGTATCGCCCTGGTCCGGCAGGACGATGACGGCACGCGCGCCGCGCGCGAATTCGCCGCGATCACGTTCAAAGCCAGTGCTCAAAATTTACTCTCAGTCTTCGTCGGAACCCGCTGTTTCTTCAGCAAGATTCAGGGGGTGCGCCGGCTGGATGGTCGACACGGCGTGCTTGTAGACGAGCTGCGACATGCCCTCGCGCTGGAGCAGCATGCAGAACAGGTCGAACGCCGCGATATGGCCCTGCAGCATCACGCCATTGACCAGGAACATGGTGACGTTCTCGTCCGACTTGCGCACCGCGTTGAGGAAGATTTCCTGCAGCAACGGCTGCTTCTTTTGCGCCTCGCCGATCGATTCGATGATCCCGCCGACATCGACCGCGCCCGACGGCATGATGGTCGAGATGGCGTGCTTGTAGATCAGCTGCGACTGGCCATCCCGGCGCAGCAGCACCGAGAAATTGTCGAACCAGGTGACGATGCCCTGCAGCTTGACGCCCTTGACGAGGAACATCGTCACCGGGGTTTTCGAGCGGCGCAGGGCGTTGAGGAAGAGGTCTTGCAGCGAGGTCTGCTTGTCGGCCATCGGTCGATCCTTTGTTCTTGGCGGAATTTTGCCGCTTAGGCGCCGTTTCCCGGCGTCGGGGACGCACCTTTCCGGTGCGCTGCATCAATCTAGGTATCGGGGCCGCCCGCGTCTACTGCCTGGCGGATTTTCAATCGCGTACGAACCATTTCGTCATGCCGGACTTGTTCCGGTATCCCCCGCCCCAGATCTACTCGTCGCGTGTTTCGGTGATGCCGAGCAATTTGAGTTTCCGGTGCAGCGCCGAGCGTTCCATGCCGATGAAGGTTGCGGTGCGCGAGATGTTGCCGGAGAAGCGCTTTATCTGGACGCGCAGATATTCGCGCTCGAAGGTTTCGCGCGCCTCGCGCAGCGGCGAGCCCATGATCGCATTGGCGCCGCCGCCCATCTCGCCCGGATCGCCGAGCACCTCGGCCGGCAGCATGTCGAGGTCGATCCGGCCGATGCGGTCGCCCGGCGCGAGGATGATCGTGCGCTCGACGACGTTGCGCAGCTGCCGGACATTACCCGGCCATTCATAGCTTTGCAGCGCGACCATCGCATCGGGCGCGATCTCCGGCGTCGGCACGCGGCGTTCATTGGCGTAATGCGCCATGAAATGCGTGACGAGCGCGGGGATATCCTCGCGCCGGTCGGTCAGGCACGGAATCGTCACCGGCACGACGTTGAGGCGGTAATAGAGGTCCTCGCGGAAACGACCCTCGGCGATCTCCATCGTCAGGTCGCGCGCGGTGGCCGAGACGACGCGGACATCGACCTTGACCACGCGCTGCCCGCCGACGCGGGTGAAGCTCTGGTCGGTCAGCACGCGCAGGATGCGCCCCTGTGTCGCGATCGGCATGTCGGCGATCTCGTCCAGAAACAGCGTCCCGCCATGCGCCTGTTCGAGCAGGCCGGGGCGGACGAGGTCCCCGCCCTCCTCCACGCCGAACAGTTCTTCCTCGACGCGTTCGGGCGTCATGCGGGCGGCGCTGACGATGACGAAGGGGGCGTCGACGCGCTGGCTCCAGCCGTGGAGCAGCCGCGCCGCGACTTCCTTGCCGACACCGGCCGAGCCCATGATCAGCACCCGGCTGCCGGTCGAGGCGACGCGCTTCAAGGTGGCGCGCACGCCGTTGATCGCGGTCGAGCTGCCGGTCAGATCCGTGTCGCGGCCCGACGAGGCGCGCAGTGACGCCACTTCGCGCTTGAGCCGTTCGGTCTCGGTGGCGCGGCCGACCATCAGCAGCAGGCGCTCGGCCTGGAACGGCTTTTCGATGAAGTCTGCGGCGCCGCGGCGGATCGCGGCGACGGCGGTGTCGAGATTGCCGTGGCCGGAGATCATCAGCACGGGAATCGAGGCATCGCGGCGCTTGATCTCGTCGAGCAGTTCGAGCCCGTCGAGCCGCGACCCCTGTAACCACACGTCGAGCAACACCAGCGACGGGCGCCGGTCGGCAATCGCCTCGAGCGCAGAGTCGCTGTCGCCAGCGGAACGGGTGCCATAACCCTCGTCCTCTAGCACACCCGCGACCAGTTCGCGGATGTCACGCTCGTCGTCGACGATGAGGATATCGAGTGCCATAAATTACGTCCGGTTGGAGGCGAGTTCGCGCGGTGGTTCCCCAACCCCGTCGCTGGTTTCGACCGCGGCGAGCGCGGCCCGGTCGAAGGTCATCGTCACGCAGGTGCCCCCACCCTCGCAATCGGCGAACACGATGGTGCCGAAATGCTCCTCGACGATCTTCTTGACGATGGCGAGGCCGAGGCCCGTGCCGCGCGCGCGGGTCGTGACATAGGGCTCGAACAGGCGGTCGCGCGCCGCGGGCAGCCCGATGCCATTGTCGGCGACGAGCAGCGTCACCGCGGCATCGTCACCTTCGATCGTCATCGACACCTTGCCGGCGACGCCATCGCGCGCCTCGACCGCCTCGACCGCGTTCTTGACGATGTTGGTGAAGGCCTGGCCGAGCTGGCGCCGGTCGCAGACCAGCGCCGGGTCTTCCATCCGGTTGTCGATCGAGAAGCTGATCCCCGGATGCGCGACCTCGTGCAGGAACAATGTCTGCTTGGCGATGTCGACGATATTCTCGGCGCGGAAGATCGGCTTGGGCATGCGCGCGAAGGACGAGAATTCGTCGACCATACGGCGCAGGTCGCCGACCTGGCGGACGATCGTGTCGGTCAGCTTGGTGAAGGTGCCGTCGTCGCTCGGCAGCTGCTTGGCATAGCGGCGTTGCAGGCGTTCGGCGGCGAGCTGGATCGGGGTCAGCGGGTTCTTGATCTCGTGCGCGATGCGCCGCGCGACATCCGACCAGGCGGCGCGGCGCTGGTCGAGCAGTTGCACGGTGATGTCGTCGAAGGTCAGGATCGTGCCTTCCTCGGCGCGCGTGGTCTTCACCGCCAGCGTGCGCGCCTCCGGGCCGCTGCCGATCTCGACGATCGCCTCGCGCTCGCCGCTCTCGATAAAGGCGCTGAGTTCGGAGGAGATGGCAAACAGCGGCCGACCGACCGGACTTTCCTCGCCGGTGTCGAGCAGGATTTCGGCCGAGCGGTTGATCAGGCGGATGGTGCCGTCGGCGGTGATCGAGATGACGCCGGCGGTGACGCCCGACATCACCGCCTCGATCAGCGCGCGGCGGCTTTCCAGCGCGCCGGTCTGCGCCTGGAGCCGCCCGGTCATGGTGTTGAAGGCATTGCCCAGCGTGCCGACCTCGTCGTCGGTGGTCGGATCGGGCACGCGCGCGGTGAGGTCGCCGGTGGCGACGCGGTGCGCCGCGTCGACCAGTTCGCCGACCGGACGCACCAGCCGATCGGCCACTTCCAGTGCGATCCACACCGCGATACCGACGATCAGCAGCGAGATGGCGAGCAGCGCCGCGTTGAACTTGAGCTGCAGGCTGCGCGAGCGCGTCTGCAGGGCGCTGTAATCGGCCAGCACGGCGTCACCGCGCCGCAATTGCCCGGCCAGCTGCTCGTCGAACACGCGCGAGGCGTAGAGATAGGTATGATCGCCATAGGCCAGCGGCACGACCGCGCCGACCCGGTCTGGATTGCGCACCATCACCTCGGGCGCGCCATGGTCGATCTCGTCCATGATCTTCGGCGTGACGATGTTCTCGAGCGGCCGGCCATAGGG
This sequence comes from Pseudomonadota bacterium, assembly GCA_040390605.1. GTDB lineage: Bacteria > Pseudomonadota > Alphaproteobacteria > Sphingomonadales > Sphingomonadaceae > Sphingomonas. Next base: position 62,819 of record JAZJXZ010000036.1, read on the forward strand.
GTTGAGGACGACCAGCGGATCCTTCTCGCCGCGCCGGATGATCAGCGCTTCGGACAATTCGCGGCGATAGGTCTGCAGGAACAGCCCTTCCTGGAACTTCTTCGAATCGATCGGCAATGCCTTCAGATACCCGGCAAGATCGCCCGACATGGTCTTGGTTTCGTTGCCGACACGGGTGAGCTCGCGCTCGTAATTCTCGCGCACCAGCGAACTGGCATTTTCGAGCATGCTGCGCGCGCGCTGCGAGGACCAGAATTCGACGCCGTACTGGAACAGCAGCGAGGCGAAGATAACCACCAGCAGGGTCGGCACCGCGGCGATGACCGAGAACAAAGCGACGAGCCGGACATGCAGTCGCCCCTTGCCGCCGATCGGCGACTTCGCCGCGCGCCGCATCGCGATGCGCCGGCCGAGCAGCACGAGCAACGCCACGCCGGGCACGAGGTTGGCGACCAGCAGCAGCGCCACCAGCGGCGGTGTCAGCAGCGATTGCGACGTGGTTTTGCCGACGATCGTGAAATAGCTTGCGAGCGCGATCAGCGCCGCGCCCGCCAGCACGAGGAACTCGACGGCGGGGGTCACGCTGAAGCGGCGCCGGAGGCCGACCAGGTAGGTTTTTGCTGCCGTATCGGCCTTCATCGTGCTTTTGATACAACGCAACCGTTGCAAGGAAAACACACAATCGTTCGCTTGGGCGCGATGCTCAACCGTCCGGCCGTCCCTAGCCGGGATCGATCCCCAGCGAATCGAGCCGTTTGCGCAGCGTATTGCGGTTGATGCCGAGCGCCTTGGCGGCGCGCAGCTGGTTCTGGCCGTGGCGGGCGAGCAACGCGAGGATCAGCGGCCGCTCCACTTCGCCGATCACCCGGTCATAGAGCGTGCCGTCGGCAAGCGCGCCAGGCTGCTCGATCGCCAGGCGGTC
>JAZJXZ010000036.1:63750-79686 GCA_040390605.1 Pseudomonadota bacterium
AGCAGCGCCAGCACGGCCGCCGCGATGCCGCCGTCGCCGCCCTGGGACGGTGCTGCGGCGCGCTCGCCGAGCATATGGAGGATGTCGCCCTCGCCGATCCGGTCGTCGCGACTCAGCACGGCGACGCGGCGCATAATGTTTTCCAGCTCGCGGACATTGCCCGGCCAGTCGTGTCGTTCGAGCACCGCGATCGCGCCGGCGTCGAGCGATTTGCGCGGCAGGCCGCTCTCGGCGGCTAGATCGAGGAAATGGCGCGCCAGCAGCGCGACGTCCTGCCGCCGCGAGCGCAGCGCCGGCAACGTCACCGGCACGACGTTGAGCCGATAGAACAGGTCCTCGCGGAACTGCCCGCCGGCGACGAGCTGGGCGAGATCCTTGTTGGTCGCGGCGACGATGCGCACATCGGCGCGGATCGTGCGCGCACCGCCGACCGTGGTGAACTCGCCTGATTGCAATACCCGCAGCAGCCGCGTCTGCGCCTCCATCGGCATGTCGCCGATCTCGTCGAGGAACAAAGTGCCGCCCGCAGCCTGCTCGAACCGCCCGGCATTGCGCGCCTGGGCGCCGGTGAAGGCGCCGCGTTCATGGCCGAACAGCTCAGCCTCGATCAGCTCGCGCGGGATCGCCGCCATGTTGATCGCCACGAACGGCGCCTTGCGACGCGGCCCCAGGTCGTGGATCGCGCGTGCCACCAGTTCCTTGCCGGTGCCGGATTCGCCCGAGATCAACACGGTCAGGTCGTTCGACACCACGCGGGCGATGATGCGGTAGACGTCCTGCATCGCCGGCGAGCGGCCGATCAGCGGCAGCGCACGGTCCTCCTCGCCGATCGGGTCGCCCTTCGCGCTGCCGTCCCCACCCCGCCCCAGCGCGCCGCGCACCGCGCGCGCCAGCACATCGAGATCAAAGGGCTTGGGCAGGTAATCATAGGCCCCCGCCTCGGTCGAGCGCACGGCGGTGCTCAGCGTATTCTGTGCCGACAGCACGATCACCGGCAGGTCGGGATGCTCGCCGGTCAGCCGTTCCAGCCGGTCGAGTCCGTTGCCGTCGGGCAGCACGACATCGGTGATCAGCACGTCGGGCAAGGCGGTGGCGAGATGCACCTCCATTTCCGCGAGCGTCGCCGCCGTCGTCACCTGGTGCCCCTCGCGCCGCAATGCCTGGGCGACGACGGTGCGGATCGCCGCGTCGTCGTCCACCACGAGGACCTGACCGTGCAGCTTCATGACGTTCCCCGGGGCAACAGGATGCGAAACACGGTCGATGGCGGTGATCCTTCCCGGGCATATTGCACGATCCCGCCCATGTCGCGCACCAGCTTGTCGACCAGCGAGAGGCCGAGCCCCTGCCCCTCGCGCTTGGTGCTGACGAACGGGTCGAACAGGTGCTCGGCGAGATCGTCGGGCGCGCCGGGACCATTGTCGATCACGCACAGCTCGATCGGCAGCGCCTGGCGCGGGCGGCCCGGCGCTGGGCTCACCGCCATGCCATGGCGAAAGGCGGTCGACAGGATGATCCGCGCGTCGGCTTGCCCTGCGATCGCCTCGGAGGCGTTCTTGATCAGGTTGATCACCACCTGCAGCAGCGCGTCGCGATCGACCAGCACGGGCGGTAGCGACGGGTCGAAGCGCTCGTCGATGCGCACGTCGCGCGCAAAGCCGGCCAGCGCGACGCGCCGGGCATGGTCGAGCAGCGGATAGATATTGGCCGAGGTCAGCGCCGGCGGGCGCGTGTCGGTGAAGCCCTGCATCGAATCGATCAACGCCGCGATGCGATCGACCTCGGTGGTAATCAGCGTGGTGAGCTCGTCGCTCCCATCCCCGCCGCCGGCGAGCAGTTGCGCCGCGCCGCGAATGCCCGACAGCGGGTTCTTGATCTCATGCGCGAGCATCGCTGCGGCGCCCACCGCGGCGCGCGCGGCCGAGGCACGATCGGCCGAATGGCCCAGCCGACGCGTGGCGGCGTCATGGTGCAGCGCGATCACCCGCCAGCCGGGGTGATCAGCGAGATGCGATTCGAGATAGTCGGCGCGGATGCTGCCGCCGCGCGCCAGCAGGATCTCGCTGTCGAACGCGGCGAAGCCGTGCTCCGCGCGTCGCTCCGGCTCGCCCGGCGCCTTGAGCACCGCATCGAGCGGCTGACCGAGCATCGCCCGTTCGGACAGGTTGAGCAGATTCTCGCAATCGGCATTGGCATGGACGATGCGCCGCGCCGGATCGATGACCAGCAGGGCCACCGGAATCGCGGCGAACAGCTCGGCGAAATCGGGACCCGCCGCCGTCATGACGTCATGCCGCGGCGCGGCTGAGCCACGGCGCGTAGAATTCGGCGAGCATCGCCTTGACGACGCGCGGATCGGGTTCCTGGTTGGCCCGGTTGCGGAACTCGGCCGAACCGTGCAGCCCGCGCGTGTACCAGCCGATATGCTTGCGTGCCATATTGACGCCGGTCTCGGTGCCATAATGGTCAAGCATCGCATCATAATGTTCTGCGATCAGGGCATATTGTTCGTCGATCGTCGGGTCGACCACGCGCCGGCCGGTCGAGAACCATTCCATCACCTGGCCAAGCAGCCACGGCCGGCCATAGGCGCCGCGCCCGATCATCACGCCATCCGCGCCCGACTGGTCGAGCGCCGCCTCGGCATCCTCGATCGAGCAGATGTCGCCATTGGCGATAACCGGCAGTGACACCGCGTCCTTGACGTTGCGGATGAACGCCCAGTCGGCCTCGCCCTTGTACATCTGGTTGCGGGTGCGGCCATGGACGGTGATCAGCTTGACGCCGAGGTCCTCGGCGATGCGTGCCAGTTCGGGTGCGTTGAGGCTGGTGTGATCCCAGCCCATGCGCATCTTGAGCGTCACCGGCACCTTCACCGCCTTCACGGTGGCATCGATGATCGACGCGGCGAGCTTGAGGTCGCGCATCAGCGCCGAGCCTGCCTCGCCATTGACGATCTTCTTGACCGGGCAGCCCATATTGATGTCGATGATCGCCGCGCCGCGATCCTCGTTGAGCTTCGCCGCCTCGCCCATCTCATAGGGGGAACAGCCGGCGAGCTGCATCGACACCGGCTCCTCGACCGGATGCCACGCCGCCTTCTGCAGCGACTGGCGCGTCTCGCGGATCATCGCCTGGCTGGCGATCATCTCGGTCACGTTGAGGCCCGAGCCATAGCGTCGCACCAGCGTGCGGAACGGCATGTCGGTGACGCCGGTCATCGGTGCCAGCACGACGGGGCGTTCGATCCGGACGGGTCCGATCTGGATGGGGGCGAGGGTACGCATCGATCTGCCTGAAAAACGGGCAGCCTATAGGGGAATTGCCGCGATGCAGCAAGGCTGGCGGGCGCCCCGGGCTTCGGCTAGGCGATGCGCCATGACGTCGCCCCGCATTGCCGCGCTGATCGTTGCCGCCGGTGTGGGCGCCAGAAGCGGCTCGGCCACACCCAAGCAATTCACGCCGATCGCCGGCAAACCGATGGTGGCGCACAGCCATGCCGCGCTCATCGGCCATCCGTCGATCGAACGCGTTCTGGTCGCGATCGGCCCAGATCAGGAGCAGGCGCTGGCAACGGCGCTGGGCGAAGTGCGCCACGTCACCGGCGGCGCGACACGGCGTCTGTCGGTGCTGGCCGGGCTCGAAGCGCTCGCCACCGATCCGCCCGACTGGGTGCTGATCCACGATGCCGCGCGTCCGTTCCTGCCTCGGCCGGTGATCGATCGTCTGCTGTCCGCGCTGGAACAGCATCCGGGCGCCGTCCCTGCCCTGCCCGTCGCCGATACCCTGGTGCGTGGCGGTGCCGAGTTGGGCGAGGTGGTGCCGCGCGATGGCCTGCACCGCGTCCAGACGCCCCAGGCGTTCGTATTCAGCGATATCCTTGCCGCGCATCGCGGCTGGCAGGGCGACGAGCCGACCGACGATGCGCAGATGCTGCGCGCTGCCGGTGGCGTGGTAGCGCTGGTCGAGGGAGACATGATGCTCGAAAAGATCACGCACCCTGCCGACTTCGCCGCCGCTGCGACGCGTCATGACGCCACGCTGCGCACCCGCAGCGCCAGCGGCTATGATGTGCACCGCCTCGAAGCCGGCGAGGAGTTGTGGCTTGGCGGTGTGCTGATCCCGCACGACAAGGGCTTGTCCGGGCACAGCGATGCCGATGTCGCGCTCCATGCGATCACCGATGCGTTGCTCGGCACCATTGCGGCGGGCGACATCGGTACCCATTTCCCGCCCAGCGACCCGCAATGGCGTGGCGCCGATTCGGGCCGGTTCCTTCAGCACGCAGCGGGGCTGATTGCGGCACAGGGCGGCACGATCGACTTTATCGACCTGACGCTGATCTGCGAGGCGCCCAAGATCGGCCCGCACCGCGAGGCGATGCGCGCGCGGATCGCGGCGCTGTTGCGGCTGCCGGTCGGCAGGATTAGCGTCAAGGCAACGACGACCGAGAAACTCGGCTTCACCGGGAGGGGCGAAGGAATTGCGGCTCAGGCGGTAGCGACCGTCCGGGTCCCGGTGGCGTAGAAAGAAACGAACAGATGACGAGCGAACCGGTCAAGGCCGACACCATCCTGCCGGCCGTCCTGGTCGAGGCGGCACAGCGCGTCGTCGCGGCCAATCGTGCGATAGGCCGGCGCATCGCACTGGCGGAGAGCTGCACCGGTGGGCTGGTCGCGGCAGCGATCACCGAGATCCCCGGCTCGTCGGAAGTGCTCGACGCCGGCTTCGTCACTTACGCCAACAGCGCCAAGATGGACCTGCTACGCGTCAGCACCGATGTGCTCGACACCTTCGGCTCGGTCTCGGTCGCCACCGCCTGGGCGATGGCGCAGGGCGCGCTGGAGGCGAGCGGCGCGGATGTCGCGGTGGCGATCACCGGCATCGCCGGGCCGGACGGCGGCAGCGAGAAGAAGCCGGTCGGTACCGTGGTGTTTGCGAGGGCGGAGAAGAATGCCGATCCCGGCCACGTCGTCGCCGATCGCCGGCAGTTCGGCGATCTTGGCCGTGGCGGGGTCAGGCTTCAGGCGGCGCTGTGCGCGCTCGAACTGCTGATGCCGGATTCGCCCGAGCCGTAAAGCGCCGCGGCGCGCGCCTCGAAGGCACCGATCATCTTCCTCAGCGCCGCGCCGAACATCTGCCCGGCAAGCATCTCGAACATGCGACTCTTGAATTCGAAATCCACGCTGAAATCGACGTGGCAGCCGCTGCCGTCAGGACGGAAGGCCCAGTCGTTGCGCAGATATTTGAGCGGGCCGTCGAGATAATCGACATGGATCGTCGCCGGATGAAGCTTCTCCACCTTGGAGGTGAAGGTCTCGCGCAGCCCCTTGAACCCGACGATGAGGTCGGCGACCATCTCGGTCGCGCTGTCTGAGCGAAGACGGACAGCCGTTATCCAGGGAATGAACTCGGGATAGCGTTCGACGTCGGCGACCAGATCGAACATCTGCGCCGGGGTGTAGGGCAGCCGGCGCGTTTCGCTGTGCCGCGGCATCTTACGCCCCGAGGGTTTTGGCGCCGAGCTTCGCCTCGCGCGCGGCGCGCAGCTTCGCGAAATCATCCCCGGCATGATAGCTCGACCGGGTCAGCGGCGAACTGGCAACAAGCAGGAAACCCTTGGCGCGGGCGATCGCGGCATAGGCGTCGAACGCCTGGGGTGTGACGAAGTCGATCACCTTTGTATGGCGCGGTGTCGGCTGGAGATATTGGCCTAGCGTCAGGAAATCGACATCGGCGGAACGCATGTCGTCCATCACCTGATGCACTTCCATGCGCTCCTCGCCCAGGCCCATCATCATGCCCGACTTGGTGAAGATGGAAGGATCGTGGCGCTTGACCGATTCGAGCAAGCGCAGCGAGGCATAATAGCGCGCGCCCGGACGGATCGTCGGATAGAGCCGCGGCACGGTTTCGAGATTGTGGTTGTAAACGTCGGGTCCGGCCTCGACGATCGCCTCGACCGCGGCCTGCGACTTGTTGCGGAAATCGGGGGTCAGGATTTCGATCGTCGTCGAGGGCGTGGTGCGGCGCAGCGCCTGGATGACCTTGACGAACTGCGACGCACCGCCATCGGGCAGGTCGTCGCGGTCGACCGAGGTGATGACGATATGTTCGAGGCCCAACTCGGCCGCCGCGTCGGCGGTATGCTGCGGTTCCAGCGCATCGACCGCGCGCGGCATGCCGGTCTTGACGTTGCAGAAGGCGCAGGCCCGGGTGCAGGTGTCGCCAAGGATCATCACCGTGGCGTGCTTCTTGGTCCAGCACTCGCCGATGTTCGGGCACGCCGCTTCTTCGCACACGGTGGCGAGGTTGAGGCGGCGCATCAGCGCCTTGGTCTCGGCGAAACCGACCGAGGTCGGCGCCTTGACGCGAATCCAGTCCGGCTTGCGTTGGCGCGGGGCGATCGGTGCGGGGTCGTTCATGATGCGCGCCAGATAGCGACTGTCCCCGCCGCTTGCCAGCCCCCGCGCGGATTGGCAGAGGATCGCACATGGCTGATTTCACCGCACTGCTCACTGGGTATCAACGTTTCCGGCGCGAAGGCTGGTCGCGCGAGCGCGACCGCTGGGCCGATCTCAGCGAGGGGCAGAACCCACAGGTGATGGTGATCGCCTGTTCCGACAGCCGCGTCGACCCGGCGCAGATCTTCGACACTTCTCCCGGCGAGATCTTCGTCGTGCGCAACATCGCCAATCTCGTGCCGCCGTTCGAACTCGGCGGCGGGCGCCACGGCGTTTCCGCCGCGCTCGAGTTTGCGGTGACCCAACTCGAGGTAGGGGAGGTTGTGGTGATGGGTCATGGCTCGTGCGGCGGCGTGGCCGCGGCGATGACCCAGCACTTCGCCGGCTGCGCGCCTGGCGCGGGCGGCTTCATCGACCACTGGGTCGACATGCTCGACGAGGCGCGCGAGCGGATCATCGCCGAACATGGCACCGGGCCCGACGCGGTCCGGGAACTGGAGCTGGAGACGGTACGCGTCTCGATCGCCAACCTGCGCACCTTCCCCTGCATTCCCGAACGCGAGGCGGCGGGCACGCTAAAGCTGCGCGGCGCCTATTTCGCGATCGCCGACGGCGTGCTGTACCTGATGGACGACGAAGGGCAATTCGCGCCGGCGGCGATGTAGGGTTCTCGCGGCGCCGCTCAAAAAACACCACACCGCTTCGGTGGACCCGGGATTTTGCGACTCTTGGCCTTGCCGGGTTTCCGCTGTCGACCTAGGCATGTCCTCATGAAAGCCACGACCCAGCGCACGCTCCGCCGATATCACCACTATATCGGCGTGTTCCTCGCGCCGGCGATCCTGCTCTTCTCGGTGAGCGGCATGTTGCAGACCTTCCGCCTCAACGAGGAAAAGGGCTGGGGCGGCACGCCGCCAAGCTGGATGGTGTGGGTAGCCGCCTTCCACAAGGACCAGACTCCGCCGCGCGAAAAGCCAGCCGCCGCGAAGCCAGCGGCGAAACCCGCTGCGGCATTGGCCGACGATCATGATCACGATCACGACGCCCCACCCGCTGAAAAGGGGCCTGCGCCGGCCAAGCGCCCTTCCCCGTTGCCGCTCAAGATCTTCGTCGTGCTGATGGGGCTCGGACTGCTGGTCTCGACCCTGATTGGCGTGACGATCGCGCTGAACAACCGTGCGACGCGACGCATATCGGTTATCCTGCTGGTTATCGGCACGGTGCTGCCGCTGATCCTGTTCTGGGTGTGATCAGGGCCGGCGTCTATCACCCGAGCATCGTCGTGTTCGCCTGTACGATCGGGTGCTGCCGCTTCTTTTGATCGGCGCGTCCCGGCGTACGGACCCTGTCGGAGGATCCGATCATGACGAAACTGCTGATTGCCGGTGCGACCGGCCTCGTCGGAAAGCTCGCGCTGGAGCGAGCGCTCGCCGACGAGCGGGTGAGTCGCGTGATCGCCTTGACCCGCCGACCGATCGCCCCGAACGAGAAGCTCGAAAACGTCGTGATCGACTTCTCCGTGATGCCCGAAAAGGCCGATTGGTGGGCGGTCGACGGCGTTATCGGCGCGCTCGGTACCACGCGCGCGGCGACCAGTTCGCCTGACACTTATCGCACGATCGATTACGACTACCCTTTAGCTATTGCGCGTCACGCCCGTGAGCACGGCGCGACACGTTTCGCGCTGGTGTCGTCGCTCGGCGCCGACCCTCGCTCGCGCTTCGCCTACACGCGCTTGAAGGGCGAACTGGAACAGGCGTTGAGGCAGCTGGGATTCCCGTCGTTGACGATTGTTCGCCCGAGTGTGCTGGACGGGCACCGCGAGCGACAGCGCCCCGGCGAGCGCAGGGCGCAGGTCATCTTCAGATTGCTGGCGCCGCTCCTTCCACGCCGCTTGCGCATCAGTTCCGCAAGCGCCGTCGCCGCCGCGTTGGTCGAGGGAGCCGTCGCGGGCGCGCCGGGCGTTCATGTCCGGCACAATGAGGACTTGATCTAAGCAGCCCGGCCGACCTTCGCGTCAGTCCTTCAGCCCCAGCGCTTTGCGAGCGATCTTGGCCACCGCCGCGTCCAGCTCGGGCGGATCCATCGAAACGTTCGCCTCCAGGCGATCCGCGATCTTCGTCAGCACCGCGATGCGCGCAGCCTCCTTGTCGTTGCCGTCGATGACGTGCCACGGCGCCCAGCGCGTGTCGGTGCGTTCGAACATCTCGGCCATTGCTTCGAGATATTCGGGCCGCTTCGCGCGATTGCGGTAATCGTCGGGGCCGGTTTTCCAGCGTTTCCACGGATGTTCGAGCCGGTCCTTCAGCCGCTTGTCCTGCTCGGCCTGGGTGACGTGGAGGAACAGTTTGACGATCGTCGTACCCGAATCCGCCTGCTGCGCCTCGAACTCGTTGATCTCATCATAGCCGCGGCGCCATTCCGCCTCGCTGGCATAACCCTCGACCCGCTCGACCAGAACGCGGCCATACCAGCTGCGGTCGAACACGCTGATGTCGCCGTCCATCGGCAGCCGCGTCCAGAAACGCCACAGAAAGTGCCGCGCCTTTTCCTCCTCGGTCGGGGCTGCGATCGGCCACACCTCGTAATAGCGCGGGTCCCATTCCGACGTCAGCCGCTGGATCGCCCCGCCCTTGCCGCCGGCATCCCAGCCTTCGAACATCACGACCGCACGGCGCTTGTGGACGATGTGCGCGACCTGAATGTGCGCCAGCCGTTTCTGCAGTTTGGCGATGTCGACGGCATAGTTGCCGGCATAAGGGGTGCCGGTTTCGTAGTTTTTGAGGTCGATCGTCATGCGTCACACCATCCAGCCGCGACATTCGGGGACGGATGGTGTGCGGCACGATGGACCCCGGAACAAGTCCGGGGTGACGAGAAAAGCGGGTCAGCCCGCGTCGGGTGCTACCACCGCCGCGACAGGCGCCTTCGATGCGCCCGGCTGGTCGATCACCCGGATGTTGAGCTCGCGCAGCTGCTTCGCGGTGGCGAAGTTGGGCGCACCCATCATCAGGTCCTCGGCCTTCTGCGTCATCGGGAACACGATCACCTCGCGGATGTTCGGCTCGTCGGCGAGCAGCATGACGATGCGGTCGATGCCCGGGGCCGAGCCGCCATGCGGCGGGGCGCCGAACTTGAACGCGTTGATCATGCCGGCGAAATTGGTGTCGACATCCTGCTGGGTATATCCAGCGATCTCGAACGCCTTGTACATGATCTCCGGGCGATGGTTGCGGATCGCGCCCGAGGACAGTTCCACGCCGTTGCAGACGATGTCGTACTGGTACGCCAGGATATCAAGCGGATCCTTGGTTTCCAGTGCTTCCAGCTCGCCCTGCGGCATCGAGAAGGGGTTGTGGCTGAAGTCGACCTTCTTGGTTTCCTCGTCATATTCGAACATCGGGAAATCGACGATCCAGCAAAACTCGAACCGGCTCTGGTCGATCAGCTCCAACTGCTCGGCGACGCGGGTGCGCGCCAGCCCGGCCAGCTTGGCGGCCTGCGCTTCCTTCCCGGCGGCGAAGAACACGCCATCGTCCGGGCCGAGGCCAAGTGCCTCGGCGATCTTCGTCATGCCCTCTTCGCCATGATTGTTGGCGATCGGGCCGCCGAACACGCCGCCCTTGCGGGTCGCGTAACCCAGGCCGGCAAAGCCCTCACCCTGTGCCCAGCTGTTCATGTCGTCGAAGAACTTGCGGCTCTTCTCGGCGGTGCCCGGTGCCGGGATAGCACGGACGACATCGCCGCCTTCGACGATCGAGGCGAAGCGGCCGAAGCCCGAGCCCTTGAAGTGCGCGCTGACGTCGCTGATCAGGATCGGGTTGCGCAGGTCGGGCTTGTCGCTGCCATATTTCAACATCGACTCGCGGTACGGGATACGCTTGAACGGCAGCGCCGAGACGGTGCGGCCCTTGCCCTGCCAGTCGGCGAATTCCTCGAACACGCCGTGCAGCACCGGCTCGATCGCCGCGAACACATCGTCCTGCGTGACATAGCTCATCTCGAAATCGAGCTGGTAGAATTCGCCCGGGCTGCGGTCGGCGCGGGCGTCCTCGTCGCGGAAGCAGGGCGCGATCTGGAAATAACGGTCGAAGCCGGCGACCATCAGCAGCTGCTTGAACATCTGCGGCGCCTGGGGAAGCGCGTAGAATTTGCCCGGGTGCACCCGGCTCGGCACGAGATAGTCGCGCGCGCCTTCCGGCGAGGAGGCGGTGAGGATCGGCGTCTGGAACTCGGTGAAGCCCTGGCCGATCATGCGCTGCCGGATCGAGCTGATCACGCTGGACCGCAGCATGATATTGGCGTGCAACCGCTCGCGGCGCAGGTCGAGGAAGCGGTTCTTGAGGCGGATCTCCTCAGGGTATTCCGCTTCGCCCGCCACCGGCATCGGCAGCTCCTGCGCGACCGACTGCACCTTGACCGAACGCGCGAACACTTCGATCTCGCCGCTGGCGAGGTTGGGGTTGGTGGTACCCTCGGCACGCGCCTTGACCGTACCGTCGATCGTCACGACCGACTCGACGCGCAGGCTCTCGAGGATCGGCAGTGCCGGCGAGTCGCTGTCGGCGACGATCTGGGTGATGCCATGATGGTCGCGCAGATCGATGAACAACACGCCGCCATGGTCGCGCCGGCGGTGCAGCCAGCCGGACAGGCGGACAGTCTCACCGACGTTGCTCGCCCGGAGCGCGGCACAGGTGTGGGTACGATAGGCGTGCATGGCGTGGTCTCTAATCTCTCAAATACGTCACCCCAGCGAAGGCTGAAGTCTCGTGCCGCGGGGCGCGCGGCCTCCCGCATGACGAGGGAGGCGAATGGCGCCCGCGCTTTCCCTTCACACGCCACTTTGTCAAGGCGCGCGAGTGCCGCTATGGGGCCAAGATGCATATCCATCCGCTGATCAGCGACACTGCCACGCTCTCCAATCTCTGCACCAGGCTTGCCGATGCCGACTTTGTCTGCGTCGACACCGAATTCATGCGCGAGAGCACCTTCTTTCCCGAACTGTGCCTGATCCAGATCGCCGACAGCGAGGAGGCCGCGGCGATCGATCCGATGGCGCCGGGGCTGGATCTCGCGCCGTTGCTCGAGCTGCTCGTCGCCAATGACAAGGTGCTCAAGGTCTTCCATGCCGGCGGGCAGGATCTCGAGATCATCTACAATCTCACCGGCAAGACGCCCTTCCCGCTGTTCGACACCCAGATCGCGGCGATGGCGCTCGGCCAGGGCGAGCAGGTCGGTTACTCCAACCTGGTCGACAGCTTTCTCGGCATCCAGGTCGACAAGGGCGCGCGCTTCACCGACTGGAGCCGACGCCCCCTCGATGCGCGGCAGATCGAATATGCCATCGGTGACGTCACTCATCTGGCGAAGATCTTCCCCAAGATGCTCGACCGGCTGCGCAAGAACGGGCGCGGCGCCTGGCTCGATATCGAGATGGAGCGGCTCGGCGACCCGGCCAACTATGCCAACGACCCCGACGAAGCGTGGAAGCGCGTGCGTATCCCCGGCCGCAAGCCCGAGGTGCTCGGCCGCCTGAAGGCGCTGGCGCGGTGGCGCGAGCTCGAGGCGCGTGGCAAGGACCTGCCGCGCGGCCGAATCGTCAAGGACGAGACGCTGGCCGATCTCGCCGGCCATCCGCCCAAGAAGCAGGCCGATCTCGCCCGCGTTCGCGGCCTGTCCGCCACCTGGGCGCAGAACGATATCGGCGCGCGGCTGATGGCGTCGCTGGAAAATGCGCCACCGATGACGCCCGACGAGATGCCGGCGCGCGACGACCGCAAGCCGGGCCTCGGCAAGGATGGCGCGCTGGTCGCCGACCTGCTGAAGCTGCTGCTCAAGATCCGCTCGCGCGACATCGACGTCGCGTCGCGGCTGCTGGCGCGCAGCGAGGAGCTGGAAGCGCTCGCCGCGGGGCAGCGCGATGGCCTGGCGATCCTCACCGGCTGGCGCTTCGAACAGTTCGGCCGTGATGCGCTCGATCTGGTCGAGGGACGGTTGGGGTTCACCGTGATCGGCGGCAAGCTCAAGATGACGAGGACCGCCGCGGTCGAGCCGGTCGCCGACTCCTGACATAATTGCCGGGGCCAGGCCCGAGCGGGATCCGGCGTTCGCCTTGGCCGGGTGCGCGTCACGCAGCCGGGATGTTGGATAATTTTGTCAGTAGCTGGCGGCGACCAGCTTCGGCTTGCGATCGAGGCGCAGGGCGAGCGCGCCGTGGCGTCGCTCGACCGTCTCGCCATATAGCGCGGCATCCTCGCCCTCGAGGTGCAACGACAGCACCTTGCCGTCATCGTCGAGGCGCGAGCGCTGCAACGGCCCGGCCAGCCCGCCGCTCAACCGCTGCCCGAGCCGCATCGCCAGCCCCCAGTCGACCGCCCGCGCCAGTTTGTCATGCGGCGCCAGCGCGCCGAGCGGCGCCGGGCTCTCGCTACCGCCGCCGAGGCCGGTGAACAGCGCCTGGGCGACCAGCGCGCGGCCGCGTGCGTCGATCGCCACCCAATTGCCATGCAGGGCGATCTCCATGCCGCGCTCGGCGCGGAACTCCGGATTGGCGCGCCAGCCGACATCGGCCAGCAGGCAGGCGGCAAGCCGCAGCCGCGCGGCGTCGGCATCGTCCTCGGCGAACAGGGGCGCGATCCAGCGGTCGAGCAGGTCGCCATGCTCGGCGAAGCGCCCTGCCCGCATGCCTTCGTCGCGCGCGGCGACGATCAACGGGTCGAGCCGCCGCGTCTCTTCGTCGAGTGCGCCATAGAGCAGCCCTTCACGCAGTCCGAAGGCCGAGACGACCGTGCTCTCGCTGCCGAGATGCTTCATCAGCGCCACGAGCAGCGACGCGGCGTCGCCCAGCGTGGCGGCCCGGCCCGACGACAGGCCCGACACGTCACGCAACGCGCTCTTCGGCACATGGCTGATCGTCCGGCCGAGGCGGGAGATCTCGCGGCGCGCCAGGGCGTATTGGTGGATCACGGGCAGCGGATAGTCGTTGAGGTGCATGTCCAGCCGCGCCAACGCGCGCCACGACCCGCCCACGAGATAGAGGGGCAGCCCCTCGCCGCGCCCGAGCCAGCCGGCTGCCTTCAGCGTCTTCATTACCTGGCGTTCGAGCGCGCCGGGCCCCTTGGCGCGATGGGCGGCGATACGCAGCACGCCGAGCGGGAACGAGATGCGGTCCTGCACCGTGCCTTCCCACACCCGGATCAGCTCCAGGCTGCCACCGCCAAGGTCGCCGACGATACCGTCCGCCCCGGGGATCGCCGAGATGACGCCCTGCCCTGCGGCAAGCGCCTCCTGCTCGCCGGACAGCAACTCTACTTCGAGCCCGTGCCGCGTCGCCATGTTGAGCAATGTCCGGCCGTTGGAGGCGTCACGGACCGCCGCCGTCGCCACCGTGCGCAGACGGGTGAGGTCCATCTCGCGCGCCACGGCGGCGAAACGGCCGAGCGCCGCGTCGGCGCTGGCGAGGGCATCGTCGCCGATCGCCCCGGTCGCGGCGAGGTCACGGCCCAGCCCGGCCATGACCTTTTCGTTGAACAGGACCGAGGGAAGCCGCTCGGGCCCCTGATAGACCACCAGGCGGATCGAGTTGGAACCGATGTCGATGATTCCGGTGCGCGCCTCGACGACGGCGCCGGTGCGCGATTTGCCTGTTCTCATGACGTCAGCGCTTGCGCCGCAACGACAGCTTCGGCACCGATTTGCTTGCCGCCAGCGCCGCGCCCCGCCCCGACAGGGACGGATTGGTCATGAAATAACGGTGCAGGTTGAAAGGCTTGTCGCCCGGTTGAACCCGAACGTAACTGCCGTCGGGCTGCAAATCCCAGCTCTGCTCATTGTCGATCAGATTGGCGACCATCACCTGGTCGAGGATCTGGTCGTGCACCGTGCGGTTCTCGATCGGCAGCATATATTCGATCCGCCGGTCGAAATTGCGCGGCATCCAGTCGGCCGACGAGATGAACAACCGTGCCGCATCATTGGGCAGCGCAGCGCCATTGCCGAACGCCCAGATGCGGCTGTGCTCGAGGAAGCGGCCGATCACCGATTTGACGCGAATATGCTCCGACATGCCCGGTACGCCCGGCCTGAGGCAGCAGATGCCGCGAATGATCAGGTCGATCTCCACCCCAGCGTTGCTCGCCTCATACAGCTTCTCGATCACGGCAGGGTCGACCACCGAATTCATCTTCGCCCAGATCGCGCCGGGCTTGCCGGCACGGGCAAAGGCAATCTCCGCGTCGATCAGCGCCATCAGCCGGGTGCGCAGATCGCGCGGGCTCAGGCTGACCAGTGCCATATCCTCCGGCTCGACATAGCCGGTGATGTAATTGAACATCTGCGCGGCATCACGACCGATACGAGGATCGGCCGTGAAGAAACTGAGATCAGTGTAGATTTTCGCAGTTATCGGATGATAGTTGCCAGTCCCGAAATGGCAGTAGGTGCGGTATTGTCCATTCTCGCGGCGCACCACCATCGATACCTTGGCGTGCGTCTTCCAGTCGATGAAACCATAGACCACCTGCACCCCGGCACGCTCCAGCGCCGACGCCCAGAGCAAATTCTGCTCTTCGTCGAAACGTGCCTTCAATTCGACAACCGCAGTCACCGACTTGCCGGCTTCGGCGGCCGCGATCAGGGCGTTGATCACCGCCGGCTGCTTGCCTGCGCGGTAGAGCGTCTGCTTGATCGCCACGACATCGGGGTCGGCAGCGGCCTGGCGCAGGAAAGCGAGCACCACCTCGAAGGTTTCGTACGGGTGGTGGACGACGATGTCCTTGGCCTTGATCGCGGCGAAGCAATCGCCATCGAATTCGCGAATCCGCTCGGGGAAGCGCGGCGTGTAGGGCGTGAATTTCAGGTCGGGGCGATCTTCCTCGACGATCGATTCGAGATCACCCACGCCGAGGAAGGCGCCGCTTTCGGTGACGAAGGCATAGGAGCCGCCCAACTCGTCGCGCAGCGCCTCGCCGAGAATCTCGGGCATGCCAGCCTCGAGTTCGAGGCGGATCACCCTGCCCCGCCGACGGCGCTTGATCGCATTGGCGAAGTAGCGAACCAGATCCTCGGCTTCTTCCTCGATCTCGATATCGCTGTCGCGCAGCACGCGGAACTCCGCCGCCCCCTTGATGGCGTAGCCGGGAAAGATCAGCGAGGAGAAGCGCTTGACGAGCGATTCGACCGCGACATAGCGCGCCGGCGCATTGGGTAGCCGGACGAAGCGCGGCATCGCGGCCGGCAGCATGACCAGTTCGCGGATCGGCTCGTCGTCTGACAGGCGGACGAGGTCGAACATCACCGCCAGGCCCTTGTTGGGCATGAACGGAAAGGGATGCGCCGGGTCGAGCGCCTGCGGCGTCAGGATCGGGAAGATCTGCTCGCGAAAGTGCTTTTCCAGCCAGGCCGGCTCGTCGCCCTTAAGCGCCCCGTCGATGGTGCGCGAGCCGAGCACATGGATGTCGGCCTCGTCGAG
>JAZJXZ010000036.1:79696-85012 GCA_040390605.1 Pseudomonadota bacterium
AGTTGCGCGCGCAACTCGCGCCAGACGTTGCGCTGGCTCTGCACCAGCGCGTCGGCCTCGGCGACGATCGCGCTGAGTTGCTGGGTCGAGGTCAGGCCGTCGACCGAACGGCGGTCGACATCCTGCAGCAACTGCCCTTTCAGTCCGGCGACGCGGACCATGAAGAACTCGTCGAGATTCGACCCCGAGATCGACAGGAAGCGTACCCGTTCGAGCAACGGATGCGCCGGGTTGCATGCCTCTTCCAGCACGCGGCGGTTGAAGGCGAGCCAGGACAGTTCGCGATTGAAGTATCGTTCGCCCGATTCGCCATCGGCGAACGGATCGTCATCGTCCTGGTCGAGGCGCGCTATATGGGCGGGGCGGGTCATGGGGCCTCGGTTTCCGGGTCGGTCGACCGCGGCGCGATCAATCCGGCCTCGGCCAGTGTGGCGCGCGCGAGGGGAATCGACAAGCGCTTGTGGCGTTGCAGCACCGCCTGATCGAGCAGGTCGATCGTGCGCAGCAGGGCAATGTGGCTGCGCTCGATGCGCAGGATCAGCCATTGGATCAGCTCCGGGCGTGCGTCGAGCCCGCGGCGCAGGAACAGCCGCTCGAACAGGGCGCGCATCAGTTCTTCATCGGGCGCCTCGATCCGCGCGACCGGGCTTGCGGCGAGGCGCGAGCGCAAGTCGGGGAGCTTGATCTTCCATTCCGGCGGCGGCGCATCGGCGACGATGACCAACGGGCGCCGCACCTCCTGCGCATGGTTCCAGGCGTGGAAGATCGACGTTTCGCTCTGCCGCTCGGCATCGTCGATCATCTGGCCGCCGCTCTTCGCCGTGAAGATCCGCGCCAGCAGGCTGCGGCCGGATTTGCGCGGGCCGACCAGCAGCAGCGCCATCACCGGCCAGCTGCTCCAGCGTTCGAGTTGCTGAACGACGCGCGCGTTCGAGTCGCCGATCAGGAATTCGTCATCCCGGGGGTCCGCCGGCCAATCGAGCGGCAGGGCGAACTGGCTCATCCCCCGGTCACATTGTCCGCCGGCGCCACATTGGGCGGCGGCAAGGGCCGCCTGATGCGAAGCGTCGTACCGCTGCCGACGACGATCCAGCCCCGGCTCTCGAGCTCGGCGCGCAGTACCGCCGGATCGGCGTCGAACCCGACGCGCATCACCGAAATGCCGCCCAGCGCCAGGCTGGTGGTGACCGCCGATTTGACCCCGGGCGTGGCGCGGAGTGCCGCCTCGGCCGCGTTGACCGAATTCACCGAGGGTGAATCATATTGCAGCGTGATCGATGCGCCGGTGGTCGACTGATTGGTGTCGACGGCAGTGCTCTCGGTGGCGGTCGGTGTCGGCGTCGGCGTCGGTGCCGGCGGTCCGACATAAGCGAGCCCCTGATCGGGTGTCAGCAGCCCGCGCTGCAGCGCCGATTGATAGATGTCGTCGAGCCGCTTCACGCCCTCATCGAGCAGCACGGGCAGCGCATCGCCATTGCCGACCCGCAGGCTGAATTGTGCGATAAGACGGTTGTCCACGCCGTGCCGCGCCTGGAACACGCCGACGATCGGGCCGCCGGGCCATTGGCGGTACAACCTGACCACCGGGATCAGCACGTCCGCCGCGGCATATTGATCGAGAATCGTGCGCCACCAGCCACGCCCGGGCCTGGTCTGCTGGCCCGAGGTCAGCAACAGCGCATCGGGGCCAGTGCCGGCCGGGCGCACATAGTCGACCGCGCTGTTGCCGGTCCGGTAGCGCGCCCAGGCGTCCTGCCAGTCGGTCTTCTGCTCGAGCGCGATACGCGCGCCGCCCGACCATTCGATCGGCATCAGCAGCATCGGTGCCGAGCGCGACGATTGCGACGATACGCCAAGCATCGACCCGGCACGCGCGCGGCTGAACAGCACGCCGAGCCGGGCGATATAGCGATTGGGGCCGATTTGCTCGTTCTCGACGACGATGCCCGACACCATCGAATCGAGCGTGCTGTCCGACAATGATCCCCCGCCCCCGCCGAGGCGCTGCGACAGCAGCTGCCAACCCTTGCGCTGTGCGAGACGCCAGCCGGCATAGCGCGCGGCATTGGCGTCCTTGCCCGTTACATCGACCTGGATGCCGCCGACCTCGTAACTGCCCGACGTGTCATAGGGCGAGTTCTCCTCGACGCCGCTATCCGCCTGCGCGAGCACGATCCCGCCCGTGGTGGCGAGCAGCAGGGCAATGGCGAGGCCAAGGGGGCCGGAAAAGCGACGAATGGGCATGCGCGGCCCTTTTGGCGAAGCAGGCGTGGAAATCCAAGCAGGATATGTCTAGGCGGCAAACATGAGCGACACTGATCGGGACAATGCGCCCTATACCTATGCCCAGGCCGGCGTTTCGATCGCGGCCGGCAACGCGCTGGTGCGGGCGATCGCGCCGCTCGCCAAGGCGACGCGGCGACCCGGCGCCGATGCCGATCTCGGCGGCTTCGGCGGGTTCTTCGACCTCAAGGCGGCGGGCTTCATTGATCCGTTGCTCGTCGCGGCGAATGACGGGGTCGGCACCAAGCTCAAGCTGGCGATCGACAGCGGGCGGCATGACGGGGTCGGCATCGACCTGGTCGCGATGTGCGCCAACGATCTGATCGTGCAGGGTGCCGAGCCGTTGTTCTTCCTCGATTATTACGCGACCGGCCAGCTTGATGCCGCCGTCGCCGAGCGCGTCGTCGCCTCGATCGCGGAAGGGTGCAAGCAGGCCGGCTGCGCGCTGATTGGCGGCGAGACGGCAGAGATGCCGGGCATGTACGCGGCCGACGATTATGACCTTGCCGGCTTTTGCGTCGGTGCGGTGGAGCGCGACAAGGTGTTGACCGGGAAGGACATCGCGCCGGGTGACGTCGTCCTCGGCCTTGCTTCGACCGGCGTCCATTCGAACGGCTTCTCGCTGGTGCGGCGGCTCGCGGCCGACAAGGGGTGGAAGCTCGACCGCCCGGCGCTGTTCGACCAGGACGTGCTGCTGATCGATGCGTTGATGGCGCCGACGCGAATCTATGTGCGCAGCTTGTTGCCGCCGGTGCGCACGAAGCAACTCAAGGGGTTGGCGCATATCACCGGCGGCGGCCTGCTCGAGAATATCCCGCGCGTGCTGCCCAAGGGCACGCATGCCATGATCGATGCGGGTGCCTGGGAGCAGCCGCGACTGATGGCGTTCCTGCAGGCGCAGGGCGCGATCGAGCCGGCCGAGATGGCACGGACCTTCAATTGCGGCATCGGCATGGTGGCGATCGTCGCGGCGGACCGTGTGGGCGAGGTCACCGCCGCCCTCGAAGCGGCGGGTGAGGTCGTGTTTGCGATCGGCACAGTCGAGGGTGGCGAGCGTGGTTGCACGGTCAGCGGTGCTGACGAGGTGTGGAGCGCTCGCTCGCCATGGAGCGCGACGCATAACGCATAGGTTCACCACCCCGGCGAAGGCCGGGGCCTAGTTGGGATAGCCACGATGATGAAGCGCCCGGCCCTATTGCCCCCGTTCGCTCAACTGGGCCCCGGCCTTCGCCGGGGTGGAAGTAGGTGATGAAGGCGAAGGTTGGTATCCTGATCTCGGGCAGGGGCTCGAACATGATGGCGCTGGCTGAAGCCGCGATCCATCCCGCCACGCCCTACACCATCGCCATGGTGGCATCCGACAAACCCGATGCGGCAGGCCTCGAATGGGCGCGCGGGCATGGCATCGCGACCTTCGCTCAATCCCCCAAAGGCATGCCCAAGGCCGCCTATGAAGCGTCGATCGAACGCGCGCTTCGCGGCGCCGGCGTCGAGACGATCGCGCTTGCCGGTTACATGCGGCTCCTTTCGGACGATTTCGTGGCGCGCTGGCGTGGGCGAATCGTCAACATCCACCCGTCGTTGCTGCCCAAATACAAGGGGCTCGATACCCATGCCCGGGCGATCGAAGCGGGAGATTCGGTCGCCGGCTGCTCGGTGCATGTCGTCACCGAGGAGCTCGATGGCGGCGAGGTACTCGGTCAGGCCGAGGTGCCGTTGTTGCCCGACGATACCCCCGCGACGCTGGCCGATCGCGTCCTCGCCGCGGAGCATCGCCTTTATCCGCGGGTTCTGGCAGACTTCGTGACGCGATGAGTCCTGATCCCGCTCTGCAGCTCGATAAGGTCCGCGCGCTGGCGCTGGCATTGCCCGGCACGGCGGAGAAGCTGTCGCACGGTTCGCCCGGCTTCATGATCGAGAAGGGCAAGTTCTTCGCCTATTTCTGGCACAACCATCACAGCGACGGCGAGACCGTGGTGATCGTCAAGACCAGCGGTCGCGAGGAACAGGCGATGCTGATCGAGATGGACCCGGACTGTTATTTCAGCCCGCCCTATCTCGGGCCGTCGGGCTGGGTGGCGATGCGGCTGGACCGCGACGATACCGATTGGGACCGCGTCGGTGATCGCATCGCGACGAGCTGGGAAATGGTCGCACCGCGACGCTTGCTGGAGATGGGTGGGCGATGAACGAGGAACCGCCGATCGAGACCCCGGAGCCGGCGCCCGCCCCGCCGCCCGAGCCGGTCATCACGCCGGCCGAACAGGCGATCGAGCGTGCCGAGGCCGCCGCGACACGCCGACGCTGGATTTCGCTCGCCGAGCTGGTCGGCGTCGCCGGGCTGCTCATCGCCGCGATCAGCCTGTGGATGAGCTGGGCCGATCGCCGCGCCGACATTGCCGACAAGCAGGCCGAACAGGCGAGCGAGAGCAAGACGCGTACGCTGGTGACGATCACCGGCACGCTGTCACATGATGGTGATTCGATGGCGCTGGCCGATCCAGCGCATCCGCTCAAAGATGTCGAAGTGACCTTTCCACAGGCGCTCGGCATTGCACCGCAGAGCGGCTTGCTCGGTCCGAAGATCGAAAGCTCATGGTTCGGCAGCGCCCTGCTGAAGCTGAACGACAAGGTGCATCAGGGCCGCTTGCCGGTGATACTGACCGCGACATGGTGGGACGGAGACGTCAAGCGCACCGATCGGGCGATCTATGAGATCGGCTGGGTCGCCGGTTCGCGTTCGCTGGGCGTCTTGGGCGGCCGCGAACTGCATATGCGCAGCCTGACGCTCAGCGACCGCAAGGCCACGCCTGCGCGGCTGGAGGCTGCCTGGGCACGCCTCAAGCCGGCAGGGTAGCAGTCCAATCAGCCGACGATTTCTTCCGGCTTGAAGAAATAGGCGATCTCGATCGCTGCATTCTCGTCCGAGTCCGAACCGTGCACGGTGTTGGCCTCGATCGATTCGGCCAGTTCCTTGCGGATCGTGCCGGCATCGGCATTGGCGGGGTTGGTCGCGCCCATGATGTCGCGGTT
>JAZJXZ010000037.1:0-79059 GCA_040390605.1 Pseudomonadota bacterium
CCGCAACACCTATATCTACCCGCCCGAGCCGAGCATGCGGATCATCTCGGACATCTTCGGCTTCACCAGCCGCGAGATGCCCAAGTTCAACAGCATCTCGATCAGCGGCTATCACATGCAGGAGGCGGGGGCGACGCAGCTCCACGAGCTCGCCTTCACGATCGCCGACGGCATGGAATATGTCAAATACGGCGTCGCGTCCGGCCTCGACATCGACAAGTTCGCCGGCCGCCTGAGCTTCTTCTTCGCGATCGGCATGAACTTCTTCATGGAGATCGCCAAGCTCCGCGCCGCCCGCGTCCTCTGGCACCGCGCGATGACGCAATTGGGCGCGCAGGACGAGCGCTCGAAGATGCTGCGCACGCATTGCCAGACGTCGGGCGTGTCGCTCACCGAGCAGGACCCGTACAACAACGTCATGCGCACCACGATCGAGGCGATGGCGGCGATGCTGGGCGGCACGCAGTCGCTCCACACCAACGCGCTCGACGAGGCGATCGCGCTGCCGACCGACTTCTCGGCGCGGATCGCGCGCAACACGCAGATCGTCATCCAGGAAGAGACGGGGATGACCAGGGTCGTCGATCCGCTCGGCGGCTCCTATTATATCGAGAGCCTGACCCAGCAACTGGTCGACGGCGCGTGGGAGATCATCGAGCGTGTCGATGCCGAGGGCGGCATGGCCAAGGCGGTCGCGGCGGGCTGGCCCAAGGCGATGATCGAGGAGGCTTCCGCCGCGCGCGCGGCGCGGGTCGATCGCGGCGAGGACGTGATCGTCGGGGTCAACAAATACCGTCTCGCCGAAGAGGCGGCGATCGACATTCTCGACGTCGACAACCACGCCGTGCGCGAGGCGCAGGTGGCGCGGATCCAGCGCACCAAGGCGGCGCGCGACGAGGCGGCATGTCAGGAGGCGCTCGACGCGCTGCGCGAGGGTGCGCGGGGCAGCGAGAATTTGCTGGCGCTGGCGGTCGATGCGGCGCGGGCGCGTGCGACGCTGGGCGAGATTTCGTCGGCGATGGAGGATGTGTTCGGGCGCTACGGCACCAACCCGACGCCGGTATCGGGCATCTATGGCGGCGCCTATGACAGCGATGCGCGCTGGGACCGGCTGGTCGACGGCGTTACCGCGACCGAGCGCCGGCTGGGGCGCAAGCCGCGGATGCTGGTCGCCAAGATGGGCCAGGATGGGCATGATCGCGGCGCCAATCTCGTCTCGTCGATGTTCGGCGACCTGGGGTTCGAGATCGTTCCCGGGCCGCTGTTCCAGACCCCCGACGAGGCTGCCGCGCTGGCGATCAACAAGAATGTGGACCTTGTCGGCGCGTCGTCGCTCGCGGCGGGGCACAAGACGCTGATCCCCGAACTGATCGGCCATCTGCGCGATGCCGGTCGCGCCGACATCAAGGTCATCGCCGGCGGGGTTATCCCGGCGCAAGATTACGACTTCCTGCGCGAGGCCGGGGTGCAGGCGATCTTCGGCCCGGGCACCAATTTGATCAACGCCGCCGAGGAGGTCTTGCGCTTGCTTGGCCACAATATGGCGCCGGAAGCAGAGGCTGCGGAATGAGTGACTCGATCGAACTCCCCTCCCGTTTACGGGAGGGGCCGGGGGTGGGCTCTCGCTCTCAGCCGGGCGGAACGGGGATGGCGGGCGCCCACCCCCCAGCCCCCTCCCGCGAGCGGGAGGGGGAGCCGCGTAGCGATTGGACGCGCGCGGAAATCGCCGAGCTGTTTGACCTGCCCTTCACCGAACTCCTGTTCCGCGCCGCCACCGTGCACCGCGCCCATCACGACCCCGTCGCGGTGCAGCGCTCGACCCTGTTGTCGATCAAGACCGGCGGCTGCCCCGAGGATTGCGGTTACTGCAACCAGTCCGCCTCGGCCGAGACCGGGCTCAAGGCCTCCAAGCTGATGGACGTCCGCGCCGTGCTGCAGGCCGCCGCGCAGGCGCGCGACAATGGCTCGACGCGCTTCTGCATGGGCGCGGCGTGGCGCGAGCCCAAGGACAAGGACATTCCCGCGCTGGCCGAGATGATCCGCGGCGTGCGCGGCATGGGCATGGAAACCTGCATGACGCTGGGCATGCTGACGCCGTCCCAGGCCGACGCATTGGGCGAGGCGGGGCTCGATTATTACAATCACAATATCGACACCTCGCCGGAGAATTACGCCAACGTCATCTCGACGCGGACCTTCGAGGATCGGCTCGACACGCTCGACAATGTCCGTGCGGCAGGCATCAACGTATGCTGCGGCGGCATCGTCGGCATGGGCGAGACCCGCGCCGACCGGGTCGGTTTCATCCATGCGCTGGCGAGTCTGCCGGTCCATCCCGAGAGCGTGCCGGTCAATGCGCTGGTGCCGGTCAAGGGCACGGTGCTGGGCGACATGCTGGCCGACACGCCGCTCGCCAAGATCGACGATATCGAGTTCGTCCGCACCGTCGCGGTGGCGCGCATCACCATGCCGCTGAGCATGGTGCGCCTGTCGGCCGGCCGCGAGAGCATGAGCGATGCGGCGCAGGCGTTGTGCTTCATGGCCGGCGCCAATTCGATCTTCACCGGCGACAAGCTGCTGACCACCGGCAATGCCGGCGATGACGCCGATGCGGCGCTGTTCGCGCGGCTGGGGCTGAAGGCGATGCAGATCGAGGAGCCGATGCAGGTCGCGGCGGAGTGAATGCGCTGTGGTTCCGGCGCTTGGCGATCGTAGCGCTGGCGACACTTATCGGCAGTGGTGTAGTTTTAGGTGTTGTCCATTTCAGCGTCCCCTTCTGGAGCCGCTGCATTGATGACGGTTCTGCTCAAATTCCGAGTTGGTGCGGTACGAAATACTGGTGGCTGCCGGTGATTTGGATCTCGGCCATCATCGCTGCCCTCTGGGCTTTTCGACGGAAGTTCTAATCGATGTTCAAGAAAATCCTGGTCGCCAATCGCGGCGAGATTGCGTGCCGCGTGATGCGCACCGCCAAGAAGATGGGGATCGCCACTGTCGCGGTCTATTCCGACGCCGATGCGCGCAGCCCGCATGTGCTGATGGCTGACGAGGCGGTGCGCCTTGGCCCGGCGCCGGCGGCGGAATCCTATCTCAAGGCCGAGCTGATCCTGCTCGCCGCCAAGGAAACCGGCGCCGACTGCATCCACCCGGGCTACGGCTTCCTGTCCGAGCGCGAGAGCTTCGCCAAGGCTTGTGCCGAGGCCGGCATCGCCTTTGTCGGCCCGCCGCCCAATGCCATCGCCGCGATGGGCGACAAGATCGAATCCAAGAAGCTGGCCAAGGCGGCCGGCGTCAACGTCGTGCCGGGTTTCCTCGGCGAGATCGCCGATACCGAGGAGGCGGTGAAGATCGCCGGCGAAATCGGTTATCCGGTGATGATGAAGGCCTCGGCCGGCGGTGGCGGCAAGGGCATGCGGCTGGCCTATTCCGAGCAGGACGTGCGCGAAGGCTTCGAGGCGACCAAGCGCGAGGGCCTCGCATCGTTCGGCGACGACCGGGTGTTCATCGAGAAGTTCATCGAGAGCCCGCGCCACATCGAAATCCAGGTGATGGGCGACCAGCACGGCAACATCCTCTATCTCGGCGAGCGCGAATGCTCGATCCAGCGGCGCCACCAGAAGGTCGTCGAGGAAGCGCCATCGCCGTTCGTTACGCCGGAGATGCGCAAGGCGATGGGCGAGCAGGCCGTCGCGCTGGCCCGCGCGGTGGGTTATTACTCCGCCGGCACGGTCGAACTGATCGTCTCGGGTGCCGACACGACGGGCAAGGGTTTCTACTTTCTCGAGATGAACACCCGGCTGCAGGTCGAGCATCCCGTCACCGAGGAAATCACCGGGCTCGACCTGGTCGAGTTGATGATCCGCGCCGCGGCGGGCGAGAAGCTGCCGCTGACCCAGGACGAGGTGAAGTTCAACGGCTGGGCGATCGAGAACCGCGTCTATGCCGAGGATCCCTATCGCGGCTTCCTGCCCTCGATCGGCCGGCTGGTGCGCTATAATCCGCCGCACGTCGGGGGCGGCGTGCGGGTCGATGACGGCGTCGCCGAGGGCGGCGAGGTCAGCATGTTCTACGACCCGATGATCGCCAAGCTGATCACCTGGGCGCCGACCCGCGAAGAGGCGATCGACAAGCAGATCGCCGCGCTCGACGCGTTCGAGATCGACGGGCCGGGCAACAATATCGACTTCGTCTCGGCGCTGATGCAGCACCCGCGCTTCCGCGCCGGCGCGCTGACCACCGGCTTCATCGCCGAGGAATATCCCGACGGCTTCCACGGCGCGCCGGCGTCACCCGAATTGCTGCGCACGTTAGCCGCCGTCGCGGCATTCGCCGCCACCGCGCAGGCCGACCGCGCGCGCCGCGTCGATGGTCAGTTGGGCAAGCGGCTGCGTCCGCCTTCGGGCTGGAGCGTGAAGATCGGCGATGCAGAACATGACGTGTCGATCTCGACCGACGGCATCATGGTCGACGGTGCCGAACTCGAACTGGCAATGGAATATACGCCGGGCGACCGCCTGGTGACGGTCGAGGGAGCGGACGGCGATCTCAACGTCCGCATCGCGCGCACCCGTACCGGCTTCAAGCTGACAACGCGCGGCGCCAGCCATGTCGCGCGCGTCCTGCCCGCGCATGTCGCGCCCTACGCGCATCATCTGATCGAAAAGATCCCACCCGATCTGTCGCGCTTCCTGCTGTGCCCGATGCCGGGCCTGCTGATGCGGCTGGACGTGGCGGCAGGCGACAAGGTCGAGGCGGGGCAACCGCTCGCCGTGGTCGAGGCGATGAAGATGGAAAACATCCTGCGTGCCGAAAAGGCGGGCGTGGTGAAGTCGGTCAACGCCAGGCCGGGCGACAGCCTGGCAGTCGACGCCGTAATCCTCGAAATGGAGTGACGCCGGCGGCTGATGCCGCCGGCGTCAGGTTTTCAGCTGGGCTTGGCAGGCGCCGGCGCGGTGGCGTCGTCACCCTGCTTGGCGGGGTCCATCAGCTTGAGCTTCTTCTTGTACTTTTCGAATTCGGTCACGTCCGACGGCGACAGGTTGGGCCGGCCGACCATGAAACCCATCGTGATCTTGCACTTCACATAATAGGTCTCGCCCGGCTCGATCTCGAGGTTGAGGCGATCGGTCGCTTCGCTTTTGACCCAATATTTGTGAACGCCGGGCGTTGCCAGGATGGTGAAGTAACGATTGCCGGTGAGCTTCGAAATATGCGTCTCGGCAGCGCCTTCGCCCTCGCGGACCATGCAGCCAACCAGTCCGCCACCGCCGCCGGGGCGGTAGAACACAATCTGGCCCTTGTCTGCCGGGGCAGCCGGGATCACGATCGGTGCCGCCTGGGCGGCCTGATCAGCCGGCGCCGCCGTGCCATGCGCCACCGCCGGCGCGACGAGCAGCAGGCTGAGAAGTGCGACCTGTTTCATTTTCACTTGTCATTCTCCCGAGTGTTGGCCGCCGGTACGACGGCGGCTGGTGTTGTGCTGGCAGCGGTCGTTGTGCTGACGGCGGGTAGGACGGTGGCAGCCTGAGGCTGCGGTATTGGCGGCAGGGTGGTGTCGACCGCGATCTTCGCGGTGGCGATGCTGCCCGCCGGGACGCGCTTCTCGCCCCCGCTGATCAGCATGCCGGCTATGCCGACCGAAATCACCGCCGCCATGACGAGGCCCGAATTATCCTTGCCCTGGCCGCCCAGGTGAAAGCCGCGCAACGGTATCTGCACGCCTCCCACGTCGAGGTGTCGCGCGATCAGGATCAGTTCGCCGGCCTTGCCGCCCATATGTGCCTTCGCGGCATGAATGACTTCGCCGACGCCGCGCGTGCCCGCGGGGATGACGAAATTGCCATCGCTGAGCTGGAGTGGAGTCGTCAGGTGAATGGCGAACTGCTGGCCGATCTTCGAGGTCTTCGAATCGAGCGGATCGTCAATCGCGATCTCGATGATCGTGCCGGCCGGAATCAGGCAGCATGGCGCGGGCGACGCCGCCGGCGCGACGACGGCGGGAGTCGCAGCAACTGTGGGCGTCGTTGTAACGGCGGGCGTCGTGGGGCTCACGGCCGGGGCGGGCGGCGGCGGGTTATTCTGCGCCGACGTGGCGACGGGCAGGCCGACCAGTGCCGACCACAAAGCGAGGCGTGAGATCATGGATTCGATTCCTGAACCGGCGTCGCGTCTGCTGCCGGAATGTGCGTTTCGCTGGCGAGGTATGTGGCTCGCGGCGCCTGCGCAGGCGCGCCCTGTGCCGTCAGCAGCGCTGCGGCGATAGCCGACACTGTTATCACTTCAGGCCCCCCCGAGAATGTTGCGACGTTAGCCGCGCCAAATCATCTCGCCAAGCCTGAATCGCGCCAAGTGATTGAGCAACATTGGTTCATTTCAATTACGTGACAGGACTTAGGCGGATTCCGACCGCGCGATACAATCTGCGACAATATTTCGGTGGACCCGGAACGGCCCCAGAACCATTTGAGCAGGATGTTTCGCCAGCGTATCGCCTTGCTGCTCACCGTCGCGCTGCCGATTGCCGGTTGCACGGTCGGGCCCAGCTATCGCCCTGCCGCCTCGGCCGCCCTTGGCGTGCCGGACGCATATTCGGTCGCCGCGCCCGCAACGGTAGCGCCGGCCGACCTCGCCCGGTGGTGGGGCAGCTTCAACGATCCGCTGCTGGCCCGGATCGTCGAGCAGGCGCGCGCCAACAATCTCGACATCGCCCAGGCGGTCGCGCGGTTGCGCCAGGCGCGCGAGGCATTGATTCAGTCGCGCGCGCAATTGCTGCCGACGGTCAGCGGATCGGGCGGCTATACGCACAGCGCGACGCTGACCGGCGGCACTACGACCAGGGTGGTCAACGGTACCGTGGTCGGCTCGGGCGGCGCGAGCGACAATCTCTCGCTCGGGCTTGACGTCGCCTATCAGGCCGATCTGTTCGGCGGCGTGCGGCGCTCGGTCGAATCGAGCCGCGCGCAATATGAATCCTCGGGCTTCACCTACGCCAATGTGCTGATCTCGACCGAGGCCGAGACCGCACGAAACTATGTGCTCGCCCGCCTCTATCAGGCGCAACTCGCCAATGCCCGCGATTCGCTCGGCGTGCAGGACGACAATCTCGAAATCGCCGGTTACCGGCTGAAGGCCGGCCTGGTCTCCTCGCTCGATACCGAGCAGGCACGTGCGCAGCGCGCCCAGACCGCGGCGACGATCCCGACGCTCGAGCAGAATTACAATGCCGCCGTGTCGCGGCTCGGTGTGCTGACCGGCCAGGCGCCGGGCGCGCTCAAGGCAGATCTCGCCACGGCCGCGCCGATCCCGACCGGTCCGGCCGAGATTCCTGTCGGCATCCCGGCAGACACGTTGCGCCAGCGCCCCGATGTGCGCGCTGCCGAACGCACGCTCGCCGCGGCGACGGCCCAGATCGGCGTGGCCGAGGCGCAGCTCTATCCGCAGCTCTCGATCAGCGGCAATCTGTCGACCAATGCCGGCACCTTCGGTAACCTTCTCAACGTCATCACCGGGCAGTTCTTCGCCGGCCTGGCCCAGTCGATCTTCAACGGCGGGCGGCTCCACGCCCAGGTACGTGCCAACGAGGCGGCGGCGGAAGGGGCTTTCGCCGCCTACAAGGCGACCGTGCTGACCGGGCTCGAGGACGTCGAGAATGCGGTGGTCGCGCTCGACGCCGCGCGCCAGCGTGAGGCGCAGTTCGCCATCGCCTATGACGCGGCGAACAATACCGCGATCCTGTCGCGCAGCCAGTACCGTGCCGGCCTGACCGACTTCATCACGCTCAACACCGCCGAGACCAGCCTGCTCTCCGCGCGCAATGGCCTGAGTCAGGCGCGCTCCGACAAGGCGACCGCGACGATTCAGCTGTTCCTCGCGCTCGGCGGCGGGTGGAATGCGGCGGCCGGCACGCCCAAGGCGCCCGCGCCGCGACCCTTTCAACCCGAGACGGCGACACAAGCGACGCCACCCCAGGAACAGTGATGGCCAAGACCAGCGACAATCTCGACGAGTTCCTCGGCACGCCGCCGACGCCGTGGTACGCGCGTTACGGTAAATGGGCCGCGATCGCGATCGGCGTCGTGCTGTTGCTGCTGTTGCTCAACCGCATCATCTTCGGCGGCGCGACGGCGACGCAATATGCCACCGAGCAGGCCCAGATGGGCAATCTGACGATCAGCGTCTCGGCCACCGGCAAGCTCGCGCCGACCAATCAGGTAATCGTCGGCTCGCAGCTCTCGGGCCTCGTCACCAAGGTGGTGGTGGACGTCAATGACCGCGTCACCGCCGGCCAGGCGCTGGCGCTGATCGACCCGTCGCAGTTCCAGGACCAGGTCAAGCAGGCCCAGGCGACGCTGTCGGCGAACATCGCCACGGTCGGCCAGATGCAGGCCACGCTGGCGCAGAACGAGGCGACGCTGTCGCGCTTCCAGGAGGTCAGCCGGCTGTCGGGCGGCAAGGTGCCGGCCAGGACGGAGATGGACCAGGCGATCGCCGACCGCCAGCGCGCTCTGGCCAATCTGCGCGCCGCCCAGGCCAATGTCGTCTCGGCGACCGCGGCCCTGTCGTCGGCGAAGACGCAGCTGACCAAGGCGGTGATCCGTTCGCCGGTCAACGGCGTGGTGCTCGCCCGCGTGGTCCAGCCGGGCCAGACCGTCGCGGCCAGCTTCAGCACGCCGACCCTGTTCGTCATCGCGCAGGACCTGTCGCAGATGAAGCTCGAGGTGGCGATCGACGAGGCCGATGTCGGCCAGGTCAAGCAGGGCCAGGACGCGACCTTCACCGTCGACGCCTTTCCCGGCAAGACCTTCCCCGCCCAGATCATCCGGGTCGAGCAGGGCTCCAACCTGACCGTGCAGGATGCCACCGCCTCGTCGAGTTCGAGCACCACGACGAGTTCCACCTCGGGGCAGGTGGTTTCCTATGCCGCCGATCTGTCGGTTTCCAATCCGGACTTCCAGCTGCGCCCGGGCATGACCGCCACCGCCGACATCATCACCTCGCGCAAGAGCAACGTGCTGCTCGTTCCCAATGCCGCGCTGCGCTTCAAGCCGGCCGCGGCGGCCGACCCCAGCGCGAGCGCGACCAGCGGCGGCATCGCCGGTGCGCTGGTGCCGACCCGCCGGCGTCGCGGCGCGGGCGACAAGACCGCCAGCGTCGGTCGCGGCGGCAAGCAGGTCGTCTATGTGAGGGGTGCGGATGGCAAGCCGCAACCGGTCAGCGTCGTCACCGGCCTGACCAACGGCACGATGACCGAGATCACCGGCGGCGATCTCAAGCCCGGCATGGAAGTGATTACCGGCCAGCTGGCCAGTGGTGCGCAAGGCACAGGCGGCGGGCGCCGGCGCGGCGCGGGTGCGGGTGGCGCAGGCGGAGGCCAGGGCGGCGGCGGGCGTGGTGGCCAGTAAAGCCCTCGCCGCCGCTCCGGCGGACGCGCTGATCAGCATGCGCGGCGTCACCAAGACCTATGGCGAGGGCGCGACCGCGTTCCAGGCGTTGAAAGGCGTCGATCTCGACATTGCCAGGGATGATTTCGTCGCGGTGATGGGTGCGTCGGGCTCGGGCAAGTCGACGACGATGAACATCCTCGGCTGCCTCGACGTGCCGACCTCGGGCACCTTCCTGTTCCACGGCCATCATGTCGAGCAACTCGACCGCGACCAGCGTGCGCTGCTCAGGCGCAAATATCTCGGCTTCGTGTTCCAGGGCTTCAACCTGCTCGCCCGCACCACCGCGCTGGAAAATGTCGAGCTTCCCCTGCTCTATCGCGGCGACACCAAACAGGCGCGCCACGATACCGCGATGGCCGCGCTCGACAAGGTCGGGCTGAAGGACTGGTGGGACCACACCCCGGCGGAACTGTCCGGCGGCCAGCAGCAGCGCGTCGCCATCGCCCGTGCGATCGTCACCCAGCCCGACGTGCTGCTCGCCGACGAGCCGACCGGTAACCTCGATTCCGAGCGCTCGGTCGAGATCATGGAGTTGCTCACCGATCTCAACAAGAACAGCGGCATCACCGTGCTGATGGTCACCCACGAGCCCGACATGGCGGCCTTCGCGCGCACCATCGTCCATTTCAAGGACGGGCTGGTCGAGCGGATCGACCATCAGCATGCCCAGGGCAGGGTGCCGGTATGATGGGAGAACTCCTTTTCCCTCGCCCCTCGCAAAGGGGAGAGGGTTGCGCAGACTTGGTTCGCGTTCTTCACGCGGACCTAGTCGGAGCTGGGAGAGGGGTGTGCGGCGCTCTTGCGCCGCGCGGTCCTTTGGACCGCTCAACCCCTCTCCCAACCTCCGCTAGGCAGCAAGCTGCCAAGCTGCGGTATCCCTCTCCCCTTCCAGGGGCGAGGGCGAACTGATGCTCGGCACCACTTTCCTCCTCGCGATCCGTTCGATCCTGCGCCACAAGCTCAGGTCGTTCCTCACCACGCTCGGCATCATCATCGGGGTTGCCGCGGTGGTGACGATGGTCACGCTCGGCCAGGCGACCACCGCGGCGGTGCAGAAATCGATCGCCAGCCTCGGCACCAACATCCTCCAGGTCCGCCCCGGCCAGGGCTTCGGCCGCGGCGGTGGCGGGCCGCGACCGCCCGACTTCAAGCCGCAGGACGTCACCGCGATCCGCGACCAGATCGCCGGCGTCACCACCGTGGCGGCGCAGGCGCAGGCGGCCGGCACCGCCATCTATGAGGGCGCCAACTGGTCGACCACGATCAACGGCACCACCAACGCCTATTTCCAGGTCCAGCCATGGCCGTTGGCCGAGGGGCGCACGTTCACACCGACGGAAGAGGCGGCGGGCAAGGCGGTGTGCATTCTCGGCAACACCGTCAACCAGAACCTCTATCATGGCGGCTCGCCGGTCGGCACGCGGATGCGGATCGGCGGGATTTCCTGCGACGTGATAGGCCGCCTTACCGCGCGCGGACAGGCGGGCTTCGGCGGTGACCAGGACGATGTCGTGATCATGCCGCTGAAGACGGTGCAGCGCCGCTTCACGGGGTCACCCAATGTGCGGCTGATGCTGGTCGGCGTCGACGAGGCCTATTCGACATCTTCCGTCCAGGCATCGATCGAGGATCTGCTGCGCGAGCGCCGCAGGATCACCGGCGGCAAGGATGACGATTTCAACATCTTCGATACCAAACAGATCAGCGACACGCTCTCCAGCACGACCACGCTGCTGACCAGCATCGTCACCGCGGTGGCAGCGATCAGCCTGATCGTCGGCGGCATCGGCATCATGAACATCATGCTCGTCTCGGTGACCGAGCGGACCCGCGAGATCGGCATCCGCCTCGCCATCGGCGCGGTGGCGCGGGAGGTGTTGCTGCAGTTCCTGGTCGAGGCGATCGCGCTGTCCTGCCTCGGCGGTCTGATCGGCCTGGTCGTGGCGCAGGTCGCGATCCTGTCGCTCGCACCGCTCATGCAGGTGACGTGGATCTTCGTGCCGCAGATCAACCTGATCGCCTTCGGCATCTCGGCGATCATCGGTGTGGTGTTCGGCTATTTTCCGGCGCGGCGCGCGGCCTCGCTCAACCCGATCGACGCGCTCCGCCACGAATAGCTTTACTCGCCCTTGTCATGTTTCGCCGCTAGACCAAGCGGATGATAAAGATCGCATGCTGCATTTTGTCGTTCATCGCGCTGGTGCCCGGCCTGGCGCTCGGGCAGGATAGGGCCATGACCCGCGCGCCGTCGCTCTCGCCCCCGATCGTCATCGGCCATCGCGGCGCGAGCGGCCTGCGCCCGGAACATACCCTGGCCTCGTACACGCTGGCGATCGAACAGGGCGCCGACTTCATCGAGCCCGACCTCGTGCTGACGAAAGACGATGTGTTCGTCGCGCGGCACGAGAACGACATCACCGACACCACCGATGTCGCGACTCACCTTGAATTCGCGGCACGCAAGGCGACCAAGACGATCGACGGCGAGAAGCATGTCGGGTGGTTCACCGAGGATTTCACGCTCGCCGAGCTGAAGACGTTGCGTGCGAGAGAACGCCTGCCGCAGCTGCGCCCGGACAATATGCGCTTCAACGGCCAGTTCGAGATTCCGACGCTGGCCGAGATCATCGCTTTGGCCAAGCGCCGCTCACAGGAGCTGGGCCGGACGATCGGCATCTATCCCGAGACCAAGCATCCGAGTTATTTCGCGTCGATCGGCCATCCGATGGAGGCGCGGCTCGCCGCCGAACTGAAACGGGCCGGCTGGAGCAAGGCCAGCGATCCGGTCTTCATCCAGTCGTTCGAGGTCGCCAATCTCCGCCAGTTGCACAAGCTCACCGGCATCCGGCTGATCCAGTTAATGGACGCCAAAGGCGGCCCGGCGGACAATGCCGAGCCGAGCTATGCGTCGATGTCGACGCCCGATGGCCTGAAGAAGGTCGCGACCTACGCCTGGGGCATCGGGCCCAACAAGGAAATGATCCAGAAGGGCGGGGACGCGCCCACGACGCTGGTCGCCGATGCGCATGGCGCCGGCTTGCGCGTCCATCCCTGGACCTTCCGCGCTGAGAATTTCTTCCTCCCCTCACGCTTCCGCCAGGGCGTGGACCCGCGCGCCCATGGCCTGCTGGTCGATGAGATCGACCGCTATCTCGCGCTCGGCATCGATGGCTTTTTCACCGATTTCCCGTATCTTGGCGTGCAGGCCCGAAACGCCGCCAAAGGAAAGGGACAATAACCGTGCGCCGCCTTGCCCTGATCGCAGCCGTGCTGCCCCTGCTCGCCGGCGGTTGCGTCGCCAAGACGGCATTCGACGTCGTTACGTTTCCGGTGAAGGCCGGTGCGAAGGCGGTCGACTGGACGACGACCAGCCAGAGCGAGGCCGACCGCAATCGCGGCCGCGCCGAGCGCAAGCGCGATGAGCGCGCCGAGAAGGAGCGGCGCAAGGCCGAGAAGCACTGCCGCCAGCATCCCGAGGACTGCCAGGGCGGTTATGATCGCTGAAGCGAGGTCGCAAATGGCTTCCGTCGCGCGCGCATGCCGATAAGCTTTGCCGACTTCCTCGGCCGCCTGCGTGAGGCCGATCTTCGCGCCGCGATGGACGCGGGGCGGATACTCCACCTACCCAAGGCGAGTGACGTCGTACCGGCCGCGCTGTTGGATTTCGCCGCGCTCGATCAGCTGATCCGCCGCCTGCCCAAACCCGCGGATCATCTGCGCGTCGTCATCAAGGGCCGCGATATTGATCCGCAATCGGCGCATATCCTCGATGCGGACGAGAAGTTGCGGCCGCTGGCCCTGCGCAGCCTGTCACGTCAGGGCGCGGGTGTCGTCGTCAACAAGATCCACCATCATCTGCCGGCCTTGTGGGACCTGTCGCTCGACGCCGAACGTCGGTTGGGCGATCGCATCTCGATGGCCGCCGTCGCATCGTATAGTGCCGAGGCGGCCTTGCCGCTGCACTATGACCGATCGGACGTGATCGTGCTCCAGCTCGAGGGCAGCAAGCAATGGCGGTTCCTCGGCACGCCGGTCGCGGGGTGCGCTGGGCCGATGCGGCCATCGTCCGAGGCTCCAACCGAGGTCACCGGCGAGGTGCGGATGCAGCCCGGCGACCTGCTGTTCGTCCCGCAGGGCCAACATCACGTCTGTGAGGCGGAAGGCCGATCGCTGCATCTGTCGCTGCTCGTCAACCACATCAACCTCGCTGACTATGTCGGCGATCAGCTCGCCGCGATGACCGCCCTCAATGTGCCGTTGCGGCCATTGCTCGGTGCCGAGGCGCTGGCGGCGCAGCAATCGCTGCTGCAATCGGCGCTGGCCGATCTGGCATCGGGCATCGATCTGGCCGGGTGGCTCGCCGCGAAGAACGCCGAGCTTGCGCGCGTCGGCACCGATCCGGGCGCCGCGCTCGACGCCGACGCGCCCGGCGCGCGGGCCAGCTTCGCCACCTCGCTGCCGCCGGCCCTGCGCCGTGACGGCATGATCGCCGCTGCCGGGGCGGCCGTACCGGCGACGCCGGCGCTGCTGGCGATGCTCGATGCGCTCGGCATGGAGCCGCGTTCGGTCGCCGAATTGATCGAGCAGGCGGGGCGGTTGGTCGGTACCGACGATTCGCGCGCGGCGCTGCATCGGCTGGTCAGGGTCGGCCTGGTAACGATCGAGCCCTAGGCCGTACCGCCGAGTACCTCGGCGACGATCTTCAGCACGTCGGGGTTGAGCTGCACGCCGAGATGGCTGCTGCGCACCTCGATGTTGCGGCATTGCGGGTCGTTCGGCGCGTGGCAGATCAGACCGTTGACGAGACCATCGCTCGCGCTCCAGATTGCGGTCGAGGGTACCGGCAACGGGGCGGCGATCTCGGCGCCGCGTTCGCGCACCGTATCGCTGTCGATCTTGTCGCCGGTCAGCCATTCGAAGGCGCGCCACACATTGGTCGCGCGCGGGTCGCCGGCGAAGGGCGAACTCACCGTGATCACCTCGCGCACCATGCCGGGCAGCCGCTGCGCGGCGAACCGCGCCAGCATGCCACCCAGGCTGACGCCGATCAGCGTCACCGGCTCGCCATGCTCCTCGTACATCGCCTTGATCCGCGTGAGCAGCCGCTGGCCCTCCTGGCCGATCGTCTTGGTACCGAAATTGCGCCCCAGGCCCCAGCCGCGCGCGGCATAGCCGAGCGTGCGCAGATATTTCCGAAGCGCGAAGTTGGAACGATCGCCGTTGAACAGGCCCGGCAATATCAT
This sequence comes from Pseudomonadota bacterium, assembly GCA_040390605.1. Lineage (GTDB taxonomy): Bacteria > Pseudomonadota > Alphaproteobacteria > Sphingomonadales > Sphingomonadaceae > Sphingomonas. Next base: position 14,687 of record JAZJXZ010000037.1, read on the forward strand.
CACCGGCCGCCCGTCGCCCTGCGGCACGGCCTCGGGCCGGGTGCGCAGGACGCCATAACGTGCCACCGTCCACGCCGCACGCGGGAGCTCGGCTGCCCAGAGCAGCTTGGAAGGAGGGGGCAGGTCGACGGATTTCGGCATCGTGCTGCTCATGCTAGGCGCTTTCGATGCCCAATGAAACGCACCACCCCGATTCTCCGCCGCATGGTGCCGCGGGCGACTGGACGATCCCGCAGGACTGGGCGCATTTCTCGGCCGAGGATCATGCCACCTGGGACACGCTCTTCGCGCGCCAGGCGCGGCTGCTGCCCGGTCGCGCGTCGGAGGCCTATCTGCGCGGCCTCGACGTGCTCAAACTGTCCAAGCCCGGCATTCCCGATTTCGCGGAGCTGTCGGATCGTCTGATGAAACTCACCGGCTGGCAGGTCGTCGCCGTGCCCGGGCTGGTGCCCGATGACGTTTTCTTCGATCACATGGCCAATCGCCGCTTCGTCGCGGGCAATTTCATTCGCCGCCCCGACCAGCTCGATTATCTGCAGGAGCCCGACGTCTTCCACGACGTGTTCGGCCATGTGCCGATGCTCGCCGATCCGGTGTTCGCCGACTATCTCGTCGCCTATGGTCGCGGCGGGCAGCGCGCGCAGGGACTGGATGCGCTCAAATATCTCGGCCGGCTCTACTGGTACACCGTCGAGTTCGGCCTGATCGCCGAACCCGAGGGCCTGCGCATCTATGGTTCCGGCATCGTCTCGTCCGCCGCGGAGAGTCGCTTCGCGCTCGACGATCCCAGCCCCAACCGGATCGGTTTCGATCTGAAGCGGGTGATGCGCACCGAATACCGGATCGACGATTTCCAGCAGAACTATTTCGTCATTCCGAGCTTCGACGAGTTGCTCCGCCTGACGGTCGAAACCGATTTCGCGCCGCTCTATGAGGAACTGCACGCGCTGCCCGATATTCCCGTCGCAGCGATCGAGCCGGGCGATGTGGTGATGACGCACGGTACCCAGGCTTATGCCGAAGGGCGGGACGCGGCGGTCGCCTAGGTAGTTCCTCCCCGGCACGGGGAGGGGGAACGCGCGTAGCGCGGTGGAGGGGCTGGTCGGGCGAGAGCTGGACAAAAAAGGGATCGGCGCGTTTGCCGGTGAACGCACATGAGAGACGATGAGGCTCACGCTCTGCCGACCAGCCCCTCCACCACGCGCTGAAGAAGCGCGCGGTCCCCCTCCCCGTTCCGGGGAGGAGCTTAAGGGCTACCAGCTGCCGAAGCCCGGCGTTTCGGTGCTGCCCCGACCGGGCCGCGTCGTCCGCCCGGCGCCGTAGCGCGCGCGATAACGCAGCGTCAGGATCGTCCAGTCGCCAAGGTCACGGCGGGTCGCCACGCGGAAACCCTGTCGGCGATAGGCGCGCATCACCGCTTCGGCCTGCGTGCCGAGCAGCCCGGCCAGCACCAGCATCGCCCCGGGTGCTGCGATCGCCGCGATGTCCGGCGCCAGCGCGATCAGCGGCCCGGCAAGGATATTGGCCACGATCAGATCGTAGGGTGCGCGCCGCTGTACCGTCTCGGCATCGGTGCCGTCGGCGACGTCGAGCGCCAGCCGCCCCGGCTGCTGGCCCAGCATCACGCCATTGGCGAGCGCATTCTCCGCCGTCACATCGACCGACACGGGGTCGATATCGGTCGCCGTGGCGTAGCAGCGCGGCCACAGGTGCAGCGCGGCGAAGGCGAGCAGGCCGGTGCCGGTGCCGAGGTCGATCATGTTGTCGACCCGCGCGCCCGCGCGCTTCATCGCATCGAGTGCGATCAGGCAGCCGGTGGTGGTCTCGTGATGACCGGTGCCGAAGGCGCGCCCGGCCGGAATGACGAAACCACGCTTGCCGGCGGGCACCGCGCCCGCTTCGGTCGCGACGTGAAAGCGTCCGGCGTCGAGCGGCTCCAGCCCGGCCTGGCTCAGCGTCACCCAATCGGCTTCGGCGAGCCGCTCGGCCCTGGCCGTGCTCCCCGCCGCACTCGGCACCAGCGCCCGGATCGCCTCGATCGTCGCGGCGTCGGGCTTGCGGTCGAAATAGGCATCGAGCCGCCATTTCAGCGGGTCGTCGGCGACGGCTTCGCTCGTCATCAGCACCGGCGGCGGTTCGAGCAAGGCGAGCGCGCCCATATCGACCTCGATCGCCTCGGCCTCGTCGCGCGTGCAGGGCAGGGTAAGCTTCCAGCTATCGGACATAGCTGGCGCCGTTCACGTCGATCACCGACCCGGTCATCGACGGCGGCGCCTCGAGCGCCAGGAAGCGCGCGACCTCGGCGACCTCGCCTGGCTCAGCGACGCGGCCGAGCGGAATGTCGGCGAGCAATTTGTCGCCACCGCGGCTGGAGAGATATTCCTCCGCCATGCCGGTCATGGTGAAACCGGGGCAGATGGCGAAGGCGAGGGTGCCCTGCGCGGCATAACCGCGGGCGATGGTCTTGGTCATCGCCACCATGCCCGCCTTGGACGCGGCGTAGTGCCAGTGCGCCGGGCTGTCCCCACGATGGGCGGCGCGGCTCGCGACATTGACGATCCGCCCGCCAACGCCGCGCTGCTGCCAGTGCAGCACGGCGAGCCGGCACAATTCGGCCGAGGCGGTCAGGTTGACCCGCATCGTGCGCTCCCAGCCCGCGACCCAGTCATCGGCACTCCCGTCGAGCGGATTGGCCTCGAAGATCCCGGCATTGTTGATCAGCACATCGATCGTGCCGAGCCGTTCCAGCGCGGCGTCCCACAAGCCGCGCGGTCCGGCCGGATCGGCGAAATCGGCGGGAATGCCCGAGCGTGTGCCATGCCCGACCAGCGCGATGCCGGGTTGATCGAGCGACTCGGCGATCGCCGCGCCGATGCCGCGCGACGAGCCGGTGAGAAGAATATTGGTCATGCGGGCGCCATAGCGCGGCCCGGATCGCTTAGGCTAGCGCCTGATCACCTTGCTGTTCCCCGGCCTTCGCCGGGGAAGCAAGATTGGCTTGGGGGCTAGATCAGGCCGCCACGCTCGCCGAAAAGCCGTCAGCCGCGCTCTTGAGCCCGACCAGTTGGTCGTCGACCTCGGCGAAGTCCCGTGTCAGGGCGTCGATCTCGCTGGCCACGCCTTCGGTATCCTCACGGATCGCGGCGATGGTGTTGGACATCGAATCGGCGGCGAGCGCGGTTTCGTCGACGGCGGCGGTGATCGCGGTGACGGTCTGCGCCTGGGCCTCCATCGCAAAGCGGATGCGGTTGGCGCTTTCCTGCACCTCGGCAACGGTCGCCTTGATGCCGGCATTGGTGTCGACGGTCGAACGCGTCGCCGACTGGATCGCGGCGATCTTGGCGGCGATGTCGTCGGTGGCACGTGCGGTCTGGTTGGCGAGGCTCTTCACCTCCTGCGCGACCACGGCGAAACCGCGACCGGCGTCGCCGGCACGGGCTGCCTCGATCGTCGCGTTGAGCGCGAGGAGGTTGGTCTGGCCGGCAATGTCGCGGATCAGGCCGAGGATCGACTCGATCGATTTGGCATGGTCGCTCAGCGTCTCGGACATGCCGACCGCTTGGCTCGCCTGGCCCGAGGCGCGCGTCGCGATATCGGCGGTGGCCTCGACCTCGGTGCGGGCATCCTCGATCGCACGGATCAGGCCGGCGGCGGTCTGCGCTGCCTCGCGCATCGCCACGGCGGATTGTTCGGCGGCGGCGGCGACTTCGCTGGTCTTGCCCAGCATGCCACGCGCCGAGGCTGAGGCACCCTGCGCCTGAACGCGGATGCGGTTGCCGAACGCCGCGGTGCCCTCGATCGAGCGCCCGATGATTTCGCTGAACTGCGCGGATCGCGAGCGACGCTCTTCGCGCGTCCTCTCGGCATCGCGCGCGCCGAGATAAGACGTCATCACGTCCGCCTCGACCAGCGCCAATCGCTGGATCACATCGGTCAGCCGCGTCAGCCTTGCCGCGTCGCCAGCGAGTTTACCGGCAAGCACCGCAATGGTCGCGCTATGCGCGAAACTCAGCGAGGAAAGCAAAGCCGGCAGCGGTACTTTGGCCTGATGGCCTTCGCTGGCGTGGCGCTCGGCGGTCGTCACCCAACTATCGGCGAAAGGTCGCTGGTATTTGTCCATCGTATAGCTCGTGCTGCGCTGGCAGCGCCGGGCAAGCCTGTCGGCATCGAAATAGGAATGGACGTGTGCGGTGGAGGATAGCGACAGATAATGTTGCCAGAACGCGCTGCCAATCGACTCTTCCGACCCGCTGATCAGCGTAGCGATTTCCGCGCAAGCGGGGCCGATCGCCTTGTCCCAATCATAATCGCCCACGCGATCGGCTGCGGACCGGATGCTGCCGCTCCAACTGCCTGTCTGCATCTCGCTCTTGCCGGCCATGCCGGTGCTCTCCCGCTATGCCGCAACCTTCGCCACGAAGTCGCCCGCGCTGCTTTTAAGCGAAGCAAGCCTACCATCGAGTAAATCGAATCCCTGGCCGACGCGTTCGATCTCGCTGGCCACGCCTTCGGTGTCCTCGCGGATCGCGGCGATGGTGTTGGACATCGAGTCGGCGGCGAGCGCGGTTTCGTCGACGGCCGCGGTGATCGCGGTGACGGTCTGCGCCTGCGCCTCCATCGCGAAGCGGATGCGATTGGCGCTTTCCTGCACCTCGGCAACGGTCGACTTGATGCTGGCATTGGTGTCGACGGTCGAACGCGTCGCCGACTGGATCGCCGCGATCTTGGCGGCGATGTCGTCGGTGGCACGTGCCGTCTGGTTGGCGAGGCTCTTCACCTCCTGCGCGACCACGGCGAAACCGCGACCGGCGTCGCCGGCACGGGCTGCCTCGATCGTCGCGTTGAGCGCGAGGAGGTTGGTCTGGCCGGCAATGTCGCGGATCAGGCCGAGGATCGACTCGATCGATTTGGCATGGTCGCTGAGCGTCTCGGACATGCCGACCGCCTGGCTCGCCTGGCCCGAGGCGCGCGTCGCGATCTCGGCCGCTGCCTCGACCTCGGTGCGGGCATCCTCGATCGCGCGGATCAGGCCGGCGGCGGTCTGCGCCGCTTCGCGCATCGCCACGGCGGATTGCTCGGCGGCGGCGGCGACCTCGCTGGTCTTGCTCAGCATGCCGCGTGCCGAGGCCGAGGTGCGTACCGCCTGGTCGCGCAAGGCATGACCGTCGGTGCCGGCGCTCTCGACCATGGCGGCGACGCCCTGGCGAAAATCGACTGCCAGCGCGTCGCGCGCCGCTTGCGCGCTGAACTGGCGATATTCGTTGTAGATCGCGACGGTGATGTCGCCTTCCAGTGCCGATAGCCGCATCAGCGTGTCGATCAGTAGGGGCAGGCGCGGATCACCGGCCGGCACACGGCGCATCATCACGTCGAGCGCGGCGCGGTCGCTGGCGTTGATCATCGACAATAGCGCCATCGGCGTGACGTCGGCGACATAGGCCGCCGCGACCGAGCGCTCGATCGACTCGACCCAGGCGCGACCGCGCGTGTCGAGGAAACGATTTTTCAGGAACGTGCAGCCGACCTCGATCATCTTGGCGGTTTCGTGCGCCGCCCATGCCTTGCCATCGTCGAAGCAGCGCAGCCATTGCTGCCAATAAGCTTCAGAAATAGCGTGAATTTCCGGCTCGATGACGACCCATGCTTCCTGGCTCGCCTTGCCGAGCGACCCGTCAAAGTCGAACACGCGCAGCCGGGCGCCGAGATCGATATTGGCGGCGATCGTGCCGGGGGTGGGCAAGTCGTTGGTGGTCAAAGCGAAAACTCCGATCGAATATAATGGGCCGGCGACTTTCGGTCCCGCGTTACTGGCTAGCTCGATTTGGTTAAGACGCGGTTAGGACAACGCTCAGACCCTTGCATCGCGGCGCTCGCGGCGTAAGGAGGGCGCCACCCGATCCAGACAGGAACACGCGCCTTGGCCACGGACCGTCCCGCCCGACCTATCTCGCCGCATTTGACGCACGTGCGTTGGCCGATCGGCATGATGGTGTCGATCATCCACCGCATCACCGGCGACGGCATGGCTCTGGTCGGCACGTTGCTGCTGGTCTGGTGGCTGGCCGCGCTCGCCGCGGGCCCGACCAGCTACGACACCTTCCAGTGGTTGTTCTCGACCTGGTTCCACGGCGTGCTGGGCTATGTGCTCGGCATCGGGCTGACCTTTTCGCTGTTCCAGCACATCGCCAGCGGCATCCGGCACTTCGTCATGGATACCGGTGCGGGTTATGAGCTGAAGAGCAACCGCACCTGGGCCTGGATGACGCTGGTTGGGTCGATCACGGCGACCATCCTGTTCTGGGCCTATCTGCTGGGGGGCAAATAACATGCGCGGTGGAACCGAACTCGGCCGCGTGCGCGGTCTCGGCAGCGCCAAGGAAGGCGCGCATCACTGGTGGAACCAGCGCCTCACCGCGGCGGGCAATCTCGTCCTGATGCTGTGGTTCATCCTGTCGATCGCGCGGCTGCCGGCCTATGATTACAGCACGGTCCATGCATGGATGGCCTCGGCCTGGGTCGCCATCCCCATGGCGCTGCTGATCTTCAGCGTGTTCTGGCACTTCCGCCTCGGCCTGCAGGTCCTGATCGAGGATTATTGCCATGGCGAGTCGCGCATCGTCAGCCTCTTGCTGCTCAACTTCTTCACCTTCGCGACCGCCGGCATCGCGATCTTCTCGATCCTCAAGATCGCCTTTTCGGGGACACCCGCATAATGACCGCCGTCTACAAGATCATCGACCACACCTATGACGCCGTCGTCGTCGGCGCCGGCGGATCGGGCCTGCGCGCGACCATGGGCATCGCCGAGAGCGGCCTCAAGACCGCCTGCATCACCAAGGTGTTCCCGACGCGCAGCCACACCGTCGCGGCGCAGGGCGGCATCGCCGCCAGCCTCGGCAATATGGGGCCGGACCACTGGACCTGGCACATGTTCGATACCGTCAAGGGGTCGGACTGGCTCGGCGACCAGGACGCGATCGAATATATGGTCCGCGAAGCCCCGGCGGCGGTCTATGAGCTCGAACATGCCGGCGTGCCGTTCAGCCGCACGACCGAAGGCAAGATCTACCAGCGCCCGTTCGGCGGTATGATGCAGAATATGGGCGAAGGCCCGCCCGCGCAGCGCACCTGCGCCGCCGCCGACCGCACCGGTCACGCCATGCTCCACGCGCTGTACCAGCAGAGCCTGAAGTACGACGCCGACTTCTACATCGAATATTTCGCGCTCGACCTGATCATGGAAAATGGTCAGTGCCGCGGCGTCATCGCCTTGTGCATGGAAGACGGCTCGATCCACCGCTTCCGCAGCCATGCCGTAGTGCTGGCGACCGGCGGTTACGGCCGCACCTACTTCTCGGCGACCTCGGCCCATACCTGCACCGGCGACGGCGGCGGCATGGTGCTGCGCGCCGGCCTTCCGCTGCAGGACATGGAGTTCGTCCAGTTCCATCCGACCGGCATCTACGGCGCGGGCGTGCTGATCACCGAGGGTGCGCGCGGCGAGGGCGGCTACCTGACCAACTCCGAAGGCGAGCGCTTCATGGAGCGCTATGCTCCCTCGGCCAAGGACCTAGCGTCGCGTGACGTGGTGTCGCGCTCGATGGCGATGGAAATGCGCGAGGGCCGCGGCGTCGGCAAGGAGAAGGACCATATCTTCCTTCACCTCGACCATATCGATCCCAAGGTGCTGCACGAGCGGCTGCCGGGCATCACCGAGACCGGCAAGATCTTCGCCGGCGTCGACCTGACGCGCCAGCCGCTGCCGGTCACGCCGACCGTTCATTACAATATGGGCGGCATCCCGACCAACTATCATGGCGAAGTCGTACAGAAGGTCGGCGACGATGCCGACACGGTCGTCCCCGGCCTGTTCGCGGTCGGCGAGGCGGCCTGCGTGTCGGTGCACGGCGCCAACCGGCTCGGCTCGAACTCGCTGATCGATCTGGTCGTGTTCGGTCGCGCCACGGGCCTGCGCCTCAAGGAAACGCTCAAGCCCGGCACGCCGCACAACGCGCTGCCCAAGGGCTCGGAAGAGCTGGCGCTCGGCCGGCTCGATCATTTCCGCAACGCCAAGGGCGGCTCGACCACGGCGGAGATCCGCGTCGAGATGCAGCGCACGATGCAGAAGCATTGCGCGGTGTTCCGCGACAATGCGCTGCTCAGCGAAGGCCAGACCAAGATCGCCGCGACCTATCAGCGGATGACCGATGTCAGCATTCAGGATCGCAGCCTGATCTGGAATACCGACCTGGTCGAGACGCTCGAACTCGACAATCTCATCGCCCAGGCCGTGGTAACGATGGAGTCGGCGGCCAACCGCAAGGAATCGCGCGGCGCGCACGTCAACGAGGATCACCCCGATCGCGACGACAAGAACTGGATGAAGCACAGCACGGCGAAGTTCACCGGCTGGGGCGGCGTCGGCGGCAAGGTCGATCTCGGCTCGCGCCCGGTGCACGACTACACGCTCACCGACGAAGCCGAGTATATCAAGCCGAAGAAGCGGGTTTACTGATCGGGTGATGCGCGTCGGTTGGGCCCAGGGACCACTGACAAAATTATCCAACCGGCGAGGCCCCCCAGAGCAACTGCCACCCCGGCCTTCGCCGGGGTGGTGCAGGGGAATGGCGCTGAATTTTGTCAGTAGACTGTGCCGGCTGTCGCGTGCGTGCCCATGACCACCCGGGTCCTGATCATCGGCGGCTACGGCAATTTCGGCGGTTACATCGCCCGTGCGCTGGCGACCGATTCGAATATCACGGTGCTGATCGCCGGCCGCTCGGCGGACAAGGCGCGAGCGGCTGCGGCTGACCTCGCAGCGAATAACCCGGCCGAAGGCCATAGCCTGGATATCAATGGCGATCTCGCCGCCGCTTTCGCCGCGATCCGGCCCGACCTGATCATCCACACCACCGGTCCGTTCCAGGGGCAGGACCATCGCGTGGCGCGCGCCGCGATCGCCGCCGGCGTGCATTATCTCGATCTCGCCGATGCGCGAGACTTCGTCGCCTCGATCGGCGATCTCGATGCGGCGGCGAAGGCCGCGGGCGTCGCCGTGGTCGCCGGGGCAAGCTCGGTGCCGTGCCTCACCGCGGCGTTCATCGACCGCTACCTTCCAGCCTTCGCACGTCTCGACAGTGCCGTGTACGGCATCACCGCCGCGCAGCAGACCAATCGCGGCCTTGGCACCGCCGCTGCGGTGTTGAGCTATGTCGGCCAACCCTTCACGCGGCTGGCACACGGAGCCGCGCGGCGCGTGTTCGGCTGGCAGGGGCTGCACGGGGTGCGTTATCCCGAGATCGGCCTGCGCCTGTTCGGCGATTGCGACATCCCCGATCTCGCGCTGTTCCCCGCGCGCTACCCCGACCTGCGCGACCTGCGCTTCGTCGCCGGGCACGAGATCAAGCTGCTCCATCTCGGCACCTGGCTGCTCAGCTGGATCGTGCGGCTGCGGCTGGTGCGGTCGCTCGCGCCTTATGCGCCGGCGCTGCTCCGCGCCTCCTTCCTGTTCGACGCGCTCGGTCGGCAGCGCAGCGGCTTCCACATGTTCCTCCATGGTGTCGGACACGACGGCAAGGCGATGGAGGTGCGCATCTTCATCGTCGCCAGGCAGGCGCATGGTGCGAACATTCCCTGCCTGCCGAGCATCATCCTCGCGCGCCGCATCGCCGCCGGAGAGCGCATCGCGCCGGGTGCGCGGCCGTGCCTCGACCTGATCGACCTCGATGCCCTGCTCGGCGCACTCGACGGCCTTGACATCACCACCATGGCGCAGGGTCCGGGCATCGACGATCGCTGGCCGGCAGGCGACGATCGGTTGTCGATCGTCAATTGACAGCATCCCGCCCGGCCCAGCACAACAAGTGGGGGTATGATGCGGCATCGTTCGATTCTCGGTATCATCGTGCTGGGTTGCGGGCTGGCCTGGGCCGGCGTCGGCGGCGCGCAGCAGGCACCCTATGACGCCCCACGCCACACCCAGCCGCCCCCGACGATCGGCACCTCGTCCGAGGAGTTTATCGGCTATGCCGATCTCGGCATTTCTACCGAGCGTGATCGATCTCCCACCTGGCAACTCGCCGAACATCGTCGCCTCGACGCGACGCTCGCCGCCATCCCGGCGCAGCGCAAGGGCGTGGTCGACGTCTATGTCCTGGCGGTCGGCCTCGACAGCGACCCGGTGTTCGGCCGCGAGGCACGCGAGGCGGGCAGGGTGCTCGCCCGCCGCTACGGCGCGGAAGCGCGCACCGTCGTGCTCGCCGGCTCGGACGGCAGCGCCGAAAGCACGCTCCCGCGCGGTTCGCCCGACAATATCGCCCTCGTCCTCGCCCGTTTCGCCGAGGTGATGGACAAGGCCGAGGATGTCGTCGTGCTCTACACTACCTCGCACGGCGCGCAGATCGGCATCGCCTATAACGATGCCGATCAGGGCTATGGTTTCATTTCGCCCTCGCGCCTCTGGAGCATGTTCGGCACGCTCGGCATCGAGCGCCGGCTGGTGATCGTCTCGGCCTGCTATTCGGGCGTGTTCGTGCCGATGATGGAGACCGACGACAGCGCGATCGTGACCGCCGCCGATGCCGATCACACCTCGTTCGGCTGTCAGTCCGACAATGACTGGACCTTCTTCGGCGACGCGTTGATCAACCACGCGCTGCGCAAGCGCCAGCCGCTCCAGGCCGCCACCGACGAGGCGCGCGCGCTGGTGGCGAGCTGGGAGGCGCGCGGCAAGATCGCCTCGTCCAATCCGCAGATCGCGATCGGGTCCCGCGCGCATCTGTGGCTCGACAAGCTCGATGCCGCCGTGCCCGCCGCGCCGACGATGCCGGTCGGCCGCCCGGCCGTGACTTTGCTCGATCAGCTTCCTGCGCGGTAACCGCGCTCTTTGTGCCAGATCGCGGCGGCGGTGGTATTCAGCAGGCCAGCCCGATCGCTCAGAGGCTGGCCGGCGCAATCGCCGGAACGCGGCGCTGTTCCCACAGGATGAACGGACGCGCCACCGTCGCCTTGGCAAGCTTGCGCCACGTCGCGCGCAGCCGGAATTCGACGATATCGTCGAGCACGAGCGAGAACAGGATCATGCCCAGCGACAATGCCAGTACCAGCCACCATTTGTTGGCGTCGGTTGCCCACCACATCAGCATGATTGTGCCGATCTTGAAGTGCAGAAGGTAAAGCGGATAGGTGAAAGAGCCGATCCGATGTGCCCAGGGCAGGCGGACATCGCGGCCCCGCATCGCCAGAAAGAGGGCATAGAAGCCGAGCATCACCGCGATCGCGATCCACGGGTTGATCGGCATGCCCCGCGAGGCGAGGAAAAGGGTTCGCGTGCCGAGCAGCGCGGTGATCGCGAGCAGCGTCAGGTTCAGCCATTCGTTGCGGCGCTGGTACAGCAAACCCATCACGCAACCTGCCGTCAGGAAATAATAATCGGTGCCCAGCAACGGCGCGTGCGGAAAGAAGGGGGCCGCGAGCAGCTGCAGCGCGACCCACGCCACCACGACGATCTGGATGTGCCTGATCCACCCCAGCATCGCGACTGCGACCAGCATGATGTAGAACGCGATCTCGACCGTCAGGGTCCAGTAGGAGGCGTCTGCCGGCCGATATCCGAACGCTTCCGCGTTGGTTGTCAGACTGGCCATATATTGCCCGAAGGTAATGTGCATCTTGCCCGTTTCCCCGATCGTCACCAGCGTCGTGATCGATAGGCAGAGGATGAAGGTCGGGTAGATGCGGGTCAGGCGATGGGTGACGAAGGTCGACAATTTCTGTCGCTGGACGATCTGGACGATCAACATGCCGCTCATCATGAAGAAGGCGAACAGCCAGATATGGCCATAATATAATATGTCGGAGACGAGGCCGAGATCGGTATTCGTCAGGCCCGGAAGCCTGGGCACGACGATCACGACATAATGGGCCATCATGATCATCAGCGCGGACAGCAGGCGCAGATAATCCAGCCAGTCAATTCTGCCTTCCGCGGGTGCTGATGAATCGGCCACGTGGTTCTTCTTGCTGAACGATAGTCCATGGCGATACGCGCTGCTCGGGCGCGGCGCCAGCCGTGTAGCGATCACGCCCGCACGGACATCAACTGCAGGATGGCAAGATTGCCGCGCCGTGGTAAGCCCGTGGATATTGCAGGGGGGAGCGAGATGCGCCGCGAATCAACGTCTCCCGTCACGGAAATCTGCCTGGTCGTTCCCCCGTTCGATTCCATGCACTATCCTCAGCTTGGCACCGCGATCCTCAAGAGCGCCTGTATGGCGCGTGGCCTCGACACCCGCATCGTCTATGCCGGGATCGCGCTCGCAAAGCGGGTCGGGCTCGATGCTTATGACGCGATCAGCCACGGTCAGATGAAGGCAATGGTCGGCGAGCGGCTGTTCCGTCCGCACGCCTATCCCCAGGCCACGCTCGCCACCCTGCCGCCGCTCGAAACGCTGAGCGACGCGCAAGATGCCGATTACCGCCGGGTGGTCGATGCGATCGCGCCGATGCTCGACGAGGTGGTCGAGCAGATCCTAGCGTTGCGGCCGCGCATCGTCGGCGTGTCGTCCACCTTCGAACAGAATCTGGCGGCTTCCTCCATCGCGCGGCGTGTGAAGGAGGCTGACCCCACCATCGTGACCGTAATGGGCGGCGCCAACGCCGCCTGGCCACTCAGCCTTGGCCTCGCCAAGGCGTTTCCGTGGATCGACCATTTCTTCGCGGGCGAGGCCGATATCGACTTTCCCGAATTCTGCGAAAACTATCTTCGCCGTGGCGTGCGGGCCGACGAGCGGGTGATCCACACCGAACCGATCCGCGACATGCGCGAGGTGTTTGCGCCCGACTATTCGGATTTCTTCGCCACGCTGCGCCCGCTGCAGACGGCCGGCCTCCTGCCCGCATGGCTACCGCGCTACCTGATGATGGAGACATCGCGCGGCTGTTGGTGGGGCGCCAAGAACCACTGCACCTTTTGCGGGTTGAACGGCGAGGGAATGACGTTTCGTGAAAAGCCGGTCGGGACGGTTGTCGACGAGCTCGATGCGCTGGAACATTGGGGCGTGGATCAGGTCTTCATGACCGACAACATCATGCCGATGCGCTATCTGCGCGAGCTGTGGCCGGCCCTTGCCGCACGCGGCCCGCGCATGAAGATGTTCTACGAGGTCAAGGCAAACCTGACCGAGGAGCAGCTGGACACCATGGCCCTGGGCGGCATCGTCGCTATCCAGCCGGGCATCGAATCCCTGTCGAGCGATGTGCTAAAGCTGATGCGCAAGGGCGTGTCGGCGCATCAGAATATCGCCCTGCTGCGTCACTGCCGCGGTATCGGGATGCGCGTGCATTGGGGCATGATCTACGGCTTCCCAGGCGAGCAGGCCGATCATTACGAAGCGATGATCGGCTTGATCCCGAAGCTTGCGCATCTTCACGGCCCGACCGGACGCAACCCGATCCTGATCGACCGGTACAGCCCCTATTACAATGATCCGATCGGCCTGGGCATCGGCGAGATCGCGCCGTTCCCGGGCTATCGCCAACTCTATCCGCCCGATGTCGGGGCGGACGAGGTCGGTTATCATTTCAGTGGTTCGTACACCACGCCGCTGCTGAGCAATCCCGATCTGATCGCGCGGCTGCATGCTGCGATGGACGCCTGGAAACAGGCCTGGCGCCAGGAAAAGCTGCCGGCGCTCGAACTGTTCGACATCGGCAACACCAAGGCCGTGCTCGACACCCGGGCCGTGGCTCGCGCGCCGCTGACGCCGTTGACGAGCGGGCAGGTCGCGGTCTTGCTGGAACTCGAAAAGCCCATCCCGCGCCGATCGCTGGCCCCCGAAAAGCAGGCCGATGCCGATTGGCTGATCGCGCGCGATTTCGTCATCGATTACGAGGACAGGCTGATGAGTATCGTCGTCCGCGCGCGACACGACGTGACGGCGCAATCGCTATTGCGCAAAGCCGGCGCGCTCGAGGCGGCGGCCTAGGTCTCGCCGCTTCGGATCGACGGACCGGGCAATTGCCAGGTTGGCGATACATGCTATGCCGAAACGCTGTCAGGCCGGGGCTGGAGACGAAATTGGGTGCCATTGCCGGCGCGGTCCATGTCGATGGCCGCGACATGACCGAGGCGCTGCTTGCGTCGATCCTCAGGGCCGCCGTGCCGCGCGGCTTCGATGGCGTCAGGCACTGGCATGATGGCCCGGCAGGGCTGATCCGCTTCGCGCATGCGACGACTCCCGAGGCCGTCGGCGAGGTGCAGCCCTTCGTCAGCGATCGCTCCGGCGCGATCATGGTGTTCGACGGCCGCCTCGACAATCGCGCAGAACTGATCGCGCAACTCGGTGCGCAGGGCGAGGCGATGAAGGCCGCCCCCGATGGCGAAATCGCGCTCGCGCTCTTCGATCGGCGCGGTGACGATTATGTCACGTCGCTGGTCGGCGATTTCGCCATTGCCATCTGGCAACCGCGCGACCGGCGATTGCTGCTGGTGCGGTCGCCCTATGGCTGGCGGCCATTGGTGTGGACTTTCGACGGCGCGACCTTCGGCTTCGCGACCGAACCGCGCTCGCTGGTCGTCGGGTTGGGCATGGAGCGCAAACTCAACGAACCCGCGATCGGCGAATTTCTCTCTGCGCGGTTCGTCAGCCAGACGGATACTTTCTGGCAGGGCCTTCATCGGCTCCCACAGGGTTCGGCGCTGGCTCTGGAAAAGGGCAAGGTCAGGCAATGGCACTGGCATGTCGGGCCGTTCGAGGATCTGTCGCGACTGTCCGAGGCCGATCATGTCGCGCGCTTCCAGGAACTGTTCGATCAGGCGTTGATCGCGACCACGCGCAGCGCGACACCCTTGTCTTCGCAGCTTTCGGGGGGACTCGATTCATCCTCGATCGTATGCCGCGCGACCGAACTCCACCGGGCCGGGCGGATCGGCCAACAGATCGGGGCGATCACGGCGCGCTTCCCCGGCGAGCCGCATGACGAGACCGAATGGAGCAGCGCGGTCGAGGCGCATGTCGGCATCACCGCAAAGGTGGTCGGGGCGCACCCGTTCAGCGCCGATGCTGCCGCACAATGGTGCGCCGAAACGCTGCAACTTCCGCTGCGACCCAATGTGCTCGACACGATGGCCGGGGTATGCGCGCGGCAAAAAGCCGATGGCGAACGCGTGCTGCTCACCGGCGAGGGCGGCGACGACTGGCTTGCCGGATCGCTGGCCTATTTGCCCGATCTTGCCAGGACCGGCCAATGGGGGGCGCTGCTCAAGGCGGGTTTCGAGCAATGGCCGGGCCAGCCGGCTCATGTTTCCGCGCGCCGAATCCTCTATCACGGCTTCGGCCCGCTGTTTCGCCCCAGCCAGCGCGAACGGATGCTCAGGCCGCACCTCGATTTCGCGACGCAAGCGCCGCCCTGGCTCAACGGCGATTGGGCGAAGCGCATCGGCCTGTCGGAGCGATGGTACGCCGACGCGCTGCCCGTCGACCTGCCCGGCATCGCGCAAAAGCAGCGCTATGGTGTGTTCGCGCTCGCCCGCCGTCACGTGAACGTCGAGCCGGCGATGGCCTATAGCGCGAGCTTCGGCATCGAGCAGCGCCATCCATTCCACGATCAGCGTCTGGCCGGCTTCATGATGGGCGCGTCGGGCGCCGTGCTGCAGCGCTTTGGTCAGAAGAAATATCTGCTGCGCCAGGCGATGAAGGGTACCTTGCCTGAAAAGGTCCGGACACGGAAAACCAAGACGGCGTTCGTTGCCCATACGGTCGATGCGATCTCCGAGTTGCTCGGCCGACGCCCGGCCGAACAGTCGCTCTGCGCCCAGCTCGGTTGGGTTGATGGCGCGAAGATCGGCGAAATGCACGCCGTGTTCCAGCGCTGGCGCGACGAGGGATCGACCGGCCCCATTCCCGATCAGCCCTGGGGGCCGGTATGGTTCACGCTGGCAATGGACATGTGGCTCGAAAACGCTTTCAAGATTTGAACCGTGACACCGTGGAGTAGTGCGACCAATGCCAGCGACCGATATCGAGGACACCATGATGGTCACCCGCCATCAGGATATGATTGCGGCGGACGTCGGCGACGAAGCCGTCATCCTCGACGTCCAGAGCGGCTATTTCTTTCAGCTCAACCCGACCGCGGCGCGAATCTGGACCTTGCTCGAATCGCAGATCTCCGCCGGTGAACTGTGCGCGAAGATGGCGGATTCATATTCGGTCGATCCGGCGCTCTGCCGCGACGACGTGATGGATTTCATTGCCGACATGCGCGATCGCGGGCTGATCCTGATCGGCTGACCATCGGAGCCTCACCCTCTAGCGCCGGTTCGCGCGATAGACCCAGCAATTGACGGCGAATCGGGAATCGCCAAAGGCGCCTGACGGGCAACGCACGGTCAGCACCTCATGCGGTGCCCAGGAGGGGAAGACCACCAGACTGTTCTGGTCCGGGGCGATATCCACGCCGCTATCCCCCGGCGCCGCGCCGATCCGATGCAGCCTGAGACAGCCGCCCGAAAAACCTTTCGGCGTGCGATTGAAGTAAAAGATGGCGCTGAGCATCCGGTCGCCGCGCGCGCTGCCCTGCCCGGTGTAAAGGTCGCCATGCAGCGCGAAGTGCGCGCCATCATTGTGCGCAACCAGTTCCAGTTCTACCTCACCAACGGCGAAAGGCGTCACGCGCAGCTGGTCGATCAGGTCGGGCACGATCGCGCGAACCTTTTCCTCGAACAGGCCCGCGAACGGCCCAAGGTCGCGCAAGCTCAGCGAGCGGCGGATCGTCGGATCGACCAGCCCCTTGTCCAGCGCCGCCGGCCTGAAGCGCGTTTCGTTGTCGAGTGCCCAGCCTAGCAGATCGCGACATTCATCCGGCGAAAGCAGATCGCGCCGGACCAGCCAGGGGGGCATGAGGCCGCGCGACACGCTCACGCCGCGTTGCCTTCGGCCGTCGCGAGGTCATAGGGTTTGGCGGTCTGGTCCGCGCCGGGCGATTTCGTCACAGCCGCGCAACACGCCACGCCCGGCGTGGCTGACGCCCCGGGCCCGTCAGTCATCGTTCAAGACGACGCGTTCGATCAGGAAAGGTTGCTGATACCGTCGTTCGGCCGGTAAGAGATGCCTTCAGCGGCCTGAACCGGCACAAAAGACTCGATTTCCGGCTTTATCCATGCCGGCTTGTCGGTCATTTCGACCACAGGCGCCGATGCACTTTTGTTCGTATCGCTCACGAGCCGATCCCCTCTGCCCTGTCAATCGTAGCTTGATGGCGCGGAGTTGCTCAAAGGTCAATTCCCAACGGCGTTAACCGCGCCAGATACGGATGCGATTGGTTTCGTGAAAGGCGCCTATTTTGAAGAGTTCGCCGGGTTCCGACATGATTGGTCGCGCAAAGGGCCAGAAGATCGCGCCCCAGCACGAAGTAGCACCCGGCCCGGGACGGTTCTCATAACGCTCGCGGTCGTCCAGATCGAGCGCGATCCATTGCACGACGCCGCTCACGCGCCCGCCGTGCGATTCGACCATGGTTTCGCAGCGTTCGTTCTTCCAGGGGCCGCCCGCGAAATCAAAGCCGAACAGGTCGGTGGCGGTGCTCCGCAACGTGATCGAAGCGCTACCGACGGGAACGTCGCGATAGGGCCGTCGCAATCTGTTGAATGCGCTCAGGTCGAAGGACTCGATGAGTCCCAGATCGGGTTGCGTCGTGCCCCCGTCGTCCATCAGCGCAATGCGGATCTGGCCGCGTGCCGGGATGACCGCGCCGCCGGGCTTCAGGAGGCGCGGCACCGCATCGGCATGTGCCGGTAGTGTGCCTTCGCTCAGCAGATCGTTGCTGACGATTTCCGACACGAGAATGTCAGCCAGCCCGCCGACATCGGCAAGGTCGAGCACGGTCGAGTGCTTGTTTACCACCGTCACCCGGTCGGCAAAGCCGTTGATCGCGACATTTTCGCGCGCGGCGGCGGCGATCGCCGGATCGGCCTCGCAAGTGATCACCCGCGCCGCGCCCGCCCGCGCCGCCATCATGGCCAGCAACCCCGTGCCGGTGCCGATTTCCAGTACCGTGCAGCCCGGAAATATCGCGCTGCGCAGTGCTTCCTCATAGGCCCTGTTGCGCGCATGATCGCGAACGATCGAGAAATGCCAGGTGTGCACGCCGTCGCTCAGCAGCTCGGTGGCCAGCGCCCGTACCTCGCCGTCGCCGGGCTCCAGCGCCAATGCGCGGGTGATCATGTCGAGCGCAAGGTCGCGTTGCCCGACGCCGGAAAGCTGCCGCGCCAGCGCCAGCATCGCCATCGGTCGCCCTTCGACCAGGGGTTGCATGGCCAGCACTTCCTGCGCGCGATCTCTCATCCGTTTTTCTCATCCTTCCAGCCGAATTGGGCCAGGGAAAATAGCTGACCATGTGCGTCGCTATCCGGGCGGGTACGTAAAGCCAGCGAAGGCTCGTGGGAAGCGCTCACCAGACGATCGGCCCCGATGAGATATCCTGCCCCGGTGCCGCTCGCGTCTGCACGGCAACTGCACGGCCAATTCGCCAGACCACCTTTGGCTTTCATGTTGCCTGCACGCCTAGCCTCGCGCCCGATCCATCAATGGGAGGTGAGTAATGAACGACGATGTCAGGCCCGAGCGTTCGCCGGGGCAGAAGCTGCTGTTCGCGATCCTGATCGGAGCGCTGCTCGCGGTCCCGCTCTTCGCGATCTACCTGCTGGTCTATGACCGGTCGAGCCAGTCGACCCAGGCGCGCGCTTCGATCGCGGCGGGGTGGGGTGGTCCGCAAGTCGTCTCCGGACCGGTGCTGGTCATTCCCTATACTGCGCCCAGCACCGAGACGGTGGTCGAGAACGGCAAGCAGATCCGGAAGACCAGCATCACAGCGCACGAACTGACGCTGCAGCCGCAGATCGCGGAACTTCGTTCTGATCTCTCGCCCAAGCCGCGGCATTATTCGATCTACGATGCGATGGTCTATGAGGCGCACAATGTCGGCGCAGCCCGCTTCGTGCTGCCCGACGATCTCGACCGGCTCGGCATCGACGCGGCGACGCTGGCGCTGGGCAAGGCCGAGCTGCGCTTCGGCGTCGGGGATGCGCGCGGCCTGTTCGGCGCGCCGCCGGCCGTCACGCTGGCCGGGCGGAAATTGCCGCTCAAACCCGGCAAGGGACCGCGCGAAACCGGCGGATCGGGCTTCTATTCGTTCCTCGACGCCGGCGCGCTGCAACGCGGCGCGCTGGAGTTCCGCTACGATTATTCGCTGCGCGGCAACGAGTCGCTGACCCTGCTCCCGGGTGGCGGCGACACGCGCTGGACGGTGGCCAGCCCCTGGCCCTCGCCGAGCTTCCAGGGGAAATTCCTGCCGGAGAAAAGCAAGGTGGCCAAGACCGGCTTCTCCGCGTCGTGGCGCGTCGGCAATCTCGCGCTCGGCAAGTCGCTGGTCTCGGTCGATGACGACAGCCGCCAGCAGGGCGAGGTCGGCGCCGATGCCGGGGCAAGCGTCAATCTCGTCACCCCGGTCGATCTCTACGACCAGGTCAACCGTTCGGTGAAGTACGGCTTCCTGTTCATCGGCTTCACCTTCACCGCCTTCCTGATGTTCGACGTGATCGGCGGCGTCCGCGTCTCGCCGATCGAATATCTGCTGGTCGGCGCGGGGCTGATCCTGTTCTTCGTCATGCTGCTGGCCTTTGCCGAGGTGGTCGGCTTCACGCCGGCCTATGCCATCGCCGCAGCGGCGATCATCGGGCTGCTCACGGCCTATTCTGCGGCGGTGCTCGGCAGCTGGCGCCGCGGTGGGTACATCGCCGGGTTGCTGATGGGGCTGTATGCCGCGCTCTACGTGTTGCTCAGCCTCGAAGCCTATTCGTTGCTGATCGGCTCGCTGCTGCTGTTCGTGGCCCTGGCCGGGGTGATGTACTTAACCCGCGGGCTGGATTGGGGCGCGCGACGGTTGGTCTAGCCTCTAAAAGCCCCTCCCCTTCAGGGGAGGGGTTGGGGTGGGGTAGTGCGGCAGATGGTATCGCTCGTGACTCCCCCACCCCCTAACCTCTCCCCTGAAGGGGAGGGGAGTTAGTTGCGCCACCTCAGATTGTGTCGCCCCAGCTGCTCTACCGACGTCACACCCATCAATTTCATCCCGCGCTCGATCTCGGCGCGCAGATTGCCCAGCGCGGTTTCGACTCCGAGCTGCCCCGCTGCCGCCAGCGCGTAGAGATACATGCGCCCGCCCGAACAGGCTGTCGCCCCGACCGACAGCGCCTTCAGCACATGCGTGCCGCGCCGCACCCCGCCATCGCAGATCACCTCGATCCGGCCGCCGACCGCGTCGACGATCTCGGCCAGCTGGTCGAACGGCGCGCGGCTGCCGTCGAGTTGGCGTCCGCCGTGGTTCGACACCATGATCGCGGTCGCGCCGATATCGACCGCGCGCTTCGCATCCTCGACCGACATGATACCCTTGAGGCAGAATTGCCCGTCCCAGTCGGCGCGGATCGCCTCGGCCGCTTTCCAGTCCATCGACTGGTCGAGCATGGTGTTGAAATAGTCCGCCACCGACACCGCCATCTTCGTCCCCGCATCGACATGCGTTTCGAGATTGGGCAGCGAGAACTTCTCGCGGAACAGATAGTCGAGCGTCCAGCCCGGATGCGCCGCGAAACTCACCGCCGAATGCGGCGTCAGGCGGGGCGGGGAGCTGAACCCGGTCTGGCGGCAGCGCTCGCGATTGCCGCTGACGATGGTGTCGACGGTCAGCGCGATGGCGTCGAACCTGGCCGCCTTGCAGCGCTCGATCATCGAGCGGTTGAGACCCTTGTCCTTGTGGACATAGAGCTGGAACAGCTTGGGGCTGGAGACCGTCTCGCCGATCTCCTCGATGCTCACCGTCGCCAGGCTGGAGATACCGAACCAGGTATCGAACTTCATCGCCGCCGCCCCGACCGCGCGCTCGCCGCGCCAGTGGAACAGCCGCTGCAACGCGGTGGGCGACAGGAACAGCGGCATCGTGACGCGCTTGCCCATCACACTCACCGACATGTCGATCGACTCGACCCCGGCGAGCACGCTCGGCACCAGGTCGCAATCCTCGAACGCGGCGGTGTTGCGCGCCTTGGTCAGCTCGTCATCGGCCGCGCCGTCGATATAGTGGAAGACCGGAAAAGGCAGGCGGCGGCGCGCCAGTTCGCGGAAGTCGTCGACGTTGCGGCAGGCACTCGCCTTCATCCTTTGCTCCCCTGAGCGCGGCTACGGGGTTGCGCTGCGCCTGCGAAAGGCATAGCCGCAAACCGCGCCCACGCCATCACCCAAGGGACTTTTCGCGCAATGGCCGAATTCACGCTTCCGAAGAACAGCGTAGTCAACAAGAAGGGCAAGACCCACGCCGCACCGGCGGGCGCGAAGAACGTCAGGACGTTCAAGGTTTACCGCTACGACCCCGACAGCGGCGCCAATCCGCGCTACGACACGTTCGAGATCGACCTCGACGATTGCGGTCCGATGGTGCTCGACGCGCTGATCAAGATAAAGTCCGAGCAGGACTCCTCGCTGACCTTCCGCCGCTCGTGCCGCGAAGGTATCTGCGGCTCGTGCTCGATGAACATGGACGGCAAGAACGGCCTCGCCTGCACCACCGCGATCGAGGACATCAAGGGCGACGTCACGATCACGCCGCTGCCGCACATGGAAGTGATCAAGGACCTCGTCCCCGACTTCACCCATTTCTACGCGCAATATGCCTCGATCAAGCCGTGGCTGCAGACCGTCACGCCGCCGCCCTCGGGCAAGGAGCGGCTGCAGTCGCCCGAGGACCGCGAGAAGCTCGACGGCCTGTACGAGTGCATCCTGTGCGCCTGCTGCTCGACCTCGTGCCCGAGCTATTGGTGGAACAGCGACAAGTTCCTCGGTCCGGCGATTCTGTTGCAAGCCTATCGCTGGCTGGCCGACAGCCGCGACGAGATGACCGGCGAGCGCCTCGACGAACTGGAGGATCCGTTCCGCCTCTATCGCTGCCACACGATCATGAACTGCGCGAACGCCTGCCCCAAGGGTCTCAACCCGGCCAAGGCGATCGCCGAGATCAAGAAGCTCGAGGCCGAGCGCGTCGTATAAGGGCGTGACGTTGGACGACGCGCCCAACCGCTTCTTCATCTATGAGGATGATCCTGACGCGCCGGGGTGGAAGCGCTGGCAGTTTCGCGATTCGACACGGTTCAACGCCTTTCTCGAGCCCTTGCTGGTCAGGGTCGAGGACGGCCAGGCGCGCGTGCGCATGATGCCGCGTCACGAGCATTCGAACATGCGTAACGATGTGCATGGCGGGGCACTGCTCGGCTTCATGGATGTCGCGCTGTTCGCCGGCGCGCGCGGTCTCGGCGTATTGCAGGCGGGTGGGGCTGTGACGCTCGATCTGTCGGCGCAGTTCATCGGCGGTGGCCGGATCGGCGAGCCGCTGGAGGCGCGGGTGGAGCTGCTGCGCGAGACAAAGCGGATGTTGTTCATGCGCGGGCTGATCGTCCAGCAGGGCCAGCCGACGATCGCCAGCTTTACGGGGACGTTGCGCAAGTCGTCTCCGCCGCCGGAGCCGGCGTGACGGCGCTCGTCGCGCGCTACGACGCGCTGGTCGCCGCCGGCGAACTCAGGCCGGATCCCGAACAGGCGGCCGCCGCCCGCCGTCTCGCCGCGCTCGCCACCGAACTGGAAGCCACGCCGAGGCGCGGCAGCACTTTGTGGCGCGCGCTCGGCCGCAAGCCCGAGGCGCCGCGCGGCGTCTATCTGTGGGGCGGGGTGGGGCGCGGCAAGTCGATGCTGATGGACCTGTTCTTCGGCTCGCTCGACATCCGGCGCAAACGCCGCGTCCATTTCGCCGAGTTCATGCTCGAGGTGCACCAGCGCATCGCCATCGAACGCCGCAAGGAGGCCGGCGACCCGATCCTCCCGGTCGCCGCGGCGCTGGCCGAGGAAGCGCGCCTGCTCGCCTTCGACGAGATGATGGTGACCAACTCGCCCGACGCGATGATCCTGTCGCGGTTGTTCACGGCGCTGATCGAGGCGGGCGTGACGGTCGTGACGACCTCCAACCGCGCGCCGTCCGAGCTGTACAGGGACGGACTCAATCGCGAGCATTTCCTGCCCTTCATCGCGCTGCTCGAAGGCCGGCTCGACGTGCTGCCGCTCAACGGGCCGGTAGATTATCGCCGCGACCGGCTCGGCCAGCAGGAAACCTGGCTCGTGCCCAACGGCCCGGAGGCTACCGCCCAGCTCTCTGCCGCCTTCTTCCGCCTGACCGACTATCCGCCCGAGGATCGCGACCATGTCCCCGCCGAGGAGATAGCGGTGCAAGGCGGGCGCACGCTGCACGTGCCGAAGAGCCTGAAGGGCGTGGCCGTCTTCTCGTTCAGGAAGTTGTGCGGCGAGGCGCGCGGGGCGGCCGACTATCTTGCCATCGCGCGGCGCTATCACACGGTCATCCTGGTCGGCATTCCCAAGCTCGGGCCTGAAAACCGCAACGAGGCCGCGCGCTTCGTCGCGCTGATCGATGCGCTCTATGAGCACAAGGTCAAGCTGCTCGCCGCCGCCGATGCCGAGCCGGCGACGCTCTACGAGAAGGGCGATGGCCGCTTCGAGTTCGAGCGCACCGTCAGCCGGCTGGAGGAGATGCGCTCGGCCGATTATCTCGACCAGGGCCACGGTATCGGCTGAACGCGGCGACACCGCCGATCGCTGTCGCCAGCCAGCGGCGCACCGCCGGTTCGCCGCGCCGCGCCACCCACCATGCCGCACCGAGCATCGCCGCCAGCGCGGCCGGTGCGGCCAGCGCAAACGGTGCGCCGAGGCGCAGCAGCCCGCCGACGATCGCCGCGCCGACTTCCTGATGCAGCAGGTAGAGCGGATAGGTCATCAGCCCCAGCGTCGTTGCGGTTCGCGCATCGATCCGCCGCGCGAGCCATGGCTGCAGCCTGAGCGCGCCCAGCACCACCGCCAGCCCCGCGCAGAAAACGACTATCGGCACCAGCGGACCTTCCACGATTCCCAGCGCATGCGTGCGCTCGACCGTCCGCCCGGCAATCTCGACCAGTGCGGTCGCAAGGAACAGGGCGAAGAGCGACACGCGTCCCGGCGTGATGCCGCGGCCGAGCATCGCCCAGGCGAGCACACCGAGCGCGAAGAAGCAGCCATGCGGCAACAGCATCAACTGGGCGGTGCGCAGATCCATCAGCGGTGTCGCGGCCCAGTCGGCGAGCAGCGCGAACAGCCAGAAGGCCGTGCTCCACGCGCCGAGCAAGATGCCGCGGCGCTCGATCGTCTCGCCTCGCCCGGCACGGCCCAGCCCGGTCGCGATCAGCAGGTAGAAACACAGCTCGATGCCGAGCGTCCAATAGGATGGGTCGATCTGGACGATACCCGGCGCGAAGATCATCGAATCGGCCCAGCGACGCAGCAGCATCGGCCCGGGCGCGGCGGTGCCCAGCACCAGCAGCGTTGCGGTCGCGCAGATCCACGCCGCCGGCAACAGGCGTAGCGCACGGCGCCGCGCGAACGCGGCGATGCTCGCTCCTTCGGCCGACAATGCGATGACGAAGCCGGAGATGACGAAGAACAGCTCGACGCCGATCCAGCCGAACCAGGTGAAGGACGTCGCAGCGCCGGACACCGGCAGGTCGCGCAGCATCGCCGCGCCCGACACGCTTGGCGCGTGCGCGAAGGCGGTGCCATAATGGAACGCCACGACCAGCAGCGCGCTGGCAAAGCGCAGCAGGTCGAGCGCGATGATCGCGCGCGGTTTGGCCTCGGACATCGCATGACGCATGCCCGAAGCGCCCTTAAGAAGGCGTGTCTTCGCGCGGGAAATCGGCTAGGCTCGTACGCGTGAAACAGGAGAGCGATGCATGCTCGTCGTCACCACCGAGAATGTCCCGGGCCATGCCGTGAAGGCCGTGCTCGGCCAGGTGTTCGGCGTCGTCGTGCGCAGCCGCGGGCTCGGCGGCAACATCACCGCCGGCCTGCGCTCGATCGTCGGCGGCGAAATCCCCGAATATAGCCGTCTGGTCGAGGACGCACGCCGCCATGCGATCGACCGGCTGGTCGCCAATGCCGCGCTGATGGGCGCCAATGCTGTGGTCATGATGCGCTTCGACTCGGGCGAAATCGCCCAGTCGATGAACGAGGTGGTCGCCTATGGCACGGCCGTGATCCTCGACCCGGTGCCGGCATGACCGGGAAGCGCTTCCTTGCATCGTGCTCCTGCGAAAGCAGGAGCCCAGGGTTACAGGCGGCGCGCTATTGGCCTTGGGTTCCTGCTTTCGCAGGAACCCAAGGAAAGGCGGACGCATCATGATCCTGCGCACTATCGTCCTGGTCATCGCGGCGATCGCCTTTGCCGGCGCCTTGTCCGGCACGCTGGTCGACATCGGCGTGTGGCCGAGCCTGCTGGTCGCCACGCTCTTCCTGGTCGGCATCCTGTTCGAGCGCGTGCGCTATGGCGCGGCCCAGCGTCGTCCCGCCGGCGGCACGTGGCAAGAAACAACCGAGCGGTTCATCGACGACGAGAGCGGTCGGCCGGTGACCGTCTGGTTCGATCCGGCAACGGGAAAGCGTCGTTATGTCGATTCCGGTGAGGGCGAAAGCCCTTAATGATATTGCGAACGAATTGCAAAGATAGATGTTGACCCTCAGCCTTTCCGCCTTGCGACGCTAGGGCAAAGCGCCTAAGCGGCGGGCGCGAAAAGGCGCGCGCCACCGCGCGAGTCAAAGCTTTCCAACGGAAAGGATCCGTAAATGGCCCGCAAGAAGATCGCGCTGATCGGCGCCGGTAACATCGGCGGCACGCTCGCCCATCTCGCTGCTCTCAAGAATCTTGGCGATGTCGTGCTGTTCGACGTGGTCGAGGGCGTGCCGCAGGGCAAGGCGCTCGATCTCAACCAGTGCGGCCCGGTCGAGGGTTTCGACGGTTCGATCCTCGGCACCAACGATTATGCCGATATCGCCGGCGCCGATGTCATCATCGTCACCGCCGGCGTCGCCCGCAAGCCGGGCATGAGCCGCGATGACCTGCTCGGCATCAACCTCAAGGTGATGAAGGCGGTCGGCGAGGGCATCGCCAGCAACGCACCCGGCGCATTCGTCATCTGCATCACCAACCCGCTCGACGCGATGGTGTGGGCGTTGCGCGAATTCTCAGGGCTCCCGCACAACAAGGTCGTCGGCATGGCCGGCGTGCTCGACAGTTCGCGCTTCAGCCATTTCCTCGCCGAGGAATTCAAGGTCTCGGTCAAGGACGTCACCTCGTTCGTGCTCGGCGGGCACGGCGACACGATGGTCCCGGTGATCAGCTATTCGACCGTCTCGGGCATCCCGGTGCCCGACCTGATCGAGATGGGTTTCTCGACCCAGGAGCGGATCGACGCGATCGTCCAGCGCACCCGTTCGGGCGGCGGCGAGATCGTCGCCCTGCTCAAGACCGGCTCGGCTTATTATGCCCCGGCGACCAGCGGCATCGCGATGGCCGAGGCCTATCTCTACGACCAGAAGCGCCTGCTCCCGGCGGCGGTTCACCTGAGCGGCCAGTATGGCGTCGACAATCTCTATGTCGGCGTGCCGGTGATCATCGGTGCCGGCGGCGTCGAGAAGGTGGTCGAGATCAAGCTCGACGATGAGGCGAAGAAGAACCTCGCGGTGTCGGTCGACGCGGTCAAGGAACTGCTGGTGGCGTGCAAGGCCATTGATGGCTCGCTGAACTGATCTGGCTTAGCTGTTCCCCGGCGAAGGCCGGGGTCCAGTTTGGAGAAGTCTTCGATGGAGAAAGCCGGTTTCGTCTACATCATGGCGAACGGCAGAAACGGTGCGATCTACCTGGGTGTGACGAGCGATCTCGCAAACGCGTCTGGGAACATCGCAACGACATCGTCGAAGGCTTCACCAAGAAATATCGCTGTCACACACTCGTCTGGTTCGAGGCGCATGACAGCATCGAAGACGCAAGGCAGCGCGAGCTGCGTATGAAGGAGTGGAAGCGGGCCTGGAAATTGCGGGAGATCGAAGGTCTCAATCCCGAATGGGAAGATCTGTCCGATCGTATCGTGTGACCATGATCGCTTTCCCAACTGGGCCCCGGCCTTCGCCGGGGAACTAAGAGGACGGATAACGAATGAGCATCCTCGTCGACAAGAACACCAAGGTCATCACCCAGGGGATGACCGGAGAAACCGGCACTTTCCATACCCAGCAGGCGCTGGCGTACGGTACGCAGATGGTAGGCGGCGTCACGCCCGGCAAGGGCGGCACCGAGCATATCGGCTTGCCGGTGTTCGACACCGTTTCCGAAGCGGTCGCCAAGACCGGCGCGACCGCGTCGGTCATCTATGTGCCGCCACCCTTCGCCGCGGACTCGATCCTCGAGGCGATCGACGCCGAGGTGCCGCTGATCGTCACGATCACCGAAGGCATTCCGGTGCTCGACATGGTCAAGGTCAAGCGCGCGCTCAGCGGTTCCAAGTCGCGGCTGATCGGCCCGAACTGCCCCGGCGTGCTGACCCCCGGCCAGTGCAAGATCGGCATCATGCCCGGCAGCATCTTCAAACAGGGCTCGGTCGGCGTTGTAAGCCGTTCGGGCACGCTTACCTATGAAGCCGTGTTCCAGACCTCCAACGCCGGTCTCGGCCAGACCACCGCGGTCGGCATCGGCGGCGATCCGGTCAACGGGACCAATTTCATCGACGTGCTCGAGTTGTTCCTCGCCGATGACGAGACCAAGTCGATCATCATGATCGGTGAGATCGGCGGTTCGGCCGAAGAGGAAGCGGCGCAGTTCCTGCGCGACGAGGCGAAGCGCGGCCGCAAGAAGCCGATGGCCGGTTTCATCGCCGGCCGCACGGCGCCTCCAGGCCGCCGCATGGGCCATGCCGGGGCGATCGTCTCGGGCGGCCAGGGCGGCGCGGAAGACAAGATCGCGGCGATGGAAGCCGCCGGCATCAGGGTGGCGGACTCGCCCAGCGAACTGGGCACCACGCTGCTGGCGGTGTTGAACGGGTAAGAATTCCTCTCCCATTGGGAGAGGGAGGGAGGCGCGGAGCGCCGGAAGGGTGAGGGTGATGTCCCTCGCTCGCCCTCACCCTCCCATCGCTTTCAGCGATGGGCCCCTCCCTCTCCCGCTGGGAGAGGGGTTGAAGGAAGAAGAAGGTCATGGGTTACGAAGGCCAGGATTTCGACGAGATTGCCGGCGGCGTCAGCCCCGCCTTCATCGAGACGCTCTATGCGCGCTTCCGTAACGCACCTGATAGCGTCGAGCCGGGCTGGCGCAGCTGGTTCGAGGGGCTGGAAGGCGTGCCGACCGGCCCGAGCTGGGAGCAGGCGAGCTGGCCGTCGACCGCCACCGACGATCTGACTGCCGCGCTCGACCCGACCCAGATGGAGCCGGCGGCGAAGCCCGCCAAGGGCGCGGCGCCCGCCGCCGCGAAACCCGCCACCGCGCCCGCGTCGCAGGACGAGATCCTGCGCGCCGCCAATGACGCGATCCGCGCGATGATGCTGATCCGCACCTATCGCGTGCGTGGGCACATGGCCGCCAATCTCGATCCGCTCGGCCTGTCCAAGCGCGAGATGCCGGCCGATCTGCGTACCGAATATCACGGCTTCTCCGACGCCGATCTCGATCGGCCGGTCTATCTCGGCGGCACGATGGGCCTGCAATGGGCCACCGTGCGCGAGCTGGTCGACATCCTGCGCGCCAATTACTGCGGCAATGTCGGCCTGGAATATATGCACATCGCCGATGTCGAGGAGCGCCGCTTCCTCCAGGAGCGCATGGAGGGCAAGGACAAGGCGATCCAGTTCAGCCCCGAGGGCAAGAAGGCGATCCTCAACAAGGTGATCGAGGCGGAGCAGTGGGAGAAATTCTGCGCCCGCAAATATGTCGGCACCAAGCGCTTCGGGCTCGACGGCGGCGAGGGCATGATTCCCGCGCTGGAAAGCGTGATCAAATATGGCGGCCAGTTCGGCGTGCGC
The DNA here is from genome assembly GCA_040390605.1 of Pseudomonadota bacterium. Taxonomy (GTDB): domain Bacteria; phylum Pseudomonadota; class Alphaproteobacteria; order Sphingomonadales; family Sphingomonadaceae; genus Sphingomonas. The sequence goes on from JAZJXZ010000037.1 coordinate 43,675, forward strand.
GAGATCGTCTTCGGCATGGCGCATCGCGGCCGGCTGAACGTGCTGTCCAACGTGATGGCCAAGCCGTTCCGCGTGATCTTCCACGAATTCGGCGGCGGCTCGGACAATCCCGACGACGTGTCGGGCTCGGGCGACGTCAAATACCATCTCGGCACCTCGACCGACCGCGAGTTCGACGGGATCAAGGTCCATATGTCGCTGGTCGCCAACCCGTCGCACCTCGAGGCGGAAGACCCGGTGGTGCTGGGCAAGACGCGCGCGATCCAGACCATCGCCGGCGACCTGGTCGAGCACAAGACCGCGCTGCCGGTGCTGATCCATGGCGATGCGGCGTTCGCCGGCCAGGGCATCGTATGGGAGTGCCTCGGCTTCTCCGGCATCCGCGGCTACAATACCGGCGGCTGCATCCACTTCGTCATCAACAACCAGATTGGTTTCACCACCAGCCCGCAATTCGCGCGCTCCTCGCCCTATCCGAGCGATGTGGCGAAGGGCGTCCAGGCGCCGATCTTTCACGTCAATGGCGACGATCCCGAGGCGGTGACCTTCGCCTGCAAGATGGCGATCGAGTTCCGCCAGCGCTTCCACCGCGACATCGTCATCGACATGTGGTGCTATCGCCGCTTCGGCCATAACGAAGGCGACGAGCCGAGCTTCACCCAGCCGCTGATGTATGACCGCATCCGCCAGCATCCGCCGGTGAGCGAGATATACGGCCAGCGGCTGATCGAGCAGAAGGTCGTCGACCGCGCCTGGATCGACGGCAATATCGCCCAGTTCACCGCGCTCCTCGAAGGCGAGTTCGAGGCCGGCGCCTCGTACAAGCCGAACAAGGCCGACTGGTTCGCCGGGCGCTGGTCGGGGCTGCACGCCCCCGCCGACCCGGAGACCGCGCGCCGCAACATCGAGACCGGCATCGAGACCAAGCTGTTCGATTCGCTCGGCCGCACGCTGACCACGGTTCCCGACAGCATCAAGATCCACAAGACGCTCGCGCGCGTGATCGACGCCAAGCGCGAGATGTTCAAATCGGGCACCGGATTCGACTGGGCGACCGGCGAGGCATTGGCATACGGGTCGTTGCTCTCCGAAGGTTATGGCGTGCGCCTGTCGGGGCAGGATTCCGGCCGCGGCACCTTCTCGCAGCGCCATGCGGTGTGGGTCGACCAGACCGATGAACACAAATATCTGCCGCTGGCGCAGATCGAGCACGGCCGGTTCGAGGTGCTGGACTCGCCGCTGAGCGAATATGGCGTGCTCGGCTTCGAATATGGCTATGCGCTGGCCGACCCGAAGACGCTGGTGCTGTGGGAAGCACAGTTCGGCGACTTCATGAACGGCGCGCAGATAATGATCGACCAGTTCATCGCCGCGGGCGAGGCCAAGTGGCTGCGTGCCAATGGTCTCGTGATGCTGTTGCCGCATGGTTATGAAGGGCAGGGGCCGGAACACAGCTCGGCGCGGGTCGAGCGTTTCCTGCAGCTCTGCGCGCAGGACAATATGCAAGTAGCCAACTGCACCACCCCGGCAAACTATTTCCACCTGCTGCGGCGGCAGATGCACCGGCCGTTCCGTAAGCCGCTGATCATCTTCACGCCCAAATCGCTGCTGCGCCACAAGCTCGCCGTGTCGAAGGCGGAGGATTTCCAGAGTGACAGCCATTTCATGCGGCTGCTGTCCGATCCGGCGGCGCCGGCCGATGCGGACGTCAAGCGGCTCGTGCTGTGCACCGGCAAGGTGTTCTACGACCTGTTCGAAGCGCGTGAAGCGGCCGGCGACAAGAACACCGCGATCGTCCGGGTCGAGCAGCTCTATCCCTTCCCCAGCGAACCTTTGGTCAAGCGCCTCAAGCGCATGGCCAATGTCGAGGAAGTGGTGTGGGCGCAGGAAGAACCGCGCAACAATGGCGGCTGGAGCTTCGTCGAACCGTTCATCGAGGCGTGCCTGGTCGAGGCTGGCGGCAAGGTCCAGCGTCCGCGCTACGCCGGCCGTGCCGCCTCGGCGTCGCCGGCGACGGGGCTGATGAAGCGTCACCAACTCGAACAGGCCGCGCTCGTCGCCGACGCGCTCGGCCACAATGTGCGCGAGGAATTCCGCCGCGCGAAGAAGGCTTGAGATAGCACCCTGCTGTTCCCCGGCGAAGGCCGGGGCCCAGTTGGGAGAGTGGATGTAACGACGCGCAACGCTCGGTCACGATCGTCGCGTAACTGGGCCCCGGCCTCCGCCGGGGAACAAGGGAAGTAGAGATGGCAACCGAAGTCAAAGTCCCCGTACTGGGCGAATCGATCACCGAGGCGACGCTCGGCGAGTGGCTCAAACAGCCTGGCGACAAGGTCGCGCTCGATGAGCCGGTCGCCAGCCTCGAAACCGACAAGGTCTCGGTCGAGGTCGGCGCGCCCGTCGCCGGCGTGATGGGCGCGCATGCCGTGCAGGTCGGCGACACCGTCCAGGTCGGCGCGATGATCGCGACGATCGATGCCGGTGATGGGGCTGCGGCCGCGCCGGTCGCACCCGCCGCTGCCGCGGCGCCTGCCGCCGCCGTCGAGCCGGCTCCCGCCGCAACGTCGGGCGACGCGCCCGCGGCGCTGTCGCCCTCGGTGCGCCGCGCGGTGCTCGAACACGGTGTCGATCCCGCGACCGTCAAGGGTACGGGCAAGGACGGCCGCATCACCAAGGAAGACGTCGTCGCCGCTGCCGCGACCCCGGCACCCGCCGTCGCCCCGGCGCCGGCTGCGATGCCCGCGGTCGCGCCCTCGGTCGCCGCCGCCACCGGCCGCAAGGAAGAGCGCGTGCGCATGACGCGCCTGCGCCAGACGATCGCCAAGCGCCTCAAGGAAGCGCAGAACACCGCCGCGATGCTGACCACGTTCAACGACGTGGACATGAGCGCGGTGATCGCAGCGCGGACGAAGTACAAGGACCTGTTCGAGAAGAAGCACGGCGTGCGGCTCGGCTTCATGGGTTTCTTCGTCAAGGCCGCCTGCATGGCGCTGAAGGACGTGCCGAGCGTCAATGCCTCGATAGATGGCGACGAGATCGTCTATCACGATTATGCCGACATCTCGGTCGCGGTGTCGTCGCCTGGCGGCCTCGTCGTGCCGGTGATCCGCGATGCCGACCAGATGTCGGTCGCGCAGGTCGAGAAGACGATCGGCGATTACGGCAAGCGTGCCAAGGACGGCAGCCTCAAGATGGAGGAGATGAAGGGCGGTACCTTCACCATCTCCAATGGCGGCGTGTTCGGCTCGTTGATGTCGACCCCGATCATCAACCCGCCCCAGGCGGCCGTGCTCGGCCTGCACCGCATCGAGGACCGCCCGGTCGTCGTGGACGGCCAGATCGTCATCCGCCCGATGATGTATCTCGCCCTGAGCTACGACCATCGCCTGATCGATGGCCGCGAGGCGGTGACCTTTCTCGTCGCGCTTAAGAACGCGATCGAGGACCCGACGCGGATTTTGATCGACCTGTAACTATATAACCGTCACCCCAGCGAAAGCTGGGGTCTTATGCCGCCAGCGCGTTGCCAGCCGCATGAGATGCCAGCTTTCGCTGGCATGACGATTGGAGGCTTGAATGGCTGACTATGATTTCGACGTCCTGATCATCGGCTCCGGCCCCGGCGGTTACGTCGCGGCGATCCGTGCCGCGCAGCTCGGGCTTAGGACGGGGTGCGTCGAGGGGCGCGAGACGCTCGGTGGGACCTGCCTCAATGTCGGCTGCATCCCGTCCAAGGCGATGCTCCATGCCTCGGAATATTTCGACGCGGCGGCGAATGGCACGATGGCCAAGATGGGCATCAAGGTCACGCCCGAGCTCGATCTCGACGCGATGCACGGCCAGCGCAAGGACGCGGTCAAGCAGCTCACCGGCGGCATCGAATTCCTGTTCAAGAAGAACAAGGTCGAATGGCTCAAGGGTTACGCCGCCTTCACCGGCGCCGACACCGTCAAGGTCGGCGACCGTGAAGTGCGCGCGAAGAACATCGTCATCGCCACCGGCTCCTCGGTCACCCCGCTGCCCGGGGTGACGGTCGACCAGAAGGTCGTGGTCGACTCGACCGGCGCGCTCGAACTGCCCAAGGTGCCGGAGCATCTCGTGGTGATCGGCGGCGGCGTGATCGGGCTCGAGCTCGGCAGCGTGTGGCGCCGGCTCGGCGCGAAGGTGACGTGCGTCGAATTCCTCGACCAGATACTGCCCGGCTTCGATGGCGAAGTGCGCAAGGAAGCCAACAAGATCTTCAAGAAGCAGGGCGTGGTCTTCAAGCTGTCGACCAAGGTCACCGGCGTTGCCGTCAATGGCGACAAGGCGACGCTCACCGTCGAGCCCTCTGCCGGTGGTGCTGCCGAGACGATCGAGGCGGATTGCGTGCTGGTGTCGATCGGCCGCCGTCCCAACACGGAAGGCCTTGGGCTCGACAAGGCCGGCCTGACCGTTAATGCGCGCGGCCAGATCGAGATCGACCATGACTTCCGCACCGCGGTTCCTGGCATCTGGGCGATTGGCGATGTCGTGCCCGGCCCGATGCTCGCCCACAAGGCCGAGGATGAGGGCATTGCGGTGGCCGAGAATATCGCCGGCCAGACCGGCATCGTGAACCACGACGTCATCCCCTCGGTGGTCTACACTTGGCCCGAAATCGCCGGCGTCGGCCTGACGGAGGAGCAGGCGAAGGAGCGCGGCGAGGTCAAGGTCGGCAAGTTCCCGATGGCCGCCAACAGCCGCGCCAAGACCAATCACGAGCCCGACGGCTTCGTGAAGGTCATCGCCGACGCCAAGACCGATCGCGTGCTCGGCGTGTGGTGCATCGCCAGCGTCGCCGGCACGATGATCGCCGAAGCCGCGGTGGCGATGGAGTTCGGCGCGACGTCGGAGGACATCGCTTACACCTGCCACGCGCATCCGACGCACAGCGAGGCGATCAAGGAAGCGGCGATGGCGGTGACGGGCAAGCCGATCCACATTTGAGCCGGCGAGGATTTAGCGCAGCTAAATCCAGGCGAACTAGGCTCAAACGGCCGGCGGGGCACAAGCCCCAGCCGACGACGCGGCTTTGCCGCGTTTTCTGTCGCCCAACCGCTCTGTCACCCCGGCGAAGGCCGGGGCCCAGTTGGAAAGTCGGTGATTGTCTGGCGTAGCGGCTGTTACCCTCAGCCTCTCAAGCTGGGCCCCGGCCTTCGCCGGGGTGGTAGTAGAGGAAGGCCCCGCGCCTACCCCGCCATCAACGCCTTCCACCGCACCCGGGCCTCGGGTGCCCACACCTCGCCCGGATCGGCATAGAAGCCGTCATAGGCTTTCGCCCCTTCGGGCAGCCGCACCCAGGGCAGCTTCGATCGCGTGAAGATATGCACGTCGGGCACTGCCGCCGCCGGCGCGTCCAGCGTACCGCCGCGCACGAACGCCGCCTTGCGCCCGGCGCCGGGATAATGGCTCCACAGCGCGACGTGGCAGGACGGGCAGCGCGCAATCTCCTGCCCGCGCCCGCTCTCCGACGGCGTCATCACCGGCTCGGGCTCGCCCGCCAGCAGCGTCACCCGATCGCGCTCGATCACCGCGTTGATCACGAAGGCCGATCCGGTCTCGGTCTGGCAGCTGGTGCAATGGCAGCAATGCACCACCATCGGCGCATCGTTCAGCCGATACCGCACCGCGCCGCACGCACATCCGCCTTCCATCGTCACCCTCCCGCCATTTCCTTGCGCGCCAGCATAGCCTAATCGACAGGCGATGCTCCACCCGCCCGCCTTTCTGCCCGTCGCCGCGCCGTGGCTCGACATGGCCGGGCTCGCCGTGTTCGCGGCCTCGGGCGCGCTGGCGGCGGCGAAGCGCGGGCAGACGATGGTCACCCTGGCCTTTTTCGCGCTGGTCACCGGCGTCGGCGGCGGCACGGTGCGCGATCTGTTGATCGGCGCGCCGGTGTTCTGGACGCACGATGCGCGCGCCGCCGGCGTGTGCCTGACGGTCGCCGCGCTGATCTGGGTCACGCCGCAACGCTGGTGGAGCGACACCGCGCTCGACTGGTTCGACGCGCTGGGCCTTGCCGCCTATGCCGTGTTCGGCGCGGCCAAGGCGCTCGGCTATGGTATCCCGCCGCTTCCGGCCGCGCTGATGGGCGTGGTCACGGCGTGTGTCGGCGGCATCATCCGCGACGTGCTCGCCGGCGAGCCGTCGATCCTGATGCGCCCCGAGCTCTACGTCACCGCCGCCGCGCTTGCCGCGGGGCTGTACGTCGCGCTGTTGCTCGCCGGCCTGCCGCTGTTCCTGGCCGCGACGATCGCCGCCGCGGCCGGCTTCGCGCTGCGCGCCGCGGCGATCCACTTCAAACTCGCGCTGCCGAGCTACCGCGGACGGCGCTGAGGCGCACCTTCAGGTCGGTGATTCGTCGCGCTGCTGCTCCCGCTGTTGCTCCGGCGCCGGCGGCGGCGGTGGAGGCGGTGGCGGTGGCGGTGGCGGTGGCGGAGGTGGCGGCGGAGCCGGTGGCGGAGGAGGAGGTGGCGGTGGCGGAGCCACTTCCACCGGTGCAGGCGGCGCGCTCGCCAGCGGTTGCGGCTCGGGCCGGGGCATCACTACCGGCTCCGCGACCGGCGCGGCGACGGGCCGCTCAGGCATCGGGTGCTCGCGCGGTTCGAAGCGCGGTTCGCGTCTCGGCATCGCTGGGGGCTGGGCCGGCGGCTGGGCCGGGGGCTCGACCACGGGTTGTTCGGGCACGGCCGGCGGCGGCGCCGCGACCGGATCGGGGCGGCGCGGCCGCTCCACCGGCGGACGCGGCGGGGCCGGCGGCACCGTGTCGACCGGGCTGGCCGGTGACGGTGGCGCGACATCGGGGCGTTCGCGCCGCGGCCGTGGGAAGGGCCCCGGCGTCGGCACCGGCGTGTCCGCTATGGGCGGCGCCGGCCGCGGCGGGGCCGGATCGGGCCGCTCGCGGTGCGGCCGGGGTGCCGGCGTGTCGCCCGGGGTCGTCGCAGGCGGCGGTCCATCGCGATGCGGGCGCGGTGTTCCCGGCCAGGGGCGATCGGGCCGGCCGGTGCCGGGGGGCGTGCCCTCGCCGGGCCGCTGGCCTGGCGTCGCTCCGCCGGGGGCATCGCGATGCCAGCCATCGCCGCCGCGCCGCCGGCGCTCCTCGCCGTAGCGCCGGTCGCGTGCCGCGCGCTCGCCATGGTCGTCGCGGTGCGTGTCGCGATAGCGCCGCCAGCCGCCATTGTCGCGTTCGCGCGTGAAGTCGAACAGCAGCTCGGCCCAGAAATCGCCCGGCACGTTCCACGCGCCGTCGTTCCGCGCCCGCCGCTCGCGCGCCGCACGGCGCAGCATTATGCCGCGCTCGAACAGCCGGCGCGCCGTCACGCTGCGCAGATCGTCGGGCCGCCAGCCGACCAGCCGCCCATCGGCGTCATAGACCACCGCCAGCCCATCGCCGGTAAAGCCATAGCTGAAATAGCCGTCGCGGATCAGGAACGGATAGCTCGCCCCGGCGGTGAAATAATAAGCGCGCCGCTCGTCGCCGACCGGCTCGACCAGCATCAGCTGCCCGTCGCTCGCCTGCCACCCCCAGTCCTCGTCATTGCCGTAGCGGAAGGTGAAGTCCGGCGGCGACCCGCCAAAGGCGTTGGCCAGCGCATCGGCATCGTCGATCCAGCGATAGTCGGCGATATCCTCGATCGGCGCGGGCGGCGGCGCGGGAGGAGGGGGCGGCACCGGCACCACGAACCCCGACATCATCGGCACAGGTACCACGACGCGCTTCACGACCTTCTTCTTGGGCTTCTTCGGCGCAACCTTGTGCACCTTCGGCTTCGGCTTGGTCTTGGCCACCGCCTCCGCGCCATGGCTGACCAGCAGGATCGCCCCCAGCGCGACCGCGGCGCGCAACCTCATGAAAAATCGACGACGCATGAAGACCCCTCCCGGACCGATACCGCATGATGATTGCGCATCCGATATGAACCCCCGCTGTCTGCGCGGATAGGATGTTCGGGACACCTCGCGGCGGCAAGGCGTTGTTGCCAAACTTGTTTTCGTCCGTCCGCCAACCCATCTCCGGCGCAACCCCGGCGCCCTTGCCGAATCCGAACAAATCTGGAACAAACGCCCGCTATGCTGACTCATATTATAAAGCATCGGTTTTCCGAATGCTGACCCACATAAGCGTGCGCGGTGCCCGCGAGCACAACCTCAAGGATGTCTCGATCGACATCCCCCGCGACACGCTGACGGTGATCACCGGCCTGTCCGGCTCGGGCAAGTCGAGCCTCGCCTTCGACACCATCTATGCCGAGGGGCAGCGGCGCTATGTCGAGTCGCTCTCGGCCTATGCCCGCCAGTTCCTCGAGCTCATGCAGAAGCCCGATGTCGACCATATCGAGGGCCTCAGCCCGGCGATCTCGATCGAGCAGAAGACCACCAGCCGCAACCCGCGCTCCACCGTCGCGACGGTGACGGAAGTCTACGATTACATGCGCCTGTTATGGGCGCGCGTCGGCATCCCCTATTCGCCCGAGACCGGCCTGCCGATCGCCGCGCAGACCGTCAGCCAGATGGTCGACCGCGTCATGGCGCTGCCCGAGGGCACGCGGCTGTACCTGCTCGCCCCCGTCGTACGCGGCCGCAAAGGCGAGTATCGCAAGGAACTCGCCGAGTGGCAGAAGGCCGGCTTCACCCGCGTCCGCATCGACGGCGAGCTGTACGAGATCGACGAGGCCCCGGCGCTCGACAAGAAGTACAAGCATGACATCGAGGTCGTGGTCGACCGGCTGGTCGTCGGCCCCGATATGGCCACGCGCCTGGCGGACAGCTTCGAGACCGCGCTGAAGCTGGCCGAGGGGCTGGCATACGTGGACCTGGTGGACACGACCGTGGCCGCCCTTTCTTCCCCCCTCCCGCTTGCGGGAGGGGAGCAGTGTTGTGCGAGAGGCACCGCAAGTCTTCAAACCCGAAGGCAACATGAAGGGCACCGGCCTCCCCGACAACCGCATCGTCTTTTCGGAGAAGTTCGCCTGCCCTGTCTCCGGCTTCACCATCGCCGAGATCGAGCCGCGCCTGTTCTCGTTCAACGCCCCGCAGGGCGCCTGCCCGGTCTGCGACGGCCTCGGCGAGAAGATGCTGTTCGACGAGGATCTCGTCGTCCCCAACCACGCGCTCAGCCTGAAGAAGGGCGCCATTGTCCCCTGGGCGAAATCCAACCCGCCCAGCCCCTATTACATGCAGGTCCTCGGCAGCCTCGCCCGCGAATTCGGCTTCAGCCTCGACACGCCGTGGGAAGATCTCCCCGGCGAGGTCCGCCTGATCATCCTCCACGGCACCGCCGGCAAGCCCGTCACGCTCACCTTCGTCGACGGCAAGAAGTCCTACGATGTGCGGAAACCCTTCGAGGGCGTCATCGGCAACCTCAACCGCCGCCTGCTCTCCACCGAGAGCGCCTGGATGCGCGAGGAACTGAGCAAGTACCAGAGCGCCGCCGCCTGCGAGACCTGCCACGGCGCCCGCCTCAAGCCCGAGGCGCTGGCGGTCAAGGTCGGCATGCGCGACATCTCCTCGGTCACCCGCCTGTCGGTGGTCGACGCGCTCGCCTGGTTCAGCGCCATCCCGGCCGAGCTGACCGACCAGCAGAACGCCATCGCCGAGCGCATCCTCAAGGAAATCCTCGAGCGCATCGGCTTCCTCAACAATGTCGGGCTCGATTATCTCAACCTCGATCGCACCTCGGGCACCCTGTCCGGCGGCGAGAGCCAGCGCATCCGCTTGGCCTCGCAGATCGGCTCCGGCCTGTCCGGCGTGCTCTATGTCCTCGACGAGCCCTCGATCGGCCTGCACCAGCGCGACAACGACATGCTGCTCGCCACGCTGCGCCGCCTGCGCGATCTCGGCAACACCGTGCTGGTCGTCGAGCATGACGAGGACGCGATCCGCTCGGCCGATTACGTCATCGACATGGGCCCCGGCGCCGGCGTCCATGGCGGCGAGATCGTCGCCCACGGCACGCTCGACCAGGTGCTGGCCAACAAGGACAGCATCACCGCCGATTACTTGAACGGCACGCGCGAGGTCCCGCTGCCCGACGAGCGGCGCCAGGGCACCGGCAAGAAACTCACCGTCCACAACGCCACCGCCAACAATCTGCGCGGCGTCACGGCGAGCATCCCGCTCGGCACCTTCACCTGCATCACCGGCGTGTCGGGCTCGGGCAAGTCGAGCTTCACCATCGACACGCTCTACGCCGCCGCCGCGCGCGAGCTGAACGGCGCGCGCATGCTCGCCGGCAAGCACGACAAGGTCACCGGCCTGCAATATCTCGACAAGGTCATCGACATCGACCAGTCGCCGATCGGCCGCACCCCGCGCTCCAACCCGGCGACCTATACCGGCTCCTTCACGCTGATCCGCGACTGGTTCGCCGGCCTGCCGGAAAGCCAGGCGCGCGGCTACAAGCCCGGCCGTTTCAGCTTCAACGTCAAGGGCGGCCGCTGCGAGGCGTGCCAGGGCGACGGCCTGCTCAAGATCGAAATGCACTTCCTGCCCGACGTCTATGTCACCTGCGACGTGTGCCACGGCGCGCGCTACAATCGCGAGACGCTGGAGGTGAAGTTCAAGGGCCGCAGCATCGCCGACATCCTCGACATGACGGTCGAGGACGCCGCCGAATTCTTCAAGGCCGTGCCCAGCATTCGCGACAAGATGGCGATGCTGGTCGAGGTCGGGCTGGGCTACGTCAAGGTCGGCCAGCAGGCCACCACTTTGTCCGGCGGCGAGGCGCAACGCGTCAAGCTCGCCAAGGAACTGTCGCGCCGGGCAACCGGCAACACGCTCTACATCCTCGACGAACCGACCACCGGCCTGCACTTCGACGATGTCCGCAAACTGCTCGAGGTGCTCCATGCGCTGGTCGAGCAGGGCAATACGGTGGTGGTGATCGAGCACAATCTGGATGTGATCAAGACCGCCGATTGGATTCTAGACCTCGGTCCAGAGGGAGGGGTCAAGGGCGGTGAGATTGTCGCTCAGGGCACGCCGGAACAGGTCGTCAAAGTGAAGGCGTCCTTCACCGGGCACTACCTCGCACCGCTCTTGAAGCGTCCCGTCGCTGTCGCTGCAGAATGACAACGACGTAGTGGTGGTGGCCGCAGGCCGAGCAGCCCAGTGGACTGTTCGATCGAGCATACGCGAAGAGCGACGTGATCAAGACAGCCGACTTGCTGCTCGACCTTGGGCCCGAGGGCGGGTGAAGGGTGGCGAAATCGTCGCCCAGGGCACGCCGGAGCAGGGGGCCAAGGCCAAAGAGTCGCTTACCTGGCGGTATCTGGCGCCGTTGTTGATGCGGCGTGTCCGCGCGGTCCAGGCTGCGGAGTAGGTAGGCTAGGTCGATGGCGCCAACAGGAGTGAAAGAATCGGAGGTAACGACGTAAGGACATTGATACGGTTTGTTCTGGCTCAACCGCGGCTACAAGGGGTAAGGCGATAAGCCCGGTGCCAAATTTTATTACGGGGCAGTTGAGTTAGGAACGGCTCTATCGAGCGAACGCCGCTTTCAAACGAAATTGACAGCTCGCCAAGTGCAGGACGATAGCACAATTAGCGTAAACAGATTCCGTCATTTTTCCATCGGTCCCCGATGTGCAGGTAGGTCAACCGGCGCTCCTCACAATCATTCGGCTCCTTTTTTATATAAAAATAATTGTAATTGAAAGTCGCGTTAGATAGTCGCAATCTTCGAGCTACCGAGACTCGGAGGATCCCATGGCTGTCGTTCCTATTTCATCTGACGCAGATCAGCATGTCACGGAATATTCTCGCGTTAGAGCAAAGTATGCTCGGTTCGCTAGCTACGTTTGCGAACTTGTGAGCGCGTACTGTGGGAAAGATTTGATCCACACCACTGAGCATCGCGCTAAATCGCTTGAAAGTTTCGAGCGGAAATGCCGAAAATTTAACGATGATGGGTCGGTAAGATATGGTGCGCCGCTAGCTGAGATAACAGACCTGTCAGCCGTCAGGGTTATAGTATTCGTACGTGAATCAGTTGATAAAGTTGTCGATCAGATTGAACAGTTTTTCGAAGTTATTGAAAAGGAAGATGTAGGAGATCGAGTTTATAACCAAGGGAAATTTGGATATCAAAGTAAGCATTTGCTTATAAAACTTGGAGAAGATCGAAAATCGCTTGTAGAAAACGCAGATTTTTCCGAGTTGACCTGTGAGATACAAGTTAGAACCCTGCTTCAGCATGCGTGGGCTGAGATGGAGCATGATATTCAATATAAGTCGGATCAAGATATTCCGTTAGATCTTAAAAAGAGGTTTTCTGCGCTGGCCGGCCTGCTTGAACTTGCGGATAGAGAATTTCAGAATATCCAAAAAGATAGTGAGAGTTTGAGAATACAGGTTAAGTCTGAGCTCATAAATGAGCTTACTGAGCAGGGGCTTATCGATAACGAGAAGGTAAAAAACCCTAAGTCAGATTTACCTCATCAGTCTATAGCAGCGCGAGATTTAGTCGCTCATGGTAAATATGCGGATGCCATTGCAATTTACTCAGAAAAGATAGCCGAACAGCCTCAATCTCAGACTCTATATATTGGGCGATCTAAGGCGAGATTTGTTAACGGCGACGTGAAGGGGGCTATTTCGGATTTAGATCAGATAGATAAACTGCGCGGTGAAAGGGAGTTTACCCAAAGACTTAGATCTATTATTGAGGGAGGGCTGACGCCAGCTAGCGCCGTGACCTTGATTAGTGGCGAATCAAAATTTTCACAGGGCCTTCAAAATGCCGGAAGCGCTCTTGCTGCTGGTGAAGGAGTCAAGGCTTTCGTTGAGTTTACAGCTCTCGATGCGAGTGGGTATAATAAAGCGTTCTCATTGTTTGGTAAGGCTGTTTGCTGCACTCTAGAAAGAGATGTTGCTGGCGCTGAGGGTTATCTACACAGCTTAGAGGTCCGCCCCGCGACCCCTATGGCAGTTAATATTTGTGCACTTCGAGGAATAATATCTATAATTGCGGGAAAGAGTTATGAAGATGATATTAGCGATATGAAATCTAGGCTATCTGAACTACAAAACTACTCATTTAGCTTATCAATATTAAGCTCAATGCTCAAAGGGATGGAAAAGAAAAATATAAGTGAGATTGAGCAAGTGCGTGATTTCCTTGAAATATTACCAAAGTGAATTACGAAATTGAATTACGGAATTACGGTGACACGTGCAGTTACCCCTAAATAGGCCGGCCTCCGGGCCCCCGGTTGACGTCCGCAAGTGGTGACTTAGGTTCACCGCCACCATGCCATATCAAGCATGACGCATCGCGTAGCTGCGAGCGGCACGGACACGAAGTCGCGCGGTTGTTCGCGAATATTCCACATATTCGCAGCACGCTCCTGGCGTGATGCTGCCACGCGTCTCTCGAATTACCTGACGCGCACCGATGTCGGCGCACGCGTGAATTCCTTGAGGCTGGTCTGCGCCGAGATCAGCTGGTTGAGCAGGGCCATCACCTCCAGCGACCGGTCGCCGCGCTCCGATTGGCCGCCCGGCGTGATGTCGCGCGCCGCGATCGACCAGCGCGCCCCGCGATGGGTCACCGCGACGGCCGCCTCGCCCGGCGCGTTACGGGCGACGTCGAAGATGGCATCGCGTTCATAGGTCGGCGCGACGTCCGAATGATTCAGCTTCGCGCGCAGCAACTGCCCGAGATAATAGACGATGCCGTCGGTCGAGCGGAACTGGATGTTCATGGACGTTACCCCCGGCGCCCTGGAGCGGGCACCGCCGGCGGTGATCTTCTCGCTGAAGCTCTGGGCAGTGAAGGCCGGGGCGGGCTGCCCCAACATGCGAGCCCGGCTTTGCAGGCGGTCCAGCGGTCCTTTGACCAACGACGAGCAGGCCGAAGCGAACCTTGGAAGCGGATCCACCTCCAGCGCGCGTTCGGACGGGGCGGAAACGGTCAGCCTCGCCAGCAAGGGGTCCGCCGGCTGCGGTCCCAGGGCGATGTCGAACTTGTCCAGCGCGCCGCCGGTAATCGCCTTCAGGGCCTGGGACGATTCCACGGTCAGCGGATAGGGCGTGCTCGCTTCGGGTTTCGCGGTCCGGAAAGTGATGTGCGAAAAGTCGCTCGCCGTTATGCCCTCCGGCATGGCGCCGGGCTGGTTCTCGATCTCGGCGACGACTTCGCCGTCATAGACGCACTCGACCTTCTGCACGATCAGCGGCGCCAGCAATGCCGAGCGCCAGCCCTGCGACAGGAACAGGCGAACCGTGTCCGCGCCGATCGGCGCCAGCATGCCCTTGGAAAACTCGTCGCTGTTCAACGGCACGATCGTGAAGGTGGGCGCATTCGTGATGCTGCCGCTGACGGTCGGCGTGAACGCGGTCGCGTCCCCGCCGAGGAGATTTGCCACCTCGCCGCTGACCGACGCTTCCAGGCTGAGACTGCCCTCGATTTGCGAAAAGGCGGTGTAATAGGTCGGCTCGCGATACGCCGACCGCACGATGTTCAACAATATCATCTGGTTGCGCGTGTCGGCGACGACCCGGTTATAGTCGACCGAGAAGCTCGTCATGGTCGGGCGCATCGAGACGCAGCCGCCTGTCGACAACAGCAGGGCGATCAGGGCGGCGGATCTCGGGACGAATTTCATGAATGTCGGTGCAGGGATTTCCATGGCGTCTCTCCTCGAATGACAGGGCCAGGATAACGCTGCCGGAGAAATGCCCGCGTGACGGCCGTCACGCGTGTCGGCCTTGTCGGCCCGCTACGAACCGTCGCGCAAAAAGCGAGGAGTTCGAGCGATGACGGTGATGTTGAAGCATATCGGGCTGGTGTCCGAATCCGAGGCGGTGCCGACGGCGGCGCTCATGGGCGTCGCGGCGGCGCTGCAGAAGCAGGCGACGCGCGATCTGGCGCCGATCTGGGATATCGCCGCGACGGTTGACGCATTCGACAGCCTCGATGCGATGCCGGTGGATTACTGGCCGATCATCATTCGCGACAATATCGGTTATGATGCCGCCGGCATTCACCTCGATGACAATAATCAGCCCTTCGCGCTGGTCAGCGCCAGCGATCGGCGCGACGTCTGGTCGCTCACCGCCTCGCACGAGATGTGCGAGATGCTGGTCGATCCGTTCGGCAACCGGCTGATTGCCGGCGGCGGGATCAAGTCGGGCCAGGGCCGCGTGAACTATCTGGTCGAGGTGTGCGATCCCAGCGAGGACGCCCGTTTCGCCTATACGGTGAACGGCGTGCTGGTATCGGATTTCTACACCCCGCATTTCTTCGATCCAGGCGTCAGCGGCGGCGTGCGCTATTCCTTTACCGGCGCGATCACGGCACCGCGCATGATCCGCGAAGGCGGTTATCTCACCTGGGTCGACCCCGCGACGGGCATCTGGTGGCAACAGACCTGGTTCGACGGGACCGGCCCGACTTTTCGCAGCCTGGGCAAGATGTCGGCGAAAAAGTCGCTCCGCGCCCAGGTCGATCGCAAGACCGCGCAGTTCACCGCCGCGGCGATCGGCTCGGCCGGCGTGGCGGCGGTGCGCGCCGCCTCGCCCGCCAACGCGGTCGATTCGGCGGCCCGGAACCGCGCCAAGACCCTGCGTGACCTGATTGCCGGTCTGCCCGGCGTCGGCTAGGATTCGGGGGATGGGGCGGTCGCTGTCGATCGCCCCATATTCCTCATCGGAAGGACGGCGATGGCGCGGAAACCGGGCAAGAACGTCAAATCGGCCAAGCCTGATGTGCTCGTGCCCGGGCCTCCCCGATATCAACCCGCGCTCGACAAGGCCGGCGCATCGCCGCTGGATTTCGTCAATCGCCGCATGGCCGAGCTCGACAAGCCCAACGACGCGTAACATTACCGCGACAGAATGGCGGCGACCCCTGCCACACCCCCCTTGAATTACGGCGCCAGTTTACTGAATTGGCTGAACTCAAGGCGACTCCGCCGGTCGCGCCTCTCCTGCTTTGCCATTCCACCGCGGCTGCGCGCGCGCCCGATCTCAACGCTGTTCACGCCGATACCGATCTGACCTATCCCCGTCTCCGCTTATGATGAATCAGATCGGGATCATGTCCGCGCCGCGCGCGATCGGCTGGGCGGCGGTGGTGGCCGGGCTTTTCGCCGCGGCGATCTTCTGCATCGCCATGCCGGGCCATGGCCTCGCCGGCTTTCTCGCCATCGCCCTTGCTGGGGCGGTGCCGATCGCCTTGGCGCATGCCGGCTTCATCGCACCGCTGATCGCACGGCGGTTGATCGGCGCACGGTCCGTCGGCTGGTCCAACGCGGTGGCAGCCGGTGTGCTGGTCGCGATCGCGCCGGCGGCGGTGTGCGTCCTGATCGAGATTCCCTTCTCGCTGAACGAGGACCGCGACATGCCCTTCGCCGACTGGCTCGGCGCGCTGGCGATCCTTGCGGTTGCCGGCGTGATTGGCGGCCTCGTCTTCCGCACGCTCTACGGGCCGCGTCGCCTGCCCGTGACGACCGGGCGCAAATAGCGCGGGCGTCGCTGCGGAGAAAAGATGCGCCCTCTCCCCCGCTTGCGGGGGAAAGGGCAGGGGACCGGGCATCCGCTCCCCCGAGGCCGGCCTCTGGCCCGGCACCGCGGGAGAAGTGTAACGGTCTTACGGGCGCTTCTCGGGGCAACGTCCCGATCTACCGGCAAACCCTCTTGCCGAAGATCTTCGCGCACCGCAGCTTCTTGTCGATCTTGACGATGCCCAGGGTGGTGACCGACACCGCCGCGCGTGTCCCCTGCGTGGCGGCGGTGGTCGCCGCGTCGGTGACGGCCGCGATGGCGGCCATGCCGTGCCGGATATCCTGCTCGGAAACCCCGGCCCTGCGCAGCACGTCGGCCGTCAACGTGACGCTGGGCACCAGGGTCGGCGCGAACAACAGCAGCTTGTTCGATGCCACCGCCGCATCGACATAGGATTTGCAGGAATAGTTGCCCGCGACGGTCATGACGGGCGTCAGCAACGGGTCGGCAAATGTCCCCCCGACCACCTTCGCGCCGGCACTGCAGATCTGCTTCACGGCTTCGACGTCGTTCCTGTCGAGCGTCACCAGGCCGAAGGCGACTTTCTGGCGGCCCTGCTCTTCGCTGACGGTTGCCGTCGCGACGGCTCTGGTCGGCGACCCATTTGCCTCCTGCGCCCGGTTATAGGCCTGAACGCCGCAGATATTGAGCGCGTTGAGAACGACGATGATCCTGTCGGGCGTCGCCGTGCCGCCCTGCACCTCGGCATAGCCCTTGGCGGCGTCCTCGCACGACAGCTCGGTCGTCACCTCGCCGGCCGGAATTGCCGTGACCTGGGCGGCGGCGGGGCAGGCATGGGCAGCGGCCACCAGCGTCAGACCGGCGGCCGCCTTCAGTGTCAGTTCGCGTATGTTCATCTCGTCTCTCCCTGAATGAGAAAGACCGAGTAGCGCGGCACGGGGGGATGCCGGCGTGACGGCGGTCACGCCCCTAAGTCACGTCGAGCGATAGCTGAGCAGGACGGTGCCCGAGCCGAACTGGATTACGGCAACACGTGCGTACCCCTAAATTAGGGCGCGCCTCGCCTCACGATTGACGCCATTTTCTCCCCACCGCCGTCAGAGCGACCGGAACATCACCAGGGCATCGGTATCCCCAAGCCGGGGGTGTTCGAACGCCTTTGGCAGCACGCCGACGATCGCGAAGCCCAGCGATTGCCAGAGTGCGACGGCACGCGTGTTCGCGCTGACCACGAAGTTGAACTGCATCCCGCGATATCCGCGCAAGCGCGCTTGCTCGAGGGAGTGCGCGCCCATCGCCCGGCCCACGCCGCGGCCGGTTGCCGCGGTGCTGGTGGCATATCCGCCGTTGCATATATGCTTGCCGCCACCGGCCTGGTTCGGGCGAATATAATATGTCCCGACGATTTCCGCGTCCTGCTCCGCGACGAAGGTTTCGCGGTCGCAACCGAGCCAGTGCGCAAGCGCGTCCGTTTCGCTCATCTCGCGATCCAGCGCCAGGGTCTCTCCCGCCCTGATAATGGGTTCGATGATCGACCAGACGGACGCGCGATCATCGTCACGAGCGGGTCTGATATTCATGACGAGATATACCTACCCAGGCTGCGCGAGCGATGTAACCATGTTCGAACCAGGTATCGCCTGCTTTCGCACCGACCCGGTTGCCCGGCACCCGCTCGTCGCGCGGATCGCTATCGTCGGTGTCGCCTGAGATGGCGAATTCCGGCGGGCGTCGTGGGGAAGGCTTGCCAGTGGCGAGTCACCGGAATTCGGCGCCGCGGGCTGTAAACTCGCCACCCGCCGCCGCCGTGATTCAACTGCCCGCCCAAACCGCTAGCCTATCGCCACCCGCGCCGAACCTCCGGCGCCCAGGAGAAGGCCATGTTGGATTCCACCACCCCCGGGCTCTCGCCCGCCACAGATCGGCCGCAGAAAATCACCACGCTCCCCCATAATTCGCCAAGTTGCGCGCCAGTGAATCCGCGTCGCTTCGTCCGACGAAAAATGTTGGCGTTTCGCGGTTCGTCTATCGCGTTAGCTGCCCGGCACAGTAAAACCCATCCAACTTCGCCGATCGAGAAACCCCCCCCGTCGGTCGTCAAAAGGGGGCGATTACTTGGCCCCGCAAAGTACAAGTCGGCGCGAGGACTTGCGGCCCGGCACCACGCCTCATCGCACCCCGCGGCAAGTCGATTCAAACCGCGCGCCGCTCTGCTAGATACAGGATCCACAGCGCCGGCCGTGTCGGCTCCGTTCTTTCTCATCGCCGGAAAAACAGAGGACGCCGGCAGCGCCAGGCCCGCCTTCACATCCCCATCGTGCGCGCCCGCACCACGCACGCACTCCTCCGTCATCCGTCCCGCCACACCCCCGCTTGATCTCGATCATCGCAAAATACCGCCCACCCGCCGGTACCAACCCCGATCATGCGCGTTGATCCCGCTCCCCAACAATGGAGACCCCCGATGACCGAGACCAGCCACGACATCCGCACGCTCAACGGCCTGATCGCCACCACGCTCGACAGCGTCGACGGTTACACCGAGGCCGCCAAGGAGTCCGAGAACGGCCGCTACGCCCAGCTGTTCACCGCCCGCGCCGGCGAGCGCCGCCAGGTCGTCACCGCGCTCCAGGCCGAGGTTTCGCGGCTCGGCGGCAACCCCGAGGATGACGGCACCGTCCTCGCCGGCGCGCACCGCGCCTTTCTCGATCTCAAGGCGGCCGTCACCGGTCGCGACGACAAGGCGATCGTCAACGAGGTCGAGCGCGGCGAGGATCACATCAAGGCCAAGTTCGAGGACGCGCTCAAGGACACCGACCTGTCCCCCGCGACCATGACCGCGATCGAGACCGCCTATGGCTCGGTCCGCGCCGGCCATGACGAGATGCGCGACCTCAAGCATTCGCTCGAAGCCACCGACTAAGCGCAAGGCCGCGGCGCGGGGACCGCTCCCCGCGCCGTTGCTGCCTTCGGACCACCGCAACAGCTGCGATGACGTCAGCGGCTCGCCAGCTCAGCGTACGCCGCTCGCCTCCAGCGCCGCGATATGCCGCCGCGCACTCTCCGCCCCCGGGTCCAGCGCGACGACGCGCCGGTACTCGCGCAGCGCCCCGGCAATGTCGCCGGTGACGTGGCAGGCCTGGGCGAGGCTGTCATGCGCATTGGCGCTGTCGGGGAATTTGGCCGCGGTCAGCTGGAACACCGCCAGCGCCTCGCGCGCGCGGCCGGTGCTGAGCAGGCGATAGCCCCAGTCGTTGAGTTCCAGCTCGGGCCAGGCGAGGCCCGGCGCCGCCGCCTCGATCGCCGCCGCCGCGCGCGGCGCCTGGTCATATCCCCGTTCCTCCAGCGCGATGCGCAACGCCGGCACGCCCGACAGCACCAGGCCGGGCGCGAACAGCGTCGCGACCTTGTCGATCATGTCCTCGGGAAAGCATCCGGTCAGGTTGGTCAGGATCACGACGCCGACCCGGTGCTCGGGATAGAGGAACGCCGCCGCGCGGCCGCCCCCGGTCATGCCCACCGCGCGGGCCTCGCCGCGCTCCAGGATCTCCCAGCCCATCCCCCATTGCCCCTTCGCGCCGCTGGCGAACGGCACCGGCGTCCACATCGTCTCGCGTGCGGCGGGTGACAGCAGCTTGCCCTGGTCGATCGCGATCAGCCACGTCGCCATGTCGAGCGCGCTGCTGTTGAGCCCCGACGAGGCCCGGCGAAACGGCAGGAAGCGCTCCGACACCGCCTTCATCTCGCGCGGCGCATCCGCCGCCGCTGCGCTGTAGCCGTCGACATAGGGCCCGGGCAGCACCCAGCGATAGGTCGGCGCACGATGCGGGATGACGTCGTAGGCGTCGCCATAGGCGGTGTGCGTCATGCCGGCGAGGCGCATCTGCTCCTCGCCCAGCGGGGCGTCGGGCGCGCGCTTCTCCAGCCCGTTCAGCACGCGCTGGATCAGCGTGTAGTTGGTCTGGCAATAATGGAAGCGCGCGCCGGGCGGGAACAGGGTCGGCTGCTGTTGCACCCACGCCCAGGCCGCGACCGCATCGGTCTCCACCGTCGGCGCGCGGTTCACATCGGGCAGGCCCGACATGTGGCTGAGCAACTGCCGGATGGGCACCCCGCGCCATGCCTCGGGCAGGTCGGTCAGGTAGCGGCCGACCGGCGCGGCAAGGTCGAGCCGGCCCTGTTCGACCAGCCGCATCGCCGCGATCCCGGTGAACGCCTTGGTCACCGAATTGATCGCGAACACCGTTGCCGCGTCGACCGGCTGCGCGAACTCGATGCTCGCGGTGCCATAGTTGCGCGCCAGCACGACCTTCCCGTCGCGCACCACCGCCACCGCCAGGCCCGGGATGCGCAGCTTGCGCATCTGCGCCCCGAGGTAACGATCGACCGCCGCCGCGGCATCGCGGCCGGCCGCGGCGGCGAAGCCGGGGGCCGTCGGCAGCAACCCTGCCAGGCCGGTGGCGGCGCCATGACGAAGCAGCGTTCGGCGGCCGATAGTCCAGCGATTCGGGGTCATCGCAGTCTCCCATTGCTCACGCATCGGCTTGTAAGTGACATCGACTACATATGTAAACGATAGGAGGAGAAAACGGCGCGCGGTGGCGGCGACTCGATCGTTGGACGCGGCAACGCGCCGGGTTTATCATCCTCGCGGGGGAGACGGTTCGATGACATTCGCTGATTTCAACACGCGCCTCGGGCGATGCGCGGTGCTCGGTTATCTGGCGCTGTGGGGGCTGGCGACCGCCTATCTCGCCGCGCGCGGGGGCGACTGGGTCTTCCCGATCGTCTCGCTGGCCATTTTCGGCCTCGCTTTCTCGACTCTCGCCTTCCTGCTCACCCGACGGATCGATGCGCCCGCGATCGTCGTCGCGCGCCCGCGGCAGGAGGCGCTGGCGATCATCCTCTATGTCGCGCTTTACGCCTTCGTCCTCGTGGGCTGGGGCCTCGGCGCGCTGAAGGCCGCGGTGCCGGCCGGGCAGGCCAGGGAGGTCGCCGTGCTCGCCTACAAGCTGGCGATCCACATCGTCCTGCCCGCTTTGTTGCTCGTCACGCTCGGCGGCGCGCTCCGACCGCTGCTGCGCGGGGTCGTCGGTGGCTGGCGCTGGTGGGTCGTGCTCATCGTCATGTCGCTGGCGATGTTCGGCCTGCTTGCGCTGGTCAGTCCCGCGCTGGCGCAGATCGGCGCCTTCGGCTTCTCGCCGCCCGTCATGATGGGCTGGGTCGCGCTGTCCTGGCTGTGGATCTCGGTCGAGGCCGGGTTGTGCGAGGAATTCCTGTTCCGCGCCGTGCTCCAGTCGCGCCTGTCGGCCTGGCTGCGCTCCCCGCCCGCCGCCATCGTCATCGCCGCGCTGGTCTTCTCGCTGGCACATTGGCCCGGCCTCTACCTGCGCGGCGGGCCGGGCGTCGATGGCTGGTCGACCGATCCGTTCCAGGTCGTCGCCTTCACCATCGCGACGCTGTCGCCGATCGCCGTGATGATGGGCATATTGTGGGAGCGGACGCGCAGCCTGCTGCTCGTCGCGCTGATCCATGGCGCGGTCGATGCGTTGCCCAACGCGGCCGAGTTCATCAAGACGTGGTCCTGACCCGCGCGTTTCCCGCGTCGTGTGCGTCGGGGCCCGCAACGACGACGGCGCGAGGATCGCTCCCCGCGCCGCTGCCTGATATCATCTATTAGGGGTCGCGCCGATCAGCCCTTGAGCAGCGAGAGCACGCCCTGCTGGCTCTGGTTCGCCTGGGCGAGCATCGCGGTCGAGGCCTGGCTCAGGATCTGCGCCTTGGCCAGTGCCGCCGTCTCGGCCGAGAAGTCGGCGTCCTGGATGCCCGAGCGGGCCTGGCTCAAATTCTCGACATTGTTGGACAGGTTGTTGACCACCGACTGCAGCTGGCTGGCTGCCGCGCCGAAGGTCGCACGGACCGTGTTGACCGTGGTCAGCGCGGTGTCGAGCGTGCCGAGCGCGGCCGAAGCGGCGGTTGCGGTGGAGATGTCGAGCCCGGTTGCAGCCGACAGGTCGATCGCGCCGAACGACATCGACACGGTGTCCGCCGCGGTCGCGCCAGCCTGAATGGTGATCACGCCGCCCGTGCCGGCCGTGCCGTCGAACAGGTTGACCTTGTTGAACTGCGTGTTGCTCAGGATGTTGTTGATCTGCGTCGACAGCCCGGCAACCTCGGTCTGCAGGTTGGTGCGGTCGCTGTTGCTATAGGTGCCCGAAGCGGACTGTACCGACAGCTCGCGGATGCGCTGAAGCATGTTGGTGACTTCGTTGAGCGCCCCATCGGCGGTCTGCGCCATGGCCATCCCGTCATTGGCGTTGCGCACGCCCTGGTTCATGCCGCGGATCGCCGCCGTCATCGACGAGGCGATGGCGATGCCGGCGGCATCGTCCTTGCCCGAGTTGATGCGCGAACCGGTCGACAGGCGCTGCATTGCCTGCGACAGCATGTTGTTTGCTGCGGTGCTGGCGTTGCCGGCCCGCAGCGCGGCGATGTTACTTCCAATGACAGTCATGATTTCCCCCAAGAGCGAAACTCGGGCGACACGATTTGCCCGTTAGGGCTCTAGGTAGCGGGGGAAATGAAAAGAATTGGTTAACGGCACATCAACCACATTTGCGGCGCCTGGCAGGGTGCAGCGAGGATGCCTGGCCCATCGCACCGGCCCGACATCCCCGGCGCGCGACGATCAGCGATATCTGTTCTTCCACGAGTCGGGGTAGGGCGCCTCCCAGGCCACCGGGCGCACCCAGCCGGTGCCGCGCGGCGCCCAGTGCGCCTCGATCGTGCCGACCCGCCGCATCGCATCGCGCACCGCCGCCTCGCGGCAGGACGGAATGATCGATGACGCGTTCCCGTCCTCGCCCAGCCGGTCGCATAGATAGCGCGCGGTCAGGTCGACGCGGTGGCGCAGCTCGCGCCGGTCCTCGGCATAGCGCAGGTCGAGATCGGCATAGCTGACGCGCTGCGACAGTGAATCGACGTCGTCGGGCACGCGGCCCCAGCGCCCTTCGACGACGATGTCTTCCGACGGATCGGGATAATATTCCTGTGCCAGTGCCGGCACCGCGGCGACCATCGTCACGCCGGCCAGCAGCCCGCGCGCGATCAGGGGTAATCGTACATTGCTCATGAGAAACACTCCTGGTTCAGGGCAGCGCCCATGCCAGGCGGCCCATGCGAACCCCCACGGCGTCATCAACACCGTGCGGCGCGGGACGTTCCACCACCGGTCGTGACGGTGGTGCGGCCCATCCATTCCCGCCTTGCGCAAGGAGTAACGTCAGGGCTGTACGACCCGCAGATCCATTTCGGCCACCGGCTGTCCGCTCGCGCGGTCGACCACCACCGGCTCCACCGTGCGCCCGGTCTTCGCGTCCACCAGCCGCGACACCGGCCCCTCGCCGAAGTTCCCCGCGCCCCACGCACCGAACGCGTGAAGCACCGGCAGGAAGTCGCGCCCCGCCTGCGTCAGGACATATTCGTCGCGCGGCGGGCGTTCGGAATAGCGCCGCTTCTCCAGCAACCCGTTTGCGGTCAGCGCGGTCAGCCGCCGTGTCAGGATATTGGGCGCGATCCCCAGGCTCTTCTGGAACTGGTCGAAGCGCGTCAGGCCGAGGCCCGCGTCGCGCAATACCATCATGCTCCACGCGTCGCCCACCCGGGCAAGGCCGCGACCGACGGGGCAGGGCCCGGCGTTATATTTCTCGGTGTCCATTGCGTAATGATAGTCACGTTCCTATCATTATGCAAGCGACTCGGCAGGGACCGGCCGCACGGAGAATGAACATGACGAACACCCACAAGGGAACCGCGCTGATCACCGGCGCTTCGACCGGCCTCGGCGCGGTCTATGCCGACCGGCTGGCGCGGCGCGGCTACGATCTGATCCTGGTCGCGCGCGACGCCGCGCGCATGGCCGCGCTGGCCGACAGGTTTCACGCGGAGACCGGCCGCACCGTCGAGGTGCTGCCCGCCGATCTGACCAAGGCCGACGACGTCGCCCGCATCGAGGCGCGTTTCGCGGCTGATGACGCGATCACGCTGCTGGTCAACAATGCCGGCATGTCGCTCAACGGCGGCGTGCTCGACAGCCCACCCGCCGAGCTCGAGCGCATCATCGCGCTCAACGTCACAGCGCCGACCCGCCTCGCGCGTGCCGCGGGCAACGCCTTCGTCGCGCGGGGGTCGGGCGGCATCATCAACATCGCCTCGGTCCTCGCGCTCGCACCCGAGATGTTCGATGGCGTGTACAGCGGCACCAAGGCCTATCTGCTCAACCTCAGCCATTCCCTGGCGGCGCAGATCGAAGGCAAGGGCGTGCGTGTCCAGGCGGTGCTGCCCGGCGCCACCCGCACCGAGATCTGGGCCCGCTCGGGCAAGGATGTCGACAGCTTCCCGCCCGACTGGGTGATGGAAGCCGGTGATCTCGTCGATGCCGCCTTGCTCGGCTTTGACCGCGGCGAGACGGTGACGATCCCCCCGCTCGCCGACGAAGGCGAATGGCTGGCGTTCGATGCGGCGCGCCACGCGATGGACGGCAAGCTGTCCAACCGCGTGGTGGCAGAGCGGTATCGGGAAGCCGTGGACGCTTGATCCCTTACTCCCCTCCCGCTTGCGGGAGGGGCAGGGGGTGGGCTCGCGCTATCCTCTAACGATGCGTTTGGTGAGACCGGGCGCCCACCCCTCGGTCCCCTCCCGCAAGCGGGAGGGGAGGAAGGTCAGGCCAGCTCGAGCTTATCCTGCGTCTTCGTCTCAAAGTCCCCCGCATCATGCCGCTCGCGCAGCTGGTCGGCGGGGTCGCCCGTCACGCGGTTGACCATCCGGCCGCGCTTCACCGCCGGGCGGGCGGCGATCTGATCGGTCCAGCGCTGGACGTTCTTATAGTCGTCGACCGACAGGAAGGTCGCCGCGTCGCCATAGGCCAGCCCCTTGGCCAGCGCGCCGTACCATGGCCAGATCGCCATATCGGCGATCGTATAGTCGGCGCCGGCGATGTACTCGTTCTCGGCCAGCCGCCGGTCGAGCACGTCGAGCTGGCGCTTCACCTCCATCGCGAAGCGGTCGATGGCATATTCGATCTTGAACGGCGCATAAGCGTAGAAATGCCCGAAACCGCCGCCGAGGAACGGACCCGCGCCCATCTGCCAGAACAGCCAGGACAGCGTCTCGGCCCGCGCCGGCTGCGCCGTCGGCAGGAACGCGCCGAACTTCTCGGCGAGATAGACCAGGATCGAGCCGGATTCGAACACGCGCACGGGCGTGTCGCCGCTGCGGTCGAGCAGCGCCGGGATCTTCGAATTGGGGTTGATGTCGACGAAGCTGCTGCCGAACTGATCTCCCTCGCTGATGTTGATCAGCCAGGCGTCGTATTCCGCACCCTGATGGCCGAGCGCGAGCAACTCCTCGAGCATCACCGTCACCTTCACCCCGTTGGGCGTGCCGAGCGAGTAGAGCTGCAAGGGGTGCTTGCCGACCGGCAGTTCCTTGTCGTGGGTCGCGCCGGCGACGGGCCGGTTGATGTTGGCGAAGGCGCCGCCATTGGCCTTGTTCCAGGTCCACACCTTGGGCGGGGTATATTCGGTGGCATCGGTCATGCGCTTGGGCTCCGGATGAGAGTGTCGCGGCAGAGTTAGGAACCCGCCCGGCCGATTGCGATACGCCAGCGCAACGAATGCGACGGATTGAGGGAGCGCCTTCTTTCACTGCCACCCCGGCGCAGGCCGGGGCCCAGTTGGGGCACGCGGATTATTGGCCGCATTGCTTCCCAACCGGCACCCTTCCAACTGGGCCCCGGCCTGCGCCGGGGTGGAAGGAGGGGAAGATTATCTCGTCCCGCCAATCCCGAAGGCCCGCGCCGCCTTCTCGCCGATCGACACGCCCTCGGCCTGCTCGATCCTGGCGCCGATATGGTCGAGGAAATGGTCCGCGCCCGGCACGATCTGCAGCGTGTAATGTGCGCCCGACGCCGTCATCACCGCCTGCGACTGGGCTTCGGATTTCCACGCCACCTGCGCCAGCCCCTTGCTGCCCTTGCCGCCGGCGATCGGCACATTCCGGTCGCCGCCGCCGTGGATCGCCAGCACGCTCAGGCCGTTGGCTGATGGGCAATGCGTCGTGTCGAGATTGAGCGGCCCCGAGATCGCCACCGCGCCCACGAACACACGGGTCTCGCACACCATGCGTTGCGCCATCATCGCGCCGTTGGAATGGCCGATGGCGAATATCTTCGTCCGGTCCACGCCATATTTGTCCGCGAGGTACGACACCGCGCCGCCGATATAGCCGACATCGTCGGTACCATTCTGCCCCGGCTGACCGCAGCACCCGCCGCCGGCGTTCCAGCCGAGGAACTTCGCGCCCATGAGGCGGGTCACCGGCGTGCCGTTGAGATAGGCGACGACGAAGCCGCCTTTGTCGGCCACCGCGTCCATGTTCAGCCCGCTCTCCGCCTGCTGGCCGGCGATGCGGTCGGCATTGCCCATCCCGCCATGCAGCACGATTACCAGCGCGCGCTTGCCCGGGGCGGGAAGCGTGGCCGGCACATGCAGGATCATCGCACGGTCGCCATAGCTGTCGGTGGTGTCACCCGTCGGGGCGGCGAGGGCAGGGGATAGTGCCAATGCCGCGAGGGGAAGAAGCAGAAGGCGGCGGCGCATATCTATCTCCCTTTTTTGGGCGAACGGCAGCTTACACCAACCAGTGATGTGAAGCGAAGTCGCCGCCCAATAACACACCCGTCACCCCGGGCTTGTCCCGGGGTCCAACGTGTCGCGGGAGAAGCGGCTGGTGCGTGTGCGGAACCTTGGACCCCGGGACAAGCCCGGGGTGACGGGGAAGGGGGAGGCGCACGGTCAGTGCCTTGCCACCGTGTGCGTTTCCAGCGCCGCATCCCGACCACCCTACCGGCTTGCGCACCGGGTTGCACCGCGCCACGCCGCCGCCCGGCAGCGCTACATGATACCCGCCGGCAAAGCGCGGATCGGGCCACAGATAGTCGGTCGAGACATATTGCGCGCCGCTGGCGAACGCGGCCTCGCGCCGCCGCGGATTGTTGGCGCGGGCCTCCCTGGTGTCGGCATCGGCGCGCGTGCGTACCAGATAGCCCGCCGCCACATCGCGCCTGATACGCTCGCCCTCGGCAAGCGGATCGTTGAGCGTCAGATAGGCCGCTGCGGGCGAATCCTCGCCGGTGTTGATGAAGAACACCCGGCCCTCGAGCGATCGCCGGTTGCCGCGATAGGCGGCGACCTTCTCCGGCGTTTCGTCGAGCACGAACAGGAAGCGTCCGCGCGCCTTGTCGAGCGTCGGCCAATGGTTGGCGCGCACCGCGTCGCGCAGCGTCGGGTAATGCCCCTGTACCTCGTCCGGCGTGATGATCGCCCCCGTCGGCATCGCGGCGCGGATTTCGGCATCGAGTGCATCCCAGGCCGCCGCATCGAACGGCAGCGCGTCGATCCCGCCGCGCGCGGCATATTGCTCGTCCTTGGCGTTGAACAGCAGCATGATCGGTACATGCCTCGGATGCGCCGCCGACCAGCGCGCGATGATGGCGAGGCATTCGCGCAGCAGCACGCAGCTGCTGGCATTGTCGATCGCCGGGATATGCAGCACCTTGAAACCGGGCTGCATCAGCTTCGGGTCGGTCGATCGTTTGGCGTAATGCCCGCCTTGCGGGTCATAATTGACGTCGATCTCCAGCTGCCGTGCCCCGGCGTCGAGCTGCTCGGCCAGCGGGCGATGGGCGTAATCGAGCGACTCCGCGACCGGCACGCTGTAGGCGCGGATCGCCGCCATGGTCGCGGCCGGCATCGCCTGTTTGTAACTGTTGTGCGTGCCGATCACGCTGATGTCGTTGGAGCGTAGTGCCGCGGGCTTGGGCCGCGCCAGCGCGAGCGGCGTGGCCAGCGCGACGATCGCGAACCCGATCGCCCATTTCATTCGCCGACCTCCGCCACCGACCCGCCGATCGTTATCGCGGTCGCCCCGGCGCCCTCCAGCACCGCGAGCAGCGCCCACAGCGCCTCGGCCTCGGCGGTGCCGAAATCGACCGTGATCACCCCCGGCCGCACGATCACCGAATGCACCGCCTCGGCCAGCGCCGGGTCGGGAATGCGCCGCTCCTCTTCTGGGTCGAACCAGCGCTCGAACCATCTTTCCAGTGCGCCGTCGGGCAACATCAGCAGGTCGTGGCGGATCGCGACGTCGTTCCAGTAAAGCTGCTCGAATGACGCCTTGGCGCCGCCGAACGCGATGGTGAAGGCCTCGAAGGCGACGAAGCGGCCGGGGTAGAATTCCTTGATCTCGGGCCGCTCGGCCTGGCGCACATAATCGATGCGGTAACGCTGCCCGAAGGCGCCGCTTTCCGGGCTCAGTTGCAGCATGACCTCGCCCGCGCCGGGGGCGCCGTCATCGCGCATCGAGTCAACAAAGGCCCGGAACTGCGCGACATAATGTTCCCGCACGCGCTCGACGAACTGACCTGCATCCATGGCGGACACGCTGGCGGCGGGATGAGCGGCTGGCAAGCGAAAGCTGTGCCCGGCGATGGACTCGCCGCGCGTCGCGGCATTATCCTGTCCGGCACGACGGGAAAGGGTTGGCGACCATGCACATCGATCGGCGGCTCGGCCTGGCTATCGGGCTCGCTATTCTGTCGCTGCCGGCCACCGCGCAGGCCGCGAGCTTCGACTGCGCCCGCGCCGCCAGCGCGGTCGAGAAGCGCATCTGCGCCGATCCGCAACTCTCGCGCGACGATGAGCGTGTCGCCGAAGCCTATCGCCTGGCGCTCGCCGCCGCGCCGTTGCCCATCGCCGTTCGCGACGACCAGCGGCGCTGGATTGCCGAGGTTCGCGACAAGACGACGAGCAATGCCGACCTGCGCACAGCGCTGGTCGAGCGCGCGACCGCGTTGACCAGCAAGGCCAATGCCGATCGCACTGCAGCCCGGCCGGTGCCGCTTGCCTCGATCGCCACGCGCTGCACCGCGCCGCCCCCCGACAACGGCACCTGCAAGGTCGAGGCGTCGGGCCGCCTCGCCGGCACATCGCTCGCCTGGCAACGACGCGCCTATTCGGATGGCGAGACGACAGTGGCGGCGGGCGTCGTCGTCTATGCCGTGGAGGGCGCCACGGCCCGTCCGATCGTGTGGCACGACGAGGACGACGCCGGGTTCGAGGATCCCGCGCTGATCGCATCGCCCGCCGGTACGCTGCTCGACCTTGGCGGCTATCTCCACGGCACCGGCAACTTCTCGGCCGAGGTCGTGCTGCTCCAGGAGGCGGGGGCGTGGCATCAGCTCGATACCGGGGGGATCGACAGCGGCCTGGTCGCGCATGTTCCGCATGGTCGCGCGATCTGGAAGGGCGTCTATCCCGACTGGCGCCACATGACGGTCGAGAGTCCGTTATGGAAGGAGAGCGACGGCAATTGCTGTCCCACCGGCGGTACGGTCCGTGGCACGCTCAAGCGTGTCGGTCTGCGCATCCTGGTCGATCGCGCGGTCTACGATCCCCGGCCACTGACGGAATAGGGCGCCGATGCTCGCCCGTACGCTGCGCCACCCACATATTGCCGAAGCCCTGCGCTGGGAGCGCGATGCCGAGCCGCTCGACCGGCGCACCGTCGCGATCGCGGCGCTCGGCATGGCGGTGCCGGCACTGCTCGGACTGGCGCTCGGCAGGCCGGAGATCGGCTTCACCATCGGCCTCGGCGCGATGCTGCTGGCGGGCGGGCCGGCGCAGCCTGGTGTGGCGAACGAGACGCCCGCGCCGACCGCCGCGATTCTCCCCGCGGCGCTCGCGGTGCTTATTGCGACGAGTATCGCCGGCGCGGCGTGGAGCGATGCCGCGATGATCGCGTTGGCCGGCGCGGCCGCTGCGGTCAGCGGGTACAGCCGGCCGCTGGCAGTCGCGGCGATCCGCTTCATCATCTATCTCGTGCTCAGCGTCAGCCTGATCGATGGCGCCGCCGGGCATCGCGGCGCGGTGGCGTTGATCTTCGGCAGCGGTGCGCTGTGGAACGTGGCGATCCGGCTGCTGCTCGCGCGTCGCCGGCCGGCTGCGCCCCTCGCCGAACCGGCGCGCACGGTGACGCCGGCGCAGCGCCGGGCGCATTGGAAGTGGAGCATGCGCACCTTGGCGGGCTGGCAATTCCCGATCCGGCTCGTGCTCGGCCTCGGCGTTGCCAGTGCCCTGCGCCACGTATGGCCGGCGCATCATTATGGCTGGATCGTCCTGACGGTCGCGCTGCTCACCCAGCGCCCGCTCGAAGCGGTGCCGGTCAAGACCCTGCAACGCGCGCTGGGTACCGCGCTCGGCGTCGCGCTGACCTGGCTGATCCTCACCGGCCTCGCCGCGCCCGGACCATTGGCAGTGGTGATCTGCATCCTCGCCACCGGCGCATCGCTGGCGCGGAGCCGCAATTATCTCGCTTATGCCGTGCTCGCGACGCCGGTCATCCTGCTCGTCCTCGACATCGGCAAGGCGGTGGAGCCGGCGCTGCTGATCGACCGGCTGGTCGCGACGCTTGTCGCCGCCGCGATCGTCGTTGCGACGAACCTCGTTCTCGGCCGCTGGGTCACGCCCGAAGCGCCGCGATCCATGCGTAACCCTGACGATGGGAGACCCCGCGGCAGCTGACGCGGCGCCGATCATTCCGGTCTTGCATGTGTGTTGCTCATATAATACACGCTCGCGCCGAATCGAGAATGAGAAAGGGGGGATCCCTATGGCAACCAATATTCAGGCCCGGCTCACCGCCGAGCGACGCTTCTATTCCTATATGGCGCTGTTCATGATCGCGTTGGTCGTGGTCGGTTTCGCGCCGAGTTTCTACATGCGCGGCATCGTCCACTCGCCGCGACCCAATCCGACATTGCCGCCGATGGTCATGCTGCACGGTCTGATGTTCTCGCTGTGGATGATCATCTTCTGGGCGCAGGCGGCTCTGGTCGCGAGCGGACAACGCACCACCCATATGCGCCTCGGCGTCGCGGGGATGATTTTCGCGGTGCTGCTCATACCGTTGATGTACATGACCGCGGTCGGGCAGGTCGCCCGCGCCAACCAGCCGCCTTTCGCCACCCCGCTTGGCTGGACGATCGTGCCGCTGGCGCTGATCCCGCCGTTCGCGACCCTGGTGGCGCTGGGCTGGCATCACCGGCACAACGCCCAGGCGCACAAGCGCCTGATGCTCGGCGCCGCGCTGCTGATGATGGATCCGGCGATCGGCCGCCTGCCGATCGTGCCTCCCGTGCTGGGTGGCTTCGCGATCCTCGGGCTGCTCAGCTGGCTGACTTTCGCGCCTTTATTCTGGTGGGACTTCCGTACGCTGGGAAAGCTGCACTGGGCGACCCGGCTCGGCGCCGGCCTGTTCGGCGGCGCGCTGATCCTGCGCCTGCTGCTCATTCCCAGCCCGGCCTGGGAAGCGATCGCCGCCCACCTGCCGGGGGTTTGAATGGCGCGCCGGCGACGATCGTTAGCGGTCGCCGCCGGATTCGCCATTCCCGCTCGTTTCGATTACGTTATCAGCGCTTAAGTCGCACATCGACGGTCTACGGCGCTTCGCGGCTCCTTTCTCCTTCTTTCCCTGCTGCTCGGCACGAGGCGGTCCGGCAGTCGGGTCCGCCCCGGAATGGAAGGAATCCCCAATGACTACCGGTACCGTCAAGTTCTTCAATGCCGACAAGGGCTATGGTTTCATCGCGCCCGACGATGGCGGCACCGACGCCTTTGTCCACATCACCGCCGTCGAGCGCGCCGGCATGGCCACGCTCGATCGCGACCAGAAGGTTTCGTACGAGCTGGAAACCGGCAAGAACGGCAAGGTCAGCGCCGTCAATCTTCAGCCGGCCGACTGATATCCGCGTCGCACCTGCCGGCCGGCGGGTGCGACGTTTTCCAAACAGGGGCTTCGCGCGCCGGATGATGGCCGGCGGCCGCCTGATCCGCCGGAGCGGTTGCCGCGGATCGACAGTTGAACCGCGACGAACCATTGTCGTGGAGATATCTCATGGCCCGCCCATCGTCGCGCAAGGCCGCGCCCGCGCGTTCTTCAGCCGCTCTCCCCATCGCTGCTACCGGTGCCGTCCTGGTCGCCGCCGGCGGCCTGTTGTTCGGCCTGTGGCGCCGCTTCGCCGCGCGCGGCACGGTCGAGTATCTCGCGCCCGATCTCGGCCTCGATCAGCCGCGTCCCGGAACCATTGGACGGGCGCCAGAACATTTCCGTCCCGATCCCACCGCGCCGGTGCCCGCCGCCGAGCGCGAGGCACTGCGCCCGGCAACGGTGCCCGCGCCAACGCTGGCAGAGCAACGCGACGTTGTCGAGATGAGCTGGCCCGACGACGTCTCCGTCGCCCCGCCACGGATGCACTGAGCGTCGGTCAGGCGTTTTTCGTCAGCGACGTCCGGTCGTCGGTTTCGCCTGCGCGCGACTGGCCGCGGTCGAGCTGATCGCCCGGCCGGCGAGCGTCGCCGGGTTTCTGATGCTCGGTCGAGATATTGGGCCGTTCCCGCGTCTCGGTCGGATGGCGCGATCCGCTCTCGTCGCCCTGGGGATGCCGGTTGGCGATCGTCGCGTGATCCGGCCCCTCGGTCTTGCCGTCGATGGTCATGATCTTCTCCTTCCCGCCACCAACCCGCCGACCCGCGCGCCGTTCCCGCGCAACCATCGCGTCGCTCAAGCATTCCACCCCTTGAAGCGGGTAACAGGAGAGGAATGTATATGCGTATCGCCATGCTGGGGGCGCTTGCCGCCGCCACCCTGGTCGCTGGTTGCGACACCTATGACAACGGCCGTCCGGGATATGCCGATTCGGGCTATAGCCGTTACGATTATGATCGCCCGGATCCGGCCTATAACGGCTATTATGCCGACCGTTATTATCGCGACGGGCCGCGTTATCGCGCACGCCGGCTGAGCACCAACGACCGCGTCTATGTCGGGCAGGACGGCCGCTATTATTGCCGTCGCAGCGACGGAACCACGGGTCTGATCGTCGGCGGCATTGCCGGTGGCGTGCTCGGCAGCATCATCGCGCCGGGCGGTTCGCAGACCCTGGGCGCGCTGCTCGGCGCGGCCGGCGGTGCGGTTGCCGGTCGTGCGATCGATCGCAACAGCGTGAGCTGCCGCTAAACCGACCGCGGGGCATCGTCGCCATCAGGCGGCGATGCCCTCGCGCGCCAGCTGTCGGCGCGCGCGGGCGGCGGACAGCTTCATCCATAAGGGAATCGTCATCAGCGCCATCTGGCTGAACCGCGCATCGACGAACGACAGCGCCAGCGCACACACCGCGCCCATCGTCACCCCCCAGCCGCGCGACCGGGTCAGCAGGACGGTTGCGCGATCGGCATGTTCGGCAAGCACGGGTGCGGAGGTCGCGATCCTGATCAGTCGCATATTGAGAATGCCCGTCACGATCAGCGAGACGTTGTACAGGGCGGTCGGCACGGTTGCGCCCAGATAGGTACCCATGAACGCCGTGGTGAAGGGGATGAACACGATCGCGCAGAGCAGAGCGAGATTGGGCATGATCAGCGACGGCGCATAATTAGCCGACAGCGCGAAGGCGCGGTGGTGCCCGGCCCAGAAGGCGGCGATCACCCAGAACGACACGAAGAAGCCGAAGAAATTCGGCGCCATGTTCCACAGCGCCCGCAGGAACGCGGCATGGCCGCCGGGCGCCGCGACGTGCGGCGGATGCAGTTCGATCACCAGCAGCGTGATGGCGATGGCGAATACCGCGTCGGAGAAGAACACCAGCCGTTCGAGCGCGTGATCCGACCGGTCCTGCGCCGTGGCGTGGTTTCGCGAATTCATTTTCTTCCCCCGTTTGCCGGGCCCTTATTCCGCATCGTCATGGTGCCGTGCAAGGTCGGTCTCGGGGGCGGCGCCTTGTCGGCCGTTACGAACCCACCCATATGCGGCGCATGAGCGGAAACAACGACCTGGTGTGGCACGGCACCACAATCCTCTCCGTGCGCAAGAATGGACGCGTGATCATCGCCGGCGACGGCCAGGTGACGCAGGGCCAGACGGTGATGAAGCCCAACGCCAAGAAGGTCCGCCGCCTCGGCGACGGATCGGTGATCGGCGGGTTCGCCGGCGCGACGGCCGACGCCTTCACCTTGTTCGAGCGGCTCGAGCGCAAGCTGGAGCAGCATCGCGGCGCCCTGCTGCGCGCCGCGGTCGAGCTGGCCAAGGACTGGCGCACCGACAAATATCTCCGCAACCTGGAAGCGATGATGATCGTCGCCGACAAGGATGTGACGCTGATCCTGACCGGCAATGGCGATGTGCTCGAGCCCGAGGGCGGGATCGCCGCGATCGGTTCGGGCGGCAACTATGCCCTCGCCGCGGCGCGGGCGCTGGTCGATTACGAGCAGGATGCCGAGACGATCTGCCGCAAGGCGATGGCGATCGCGGCCGAGGTCTGCGTGTACACCAACGACCGGCTCACCGTGGAGGCGCTGGACAGCGCGACCTGACCTCTTCTCCCCCCTCCCGCGTGCGGGAGGGGGCAGGGGGCGGGCGCCCGCTCACCTCCACCGACACCGTTCGCGGATAATGCGAGCCCACCCCCAGCCCCTCCCGCAAGCGGGAGGGGAGCAAGAATAGAAAACCCATGAACAACGACAGCCTCACCCCCAAAGCCATCGTCCGCGCGCTGGACGAGCATATTATCGGCCAGACCGACGCCAAGAAGGCCGTCGCGGTCGCGTTGCGCAATCGTTGGCGGCGCCAGCGGCTCGGCGCCGACCTGCGCGACGAGGTTTCCCCGAAGAACATCCTGATGATCGGCCCGACCGGCTGCGGCAAGACCGAGATCAGCCGGCGCCTCGCGAAGCTCGCCGACGCGCCGTTCATCAAGGTCGAGGCGACCAAGTTCACCGAGGTCGG
>JAZJXZ010000038.1:0-24521 GCA_040390605.1 Pseudomonadota bacterium
ATCATTTCGATCCGATTGAGATTCGATGCGCCTGTCCAGCCTGGCCGACTATGCCGTCGTGATGATGTCCGCCGCCGCGCGTCAGTGCGGCGCGACGCGGCTCAATGCGACGCTCCTGGCCGAGGAAACGGGGCTGCCGCTGCCGACGGTGCAGAAGCTGGTCAGCCGCTTGTCGACTGCGGGACTGATCGAGAGTTCGCGCGGCACCGGCGGCGGATTCCGCCTGTCGCGACCGCCGGCGGCGATCAGCCTCGCCGATATCATCGAGGCGATCGAGGGGCCGATCGCGATGACGGCGTGCGTCGACGCGGGCAGCCATGATTGCGTCGTCGAGGGCAGTTGCCGGGTCAAGCCGCACTGGAACGCGGTGAATGGCGCGGTGCGCGGGGCACTGGCGG
Organism: Pseudomonadota bacterium; assembly: GCA_040390605.1. Taxonomy (GTDB): domain Bacteria; phylum Pseudomonadota; class Alphaproteobacteria; order Sphingomonadales; family Sphingomonadaceae; genus Sphingomonas. The sequence continues at coordinate 399 of JAZJXZ010000038.1, forward strand.
GGGTTTCTTTGGCGACGCTGTCTTCTTCTTTTTCTCCCCTCCCGCATGCGGGAGGGGAGTCAGGTGGGAGTAGTATAATGGCCACGCGTAACGCCGAGGCGCATGCCGCCGCCAACAAGACGTATGAATGGGGTTTCCATTCCGACATCGAGCAGGAGTTCGCGCCCAAGGGCCTGAGCGAGGACACGGTCCGTTTCATCTCGGCCAAGAAGAACGAGCCCGAATGGATGCTCGACTGGCGCCTCAAGGCTTACCGCCTGTGGCTGACCATGACGCCGCCCGACTGGGCCAAGCTCAACGTGCCGCCGATCGATTACCAGGACGCCTATTATTACGCCGAGCCCAAGGCCAAGCCGAAGCTCGGCAGCCTGGACGAGGTCGATCCCGAAATCCTGCGCGTCTATGAGAAGCTCGGCATCCCGATCGCCGAGCAGGAGATGCTCGCCGGGGTCGAGGGCGCGCGCCGCGTTGCGGTCGATGCGGTGTTCGACAGCGTTTCGGTCGCGACGACCTTCCGCAAGGAGCTCGAAGCCGCCGGCGTGATCTTCCGCTCGATCAGCGAGGCGATCCGCGAATATCCCGACATGGTCAGGAAATGGCTCGGCAAGGTCGTGCCGCAGCATGACAATTATTTCGCGGCCTTGAACTGCGCGGTCTTCTCCGACGGGACGTTCGTCTACATCCCCGAAGGCGTGCGCTGCCCGATGGAACTGAGCACCTATTTCCGCATCAATGCCGAGAATACCGGCCAGTTCGAGCGCACTTTGATCGTCGCCGACAAGGGGTCGTACGTCTCGTACCTTGAGGGCTGCACCGCGCCGATGCGCGACGAGAACCAGCTCCACGCCGCGGTGGTCGAACTGGTCGCGCTGGACGATGCCGAGATCAAATATTCGACCGTGCAGAACTGGTATCCGGGCGACGAGAACGGCAAGGGCGGGATCTATAATTTCGTCACCAAGCGGGCTTTGTGCCAGGGCAGGAACAGCAAGGTCAGCTGGACCCAGGTCGAGACCGGCAGCGCGATCACCTGGAAATATCCCAGCTGCGTGCTGGCCGGCGAGAACAGCGTCGGCGAATTCTATTCGGTCGCGGTGACCAACAATCGCCAGCAGGCCGATACCGGCACTAAGATGATCCACCTCGGCAAGAACAGCCGCTCGACCATCGTGTCGAAGGGCATCTCGGCCGGGCGCTCGGACAATACCTATCGCGGGCTGGTGCGCGTCGGGCCGACGGCGGAGGGCGTGCGCAATTTCACCCAGTGCGACAGCCTGCTGCTCGGCGACCAGTGCGGCGCGCATACCGTGCCGTATATCGAAGTGCGCAACCCGAGCGCGCAGATCGAGCATGAGGCGACGACGTCGAAGATCAGCGACGACCAGCTGTTCTACGCCATGCAGCGCGGGCTCGACCAGGAGGCGGCGGTGGCGCTGATCGTCAACGGCTTCGCGCGCGAGGTGCTGCAGCAGCTGCCGATGGAGTTCGCGGTCGAGGCGCAGAAATTGCTGGGGATTTCGTTGGAAGGTTCGGTCGGATGAACCATTCCCTCCGTCATGCCGGACCTGTTCCGGCATCCACCGTGCAACCAGCGACGACTTCTCTTGAGGAGGAGTGGACCCCGGAACAAGTCCGGGGTGGCGGTGTGGGTGTGGTGGTTGCGGCGCAGAACCTGTTGGTGGTTTTTCTTGAGAGGAGCGTGGGGTGATGGGCCGTGTTTGATGTGTTCATCCTGATCGGCTGCGCCTCGCTGGTCGGCTTTCAGATTTACGGGACGTACAAGGAGGTGAAAACGGGCCAATGTATTGGATGGCTTCTGCCGGCATCTCCCACTTGGTCGCGTGATCAAAAGCCGCGCATGTTTCGGCTGAGGCAGGTGGCGAACGTGCTCACGATCGCGCTCCTCTTAATATTCACCGTCGGAATTCTGATGAGTTTTTATCATGCTTGAGATCACCAACCTCCACGCCGAAATCGACGGCAAGGAAATCCTCAAGGGCCTCTCGCTCAGCGTCAATGCGGGCGAGGTTCACGCCATCATGGGGCCGAACGGCGCGGGCAAGTCGACGCTGGGTTATGTGCTCGGCGGGCGGCCCGGTTACGAGGTGACCCAGGGCAGCGTCGATTTCGACGGTGCCGACCTGCTCGCGCTGGCGCCGCATGAGCGCGCCGCCGCAGGGCTGTTCCTCGGTTTCCAATATCCGGTCGAGATTCCCGGCGTATCGAACGTGCAATTCCTGCGCGAGGCCTTGAACGCGCAGCGTAAGCAGCGTGACGAGAAGCCGTTGTCGGGCGGCGAGTTTCTCAAGCTGGCGCGGGGCGAGGCGGCGAAGCTCGAGATGGATGCCGAGATGCTCAAGCGCCCGGTCAATGTCGGTTTCTCGGGCGGCGAGAAGAAGCGCAACGAGATGGTGCAGATGGGGATCATCGACCCGAAGCTGGCAATCCTCGACGAGACCGACTCCGGGCTCGACATCGATGCGCTGCGCATCGTCGGCGACGGCATCAACCGCATCATGCGCCGGCCCGACAAGGCGGTGGTGCTGATCACGCACTACCAGCGGCTGCTCGATTATGTGCGGCCCGATTTCGTGCACGTACTGGCCGATGGCCGGATCGTGCGTTCGGGCGGGCCGGAGCTCGCGCACGAACTGGAGCGCGAGGGCTACGGGGCGGTGGCGGCATGATGCTGCTGGCGGCCGCCTTGCTCGCGTCGGACGACGGCGATTTCGAAGCGCTGAGCAAGGGCGCGGCGAACTGCAATCGCCCGGCGGTCACCCATGCCTGGACCGAGGAGGTCAAGCGCCACAGCGCCTTCCTGCTCGACTCGTACAGGCAGCAGCGCGAGATCGCCGAGGCGCGTGCCGATCTTGCCGAGCGGCGGCGCAAGCTGCGTGTCGGCGAGGCGCCGGCAAAGGGCGCGACCCCCGACACCGAGCAATCGCTGGCGCTGGTCGGCGCGACCCTGACCGATCGCCAGGCGGCGCTCGACGACGCGCGCACGCTCGACCGTGAGCAGCAGGATATGGTCGGTTATTTCCGCCAGCTCTATCTCACCCAGTGCCAGGGGAGGGCGTCGTGATGGCGTTGGCGCGCAACCAATTCCTCCCCGGAACGGGGAGGGGGACCGCCGAAGGCGGTGGAGGGGCTTGGAGCGAGATGCCCGACCCCCGCGCTCCAAGCCCCTCCACCACCGGCTCCGCCGGCGGTCCCCCTCCCCCTGCGGGGGAGGAGCTATGACGGCTCTCGCACTTCCCACGCGCCGCGACGAAGCGTGGCATTATGCCGATCTGGAAGCGGTCGCCTCGGTATGGCCGGTTCCCGCCGCCGAACTGATCGAGGTTGCAGCGAGCGAGATGCTTCACCGGGTCATCGTGCAGGACGCCGCGCTCGATGCGGTGGCGATCCGCGATTTCCGCGTCGTGTTGCATGCCGGTGCCACGGCGACGATCCATGTGCTCAATATCGGCGGCAGATATGGCCGGGTGGCGATCGACGTGACCTGCCATGAAGGGTCGCATTTCGAGCTGGGCGGCGCGATCCTCGGCGGCGGCGCCCAGACGCTGGAGATCGTCACCACGCTCAACCATATCGAGCCCAATGCCACCAGCAACCAGGTCGTCCGGTCGGTGCTGGGCGGCAAGGCGACCGGTTCCTATCTCGGCAAGGTCGCCGTCGCGCGTGACGCGCAGAAGACCGACGCCAGCCAGTCGGTCAAGGCGATGCTGCTGACGCGCACCGCCACCGCCAATGCCAAGCCCGAACTCGAGATTTTCGCCGACGATGTGAAGTGCGCGCATGGCGCGACGGTCGGCGAGCTGGACAAGCAGGCGCTGTTTTATCTGGCGAGCCGGGGGATCGCGCCGGCCGAGGCCAAGGCGTTGTTGTTAAGGGCGTTCATCGGGACGGTGTTCGACGGGATTGCCGATCAGGCTGAGCGCGAGCGCGTCGAGGCTGCGGCGCAGGCGGCGTTGGAGCGGTTGTTGTGAGTGAGACCGCAAAAATCCTCCCCGGAACGGGGAGGGGGACCGCCGAAGGCGGTGGAGGGGGCGGGCCGCAGACGCAGCCTTGGCAGGCCCCCCTCCACCATGCTTCGCATGGTCCCCCTCCCCGTGCCGGGGAGGAGCCTTTGGACGTCCTCGCCGATTTCCCCGCTATCCCCGCTGGCTGGGCGTATCTCGACACCGCCGCGACCGCGCAGAAGCCGCAGGTCGTGATCGATGCGATCACGCACGCTTACGACACCACCTACGCCACGGTGCATCGCGGCGTGTATCAGCGCTCGGCCAACATGACGCTCGCCTATGAGGCGGCGCGGGTGAAGGCGGCGAAATTCATCGGCGGCCAGACCGACGAGGTGGTGTTCGTGCGCGGCGCGACCGAGGCGATCAACCTCGTCGCGCAATGCTGGGCGGGCACGCAGTTGAAGGCGGGCGACCGTATCCTGCTCTCCACGCTGGAGCATCATAGCAACATCGTGCCGTGGCAGATGGTGGCGGAGCGGGTCGGTGCGTTCATCGACGTAGTGCCGTTGACGAGCGACCAGTGCATCGATCTCGACGCGATGGCGGCGATGATCACGCCGGCGCACAAGCTCGTCGCACTGGCGCATGTCTCGAACGTGCTCGGATCGGTGCTCGACGCGAAGCGCGCGACCGATATCGCGCATTCGGTCGGGGCGAAGATCCTGCTCGACGGGTGCCAGGCGGTGCCGCGGCTGCCCGTCGATGTCGCCGAGATCGGCTGCGACTTCTACGTCTTCTCCGGCCACAAGCTTTACGGCCCGACCGGGATCGGCGTGCTGTGGGGCCGGGCCGAGCTGCTCGACGCGATGCCCCCCTGGCAGGGCGGCGGCGCGATGATCGACCGGGTGACCTTCGCCAAAACCACCTATGCCCCGCCGCCGCAGCGCTTCGAGGCGGGCACGCCGCACATCGTCGGCGCGCTCGGGCTGGCGGCGGCGATCGACTATGTCGAGGGTATCGGGCTGGAGCGCATCCACGCGCACGAGACGGCGCTGGTCGCGCAGGCGCGCGAGGCGTTGGGTCGGATCAATTCGGTCACCCTTTTCGGGCCGGCGGAGTCGGCCGGGATCGTCAGTTTCGCCATCCAGGGGGTGCATCCGCACGACATCGGCACCATCTTGGATGAGGGGCGTGTCGCGATCCGCGCGGGCCACCATTGCGCCCAGCCGCTGATGGACGCGCTCGGCGTGCCGGCGACGGCGCGGGCGAGCTTCGGGGTTTATAATGGGCCGGCGGACATCGCTGCGCTGGTCGCGGGTATCGAACGGGTAACGAGGATCTTCGGATGAACGAAGAACGCAAGATTTTGGTCGAAGAAGTCGAGTCGGTCGAGGCGCCGCCCAAGGCTCGGGTGGAAAACCCGAGCGAAACCTTCGAGCGCAAGCGCGATTATCTCGAAGGCTTTCTCGCGCAGAAGCCGGTGGCGGAATCGGCCGATTCACCAGGCGGCGAACTGTACGAGGCCGTGGTCGCGGCGCTGAAGGACATTTACGACCCCGAAATCCCGGTCAACATCTACGATCTTGGCCTGATCTATGGCGTCGATGTGAGCGAGGGCCATGCCACCGTGACCATGACGTTGACCACGCCGCACTGCCCGGTGGCGGAATCGATGCCGGGCGAGGTCGAGCTGCGCGTCAGCACCGTGCCGGGCATCGCCACCGCCGACGTCAACCTCGTATGGGATCCGCCCTGGGACCCGGCCAAGATGACCGACGAGGCGCGGCTCGAACTGGGGATGTTATGATCGCCGAAGCCGACACGTTGACCGTCACCCAGGCGGACTACGCCGATGCGGACGACGCGACCGCAATCGTGCAGCTGCTCGATATGTATGCGCGTGACCCGATGGGCGGCGCGACCCCGCTGTCGCAGGAGGTGCTCGACAAGGTCGTCCCCGGGCTGGCGGCGGCGGGCAACGCCTTTTCGCTGATCGCGCGGATCGATGGCGATCCGGTCGGGCTGGCCAATTGCTTCTTCGGCTTTTCGACCTTCGCGGCGCGGCCGCTGGTTAATATCCATGACGTGGTGGTCGATGCGCGCTTCCGCGGGCGCGGTATCGGCCGCGCGCTGTTCGCCGAGATCGAGGCGATCGCGGCGGCGCGCGGCGCGTGCAAGGTGACGCTCGAGGTGCTCAGCGGCAACGCCCCGGCGCGCGCGCTCTACGCCTCGCTCGGTTATGGCGACTATGCGCTCGACCCGGAAACCGGGGCGGCGCTGTTCTGGCAGAAGAGGTTGGACGCATGACGACCACCACCCGCGTGCGCCCGGCGGCGCTGATCCTCACCCCCTCGGCCGAGGCACGCATCGCCGAGCTGATGGCGCGCGCGCCCGAAGGGGCGATCGGCGTCAAGCTGTCGACGCCCAAGCGCGGCTGTTCGGGCCTGGCCTATTCGGTCGATTACGTCACCGAGGCCAAGCCGTTCGACGAGCGCATCGATACGCCCGGCGGCACGCTGTTCGTCGATGGCGGGTCGATCCTGTATCTGATCGGCTCGACGATGAACTGGGTCGAGGACGATTTCGCCGCCGGCTTCGTGTTCAACAACCCCAACGCCAAGGGTGCGTGCGGCTGCGGGGAAAGCTTTACCGTCTAACGCCCGAGGACGAGCAGCCCCGCGATGAGGATCGCGGTCAGCAGCAGCACGATCATGGCAGCCGTCCGCAAACCACCACGCAGGACCTTGCGGCCCTCGATCGCCGCATGAAGGCTATTGCCTAGGCCATCCAGTCCGTCGAGCATTCTAGCCCCCGTCGAGATTAAGCTTGAACCCGGCATGGCTCTTGGCCCAGCCGAGCCGTTCGTAAAAGCGGTGCGCATCGAGCCGGTCGCCCTTCGACGTAAGCTGCGCCATCTTGCACCCCCGCGCGCGGCATTGCGCCACCGCCCAGTCGATCAGCTCCGCGCCGAGCCCTTGGCCGCGCAGGTCGCTGGCGATGCGCACCGCCTCGATCTGCCCGCGCCATGCGCCGCGATGCGACAGGCCGGCGAGGAAGGACAGTTGCAGCGTGCCAATGACGCGCCCGTCGCGCTCGGCGACGACCAGCATCTGGTTGGGATCGGCCTCGATCGCGTCGAACGCGGCGCCATAGCCGGGGTCGAGCGGCAGGCTGGCATCCTCGCGCTTCGCCCCGTTTACGTCATCGGCGAGCAGCGCGACGATCGGCGGCAAATCGTCGCGCGTCGCCTCGCGGATGGCGAGCGCGCTCAGGCCGCCTTCTCCACCCGCACCAGCATCTTGCCCTCGCTGACCTGGCCGCCGGTTTCGGCGTCGAGCTCGGCGATCGTCCCGTCGAACGGCGCGGTGAGCGAATGCTCCATCTTCATCGCCTCCAGCGTGACGAGTTTCTGTCCCTTGGTGACGGTATCGCCCGCCGCCACCTCGACCGCGATGATGCGGCCCGGCATGGGCGAGAGGATCGCGCCATCGCCGGCGGCACCGGCACCTGCGCCGTCTGCCCGCGCGTCGGCCAGCACGAAGGTGGTGCCGGCTTCAACGACGAGATAACCTTCGTCGACCGTCTCGACCCAATCCGCATCGTCCGACGAAATCTCTTTGAACAGCACATCATAAGTGGTGCGATTGGCGGTAAGCCTCACGACCGTCGGCGCTTGCGCCCGGCCGAGCCGGAAGCCGCGCTTCCAGTTCCACGGCGACCGGGGCCGCGAAAGATAAGTGTCGCGCGTGTGGGATGGCTGACCGCCCATCGCGCGGTCGACAGCCAGCAACGCCACGGATTGTAGCGCCATTTCGGACGGGTCGGTCTCTGGCAAAAGATCATCGATTTCGCGCGCGATCAGGCCGGTATCGACGTTGCCGTCTTCAAAGTCGGGCTCGCCGAGGAGGTTTGCAAGAAAAGCGGCGTTGGTATTCACCGGCCAGCATCTGACCTGTTCGCACGTCTTGGTCAGACCGGCGATCGCCTCGGCGCGCGTTGCCGCGTGAACGATCAGCTTGGCGATCATCGGATCATAGAATGGCGAGATCACGTCGCCCTGCCTCACGCCGGTCTCGATGCGTGTTTTTACCTTGTGCGGCTGCGGGAGCCGGAAGTGCGTCAGCTTGCCGGTACTGGGCAGAAAGCCAGTGTTGGGGTTCTCCGCATAAAGCCGCGCCTCGATCGCCCAGCCATTGATGCTCAGCTCATCCTGCCGCTTCGGCAAGACCTCGCCCGACGCGACCCGCAACTGCCACTCGACCAGATCCTGCCCTGTGATCTCCTCGGTCACCGGATGCTCGACCTGCAGCCGGGTGTTCATCTCCATGAACCAGATGCGGTCGGCGCGCAGGCCTTCGCTGGCGTCGGCGATGAACTCGATCGTCCCGGCGCCGACATAGTCGACCGCCTTGGCCGCGCGCACCGCGGCGGCACAGATCGCCTCGCGCGTCGTCTCGTCCATGCCCGGGGCGGGGGCTTCCTCGATCACCTTCTGGTGGCGGCGCTGGAGCGAGCAGTCGCGTTCGAACAGATGGACGACATTGCCGTGGCTGTCGCCGAACACCTGCACCTCGATGTGGCGCGGGCTCAGGATGTATTTCTCGATCAGCACCCGGTCGTCGCCGAACGACGAGGCTGCCTCGCGCTTGCACGACATCAGCGCGTCGGTGAACTCCTCGGCCGCATCGACGCGGCGCATGCCCTTGCCGCCGCCGCCGGCGACCGCCTTGATCAGCACCGGATAGCCGATCTTGTCTGCCTCGGCCTCGAGGTGCGCCGGGTCCTGGTTCTCGCCGAGATAGCCCGGCGTGACGGGCACGCCGGCGGCGATCATGCGCTCCTTGGCGGCATCCTTCAGCCCCATGGCGCGGATGCTGGCGGGCTTCGGCCCGACCCAGATCAGCCCGGCGTCGAGCACGCTCTGCGCGAAGTCGGCATTTTCCGACAGGAAGCCGTAGCCGGGATGGATCGCCTCGGCGCCGGTCGCCTTCGCCGCGGCGATGATCTTCTCGCCGACGAGATAGCTCTCCCGCGCCGGCGAGGGGCCGATATGCACCGCCTCATCGGCCTGGCGCACATGCAGCGCCTTCGCATCGGCGTCGGAATAGACCGCAACCGTGCGGATAGCCATCGCCCGCGCGGTGCGGATGATGCGGCAGGCGATCTCGCCGCGATTGGCGATGAGGACGGATTTCAGCAAGGGCTCAGCCTCCGCAGCCGGTGGTGCGCGACGACCAGCTGAGATTGGCGATCTTCCAGCCGCCATTTTCGCGGACCAGCGAGAAATGATCGACGCCGCAATGATGGACCTTGCCGTCGATCGAGAAAGTATAAGGCGACCACACCATCGCGATGTCGCCGTCGATCTCGATCGCCGGATCGGTCAGGCGTTCCTCGTATTTTTCCGGCCCCGGCGCGAAATGGGCCGTCAGATCGGTGGCGCTGATGTGCGTCACGGTGCGCGTGCCATCGGGCTTCTCGGTGGCGACGGTCGCGTTGCCGTCGGGGCGCAGATATTTCGCCATCGCCTGCCCATCGCGCGCGGCGATGCCCGCGAGCAGGCCGGTGACCGGCGCCATAACGCCCGCCTCCTCGCTGCCGGGCGGGGGCAGAGCCGTGCCCTTCACGATCGGCTGGACCGGGGTGATTTGGGCGGCGAGGAGGAGAAGCGGGAGGATCATGGGGTTTCCTTGTGTTCTTCCAATTCCTCCCCGGAACGGGGAGGGGGACCAGCCGCAGGCTGGTGGAGGGGCTGGTCGGGCGAAGCGTTGGCAACGATGTAAGCGACCGCGGCGGCCATGTCCTTGAGGATGAGGTCAGCGGGGATACGCAGGACGCGGACGTTTTCGCGTGCGAGCCAGCGGTCGCGGGCGTCATCCTTGGCCGGCCGATCGCCGCGGTTGCGCGCTTCGCCATCGACCTCGATCGCGAGGCGCGCACTCGCGCAATAGAAGTCGAGAACATAGGGTCCCGCAGGATGCTGTGGCCGGAACTTCAGTCCCACCGGTCGCTGGCGCAGTGCCTGCCATAGCAGCACTTCCGGCAGGCTCATCTCCTTACGCAGTTGGCGAGCGCGGATGACGGTCCGCATCGGCCCGGTCAGCGTTCGACCAGCCCCTCCACCAGCCTTTGGCTGGTCCCCCTCCCCGTTCCGGGGAGGTATTGAAGAGTCCGCCCCTTCCATCACATCCGGAACACACCGAACGCCGGTCGTTCGGGGATCGGCGCGTTGAGTGTCGCCGCGAAGGCCAGGCCGAGCACGTCGCGGGTCTGCGCCGGGTCGATGATGCCGTCGTCCCACAGCCGTGCGGTGGCGTGCCACGGATTGCCCTCATCCTCGTAGCGCTGGCGGATCGGCGCCTTGAAGGCTTCGGCCTGTTCGTCGGTCCAGCTCTCCGCATCGCGGTGCACCGTTGCCAGAACCGAGGCCGCCTGCTCCCCGCCCATCACCGAGATCCGCGAATTGGGCCAGCTGAACAGGAAGCGTGGGCTATAGGCCCGCCCGCACATGCCGTAATTGCCCGCGCCGAAGCTGCCGCCGATCAGCACGGTGATCTTGGGCACCGTCGCCGTCGCAACTGCCGTGACCAGCTTGGCGCCGTGCTTGGCGATGCCCTCCGCCTCGTAGCGCCCGCCGACCATGAACCCCGAGATATTCTGCAGGAACAGCAGCGGAATGCGCCGCTGGCACGCCAGCTCGATGAAGTGCGCGCCCTTCACCGCGCTCTCCGAGAACAGCACGCCGTTATTGGCGAGGATCGCCACCGGCAGCCCCCAGATATGCGCGAAGCCGCACACCAGGCTGGTGCCGTACAGCGCCTTGAACTCGTGGAACTCGCTGCCGTCGACGAGGCGGGCGATGACCTCGTGCACATCGTACGGCGCGCGCACGTCCTGCGGCACGATGCCGTACAGCTCTTCGGTCTCGAATTTCGGCGGGCGCGGGTCCTTCAGGTTGAGGTCGGCCATGACCTGCGGCTGCAACGTCGAGACGATATCGCGGACGATGGTCAGCGCATGTTCGTCATTCTCGGCGACATGGTCGACCACGCCCGATTTGCGGCCATGCGTGTCGGCGCCGCCCAGCTCCTCGGCCGAGATCACCTCGCCCGTCGCGGCCTTCACCAAAGGCGGGCCGGCGAGGAAGATCGTGCCCTGGTGGCGCACGATGATCGTCTCGTCGGACATGGCGGGCACATAGGCGCCGCCGGCGGTGCAGCTGCCCATCACGCAGGCGATCTGCGGAATGCCCTTGGCCGACATGTTCGCCTGGTTGAAGAAGATGCGCCCGAAATGGTCGCGGTCGGGAAACACCTCGGCCTGGTGCGGCAGGTTCGCGCCGCCGCTATCGACGAGATAGATGCACGGCAGCATATTGGCCTCGGCGATCTCCTGCGCGCGGAGATGCTTCTTGACCGTCATCGGATAATAGGTGCCGCCCTTCACCGTGGCGTCGTTGCACACGATCATGCACTGCCGCCCCGAGACGCGGCCGATGCCGGTGATCACCCCGGCACCGGGCACCTCGCCGCCATAAAGATCGTTGGCGGCAAGCTGGCCGATTTCGAGGAACGGGCTGCCCGGATCGAGCAGCCGCTCGACGCGGTCGCGCGGGAGCAGCTTGCCGCGCGCGGTGTGGCGCTCGCGGCTCTTCTCGTTGCCGCCCAGCGCCGCCAGGGCGACATCGGCGCGCAGCTTGTCGGCGAGCGTTCGGTTATGCGCGGCATTGGCGCGGAACCCCTCGCTGTCGGGCGACAGCTTGGTGTCGAGGACGGGCGCGCTCATGCCGCCCCGATCAGTTCGCGCCCGATCAGCATGCGCCTGATTTCGTTCGTCCCGGCGCCGATGTCGAGCAACTTCGCGTCGCGCAGGAAACGCTCGACCGGCCAGTCCTTGGTATAGCCCGCGCCGCCCAGCGCCTGCACCGCCTCGTTGGCGACGCGGAAGGCGTTCTCGCTGGCCAGCAGGATCGCGCCCGCCGCGTCGAAGCGCGTCGTTTTCCCGGCATCGCAGGCCCGCGCCACGGCATAGACATAGGCCCGCGCCGAGTTGAGCGCGACATACATGTCGGCGATCTTGGCCTGCATCAGTTGGAACGCGCCGATCGGCTTGCCGAACTGCTTGCGCTCGCGGATGTACGGCAGCACCACGTCGAGGCACGCCTGCATGATGCCGAGCTGGATGCCGGCGAGTACGGTGCGCTCGTAATCGAGCCCCGACATCAACACGCCGACGCCGCCATTGGTCGGGCCCATGACATTCTCCTCGGGCACCTCGCAATCGTTGAACACCAGCTCCGCCGTCGGCGAGCCGCGCATGCCCATCTTGTCGATCTTCTGGCCGATCGAGAAACCCGGCATGTCCTTCTCGATCAGGAAGGTGGTGATGCCGCGCGAGCCCTCACCGGTTTTCGCATAGACGACCAGCGTGTCGGCATAGGCCGCGTTGGTGATCCAGAACTTGGTGCCGTTGAGCACATAGCCGCCCTGCACCGGCTCGGCCTTGAGCTTCATCGACACCACGTCGGAGCCCGCGCCGGCCTCCGACATGGCGAGGCTGCCGACATGCTCGCCCGAGACCAGCTTGGGCAGATATTTGGCCTTCTGCTCAGGGCTCGCCCAGCGCGCGATCTGGTTGACGCAGAGGTTGGAGTGCGCACCATATGACAGGCCGATCGAGGCCGAGGCGCGGCTGATTTCCTCGCACGCGATGACATGCTCGAGATAGCCCAGGCCCAGCCCGCCATATTCCTCCGGCACGGTGATGCCGTGCAGGCCGAGCTCGCCCATCGCCGGCCACAGCTCGCGCGGGAACCAGTCCTCGGCATCGATCCGGGCGGCGAGCGGGGCGATCTTGTCGGTCGCGAAACGCCGCGTCGTCTCGCGGATCATGTCCGCATTCTCGCCCAGCGCGAAGTCGAGGGTCATGTCCATCGCTGCTCTCTCCGGTCAAACTTTGCGCCGCGATAGCATGCGCCGGCGCGTGAGAAAAATTGAACGTGCGTCGCTCATGCTATAGATGGCATCTATGATAGACCGCTATCTGCTGCGATATTTCCTGGCGGTCATCGACCATGGCAATTTCTCCCGCGCGGCCGAGGCGTGCAGCGTCTCGCAGCCGACCCTGTCGGTCGGCATCGCCAAGCTGGAGCGCGAACTCGGCCAGCTGCTGTTCCGCCGCACCAACCGCCGCATCGAGCTGACCGAGGCCGGCGCGCGCTTCGCGACCTCGGCGCGGCGGATCGAGGCGGAATTCCTCATCGCCGAGCGTACCGTGCAGGAATCGCCCGCACGCGCGACCTTCCGGCTCGGCATGCTGGCGACGATCCCGACCTCGCTGATCGAGGATTTCCTCGTCGAACTGCGCCGCACCGGCTCGGCGACCCGGCTGGAGATCGTCGAGGCGGGCGAGCGTGATCTCAACGAACGCCTCGGCCGCGGGCGCATCGACGCGGCGGTGACCCTGCTGCGCGGCGATCGCCCTGCCGGCATCCCGCTCTTCTCCGAAGGCTATGCGCTGGCCATGGCCGCCGATCATCCGCTCGCGCACTTGTCGGTGATCGCGCCGGAGCAGCTCGCCGACAATGTCATGATCGTGCGCCGCCACTGCGAGCTGCTGTCCGAGACCAGCCGCTATTTCACCGCCCACGGCGTCCGCCCCTTCTTCGCCGCGCGCACCACCAATGAGGATCGCGCGCTGGCGCTGGTCCGCCGCGGCCTCGGCGTAACGGTCATGCCCGACTGCTTCCGCCACCCCGGCGTGGTGCGCCCGGCACTGGCCGATTTCGCCTTCACGCGGACGATCGGCGTGGTGTTCGCACCGCATGCCGATGCGGCGGCGATGGAGCGGGGCGACGTCGTTCAGGCGCTGCGGCAGACCATGGGCGCGCCGGCGATGGCCGGCTGACCGGACCCCAAAATACCCGTCATCCTGAACTTGTTTCAGGATCCATGCGCGGTCATCTGCACCAGGAGTGGCGCTCGTGTGGCGACTGGTCGCGCATGGATCCTGAAACAAGTTCAGGATGACGTAGGAGAGGGTGTCACCCAACCCCCACGACGAACCGCCGCCACGTGCGACGAACGACGTCTGGCGCAACAATGTGTCGCGGTGTAATCCCGTCGCCATATACCGATAAGAGAGGCCTCCCCATGAAGCGTTCGCTCGTCCTTGCCCTGTTGCTCGCCACCGCCGCCTGCACCCAGACCGCCAGCACGCCCCCCGCCGGCACGCTCCCCGGCGTCAACCAGAGCTATATCGACAAGGGCACGCAGCCCGGCGACGACTTTAACGCCTATGCCAATGGCGCCTGGGCCAAGAGCGCGACGATCCCCGACGATCGCACCTCGATCGGCGTCGGATTCGACGTGTTCAAGGTCGCCGAGCAGCGTAACCGCGAGCTGATCGAAGGGATGGGCAAGGCCAATGCCGCCGCCGGCACCAACGAGCGCCGCATCGCCGATTATTATGCCGCCTACACCGACACCGCCGGCATCGACGCGCGCGGCATGGCGCCGCTCAAGGGCCAGCTCGACGCGATCGCTGCCTTGAAGGACAAGGGCGCGCTGTCCGCCGCGCTGGGTGCCGCGATGCGCGCCGACACCGATCCGCTCAACGCCAGCAACTTCCACACCGAGAATCTGTTCGGCCTGTTCGTCACGCAGGACCTCAACCGTCCCGACGTCACCATCCCCTATCTCATGCAGGGCGGGCTCGGCCTGCCCGATCGCGACTATTACGTCTCGGCCAAGCCCGAAATGGCCGAGCTGCGCACCGCCTACCGCGCCTATGTCGAGAAGCTGCTGACGCTGTCGGGCGTCAGCGATGCCGCCGCGCGCGCCGACCGCATCGTCGCGCTGGAGAACAAGATCGCCGCTGCCCATTTCGACATCGTCGCCAGCCAGGACGCGCACAAGGCGGCGTCGTGGAAGAAGGGCGACTTCGCGACGAAGGCGCCGGGCATCGACTGGGCGGCCTATTGGAACGCCGCCGGCCTGCCCGCCCAGCAGGATTTCAGCGTGTGGCAGCCCGAGGCGATCACCAAATTGTCGGCGCTGGTCGCCAGCGAGCCGATCCAGGCGTGGCAGGACTGGATGACCTTCCACACCATCAACCAGGTCACCTCGGTGCTGCCCCAGCCGATCCGCGACGCCTCGTTCGACTTTTACGGCAAGACGCTCAACGGCACCGTCGCGCAGCAGCCGCGCGACAAGCAGGCGATCGCCGCGGTCAACGCCGCGCTCGGCGATGCGGTGGGTAAGCTCTACGCCGACAAATATTTCCCCGCCTCGTCCAAGGCCGAGATCCAGGGGATGGTGAAGAACATCGTCGCGGCGTTCGACAACCGCCTCAAGGCGCTGCCCTGGCTGGCGCCCGCGACCAAGGAAGAGGCGCGCCGCAAGCTCTCCGTGCTGATCGTCGGCGTGGGTTACCCCGAGACGTGGCGCGATTACGGCTCGCTGGAGATCAAGGCGGACGACCCCGTCGGCAATTTGCAGCGCGCCCGCCTCGCCGAATATCGCCACCAGATCGGCAAGATCGGCAAGCCGGTCGACCGCCACGAATGGTGGATGACGCCGCAGACCGTCAACGCGGTCAACCTGCCGGTGCAGAACGCACTCAACTTCCCCGCCGCGATCCTCGAATCGCCCTATTTCGACGCCAAGTTCGACGCGGCGGCCAATTACGGTGCGATCGGCTCGGTGATCGGCCACGAGATCAGCCACAGCTTCGACAATCTCGGCGCCGATTTCGATTCGACCGGCAAGCTGCACAATTGGTGGACCGCCGCCGACCTCAAGCATTTCGAGGATTCGGGCAAAGCACTGGCGGCGCAGTACGACGCCTATGAGGCGTTCCCCGGCCTGCACCTCAACGGCACGCAGGAACTGGGTGAGAATATCGCCGACGTCGCCGGCCTGACCGCCGCCTACGAGGCCTATCACGCCTCACTCGGCGGCAAGCCCGCGCCGGTGATCGACGGCCTGACCGGCGACCAGCGCTTCTTCCTCGCCTTCGCCCAAGGCTGGCGCACCAAGATGCGCGACAAGTCGCTGCGCGGCCGCATCGCCACCGACGTCCACGCCCCGGCGATGTGGCGCGTGCAGACGGTGCGCAACCTGGATGCGTGGTACCAGGCGTTTTCGGTCAAGCCCGGCCAGAAGCTGTATCTGGCGCCGGAACAGCGCGTGCACGTCTGGTAGAGCCGGCGCCGACCCACCCACCACCGTCACCCCGGACTTGTTCCGGGGTCCACGGTGCCGCACATCACATCGCTGAGGGTTCGCGGAACGGTGGATGCCGGAACGAGTCCGGCATGACGGCAGGAGGGAGCGTCCCCGGCTGGTAAGCCCGCGGCACTTCCTTTAACCCCACCCCGGCGAAGGCCGGGGCCCAGCATCGAGCCGCTCGCAACTGGGCCCCGGCCTCCGCCGGGGTGGAAAACGGGGTTTGGTCGTGGTGAGTTTCAAATGACGACAGGCGCCCTCTCGCACCTCAAGGTGCTCGACCTGTCGCGCGTCCTTGCCGGCCCCTGGGCGACGCAGATCCTCGCCGATCTCGGCGCCGAGGTGATCAAGGTCGAGCGCCCCGGCGTCGGCGACGACACCCGCGCCTGGGGCCCACCCTACCTCGCCGACGTCGACGGCAACCCGACCAGCGAATCCGCTTATTACCTCGCCTGCAATCGCAACAAACGCTCGGTCACGATCGACATGGCCACGCCCGAGGGGCAGGACCTCATCCGCCGCCTCGCCGCCGACGCCGACGTCGTGGTCGAGAACTTCAAGCTCGGCGGCCTCAAGGCCTACTGCCTCGACTATGACAGCCTCAAGGCAATCAACCCCGCGCTGATCTATTGCTCGATCACCGGCTTCGGCCAGACCGGCCCGCGCGCCGCGCAGCCGGGCTACGACCTGCTGATTCAGGCGATGGGCGGGCTGATGAGCGTCACCGGCGTGCCCGAGGGTCAGCCCGGCGCCGGCCCGCAGCGCATCGGCGTCGCGCTGATCGACGTGATGACCGGCCTCTACGCGACGATCGGCGTGCTCGCCGCCGTGGCCCATCGCGACCGGACGGGGGAGGGGCAGAGCATCGACATCGCGCTGATGGACGTCAGCGTCGCCGCGCTGGCCAATCTGGCGATGAACTATCTCGTCTCGGGCAAGTCGCCCGTGCGCATGGGCAATGCCCATCCCAATGTCGTGCCCTATCAGGATTTCCAGACGGCAGACGGCGCGATCATCGTCGCGGTCGGCAATGACGGCCAGTTCGCCCGCTATTGGGAGCTGCTCGGTCTGGAGCCCGACCCGCGCCTCAAGACCAATGCCGGCCGCATCCGCTACCGCGCCGAGACGATCGGCCCGATCCGCGAGAAGATGCTCGAGCGCACCACCGCCGAATGGACGGCGGCGATCGAGGCGGTCGGCGTGCCGTGCGGCCCGATCAACGACTTCGCCGCGGTGTTCGCCGACCCGCAGGTCGTGGCGCGCGGGCTGCACCGCGACCTGCCGCACCCACTCGGCGGCACCAGCCCGATGGTCGCCAGCCCAGTCAACCTCTCCGCGACGCCCCCGACCTATCGCAATGCGCCGCCGCTGCTTGGGCAGGATACGGCGGCCGTGTTGGGGGAACGGCTGGGGCTGGATGCGGAAACGCTGGAGGCGTTGGCTGCGAGAGGTGTGATCTAAGCCAATCTGGCGACATCAATCGCCCCCTCCGGCTTCCCGCTATAGCCGTGGATCAACCGGCTCGCTTTCCATCGCGAGCACGCCGAATACGCATTGATGTACCCGCGTCAGCGGTGAGTGATCGACGAAGCGATGCAGTGCTTCCAACCCCAGCGCGAATTCGCGCAACGCCATCGAGCGCTTCTGCCCCAACCCGCGCTTCCTCAGGCGAGCGAGGTTTTCCGGTCGATCATAGTCCGGGCCGTAGATGATGCGCAGATATTCGCGCCCGCGACACTTGATCGCTGGCTGGAGCAGCCCCTTGCCGCCGCGCGCCACGAAGCCGAGCGGTTTGACCACCATTCCCTCACCGCCTGCGGCGGTGAGCGCTTCCCACCACCCGATCGCGTCGCTCACCTGGGTGGCATCGGCAAGGTCGATCCGGCGATGTTCCGTGGCGAGCAGCAGCGCGGGGTCGGCCGCGGCGAGCCGGTGCGCCTGGCTCATGTGCCAAAGATTATCCCTGTCGTCGTGGACCGAGCCCTCTGTCGCCAGCAAATGGAACGGCGCGATACGCAGGTCGTCTATGCCGGCGAACGGTGCGACATAGCGGTTGTAAGCCACGCGATAGAGCACAGCGTCTTCCCGACGCTTCGCCGTCGCATCCGCCAGGGTGCCAACGTCTACACCGCGAGCGCGGGCGGCATCGAGTGCGACCGAGGCAGCATCCAGGCCGGCGATGGCAGCCGCGCCGACGGCCGCATATTGATCGCGGATCAGCGATCCCGCCTTCATGCTCCAGGGCAGGATTTCTGCATCCCACAGCACCCAATCGGTCGCGAGCTCGCTCCACAACCCCGACGCTTCCATCGCCATATCGATGCGGTGCAGCGCCGCAGCCTCGAGTTCCGTGTCCTGGAAGAATCGGCGACCGGTGCGTGTAACGATCACGCCGCGACCACCATCGGCGACCCCGAAGCGCCGCGCCGCCACCTCCTGATTGCGCGCGAGCACGATCAGCGCGCGCGAGCCCATATGCTTTTCCTCGGCGACCAGCGTGGTCACACCCTTGGAGCCGTAATAGGCAAACGCTTCTTCCGGTCGCTCGAGCCAGCCCTCCATTGCGCTCGTTTCAGCCGGCGACATGGTGGGCGGCAGGTGGATCAGCCAGCGCGGATCAACCGCATGGCGGCTCATTACCTCGAGCGCCGCGGCGGCATTGTCCTCGCGCACGGTCACGATGCCGTATAGCCGGGTGTCGATCACCTGCTTGCCCAGCACGTCGGCGATATCGAGTTGATGCGGCTGTGCCTCGCCGGTCGCAGGCGACGGTTCGCCGAGCGGTCGGATCGGTTCGTAATAGGTGCGCGCGGCGGGGACCGAAACGAGATCCATCTCGGGGTAACGCAGCGCCGTCAGCTTGCCGCCGAACACGCAGCCCGTGTCGATGCACAAGGTGCCATTGACCCAGTTCGCCTCGACCACCGGCGTATGGCCATGCACAACCTTGGCGCGGCCCTTATAGTCGGAGGCCCAGTCGAACCGAACCGGCAGGCCGAAATCATCGATCTCGCCGGTGGTTTCGCCATACATGCAGAAGCTGCGCACGGCGCCCGACGCGCGACCCTGCATCTCCTCCTTCAGCCCGGCGTGCGCGACCACCAGCTTGCCCCCGTCGAGCACATAATGGCTGATCAAGCCGTCGAGCCAGTCGCGCATGCTGGCGGCGAACTCCGGCGGCTCCGCCGCAATCTGCTCGATCGTCTCGGCCAGGCCATGGCTGACCTTGACGTTCTTGCCGGCAAGATGGCGCTTGAGCTTGTCGTCGTGATTCCCGACCACGGCGAAGCCGGTCCCGGCCTCCACCATATGCCGCGCGATCCGCAGCACATCCGGCGACCGCGGACCGCGGTCGACCAGGTCGCCGACAAAGATCGCGCGGCGACCCTCGGGCGGCATCACCGTCACATCCTTGCCTGACCAGGTGATCGCATAACCGAGGTTTCCGAGCAGCGTCTCCAGTTCGTCGGCGCAACCATGCACGTCACCGATGATATCGAACGGCCCGCTCTCATCGCGCCGGTCCGTCCACAATTTCGTGCGCGTGATTTCTACCGCATCGACCTCCTCGACCGAGCGCAGCGCATGCACATAGCGAAGTCCCTCGCGCTGCAGCCCGCGCATCGACTTCTTCAGGTTGAGCATCTGGCGTCGCACGGGTCCTGCGCCGAACTGGCGATCGGGACGTTCGGCGTTGCGCGCGACCGCGAGCGCTTCAGGCAGGTCGAACACGATCGCCACCGCCAGCGCATGCCATTTGCGGGCAAGCGCGATCAGGCCCTTGCGCGCGTCGGGTTGGACGTTGGTCGCGTCGATGACGGTGAAGCGGCGCGCCTTGAGCCGCTTTTCGACCACATAGTGCAGCACATCGAACGCATCGGCGGTCGCGCTCTGATCCGTTTCGTCATCGGCGACCCAGCCGCGCATCCGATCGGACGAGACTGTCTCGGTGGGCAGGAAATGCTTCGCCGCAAAGCTCGACTTGCCGGTGCCGGACGCGCCGACGAGCAGGACGAGCGCGAACTCGGGGATTTCGATCCTCATGCCGCGATCCTCGTGTCGCCTGTCTCGGCGCGTGTGAATACCGCCGCCTGGGTCGGCGTGCCGTGCGTCGGATCTTCAGTACCGATCCCCTCGAACCGGACGGCATAGCCATAGGCCAGCGCCACGCTCTCGCCCCAATGCCGGAACTCCGCGCGGGTCCATTCGAACCGGTGGTCGTTGTGACGAAACTTGCCCGCGGGAAGGGTCTCGAACAGTGCGTTATATTCGCTGTTGGGTGTCGTGACGATCACCGCACCGGGACGAGCATGGCCAAACAGCGCCGCCTCGAACGCGGGCAGGCGTTCGGCGTTCATATGCTCGATTACCTCGACGACCGCCGCCGCGTCGAACCCCTTGAGCCGGTCGTCGCGATAGACCAGCGAACCTTGCAGCAACTCGATCCGCTGGCGCTTCATGTCGGGCATATGGTCCAGCCTCAGCCGGTCGCCTGCTGCGGCCAGCACGCGCGGCGCCACCTCGACCCCGGTGATCTTGCGAATGCCCGGCACCTTGAGCAGTTCGCGCAACAGGCGGCCTTCGCCGCAGCCGAGATCGAGGACGCTGGATGCGCCAATTTCCCTCAGCAGGGCGACGACGCGCTCCATCCGCTGATCGTTGAGCCGGATCGGCTTCTCGATCGCATCTTCCGCCGCATCGCGTGCCGTAGCCTCCTCGGGCGCCTCGGCTTCGACACGGTCCTCGAGCGCGGCATTGGCGCGGTTCATCAGGCCGCGAAAACGCAGGTATCGCCGCACGATCAGTTCGCGGTCGGGATGAGCGTCGAGCCAACCCTCACCCTTGCGGAGCAGTTTTTCCACCTCGGCTTCGCCGATATAATAATGTTTCTGGTTGTCGAGCACCGGGATCAGCACGAACAGATGGGTAAGCAACGCCGCCAGGCGCACGTTGCCCGTAAGGCGCAGCGCGACATAAGGGCTGTCGCCCCATTCGGGATGTGCAGGATCGAGCGCGATCGGGGTCGCTTCGACGACATAACCAAGCGGCGCGAACAGGCGTTCGATCAGGTCGGGCGTACCACGAGCCGGCAGCGGTGTGATGACAGCTTCCAGCGGGATAGCCGTGTCGGCAAGGGCTTGGCGATCCTTTGACCTCCCCGCCATCGCGGTGTTGACCAGCCGCCCCAGCGCCACCGACAGCAGCGAAGACGCCGCATAAGGTCGATCGTTGACATACTGGTCCTCCAGCCCCGCCTTGCCGCGGACGAGTTGGACCGTATCAACCTCGAGCGTGATCGCGGCGGTGCAGCGCTCCTCGTTCGCTTCCGGGTAAAAGAGCGTCGCGTCGCCGAAGGGCAGCGAGACTGAATGAACGTTCGCCGGGTTCTTCATTAGCAGATAGCCGAGGTCGGTTGCGGGCCGGTGCGTGGTCGTGATGGTCAGGAGCATGGTCGATCCAGATACGAAAAAGCCCCATCGAGAGGGCGACGGGGCTGCGGGTCATGGTCGGGTGGTGTTGGGGTCCGACTATGGCACAGCCTGAGCGCGAGGGCAGTTTGCGACAATGCGCAAATATGAGGCGCACGGCAGCATCGCTCCACCGAAGCGGTGCTGTTGAGCAGATAGGAGCGAGCGCCGAACCATCGTTACAAGCATCTAGCGAAGCGATCTTCAGGTCAACAGTCAATCTTGGTTGGTCTGTATGTGGCCTAACATTTTGATTTACCAGAGTATTCTGGTGACAATCAATTTGGTCGGGGCGGCCGAGAATGAAGATGCGCCTCGGTAGAACACCCCTGACAAAAATTGAGGTGCCGAATAGCCGTCCGCAGCCTGCCGGCCCTCGGCAAGTGGCGCGATCATGATGCTCTCAGCTAGGAATTTTGTCACACGCGGGCTCGGCTCGCGCCGTACAGCCTGATTCAACCGCCTCGTTTACGGGTTTATCTGCCGCACCCATGCCCGCAGGACGCCCTTCACCGTACAAACCGGACTTCGCCCGCATCGCCGAACGGCTATGCCGCAACGGTGCGACCGACATCGAGGTCGCCGACATCCTCGGCGTCAGCGTCAGGACCTTCTATCGCTGGTGTCTGCTCCACGACGAATTCACCGCCGCCGTGCGTGTCGGCAAGGATGCCGCCGACGATCGCGTCGAGCGCGCGCTCTACCAGCGCGCCGTGGGATATGACTACACCGCCGAGAAGATCGTCACGCCCAAGGGCGGCGGCCCGGTCATCATGCCTTATATGATGCACGTCCCCGCGGACGTCCGCGCCGCGATGCACTGGCTCGCCATCCGCCGTCCCAAGCCCTGGGCGCGTGTCCCCGAAGCGCCGCAACCCGATATCGCCGCGATCATCGCCGAGCGCCGCAAGCAGGTCGCGGTCGAAACCGATCGCCAGGCCCGCGAGGACCGCAAGCGCTTCGCCGCCGCCGTCGATGCCGAGGTCGCCCGACGGCTCGCCTCATCCGGCGGCGCCAACGTCAGCTTGGGCGGCGATGACAAAATCCATGGCGCCGCAATTGCCGCGGCGATGGCATGGGGCCATAAACCATCCGATTGAACCTATGACCCTTTCCCGAACCTCCCCCCGTGCCCTGACGCATCTCGATCGCCTCGAGGCGGAGAGCATCCACATCATGCGCGAGGTCGTCGCCGAGGCGGAGCGGCCGGTGATGCTCTATTCGGTCGGCAAGGACAGCGCCGTGATGCTGCACCTCGCGCGCAAGGCCTTCTTCCCGGCGCCGCCGCCTTTCCCGCTGCTCCATGTCGACACGACCTGGAAGTTCCGGGCGATGTACGATTTGCGCGACCGCATGGCGCGCGAGGCGGGGATGGAGCTGCTGGTCTATCGCAACCCCGAGGCCGAGGCGCGCGGCATCAACCCGTTCGACCATGGCTCGGCGCTGCACACCGATATGTGGAAGACCGAAGGGCTGAAGCAGGCGCTCGACAAATATGGCTTCGACGCGGCGTTCGGCGGCGCGCGGCGCGACGAGGAGAAGAGCCGCGCCAAGGAGCGCGTCTTCTCGTTCCGCAGCGCGAGCCACCGCTGGGACCCGAAGAACCAGCGGCCCGAGCTGTGGAACCTCTACAATGCGATGAAGGCGCCGGGCGAAAGCATCCGCGTCTTCCCGATCTCCAACTGGACCGAGCTCGACATCTGGCAGTACATCCAGGCCGAGGACATCCCGATCGTCCCGCTCTATTTTGCCGCCCCGCGCCCGACGGTCGAGCGCGACGGCCTGCTGCTGATGGTCGACGACGAGCGCTTCCCGCTGCGTGACGGCGAAGTGCCGGTCGACCGCTCGATCCGCTTCCGCACGCTGGGCTGCTATCCGCTGACCGGGGCGGTGGAGAGCGCGGCGGACACGCTGTCGGGGATCATCCAGGAAATGCTGCTGACCACCACCTCGGAACGCCAGGGCCGGGCGATCGACCATGACCAGGCCGCCAGCATGGAGAAGAAGAAGCAGGAGGGGTATTTTTGATGAGTGGCCCCATCGCTCCCGCTTCTGCTGCTCCCCTCCCGCTTGCGGGAGGGGTCGGGGGAGGGCAGTCGCCTATCTCGCCGACGTCGCATGCGGACAATACAGTCCCTCCCCCAGCCCCTCCCGCAAGCGGGAGGGGAGAATATGTGGCCGACGCGCTCATCGCTTCCGACATCGACGCCTATCTCGCCGCGCACCGCGACAAGACGCTGCTGCGTTTCATCACCTGCGGCTCGGTCGATGACGGCAAGTCGACGCTGATTGGCCGCCTGCTCTACGATTCGAAGATGATCTTCGAGGATCAGCTCTCCGCGCTCGAGGCTGACAGCAAGCGCATCGGCACCCAAGGGCAGGAGATCGACTTCGCCCTGCTCGTCGACGGCCTCGCCGCCGAGCGCGAGCAGGGCATCACGATCGACGTCGCCTATCGCTTCT
>JAZJXZ010000039.1:0-5461 GCA_040390605.1 Pseudomonadota bacterium
CGCCATCGCCTGGGCCGTGGTCGAGGCGATCCACGAGGACAATCGCTGCCGCTGCCTGTTCGCGACGCACTATCACGAGCTGACCCGCCTGGCGGAACGCTGCGACGCCCTCACCCTCCACCATGTCCGCGCCCGCGAATGGAAGGGCGACCTCGTCCTGCTCCACGAAGTCAGCGAAGGCCCTGCCGACCGCAGCTACGGCCTCGCGGTGGCGCGCTTGGCGGGCATGCCGCCGACGACGGTGGCACGCGCCAAGTCAGTCCTCGCCAAACTGGAAGCCGGCCGGGAGAAGACCGGCGGCATCGCGGCCGGCCTCGACGACCTACCGCTGTTCGCCGCGATGGCCGAGATCGAAGAGGAGCAATGCGACGCCATCCGCGCCGAGGTCGAACAGATCGACGTGGACTCGCTAAGCCCGAGAGAGGCACTGGAAATCCTCTACCGCCTCAAGGCCCTGAGCCGTGAAATCTGAAGCGCGCGCCGTTCTTACTCCCCTCCCTGCAAGGGAGGGGCTGGGGGTGGGTGCGCGCGTCCGCGCGCCCAAAAAGACTCAAACCACCCCCAACAAAAAAGCGCCGACCGAGGCATCGAGCCTCGGCCAGCGCTACACCCACCCCTGCCCCTCCCTGAAAGGGAGGGGAGAAGAAGCTAAATCAACGGCAGCGAACCTGCCCGCTATTGTTGTTGGCATTCCGCTCGATCGCCTGGCCGGCAACCGCACCCAGCACGCCACCCAGGATCGTGCCGACCGCACGGCTGTGCCCGCCATCGATCACGTTACCCAGGATACCGCCGCCGACCGCGCCGACGATAAGACCCGTCGTGCCGTCATTACGCTTGCAGTAATAACGACCGTCGGTGCCGCGATAGACGCGGTCGTCGCTCGACAACACGCGCTCCTGATAGTTCGGGCCCGGGCGATAGTAACGCGAGGCGTCATAGCCGCCTTCGTCGCGGTCATCCTGATAGTAAGGCTGACCCTGGGGCGGGCGCTGGTCGTAATAACCGCCATTGCCGCCGCGATTGGCCGCGCGCGCCTGCTGGTAGCGGTCGAACTCCTGCTGATAGATGCTCAGCTCGTTCTGGAAGCGGCGCTGCGCCGCATCGAACCGCGCATCGTCCTGTCGGGTCTGCGCGATGCCCGGCGTGGCCAGCGCCATGCAGCCCGTTGCCACGATCGTGGCAAGAGTGGTGAAACGTTTCATTGTACGACCCTCCTATGGAACGGCACTCAAACGTCCGATCGGGCCGGTTCGTTGCATACCCGTCCTGAACCGGACTTGACCGCGTCGTTCAGCTTCTCCTGCGGGCGTGACGCCCGCCCCGTGGGAGTCTAACCAGAGCCATGCCCTCGCGCTTCGACCATCTCCCGCACCGCCGCGCGATCATCGATCGCCGCACCATCGCCGACGCGCTCGCCGCGCTGGAGGGCAGCGACACCGCCACCCTGCGCCGCGCCGGCACGGCGCAGCTCAAGGCGGCACTCGACGCCGGCCGCGCCGAGATCGCCACCCGGCTGATCGAGCATCCCTCGCGCGGGCTGGAGGCGGCCGCCGGACAGGCGTTCCTGATCGACCAGATCCTGCGCCTGTTGTTCGACTTCACCACGCAGCGCCTGCACCGCAACTCCAACCGCACCTCCGGCGAGCGCCTCACCCTGATCGCGGTCGGCGGTTACGGCCGCGGCGAGATGGCGCCGCATTCCGACGTCGACATCGCCTTCATCACGCCGTGGAAGCAGACCGGCTGGGCCGAGCAGGTCATCGAGTCGATGCTCTATGCGCTGTGGGATCTCGGGCTGAAGATCGGCCATAGCAGCCGCTCGCTCGACGAGATGGTGCGCCAGGCCAAGAGTGACATCACCATCCGCACCGCTCTGCTCGAATCGCGTTTCGTGTGGGGCGACCAGTCGCTCTACGACGAGGCCGCCGCGCGCTTCCGCAAGGATGTCCAGGCCGGCACCACCCGTGCCTTCATCGCCGAGAAGCTCGCCGAGCGGAACGCGCGCCACCTCAAGATGGGTGACAGCCGCTATGTCGTCGAACCCAACGTCAAGGAGGGCAAGGGCGGCCTGCGCGACCTCCACACGCTGTTCTGGATCGGCAAGGACGCCTACAACGTCTCCGAGCCTGCGGCGCTGGTCGATGTCGGCCTGCTGACCCGCGCCGAATACCGCCTGTTCCACCGCGCCGAGAATTTCCTCTGGGCGGTGCGCTGCCACCTGCACATGCTCGCCAGCCGCGCCGAGGACCGGTTGACCTTCGACCTGCAGCGCGAACTCGCCGACCGCATGCGCTTCGCCGACCGCCCGGGCAAGTCGCGCGTCGAGCGGTTCATGCAATTCTACTTCATCCAGGCGAAAACCGTCGGTGACCTGACCGGCGTGTTCCTCGCGCATCTCGACGAGAAGTTCGCCGCGCGCGGCCGGCGTTTCGGCCTGCCGACCTTCCGCCGCAGCCCGAGCCGGCTCCACGGCTTCGTGCTCGACCGCGGCCGCCTCGCGCTGCCGACCGACGATTTCCTGGCGAAGAACCCGGTCCGCCTGATCGAGATGTTCGCGCTGGCGGACAAGAACGAGATCGAGATCCATCCGCTCGCGTTGCGCGCCGCCGCGCGCGACGCCAAGCTGGTCGATGACTATCGCCGCGACGCGCAGGCCAACGCCTTCTTCCTCGACGTGCTGACCTCGCCGCGCCAGCCCGACATCGTGCTGCGCTGGATGAACGAGACCGGCGTGTTCGGCCGCTTCGTGCCCGATTTCGGCCGCGTCGTCGCGCAGATGCAGTTCGACATGTACCACCACTACACCGTCGACGAGCACACCATCCGCGCGATCGGCCTGCTCAGCCAGATCGAGAAGGGCGACCTGACCACCGACCATCCGCTGTCGGCCGGGATCATGAAGCAGATCGTCTCGCGCCGCGTGCTCTACGTCGCGGTGCTGCTGCACGACATCGCCAAGGGTCGCGGGGGCGACCATTCGCTGCTCGGTGCCGAGGTGGCGTATCGGCTGTGCCCGCGCTTCGGCCTGACCCCGGCCGAGACCGAGACCGTCGCCTGGCTGGTGCGCTGGCATCTGCTGATGTCGGCCACCGCGTTCAAGCGCGACCTGTCGGACTTCAAGACCATCCTCGATTTCTGCGAAGCGGTGCAGAGCCCCGAGCGACTGCGCCTGTTGCTCGTCCTCACCGTGGTCGACATCCGCGCGGTTGGCCCCGGCGTGTGGAACGGCTGGAAGCGCCAGCTGCTCTCCGATCTGTTCGAATCCGCCGAGGAGGTGCTGCGCCTCGGCCACAAGCAGAAGGGCCGCGCCGACCGCATCGCGCTCAAGCAGGAGACGCTGCAGGCCGCGCTCGGCTGGGACGACACGCGCTTCCGCGCGATGGTCAAGCGGCTGCCCGAATCCTACTGGATCGCCGAGCCCGACGACATCCTCGCGCAGAACGCCCGGCTGATCGACGGCGCCGGCGACGCGCCGCTGTCGATCGCCGCCCAGGTCTATCCCGAACGGGGCGCAACGCTGGTGACGATCTACGCCGCCGACCATCCCGGCCTGTTCTACCGCATCGCCGGCGCTATCAACATCGCCGGCGGCAACATCATCGACGCGCATATCCACACCACGCGCGACGGCATGGCGCTGGACAATTTCCTGGTGCAGGACCCGCTCGGTCGCCCGTTCGACGATGCCGGCCAGCTCGCGCGGCTGAAACAGGCGATCGAGGATGCGCTGGCCAACCGCTCCAAGCTCGCCGACCGGCTGAAGGCCAAGGCCCTGCCCCGCGCGCGCGCCGAGGCGTTCAACATCGAACCGAACGTGCTGATCGACAACCGCGCCTCGAACCGCTTCACGGTGATCGAGGTCAATGCCCGCGACCGACCGGCGCTGCTCCACCAGCTGGCGCACACGCTGTTCCAGTCGCGCGTGACGATCCATTCGGCGCATGTCGCGACCTATGGCGAGCGCGCGGTCGACACTTTCTATCTGACCGATCTGACCGGCGACAAGATTTCCGACGGCGCCCGCCTCAAGGGCATCGAGCGCAAGCTACTCGGCGCGGCGTCGGGCGAGGCGCTGGAAAAGGCAGCTTAGAGGGAGAAGGAAGATGCCGGTAAACGGAATTGGCGGATTGTTCTTCCGCGCGAAGGACCCGGAGGCGTTGACCGCCTGGTACAAGACGCATCTCGGCGTCGGGCCGGGCTGCGGCACCGATGCCAATGGCGAGGTCGACCAATGGTCGTGGAACACCCAGGCGGGGCAGACGGTGTTCACGCCGTTCAAGGCGGACACCGACTATTGGCCGGCGGACCGGTCGTTCATGCTCAACCTGCGCGTGACCGAGCTCGATGCGCTGATCGAGAGCCTAAAGGCGGCGGGGATCGCGGTGATCACCAAGCCGGAGTGGGACGACCCCTATGCCGGCCGCTTCGCGCGGATCCATGATCCGGAGGGTAATCCGATCGAGCTGTGGCAACCGGCGGCGTGAGCATCGCCGGTCGCGGCCGTAGCGGAGAGGCGCGATGAGTTCGTTCACACCGGCATTCGCTCTGGCGCTGCTCGCCGCCACCACCGCCACGTCGGCTTGCGGCCAATCGCAGATGGCGACCGCCAACGGTCAGGAGACGGGCCCATCACGGGAAGCACTCGACCGACGCGACCGCTCGAACGCCGTGATGCGCGCCGAGGGCGTCCCGATGCTGGCGAGCCTCCCGGTCATCGAAACCGAAGCCGAGACAACCCTCCCGACAGCGGAGGAGGTGACGATGCGCGCCATCGCGACGATCGCCGTCGCGAGCAAGGGCATAAGCGCGACCGACAAGGACGTGGAAGCGCTGGTGCGCAAGTTCGGGTTGTCGGCTTATCTGTCACCGAAGGAGCGCGCCTTTCTCGCCGAGGCCCATCCGACCCGGCAGCAGCTGGTCGCCTTCAGCTGGCGTTTCGAGTCAGCCTATGTGCTGCTCTGGTCGGTCGGACTGATCGACAAGCTCGGCGATGTGCGCGAATCCTACGACCCTGCGCCGATGTTCGCTTTGCTGAACGACAATAGTAGGTCGCAGTTGCTGGCCAAAGCGGAGCTGCGGTCAAAGCGCGAGATCCTCGATCAGGCCGACCTGATCTATCGTTATCGCTGGGCGCTTGTCGATGCGGACGCAGGCGGTCGCCCAGCACCAGCGGGCCTGAACGGCGACGTCGCGATGGAACGCCATCAGGCACTCAACTGGCTCATCTACCATGCCGAGCAGGAATGGGACGAGGTGTCGCTAGATACGTGAACGGGTGTGGGCCTGGAACGAGCGGGTTCGTGCGCGATCGGCGGCAACGACCTAGCCCTCTCCCTCGCGCTGCTGCGCAGCTTGGCCCTCTCCCCGGAGGGGAGAGGGATAGACGTGACTTATTTCGGCGAAAGCACCATCAGCATCTGGCGGCCTTCCATGCGCGGATAGGCTTCGACCTTGGCGG
>JAZJXZ010000040.1:0-46081 GCA_040390605.1 Pseudomonadota bacterium
GGGAACTCGACCAGGTCGGTGCCCGGCTTCACTTCGGTCCACTTGTAGTTGGACAGCGCGGCGATCTGGATCTCGCTGTCGAAATGGCCGATGTTGCAGACGATCGCCATCGGCTTCATCGCCTTCATGTGATCGGCAGTGATGACGTCGGCATTGCCGGTCGCGGTGCAGAAGATGTCGGCGCGGGTCACCGCTTCCTCCATCGTCACCACCTCGAAACCCTCCATCGCCGCCTGCAGCGCGCAGATCGGATCGACCTCGGTGACCATCACGCGCGCGCCGCCATTGCGCAGCGACTGGGCCGAGCCCTTGCCGACGTCACCGAAGCCGGCGACGCAGGCGACCTTGCCGGCGAGCATCACGTCGGTGGCGCGACGGATCGCATCGACCAGCGACTCCTTGCAGCCATAGAGGTTGTCGAACTTCGACTTGGTCACGCTGTCGTTGACGTTGATCGCCGGGAACGGCAGTTCGCCCCTCTTGGCGATCTCGTACAGGCGGTGCACGCCGGTGGTGGTCTCTTCCGACACGCCCTTCAAATTCTTGACCGTCTCGGTCAAATAGCCCGGCTTCTTCGCGATGAACGCCTTGAGCGCGCGCTGGAACTCGACTTCCTCGTCATTCTCCGGCTCGCCCAGCGTATGGCCGGCCTCGAGCTTGGCGCCCCACAAAGCGAACATCGTCGCGTCGCCGCCATCGTCGAGGATGATGTTGGCGGTCTGGCCGCTGCCGTCGACGTCCCAGTCGAAGATCGAGCCGACATAGTCCCAATAATCGGCCAGGCTCTCGCCCTTGATCGCGAACACCGGCACGCCGGTCGCGGCGATCGCGGCGGCGGCATGGTCCTGGGTCGAGAAGATGTTGCAGGTCGCCCAGCGGACGTCGGCGCCGAGCGCGGTCAGCGTCTCGATCAGCACCGCGGTCTGGATCGTCATGTGCAGCGAGCCGGTGATGCGCGCGCCCTTGAGCGGTTGCGACGCACCGAATTCGCGACGCAGCGACATCAGCCCCGGCATCTCGGTTTCGGCGATGTTGATCTCGGCGCGGCCGAACTCGGCGAGCGAAAAGTCGGCCACGACGTAATCCTTGGCCTTGTCGAGCACGGTTGCCATTGGTCTGTTCCTTGAAATGTTGGGGGTTCAGGCGGCCAGGGCGGCCTTGAGATCGTCGACCAGATCGGTCCGCTCCCAGGGGAAGAAGTCGCCATCGGGGTCGCGGCCGAAATGGCCATAAGCGGCGGTACGCGCATAGATCGGCTTGTTGAGGCCGAGATGCGTGCGAATGCCGCGCGGGGTCATTCTGCCAAGTTTTTCGATCCGCTTGATCGCGGCTTCGATCTTGTGGTCGCCAACCGTGCCGGTGCCATGGGTGTCGACATAGAGCGACAGCGGCTCGGCAACGCCGATCGCATAGGCAAGCTGGATCGTGCATTTGCTGGCGAGACCAGCGGCGACGATATTCTTCGCCAGATAGCGGGTGATATAGGCCGCCGAGCGATCGACCTTGGTCGGATCCTTGCCGCTGAACGCGCCGCCGCCATGCGGGGCTGCGCCGCCATAGGTGTCGACGATGATCTTGCGACCCGTCAGGCCGGCGTCGCCATCGGGTCCGCCAATCTCGAAGCTGCCGGTCGGGTTGATGTGATAGACGGTGTCGTCGCTGAGCAGTTCGGCAGGAAGGATATCGGCGATGACCGTCTTCACATAGGCATATAATTCATCCTGCTTGGCGCCTTCGTCATAGCCCCTTGCGTGCTGGGTCGACACCACGATCGCGGTCGCCGCGACCGGCTTGCCCTGTTCGAAGCGCAAGGTGACCTGGCTCTTGGCGTCCGGCTCGAGGAACGGCGCCGC
This sequence comes from Pseudomonadota bacterium, assembly GCA_040390605.1. Lineage (GTDB taxonomy): Bacteria > Pseudomonadota > Alphaproteobacteria > Sphingomonadales > Sphingomonadaceae > Sphingomonas. Next base: position 1,854 of record JAZJXZ010000040.1, read on the forward strand.
CCCGGAATGGCGGTCCTTGGCCATCCGCTGCAGGATGCGGTGCGAATAATGGAGCGTCGCCGGCATCAGGTCGGGGGTCTCGTCGCAGGCGAAGCCGAACATCATGCCCTGGTCGCCGGCACCCTCGTCCTTGTTGCTCGTCGCATCGACGCCCTGGGCGATATGCGCCGATTGCGGATGGAGGTTGTTCTCGAAGCGCAGCGTCTCCCAGTGGAAACCCTCCTGCTCATAGCCGATCTTCCTGACGATATCGCGAACGGTCTTCTCGACTTCGTCCTCGACGCCCGGCGCCCAGTTGCCGGCTTCGTCCATGATGCCCTTGCCGCGGATTTCGCCGGCAAGGACGACGAGTTGCGTCGTGGTCAGCGCTTCGCAGCCGATCCGCGCCTCGGGATCCTTGGCGAGGAACAGGTCGACGATCGCATCGCTGATCTGATCGGAAACCTTGTCGGGATGGCCTTCCGAGACCGATTCGGACGTAAAGAGATAGGTGTCGCGGGCCATGGGGCTCCCCTCTGCATGCGGATGGTGAATGATGGATGGTGGCGTTCAGGCCGCGGCAGGATTGCGGCTGATCACGTAGCTTTCGTCGTTGAACCAAAGCTCGCCATTCTTGCGCAGCACCTTGCGCGTCGCTTCGAGATAGACCGGGTTGCTCATCGCCGCGCTGAGGCGTTCGTCGTCGATCTGCGCGACATAGGTCGCGGCATTCCAGGCGGCGAGCAATGTCGACGTGCCGATCGAGGCGCTCTCGCTGTCGATCTCATCGGGCAGCGTGTGCATCTCGTAGCGGAACAATGCCTCGGATGTGGGCAGCGGATCGAAGCGGAAATCGGCGGCTTCGTCGCCCATCGCCTGTCTGGTCGCCTCGAGCAAAGCGTGGCGCGACGTGGTGAACGGATCTTCTCGGGGCCAGACGATCTGGATGATCTCCAGCCCCGGATCATTGCCGGCCGAGTGGATGCCGAGCAGCCGGCCGTTGGGCCGCAGCGCGCGGGCGAGCGGCGCCAGCACGCGCTTCGCCTTGAATTCGGTCGCGGCGCTGAGCCGGAACGGCTGGCTGGCGATGACCAGATCATAGTCCGCGACCGGTTGGTCCTTTTGCGGAATCACGTCGGCCAGCATGAAGGCGCAATCCTCGCGGTAGAGGATCAGCGTCGTCGGGGTTTCGGGGATCAGGCTGCCGGTCTTCTCCGAAACCTTGGTCTTCCAGTTCTGCGCGAGGAACGGCTGCAGTTCGAGAATCTGGCGCTCGAACTCGGCCGTCGTGGAACCCTTGAGCGCTACGGCCTTCCACGTCATGCCGGCGCGCGCCTCGGGCTTGGTCGGCATCAGGTTCGGTGCTTCGGCATAAGAGATGTTGGTCAGCGCCAGCACCGTCTCGGGATGCTCGAAGAAGCGGTCGGGCATCTTGTCGAGCGTCAGGCGGACGTCCTCGAGGCTGATTTCCTTGCCCGCGATCAGGAACGGAAAACGCGGAAAGGCTTCGTGCATCGACCGCATGACGCGCGCCAGGACCGTGCCGTCGCCCATCCCGGCATCGAAGAAACGTACCGCCGGCGGCACGGGCTTCAGTTTCTTGAGCTCGCGGGCGACACGCTCGGCAACGACCCACTTTTCCGAGCAGGTGTTCACGAACATCAGATATTTCTGACGGTTGTCGTAGAATCTGAAATTCTGCTCGGTCGCTCGGGTATCGGATTCAAGCGCTACGATTGTATCCGGGTCGCGTTCCGCGCTGATCGCCGCCATCATCGAGATCCTCGTCCACCTGCTGGCGTCGCTGGCGATGTGCCGGCGCGCTCCTGGATCTCTGTTGGTCTGCGAGATTGAGCGGATAAACCACAATCGGTCCCACCCCGGGCGGTGGGCAGCTTCCCACTCCATGTGATCTGGCCACAAGGTGCATCGGACCCGGCCCGATGCGAGATTGACCAGGGCAAGATTGTTAGCGCCGCGCTTTTCTTCTCTGACCGCGACAGGTCTGAAGTGCCTGAGCTTGTTGAGGAGGGTGCTCGGCGAGCTCGTACTACGGGTAGCGGGACGCACTGGGGGTGTGGGGGTCGCAGGTTCGAATGCTGTCGCCCCGACCAGAGAGCTTCCGCGAGGCACCACAGCCTTTCCGCGTTGCCCAACGCCCTCTCGTCATCGCCATCTTGCGGTTCTGCGCCTCGCGCGCTTGCTGAAGTGCGAGAACAGCCGGCGCCATTTCCCCGTCAGGCGTTCTTCGGCTTGCCGCCCATGCTGTCGGCATTGGCCTCGGTCGTGCTTTGCTGGTTGAGCGAGGGGTTGATCGGCGGCTGCACCGCCGGGTCGAGCCGGTCGTTCGAGATCCTCCCCTGTGTGCTGCCCTTGGTTTCCGGGGTGCCCTGGTTGTTCGATGTGTTGGCCACGGCTCATCTCCTGTTGCGATGAGATGACAACGTCGCTGATCGCCGTCGGGTCCCTGCGGCGGTCGCTACCCGATTACGCCGCCTGTGATATCGGCGTCGCCGCGCCGCCCTGGCGCGGCCACAGCGTCAGGATCAGGACGAAGATGGTGGCCGTGATCAGGGTGGACAGCGGCAGGCCGATGCCCAGCTCCCTGGTCTCGGCCAGCCAGTCGCCCATTGCCGTGCCGGCGGTGCGGGCGACGGCCAGCGCGATCCAGTACAGCCAGAAACGGTGCACCCCGTCGCGGCGCCAGATCGCCAGTGCGACCAGCAGCAGCGCACCCAGCGCCAGCGAGGCGGCGCCCTTGCCGATCAGCTTCGCACACATGTCGCCGAAGAAGGTGCCGAAAATGCCGGCGCCGAGCATCGCCGTCCAATAGGCGGCGCCGGTGGAGGGCATACCACGCGCTTCCGACTCCGCCTCGCGCCGGGCATCGCCGCGCTTCGACAGCCATACGAACGCGGCGTAGAACGCGGTCAGGATTCCGCCGACCAGCACCCAGGGCATGCTGTGTTTCATGAAATCCGCTATGTTGGTCGCCCCGGTGCGGATGATGATGATCACCGTCCAGTAATAGAGTTCGCGCGGCGTGCTGTCGCGCCGCTCGAGCAGGAACACCGCCGCCGCGAGCACCGCCAGGATCGCCGTGCCGAGCACGATGCCGAGATGCGCCTCATGCGCATAGAGATCGCCGCTATTAGTGCCGCACAGGCTGGCGAACAGGATCGCCGACCAGTAGCGCGCATTGACCTTGGGGATATGGGCGATCTGCATGGGCTTCCCTCCTGCGCGGTGTGGGGGCAGCCGAGCCAGGCCCGCCCTTCGCCGCTCCGATGCACGGCCCGCGATTGGCCGTGCGTGGCCGCCAGTATACAAATCGCCAATGTTGGGCGGGCCGCTGCGATCACGCCCGCGCCAGCGTCTCCCGAAATGCCCCCAGCCGCCGCGCAGCTTCGTCGAGTACTTCGTCCGTCTTGGCGAAGCACAGCCGTATGATGTGGCGCGGCGCCTCCCCGGCGTAGAAGGCGGACACCGGAATCGCCGCCACACCCGCCTCCGCCACCGCGCGCAGGCAGAACTCCCGATCGCCCAGCGTGACGCCCGATGCGGCGAGGTCGACGCAGAGGAAATAGGTGCTCTCGCTCGCCAGCACGACGAAGCCTGCATCACGCAGCGCCGCCGCCAGCCGGTCGCGCGAGCGCTGATAGCCCGCGCGCTGCGCCGCGAACCAGCCATCCTCCTTGCCCAACCCATAGGCGACGCCGGCCTGCAGTGCGGGTGGTGTGGTGAAGGTCAGGAACTGGTGCGCCCGGGTGATCGGCTGGAGCAGGGCAGGGGCGGCGATGACGAAGCCGACCTTCCACCCGGTCATCGAGAAGATCTTGCCCGCCGAGCCGATCTTGATTGCCCGTTCGGCCATCCCGGTCGCGGCGATCAGCGGGTGATGGGCGCGGCCGTCGAACATGACATGCTCCCACACCTCGTCGCTGATCGCGATGGTGCCGTGGCGCATGCACGCAGCGGCGAGCAACGCGACCTCCTCCGCGTCGAACGCGCGGCCGGCCGGGTTTAGCGGGTTGTTGAAGATCACCACCTTCGGCGACGACGCGAACGCCGCCGCCACCGCCGCCTCGGTCAGCCGCCAGTCTGGCGGCGCGAGCGAGAGAAAGCGCGGCACCCCGCCCGCGCGCAGGACCAGCGGCAGATAGGCGTCGTAGCACGGCTGGATCAGCAACACCTCGTCCCCCTCGGAGACCAGCGCGAGAATTGCCGCCGCTAGCGCCTCGGTCGCGCCCGAGGTGACCATCACATCGTCCGCGCCGAACGCCAGCCCCTGATGGTGCGTATAATGCGCCGCCACCGCCGCGCGCAGCGTCGCCAGGCCCATCATCGGCGGATATTGGTTGGACAGCCCGAACAGCGCATCGGCTGCCGCCTGCCTCACATCGACCGGCCCATCGCCATCCGGAAAACCCTGGCCGAGGTTGATCGCGCCGTGCGTACGCGCCAGCCCGGACATTTCCTCGAAGATCGTGGTGCCGAGGCCGGCATAGACCGGGTTCATGTTCTTCCCTTGCCTGCGAACGGATGGAGTTGTCGTGGAAGAGGGATCACGACCGCCCGTTGGTCACGAATCGCGCTTCGCCGATCTCGGCTCCATGCTTCGCGACAAATCGCCCAGCCACCGCCGCGATGATGACGGTCGCGAGCAGGATCGCCGCCGCGACGAAATAGTCACCGCTGGTGGTAGCATGCAACGCGACATAGGCCACCCCGGCCATGCCCGTCGCAACGATGACCATGACACCGATCCACCCCGAATTCCCCTCGGATGCGCTGTGCCGTCGCACCGGACTCAGCCAGGCGCCGAGCGTGAGGAACATCCAAAAAGCGAGCGACAGATCCGATCTGAGGTCCCTGAGCGGGCGATCGAACAGCGGGTTGATATAGGCAAGGTACATGGCCAGCAGCATGGCGCCCACGAGCATGAGGCTCACAATATTGCAGGCCTTGCCAAGACTACGCATGAGGCGCCGGCGTTTGATCATGCCGCAAAGCTTATGCGCATTGGCGAACGCGTCAATCCTCGCCAATCGCGGGCCTCAGCGGCAGTCTTCGCTATCGTAGAATATGTCATGGTTCAGCGAATGGCTCTCCTTCTCCAGAAGATAGAGATCGTCCTCGGGATAATATTTGGCCCTTGCCGGGTCGCCCCCGGCAAAGGTCTTCACCGCGGCCATGTCGGTCCACAATGTCACCAGCAGGAAATGCGCTTCGCTCCCCTCGTCGCGCCGCGTGAAGATCGCCCTGACCAGCCCCGGTACGGACCCATAGTCCGGCGCCGCGCGCGTTCGCATGAACAGCTCATAGGCGGCCGCATCCTCGATGCTGGTCCGGCCGTGCCATGTCCGCAGGATCACATCACCTCTCCCTCATCGCCGTCGAACGGGCGCTTTCCCGTCGGGTACACTTTACCGGAAGCGCGGCGGCAGATCGACACGGCGCTGGCGCGACACGCCGATCCGGGCGATGATGCGGTGCAAACCCTCGTTGAAAGGCCGGACATGATCGGTGTCATCGCAACTCTTTCCGTCCGACCCGGCAAGCAGGCCGAATTCGAGGCCGTCTTCGCCCGGCTTGCGGGGCAGGTGCGTGCCAACGAGCCCGGCAATATCTTCTACCAGCTGTGCCGCAGCCGCGAGAGCGACCAGACCTACAAGGTGCTCGAACAGTATCGCGATCAGGCAGCGCTCGATGCCCACCGTGCCAGCGCCCATTTTCGCGCCGCCGGTCCGCTCCTCGCCGGGGTTCTCGCCGGCGCGCCGGTCGTCGAACTGCTCGATTCGGTCTGACGCGCCCGCAATGCCCAAATGGTGAAAATCTTCTTCGACGGCGGCTGCCGGCCCAATCCCGGCGCGATGGAAGTGGCGGTCGTCGCGCAGGGCGAAACGAATATCCTGCGCGATATCGGCCACGGCACCAGCGGCGATGCCGAATGGCTGGCCTTGATCCATGCGTTGAAGATCGCGCAGTCGCTCGGCACTACGGATTTCGTCCTGCTCGGCGATTCCGCTTCTGTCGTGGCGCAGGCGAGCGGCAAGGCGAAGTGTCGCGGTGCCGCGCTCGTCCATCGCGCGGCGTTTCTCGCGCAGATGCCCGACGGCACGCCGCCGCGCGTGCGCCACATCAAGCGCTCGCACAATCTCGCCGGCATCGCGCTCGCCCGGCTGCATGACCGATAGCGTCGTGCCCGTCCTCTACAGTTTCCGCCGCTGCCCCTATGCGATGCGCGCGCGCATGGCCCTGTTGGTCAGTGCCATCCCGTTCGAGCTGCGTGAGATCGTGCTGCGCGACAAGCCGGCGGCGATGATCGCCGCCTCACCCAAAGCCACCGTGCCGGTGCTGGTGCTGGAAGACGGCGCGGTGATCGACGAGAGCCTCGACATCATGCGCCGGGCACTCGACCGGCGCGATCCGGAGGACTGGCTGGGCGGCGACGATGCCGATCTGATTGCGCGCTTCGACGACCGCTTCAAACATCACCTCGACCGCTACAAATATCCCGACCGTCACCACGCCGATCCGGCCGAACACCGCGCCGCCGCCCTTGCCCTGCTGGGCGAGCTGGAGCAGCGCCTCGCCACCCATGCCAATTTGTGCCGCGACACGCGCGCCCTGACCGACATCGCCCTCATGCCCTTCGTCCGCCAGTTCGCCGCGGTCGACCGCGTCTGGTTCGACGCGCAGCCGATCCCTCGCGTGCAGGCCTGGCTGGCGGCGCACATCGCCTCGCCCTTGTTCGACCGTGCCATGCAGCGCGTCGCGGTCTGGGTGCCGACCGCCTGATCAGCGCCACGTATCGTCGCGAAGTGCGATTTCGTCTCGCTGACGTTCATCAAAGAGTCCCCACAAAGGCGCATGGAGGGTCCGGTGCTGGAGATCGAGATGACCGAGAGGGACAAGCAAGAAACCGCCTTCCTGCTACGCCGCGCCGAGCAGGAAGCGATCAGCGCCATCCGCACCGGCCACCCCGACGCCGCCGCCGCGCATTTCGAGATGGCGCTGATCTATGGCGAGCGCGCGCGGGAGGCGCTGGTGGGGGAGGGACGCGCTCTCCCGCGCATGGAAGAGAACCGGCTGCGCCAGAGTTAGGGCAAGTGGCCCCGATTTCCCGTCATGCCGGACTGGTTCCGGCATCCGCCGTTCCGCACGCCCTTCGGCCGGGGATAGAAGAAGAGAATTTGTTCGCGCGGAGGCGCGGAGGCCGTCCCGCCTCGGGCAAACCGCCCGCGCGCCAGCGCGCGTCACGCGACGCGCGAATGTCGTACCTGCATTGCTGACGCGCGACACACGCCAGAAGCGCAACCTCTCCGCGCCTCCGCGCCTCTGCGCGAACAAATACTCTTTCTTCTCTGCGCCTGATTCAACGCCGCCGCCAACGTGGCATCATGGCCCTCGCGCCCACCAGCGCCGCTCTTTCTCATTGTCGGCCAGAAAACTGAAGCACCTGCTAAGTTGGTTTGCCCACCTGCTAGCAGGTGCGGAGCAGGTGAAACGTCACCTGCTAACCACCTGCTATGTTGGATTTCCCAGGCCAACATCTCCCGCATCAACCCGTTGCGGGAAGCGGGGAAAACGCCGGCCGCCGTCCAACACCGCCGGCCGCAAAAAAGTGTGACCTGCAAAAACAGGTGGAGCAGGTGAAAACGGTCGCTCAGGCGCCCGGCCGAATCGCATCCCCGAGACTCAGCGCCACGGCTTCCGCCACCTTGATCCCGTCGACCGCCGCCGACAAAATCCCGCCGGCATACCCCGCGCCCTCGCCGGCCGGGAACAGGCCGGCGGTGTTGAGGCTCTGGAAATCCTCGCCGCGGGTGAAACGGACCGGCGAGGAGGTGCGCGTCTCGACCCCGGTCATCACCACGTCGGGATGGTCGTAGCCGGGAATCTGCTTGCCGAACACCGGGATCGCCTCGCGCATCGCGGTCACCGCGAACTCGGGCAGGCAAGTGGCGAGGTCGGTCATCGTCACGCCGGGGCGATAGGACGGGATCACCTGGCCCAGCGCCTCGGACGGCCGCCCGGCAAGAAAGTCGCCGAGCTTCTGCGCCGGCGCACGGTAGCTGGAGCCCCCCGCTACATAGGCCAGCGATTCCCAGTGCCGCTGGAAGGCGATGCCGGCCAACGGGTCGCCCGGATAGTCGCGCGCCGGGTCGATCGCGACGACGAAGCCGGAATTGGCGTTGCGCTCGTTGCGCGAATATTGGCTCATCCCGTTGGTCGCGACGCGGCCTTCCTCGGAGGTGGCGGCGACCACCGTGCCGCCCGGGCACATGCAGAAACTGTAGACCGTCCGGCCGTTCGAGCAGTGATGCGAGATATGATATTCGGCCGCGCCGAGGATCTCGTTGCCGGCATCCGCGCCGAAGCGCGCCCGGTCGATCCAGCTTTGCGGATGCTCGATGCGCACGCCGATCGAGAAGGGCTTGGCCTCGACATAGACGCCAGCCGCATGGAGCATCGCGAAGGTATCGCGCGCGCTGTGGCCGATCGCCAGCACCACCCGGTCCGCCTCGAGATATTCCCCGGTATGCAGATGCAGCCCGCGCATCCGCCGCGCGCCCGTTGAGTCGGTCGCGATATCCACCCCGTCGACCCGGTGCTGGAAACGATATTCCCCGCCCAGTTCTTCGATCGTCGCGCGGATGCTCTCGACCATCGTCACCAGCCGGAAGGTGCCGATATGCGGATGCGCCTCGGTCAATATCTCGGGCGGGGCGCCGGCCTTGACGAACTCGGTCAGCACCTTGCGGTCGAGATGGCGCTGGTCCTTGATCCGGCTGTACAGCTTGCCGTCGGAGAAGGTGCCGGCGCCGCCCTCGCCGAACTGCACATTGCTCTCCGGGTTGAGCACCGAGCGGCGCCACAGCCCCCAGGTATCCTTGGTACGCTCGCGCACCACCTTGCCGCGATCGAGGATGATCGGGCGGTAGCCCATCTGGGCGAGGATCAGCCCGGCGAACAGCCCGCATGGCCCGGTCCCGATGACAACGGGCCGCAGACCGGTGCGGCCCTCCGGCGCCTTGCCGAGGAAGCGGTAGCGCGTGTCGGGGGTGCGCTGGACGCGGGCGTCCTTGCGGTTGCGCGTCAGGACGGCGTTCTCGTCCTTCACGTTGACGTCGACCGAATAAACCAGCTGGATGTCGCTCTTGTCGCGCGCATCGAAGGCGCGCCGCGCGACGACATGCCTGACCAGTTCACGCGGCGTGATGCGCAGCCGCTTGCAGATCGCCGCGGGCAACGCCTCGGGCGGGTGGTGAAGCGGCAGGGTCAGTTCGGTCAGGCGCAGCATGCTGGCCGCTCTACCGGCCGAACCGATGCAATGCCAAGCGCCACCGGCCGCACCTCACACTTGCAATTGATAATCATTCGCGATAACCGCTCGCGCCGTAACCCTTGGCCCGGGCGCAACGGAAAACGATCCTAACCCGAGCGACCGTGCTTTGTGACCGTCCTATGACGGAAACGGCAAAAGAGGATGCTCGGGCGACAACAGCAACGCATCTCCAAAGGGGGGAAACACGATGAGTTCCGTTCACCACACGCGGCGTATCTCGATCCGGGCGGCCTTGATCGCCTCGTCCTTCCTCACCTTCGCCGGCGCGGCCCACGCGCAGGACACGACCGCCCCGGCGACGCCGCCGGCCGCGCAGGATGACAGCGGCGTCCAGACCACCCGCAACGACCAGGGCGATGTCGTCGTCGTGGCGCGCAACTTCGTCCCCGGCGCGACCACCGCCAACAAGACCGACATCCCGCTGATCGAGACACCACAATCGGTGTCGGTCGTCACCCGCGACCAGATCGACCTGCTCAACTTCGTCGATGCCCAGCAGGCCGTGCGCTACACCGCCGGCGTGTTCGGCGAGAATTACGGGCCGGACCTGCGCTTCGACTTCTTCACCGCGCGCGGCTTCACGCCCAAGCAATATATCGACGGCCTCGCCGCGCCGATCTCGACCACCATCTCCTCGGTCGGCGTCGATCTCTATGCCTTCCAGTCGCTCGAACTGCTCAAGGGCCCGGCCTCGGTGCTCTACGGCAACGCCCCTCCCGGCGGCATCTTCAACGAGACGTCGCGCCGCGCCTCGGCGCATTTCGGCGGCGAGTTCAACGTCAAATACGGCACCGACAATTACCGCCAGCTCTCGACCACCGTCACCGGCCCGGTCGCCGACGGCTTCAACGTGCGCTTCACCGGCCTCTATCTCGACCGCAACGCCGAGGTCGACCATATCGACGCCAAGCGCCTGCTCGCCGCGCCGACCTTCACCTGGAACATCGACAGCAGCACCCAGTTCACCGGCCTGCTTTATTATCAATGGGACAAGGTGCGCGGCGGCGAGGGCGGCTTCCTGCCGGTGCAGGGCACTTTGCTCCCCAACCCCAACGGGATGATCCCGCGCAGCACCAATCTCGACGACCCCAACGACATCTATGAGCGCCGCCAGTACGGCGTCGGCTACGACTTCTCGCACCGCTTCTCGAGCGAGATCGGTTTCCACTCCAACGTCAAATGGAGCCATTACCGCGAGGACACGCCGCTCGGCGTCTATGACAGCGGCGGGTTCATCAACACCACCAATGCGGCGCTGCCGAGCTATTACCGCACCGTCCAGCTGTCGAACTTCACCTATCTCGAACAGGTCGACACCTTCGCCGCCGACAACCGCCTCGACGCCACGCTGACCACCGGCGATGTGCGGCAGAAGCTGCTGCTCGGCGTGGACTATCGCAACGTGCGCAACGCCGCCGATTACGGCTTCGATTTCGGCACCGGCACGACCAATGTCTACAACCCGGTCATCACGCCGCCGGCCAATCCGGCATTGGGTTATCCGACGCGCTACAACCATCAGCGCATCAAGCAGACCGGCGTCTACGGCCAGGACCAGATCAAGCTCGGTGACCTCTACATCACGCTGGGCGGCCGTTACGACTGGGTGAAGAGCGACTATCTCGATCCCTTCACCGCCACGTCGTCGGCACCGCACAGCAACCATGTCGAGTGGAGCAAGTTCACCTGGCGCGCCGGCGCGAGCTATGTCACCGACAGCGGCGTCGCGCCCTATGTCAGCTACGCTACGTCATTCGAGCCGCAGGTCGGCACCGACAGTTCGACCGGCCAGCCGTTCAAGCCGAGCACCGGCCGGCAATGGGAAGGCGGCGTGAAGTACGACGCACGCGGCCTCGGTCAGGGCATCAAGCTGTTCGCCACTGCCGCTTTGTTCGACATCAAACAGACCAATGTCGTGTCGACCACGCCCTCGGTATCGCCGGTGTTCGGCACCGCCAGCGGCGAGGTCGAGGTCTATGGCGGGGAGGTCGAGTTCGTCGCGCGCATCCATGACCAGCTCTCGATCAACGGCTCGTACAGCTACAATCACTCGCGCGTGCTCAAGAGCAACACCACGGTCGAGATCGGCCAGCCGCTGCCGGTGACGCCGAAGAACAAGGCGTCGCTGTTCGCCGACTATACGATCCAGAAGGGTGCGCTGGGCGGCTTCGGCTTCGGCGCCGGCGTGCGGTACACCAGCGGCAGCGCGGGCAGCTTGCCGGGCGCATTCAACCCGGTCGTCTATTACGGCGAGGCCGCGACCTTGTTCGACGCCATCATCCATTACGACGCGCCGCACTTCCGCATCGCGGTCAACGGCTCGAACATCTTCGACAAGGGTTATGTCGCGCGCTGCTCAGGTCCCTCGGGCTGTGTCTACGGCGCGGGCCGCCAGATCATCGCGACCCTGACCGCGAAGTTCTGAGGCGGTGCGGTATCTGATTGCCGCCCTCGCCTTGCTCGCCGCCGCGCCGGCCGTCGCCCAGACGGTCCGGCCGGCGCCGCCGCTCGGCAAGCAGCAGGTCGAGACCTATCGCATCGCGCCGGGCAAGCAGGCGGCATTCCTCCGCTTCGTCGCACGTTGCGACGAGGCCAACAGGCTCGCCGGCCTGCCGCCGCGCCAGCTGTTCGTCCATGTCGACGGGGCCAACTGGGACTTCCTGATCCTCCAGCCGTACGACGTGCCGGCGGACAAGCAGGCCGCGCTCGACGCCGCCTGGAAGAAGGTCGGCCTGCCCTCGGGCGCCGACTTCTTCCTCGCCATCCGCGAGTTCATCGCCGATCATGAGGACACTTCGGTGCGTGGCCCGACCACCGCGGCCGACTATCTCGCCACGACCACGGCGCATTAGGCAGGAGACGGGCATGGCCGGTACCGGACGCGGCATCTTTGCCCGCAAGTCGCTCGACGCGGTACGCGCCGAGGCGGCGAACACCGGCATGCGCCGCACGCTCGGGCCGATCCAGCTCACGCTGATCGGGATCGGCTGCATCATCGGCGCCGGCGTCTATGTCATGACCGGCACCGCGGCCGCCAACTATGCCGGGCCGGCGGTGGTCATCTCCTTCGCGCTGGCCGGCCTCGCCTGCGCCTTTACCGGGCTGTGCTATGCCGAGCTGTCCTCGGTCCTGCCGGTGTCGGGCGCGTCCTACACCTATGCCTATGCCGCGCTGGGCGAGGTGTTCGCCTGGGGACTGGCGTGGATGTCGATGCTCGAGTTCGGCCTCGCCGGCTCGGCGCTCGCGGTCGGGTTCTCGGGTTATCTGGTCAGCCTGCTGAACGACTTCGGCGTGCATGTGCCGGCGGCGATCTCGTCTTCGCTGGTACATGGCGAGATCACCGCGCAGGGCATGCACTTCAGCATCGCGCCGGGCATCAACCTCGTCGCTTCGGCGGCGCTGGCGCTGGCAACGGCGGTGCTGGTGCGCGGTGTGTCGCATTCGGCGGCGGTCAATTCGCTGCTGGTGACGATCAAGATCGGCGTGCTGGTCGGCTTCGTCGCGGTCGGCATCGGCCATGTCGATCCCGCCAACTGGACGCCGTTCATTCCCGCCAATGAGGGCGGCTTCCGCTATGGCGTGCCCGGCATCCTGCGCGCCGCCTCGGTGCTGTTCTTCGCCTATCTCGGCTTCGAGGCGGTGGCGACGGCGGCAACCGAGGCGAAGAAGCCGCAGCGGGACATCCCCTTCGGCATCCTCGGTTCGCTGGTCGTCAGCACCACGATCTACGCGATCGTCGCGCTGGTGCTGACCGGGCTGGTGCCGTTCCGCGCGCTCAACGTGCCCGACCCGATCGCGCTGGCGGTCGGCGCGATCGGCATGCCGGTGGTCGCGGTGCTGATCAAGGTCGGCGCACTGACCGGGCTCGCCTCGGTGCTGCTGGTCAACACTTATGGCCAGTCGCGCATCCTCTACGCGATCGCCGCCGACGGGCTGCTGCCGCCCGCCTATGCCCGCATCCACCCACGCTTCAGCACCCCGGCCAACGGCACGATCCTGGTCGCGATGATCTCGGCGATCGCCGCCGCCGTGCTGCCGATCTCGCTGCTCGCCGACCTGGTCAGCATCGGTACGGCCTGCGTGTTCACCGCGGTCGCGCTCAGCGTGATGTGGCTGCGCTCGGCCCATCCCGAGCTGCCCCGACCGTTCAGCGTGCCGTTCGGCGGCGTGTGGATCGGCCGCGCCTGGATCGGCGTGGTGCCGGTGCTCGCCATCCTGTTCTGCCTGACGATGATGGGGCCCGTGCTGATCGACATCGTCGGCAAGGCATTCAGCGGCGAGTGGCTGCCGGGGGCGATCCTGCTGGGCTATATCGCGCTGGGGGCGGTGCTCTACGCGCGCTATGGGCGGCGGCATTCGAAGTTGCGGGCGGCCTAGCGCCAGGCGCGCATCCATCGACCCAGCTCGCTGTCGCCCTGTGCGGCGACGAGCTGGTCGAACACCGGCTGGCTCTCGTCCTGGCCGAGCTTGAAGCGGGCGTGGCTGGCGGTGATCGTGGCGCGGAAGCCGATCACTTTCTCGCTGAGCGTCGCGTAGCGCTCGCCCATCGCCTCGACCTGCCAGGGCGCCCGGCGATCGCGTTCCATATGCTCGACCAACTGGCGGAGCGCAGTGTCGGTCAGTGTCTCGTCGAACGCGACCTCGGCCTCGATCGTGGCGATGGCGAAGTTCCAGGTCGGCGCCCAGTCCTTGTCGCTCAGCGACTCGGGGGAAATGTAGCCGTGCGGGCCCTGGAAAAGGAACACGGCGCGCGGGTCGTCGTTCAGATGGCCGACCAGCGGATGGCGCCTGGGCAGGTGGCCGAGCAGCGAGCGCGGTGCGCCATGCTCGTCCAGCTCGGTGATCAGCGGCATCGGGGAGGCCGCCTCGGGCGCGGCGCGGGGTATGATCCACGCCAGCGGATAGCCGGCGATCAGCCCGGCCAGCGCGGCGTCGTCGATCCCGGCACGGGCATTCATGCGCCGAGCCACCGCGCCACCCACGCCGCTCCGTCCTGCAGCGCACGCTCGGCGAGCGGCGAGATCTCGACCGCTTCGAGGAAGCTGTGGGTGGCGCCGGGATAGACCGTCTCGGCGACGGTCACGCCGGCTTCGCGCAGCCGTTCGGCCATGGCGCGGTTCTCGTCGAACAGGATGTCGCACTCGGCGATGCACAGGAAGGCGGGGGGCAGGCCGGTCAGGTCGGCGAGGATCGGCCGCGCCTCGGGATGGTCGTGCTGGGCGCGCTCGGGGCCGAGATAATTATCCCAGAAGTCGGCCATCTCGACGCTGTTGAGCATGAAGCGATCGTCGTCATAGGTGGCGTGCGAAGCGCGGGTGGTTGTATCGAACGCGCCGTAATTGAGCAGCAGCGCAGCGGCACCGTGCCCGGCATCGCGCAGCCGCAGCGCGCTCGACACGGCGAGGTTGCCGCCGGCGGAGTCGCCGCCCAGCGCGAGGCGGGAGGCGTCGAGGCCGTGCGCCGCGCCGTTGTCGCGCAGCCAGGCGCAGACCGCTTCGATCTCGTCGAGCGCGCGCGGGAAGCGTGCCTCGGGGGAGAGGCTATAGTCGATACCGACCACCGCGAACCGCCCACGCGCGGCATATTCGCGCATCAGCCGGTCATGGGTGTCGATGCTGAACAGGATCCAGCCGCCGCCATGGAGATAGACCAGCACGGGCAGGGGTCCCGCGACCGTCGGGCGGTGGATGCGGATGCGCGTGTCGAACGCGCCGACGGTGAGCGTCTCGCTCGATGCCATTTGCGGGCCCCCGGCGCACCAGCGCTCGCGCACCCGCGCGGCGATTGCGCGACGGCCGGCGGCATCGGCATATCCGCCCGCGCCGAGCCGGGCATAGTCGGCGGTGACGAGCGCATGGAAGGTCGCGATATCGGGGTCGAGCTCGGTCAACGCAGTCTCTCCTGGCGCGCGCGCTTCTGGGCGACGCGCGACGCGTGTTTTTTCCACCAGACGTAGAACCCGGTGCCTGCCATCTCGATCGTGGCGAGGCCGAGCAGGAAGATCAGCGCCACGGTCGGCCAGCCGCCGACCTGCCCGGAATGGAGCGGGTAGAGCGAGCGGATCAGCGCCAGCCCCGTATCGCCGCCATAAGGGTCGACGACGTTGACGAGGTGCCCGTCCTTCGCATCGAAATAATAATAGACCGGGCCGAGGGCGCGATACTGCAACCGGCCATTGTCGGTCAGCGTGACGCCGTAGAGGTTCCAGTCCGGCTTGTAGAGCGCGGTCGCCGGTTGCCAGCCGAGCTTGTCTGCCGTCGCCTTTTGCGTCGCGCGAGCGACCGCATCGGTGAAGGGCAGGGTCGGGCGAGTGCCCTTGGGGAAGGGCGCGGGGTCGTCGAACAGGTCGTGCGACGGCGCGATGCGGCTGACCGTCGGCTCGTACACCTCATTGTAGAAGTTGAGGCACACCGAGGTGTAGGCGAGCAGCGTTACGCCGATCAGCAGCCACAGCCCGGTCGAGCGATGGACGTCGAGCATCAGTCGCGCGAACATGCTCTTGAAGCTGAAGCGCCACATCCGCTTCCATTGCCTGAGCCAGGGCGCCTTGCGCGGCCAGGTGAGATAGACCCCGATCAGGTTGGAGACCAACCAGAACAGTGCCGCCACGCCCATCACCCAGCGGCCGATCGTGCCGCCGAGCAGGTTCTTGTGGAACTCCTCGATGCCGTCGACGAGATGGCGGCGGCCCCAGCCCGGTCCGTCGCTCCGCGTGCCGATAATGTGCGCGTCGGCGCGGTCGAGAAAGGCCTGGGCGAAGTCGGGCTTCGGCGCGCCCGGCGCGGCGACGACCTGCACCGGCAGGTTGTCGTCGAGGCCGATGTTGAGCGGAAAGGAGCGGACTTGCAGCTCGGGATGGGCGGCGCCGAAGCGCGCGACGAGGACCAGCGGATCGAGTGCGGGGCCGCTGCCCGCCCGCACGAACAGGTCGCGGTTGAGCGCACGGTCGAGCGGCTTTTTCAGGCACAGCACGCAACCGGTCGCCGCGGCGATGACGAGGAACGCCATCGCGGTCAGGCCGAGCCAGCGGTGCAGCCAGGTGAACAGCTCGCGGCGCTGGTTCTGCGTCACGCGAAGCCTCCGCTGGCAGCTCGGTCGTGGGTCGGTCGGTCGATCATCCGTTATCCTGTGGAAGCAGCGACGCTTCATAAAATGGAACGAGGGAAACCGATGTCGCCATCGGGTGCAAGGTTGCCGCGATCAGGCCGCGTCTAGGTTATTGCGGGGAAAGTTGAATCAGGGCGCGGCCCTGAATGTGGAAATGAGGTGGGCCAAGGGGGTGGGCCAAGGAGGAGCGCGCGGTTCAACTCCCCTCCCTGCGTGCAGGGAGGGGTCGGGGGTGGGTGCCGCCGAGGTACTCGGCGGCTGCAACAGTGGTTCTTGTCAGCGGTGTAAGAAAGGGCTCGCTGCGCTCGCACCCACCCCCTACCCCTCCCTAGGAGGGAGGGGCAAGAAGAAGGGGGACTCCGCTGCCTGGTGCAGCCGCATCAGGCATAAGCAGTCTTCGCCAGCGCCGCGGCCGCTCCCGCGGTCCCGCGGTCGATGACCGTGAGGAAGCGGCGCTTCGCTTCGCCCGCGTCACGGGTGCGATCGAAGAGGTTCTGCGCTTCGCTGAAGGCGACGTTCCAGGTTGCGACGATCAGGCCGGCGGCAAGATGGGCGTCGGGATCGCCGGCAGGTCGGTTGCCGGCATCGGCCAGCACGATGGCCAAGGCGCGGGTGAAATCGTCGCGCATCTCCCGCGCGCGCGCCTTGAGCGCCGCGCTGGCCAGCGCCGTCCTGATGAACCAGCTCGTGTCTTCGGACAGCATCACGAATGGGTGATCCTGCGTCACGAGGTCATGCGCCAGCCTGCGGGTAGCCTCGATCGGCGAGACGCCGGCCCCCCGTCCGCGAATGGCGGCGAAGGCCAATGCCTGGATCTCTTCCTCGCGGTCGAAGAACATATCCTCCTTGCGAGGGAAGTGATTGAAGACCGTCATGCGCCCGACATCGGCGGCCGCGGCGATGTCGTCGATCGTCACCGCGTCGAAGCCTCGCTCCAGGAACAGGCGGGTCGCCGTGTCCGAGATGCTCTGGCGCGTGGCCAGGCGCTTTCGGGTCCGGCGGTTATCCTTCTCGTCCATCACCCCTTGCCTTTATATATACTCAGTATATGTTGGGACTGGATATAGTTCAAACGTTCATCTCCGTGAGTCCCCCTATGATCAACCCCCATGTTCCCGTCCACAATCCCGCCTCGCCGTCCGGCGCTCCCGTCCTCGTCAGCGGCGCGAGTTTCGCGGGCCTGGCGACCGCCTTCTGGCTCAACCGGCTGGGCTACCGGGTCACCATCGTCGAGCTTGCGAGCGGCCTGCGCAGAGGCGGGACGCCGGTCGACATCGAAGGCGAGACCATCGCCATTCTCGAGCGCATGGGCATGTTCGACGCCGTTCGGGCCAAGGCGCTTCCCCCGCGCGCCTTCGCGTTCAAGGACGCGGATAATCGCACCCTCGGCGGCTTCGACGCCTCGACGGGCGCGGAAGAGGCGTTGCGCGCGCGGTTC
The DNA here is from genome assembly GCA_040390605.1 of Pseudomonadota bacterium. GTDB lineage: Bacteria > Pseudomonadota > Alphaproteobacteria > Sphingomonadales > Sphingomonadaceae > Sphingomonas. Next base: position 19,730 of record JAZJXZ010000040.1, read on the forward strand.
GAGATACATCGCGACGACCTGCTGGATATCCTCTTCTCCGGAATCGAGGGGTCGGTCGAGCTGTTGTTTGGCCGGTCGATCAAACAGCTCGAGGACGGACCGGACGGCGTCACGGTCACGCTGGACGACGGCACGCGTCGCAGTTTTGCGTTGGTGTTCGGCTGCGACGGCAATCGCTCCAACACCCGGAAGCTGGTGTTCGGCGACGAGACGGACTTCGCCTACTTCATGGGCGGTTATGTCTATCTGAAGGTCGTGCCGGTGACCGGCATCTTGCCGGCCAACGTGTCCGAGGTGTTCAGCGTGCCGGGCCGGACCGCGATGCTCAACGGCTATGACGACCGGACCGACATCGGCCTCGCTTTCCGCACCGACGGCGAAATCGACTATGATTATCGCGACCGCGCGCAGCAGCGCGCGATGATCCACGACCAGTTCGATGGGCTGGGCTGGAAGGTCCCGACCGCCCTAAAGCATGTCGGGAGCGACGACGATTTCTACTTCGACAGGATCAACCAGATTCGGATGCCGTGCTGGTCGAAGGGGCGGGTCGTTCTCGTGGGGGACGCGGGTTACTGCGTCTCGCCGGTCGCCGGCATGGGCGGCTCGATGGCGATCATCGGCGCCGGGCGGATTGCCGAAGCCCTGGAACGGCACGGCGCCGACTATGCCGCGGCGTTCCGGGACTATCACGACAGGCTGCACGGCTTTGTCGAGGAGGTGCAGGAACGGGCCGCCAGTGACGGGATGGCGACGATCTTCCCGGCCGACGATGCTGAGATGACGGAGCGTGATCGTAAACTGCGCGAGGGTGATCTCGGCATTTAGCCGCCGGAGCCGGAGCGTCCGTAAACTCCCCTCCCTTGCAGGGAGGGGCTGGGGGTGGGTGCCGCCGAGGTACTCGGCGGCTGCGACGGTGGTTCTTGGTGGGCGGCGTAAGAAGGGCTCGCTTCGCTCGCACCCACCCCCTTCCCCTCCCTAGAAGGGAGGGGCAAGAAGAAGTCAGTTCGTCAGCGCGCCGCGTGGCACCGGCATCGCGCCCGGGCGGTGGTGGGCCTTGGCGAGATAGGCGCTGGGCGGGGCGCCGAAGGTGCGGTGGAACATCGCGGTGAAGGCGCTGGCGCTCTCGTAACCGACGTCGAAGGCGACGGTGGTGATCGGCTGGCCGAGCGCGAGGCGTTGCAGCGCCGCCATCAGCCGCACCTGCTGGCGCCACACCGCAAAGCCGGCGCCGGTCTGGTCCTTGAACAGGCGGGTGAAGGTGCGCCGCCCCATGCCGGCGATCGTCGCCCAGTCGTCGATATCGCGCTGGTCGGCCGGGTCGTCGATCAGCGCGTGGCAGATGCGCAGCAGGCGGTGGTCGCGCGGCATGGCGATCTCGCTCGGCGTGCTCGGCATGCGTTCCACCTCATCGAGCAGCAGCTGGGCGAGGCGGCCCTCGCGCCCGTCGAGATCATAGCCGACCGCGAAGCCGCCCACCTCGAAGATCAGCGCCTTGACCAGTTCCGACACCTCGAACACGCGGCAGTGGCGCGGCTGCCGGTCGAGCGCCGGGTCGATATAGAGCGTGTAGGTCGAAACCGTCGCGCGGCAGTGCAGCTCGTGCTTGACCCCGGCCGGGATCCAGATCGCGCGGTGCGGCGGCAACATGAAGCTCGACGTCTCGGTCACCACCGAGATGGTGCCATAGGCCGAATAGGACAGCTGCGATTCGTCATGGCTGTGCAGCGGGTCGACGAACCCCGCGGGATATTCGTCGATGAAGCCGATGATCGGCCGCGAATGCAACGGGTAATCGATCGACCGTTTCACGTCCTCGTCTCCGCCTGCGTGTCGCAGGTTAAGGACGAGGACGCGGCCTTGGCAAGGCCCGTACGGACCACAAGCTATCGCGATCGGGCCAGGATCGTGCAGCTTGTGCTGAGGTGGTGTCACCCTCCGCAGCCATTCCGGCGATGCTGCGCAGGTTCAGCCCGCCTAGCCCGCTGTTCGCCCGCGAACGCGGGGGAACAGCGGGCTAGGGCGTTGCGCTGGGCGGCCCTGGGCTCCTGCTTTCGCAGGAGCACATTGATTTGGGTCAGGCAGGCACGCGGTGCAGCGCACACAGCTTGTTGCCCGACGGGTCGCGCAGATAGGCGAGGTAGAGCGAGCCCATCGGCCCCGAGCGGATGCCGGGCGGATCCTCGATCGCCGTGCCGCCCGCCGCGAGGCCGGCGGCATGCCACGCATCGGCCTGTTCGGGCGAGCTGGCGGCAAAGCCGATGGTCCCGCCATTGGCGCAGCTCGCCGGGCCGCCGTCGATCGGCTTGGTGATCATCAGGATGCCGGTCTTGGTGAAGTAACCGATGCGTCCCTTGTCGTCGATGCGGCCTTCGGGCAGGCCGAGCGCGCCGAGCGTCGCGTCGTAGAATTTCTTCGCGGCGGGAATGTCGTCGGCACCGAGCATGACGTGGCTGAACATCGATCTTCTCTCCTGATCCGCGCGGTGGCGCGTCTTGCCGACAGATCGTTACGGTCGACGCCGTGCCGTGACAATGGTCGGAGTGACCGCCGGTCGGGTCAATCTCGATCAAGGACGATGCTGGGACGCCACGCTACGCTGGCCGCGCACGGCAGCGGACCTCATTCGACAGCGGGGGCCACGCCGCTGTCGTGCATCCTTTTGTCGACACCATTCAAATCGATCCTCGCTTGACTATCGGCGCGCGAAACGGTTTTCTGCCGCTTATGGGGATTGCGATCTCCCCATGAGGCGACACGCCAGAGTATCGCGTCCCCACGCCTTCGAGGACGCGCCATGCCCGCCATCAATGCCATTTCGCTCGACAAATTGCTCCGCCTGATCGGCACGCCCCGCTGCCCGGCGATCATCGATCTGCGCAGCGACGTCGAGTTCGCAACCGAGCCCGTCTCGATTCCCGGCGCGCGCCGCCGCCCGTTCGCCGCGCTGACCGAGTGGGCGAGCGACTTCGCCGGTCAGGCGGTGTTCGTCGCCTGCGCCGATGGTGGCGCCGCAAGCCAGGGCGCTGCCGCCTGGTTGCGTCAGGCGGGCATTCCCGCGGATGTCGTCGAGGGTGGTCTGCGCGCCTGGCGCGTCGCCGGCCATGTGGTACTCGACGAAGCCGCCGTACCGCCGCGCGATTCTGCCGGGCGCACCTTGTGGGTGACCCGCGCTCGCCCCAAGGTCGATCGCATCGCCTGCCCCTGGCTGATCCGTCGCTTCGTCGATCCGCAGGCGATGTTCCTGTTCGTCCCGCCCGCCGAGGTGCTCGCGGTCGCGGAGCGGATGGGCGCCACGCCGTTCGACGTCGAAGGGGAGGGGGTGCGCTGGAGCCATCGCGGCGAGCTGTGCACCTTCGACGTGATGGTCGAGGCGTTCGGGCTGGGCGAGGTCGGGGCGCTGACCCGGCTATCGACGATCGTGCGCGGGGCCGACATCGGGCGACTCGATCTCGTGCCCGAGGCCGCCGGCCTGCTCGCCATCTCGCTCGGCCTTTCGCGGATGTACGCCGACGATCTCGAGCAGCTCGAGGCCGGGCTGCTGGTCTATGACGCGCTGTATCGCTGGTGCCGCGACGCGACCGGCGAGACGCACAACTGGACGTCGCACGTGCCCGCCGGCGCGCGGGGGCAGGCATGACGGCGGCGACCATGGCGGGCACGCCGCCGGCCGCGGCGCGCCCCGGTCCGGTCTCGCTCGGCGAAGCCTTCTGGGTGTGGCTGCGCATCGCCGCCTTGTCGTTCGGCGGGCCGGCCGGGCAGATCGCGATCATGCACCGCATCCTGGTCGAGGAGAAACGCTGGATCGGCGAGCACCGGTTCCTCCATGCGCTCAATTACTGCATGGTGCTGCCCGGGCCGGAGGCGCAGCAGCTCGCTACCTATATCGGCTGGCTGCTGCACCGCACGCGCGGCGGAATCGTCGCCGGCGGCCTGTTCGTGCTGCCCGGGCTGGTGTCGATCATGGCGCTGAGCTGGGTCTATGCGCTGTACGGCAAGCTCGGCATCGTCACCGCCTTGTTCTTCGGGCTGAAGGCGGCGGTGCTCGCCATCGTGCTGCAGGCGGTGGTGCGGATCGGCGGCCGCGCGCTCAAGAACCGCGTGATGCTGGCCATCGCGGGCGTCGCCTTCATCGGTATCTTCTTCTTCGGCATTCCCTTCCCGCTGATCGTGCTCGGCGCCGGGCTGATCGGCTGGCTCGGCGGCCGTGCGGGGCTTGCGGTGTTCCAGGTCGGCGGCGGGCACGGCGCGGCCAAGGGCGCGATCGTCGCCGATGCCGAGACCCTGCTCGGCGAGGAGCTGTCCGACCATGCGCGGGTCACGGCGCGCCAGTCGTTGCGTGTGGCAGGCGTGTGGCTGGCACTGTGGCTGGTGCCGGTCGCGATCCTGCTCGTGTGGCTCGGGCCGCACAATGTGTTCAGCCAGATCGCCACCTTCTTCTCGACCATGGCGACGGTGACGTTCGGCGGCGCCTATGCCGTGCTCGCCTATGTCGCGCAGGAGGCGGTGCAATCCTATCACTGGCTGAAGCCGGGCGAGATGCTCGACGGGCTCGGCATGGCAGAGACGACGCCGGGGCCGCTGATCATGGTGCTGCAGTTCGTCGGTTTCATGGGCGCCTATCGCGCGCCGGGCATGCTGCCGCCGCTGCTCGCGGGGACGCTTGGCGGGTTGCTCACCACCTGGGTGACGTTCGTGCCGTGCTTCCTGTGGATCTTCCTCGGCGCTCCGTTTATCGAGCGGCTGCGCGGCAATGTCGCGGTGGCCGGCGCGCTGTCGGCGATCACCGCGGCGGTGGTCGGCGTGATCCTCAACCTCGCCATCTGGTTCGCCGTGCACACCGTGTTTCGCACCGTCCGCCCCTTCGCCGCGGGGCCGCTGCGTCTCGATGTGCCGGTGCTGGCGAGCGTCGATGGTTGGGCGCTGCTGCTCTCGGCCGGCGCGATCGTGGCGATGCTGCGCTTCAAGGCCGGCGCGCTGCCGACGTTGGCGACGACGGCGGCAATCGGCATCGCGCTTTATCTCGCCGGGGTGACCGGCTGACCGTACCGCACGACCAAGGAGCTTGCCATGACCGACCCGCTGATCGACCGCCGTGTCCTCCTCGCTGCCGGTGCCGGGCTTGGTTTCGCGAGCATCGCGGGGGAGGGTGCGGCGGCGGCCGTTGCGGCTGCACCCGCCTATGCGCCGCAACCCCAGCCGATGCCGTTCGACCCGGCCACGATCACCGGCCTGTCGGCGAAGCTGCTCACCAGCCATCACGACAATAATTATGTCGGCGCGGTGAAGCGGCTGGGTGCGATCTCGGCCGAGTTCGGCAAGCTCGACCCCGCCACCGCCCCCGGTTTCACGATCAACGGGCTGAAGCGCGAGGAACTGATCGCGTGGAACTCGATGATCCTGCACGAGCTATATTTTGCCGGCCTGGGTGCGCCGACCCGTCCGGGCGCCGCGCTCGCCGCCGCGATCGAGCGCGATTTCGGCAGCGACGCACGCTGGCGCAGCGAGTTCGCCGGCATGGGCAAGGCGCTCGGCGGCGGGTCGGGCTGGGTGCTGCTGACCTGGAGCCACCGCGACAACCGGCTGGTCAATCAATGGGCCGCCGACCACAGCATGACGCTGGCCGGCGGCACTCCGCTGCTCGCGCTCGACATGTACGAGCATGCCTATGCCCTGGATTATGGCGCCAAGGCCGGCGCCTATGTCGATGCCTTCATGGGTGCGGTGAACTGGGCCTCGGCAGACGGCCGCTTCAAGGCGGCGGCGGGGCGGTGACGCGCAACGCGGCCGCCGCCATGCTCGTCGCCTTGCTTGCCCTGGCGACGGGATGTCACGCCGGCGCGCGCGGCATCGTGCCGACCGATCCGACATCGCCCTTGCGGCTCGAACGCACCATATTGCTGCCCGACGTCAGGGGACGCATCGACCATCTCGCGCTGGACCTTGCCGACCACACGCTGTTCGTCGCCGAATATGGCAATGGCAGCGTCGATCGTGTCGATCTCGCCGGCGGGAAGGTTACCGGCCGCATCGCCGGCCTGCACGAGCCGCAAGGCGTGGCCTATCTGCCCGCGACGCGCCGCCTCGTCGTGGCGAGCGGCGATGGCAGCGTTCGCTTCTACGCTGCTGACGATCTGCGCGAGGTGGCCCGGCTCGATCTCGGCGATGATGCGGACAATGTCCGTGTCGATCCGCGCAACGGCGATATCGTCGTCGGCTATGGCAATGGCGGCCTTGCGGTGATCGATCCGGCCGTGCCGCACGTGATCCGGCGGCTTGCGCTGAACGGGCATCCCGAGGGTTTCCGCCTGATCGGCGCGCGGGTGCTGATCAATGTGCCGGACCGCGGCGCGATCGTTGCCGGCGATATCGACCGCGGGGCCATCACGTCCACCTGGCCGACCGGCGCGCACCGGCTCAATTTCCCGCTGTTCGTGGCGCCGTCAGGTGGGTGGTTCGCTGTCGCCTATCGGCTTCCCGCGGCGCTGGCGCGCTATGACATCACGACCGGCGCGACGCTGTCGATGCGGGGCACTTGCGGCGATGCCGATGACCTGTTCGTCGATCAGGCGCGAATCTATGTGATATGCGGTGCTGGCCATGTCGACGTGGTCGCCTTGTCGCGCGCGGATATGGCCGCGGTACGCGTGACGACCGCCCCGGGCGCCAGAACCGGCCTGTTGTCGCCCGAATTGCAGACATTGTTCGTGGCCGCGCCGGCGCGCGGTGGCGCGGCGGCAATCTGGGTATTGCGCCCGGCACCACGCTGAGCCTGGCCCGCCCGCGTTCGCGGCCTAACCCTTCGCCGCAGGCTCGGTCAGGTGGAGATAGACGCCGAACGCCATCAGCAGCCCGGCGACGATCAGCGTGAGTGTCACAGGCTCGTGCAGTGCCACCACGCCGAGCACCGCGCCGAGGAACGGCGCGGTCGAGAAATAGGCGCCGGTCCGCGCCGCGCCGACTTCGCGCAGCGCCAGCACGAAGAGGATCAGGCTCACGCCATAGCCCAACAGCCCGACGATGCCGGCAGCGGCGATCGCGCCGATCCCCGGCAACGCATTGCCGAGCGCCAGGCCCAGCGCGACGTTGACGGAACCGGCCACCAGCCCCTTGATCATCGCCAGGGTGGGCGCGTCGACATGGGCGATGCGCGACGTGCAATTATTGTCGATCGCCCAGCACAGGCAGGCGCCCGCCACGGCGGCGACACCCAGCGCCGCCGCCTCGCCGGATGGGCCGCTCAGTCCCAGCGTGACCGCGCCGATGAAGATTGCGACCATGCCGAGCCCGATGCGCCGGTTGAACGGTTCGCGAAAGACGATCCACGCGATCAGCGCGGTGAACACGCCCTCCAGCGTGAGCAGCAGCGACGCCGCCGATCCGGTGACGCGCATCAGGCCCCACATCAGCAGCACCGGCCCCAGGCCGCCGCCGAACAGCACGGCACCGGCGAGCCAAGGCAGGTCGCGACGCGTGATCGGCACGCCGCCGTCGCCGCGGGCCAGCCTGACGATCAGCAGCCCGAGTCCTGAACCGAGATAGAGCAATCCGGCCAGCAGCACCGGCGCGACCGTGCCCGTGATCGCCTTGGCGGCGGGGGTCGACAGGCCGAACAGCGCGGCTGCCGCCAGCGCGAGCAGGCCGCCCTTGCGGACGTCACCGAGAATGAATCGCCGTGGCATCACGGCGCGCTAGACGATCGCGCGTGTGCCCGCCAGCGTCGCCCGCCGACGGGCGCGGATCAGCCGATCAGCTTCCAGGCGGCGAGCAGCGTCATCAGTACCGACAGGCCGATCGAGAAACCGAAGCAGACATAACCGACATAGGTCAGCATCGGCGGGTCGGGGCGCTGCAGCTTGCGGTTGCGCGAGGCGCCCGACAGCACGAAGCTGGTCAGCAAGCCATAAGTGAAGACGATCGCACCGAACATGCCCGAATCCCGCCACTGGTCAAAAGCGCGAGCCCCCGCGCGCCATTGCCGTCAATCATGGCCCGGCCGCCTTATCAATCCGTTGCCGCGCCGGACACGGCGAATTGTTGCAGTGCAGCGACGACGGGTTACAGCGCGACCCGGTTGAGGCGCAGCGCGTTCGCCACAACGCTGACCGAAGACAGCGCCATCGCGGCCGCCGCGATGATCGGCGAGAGCAAAATGCCGAAGAACGGATAGAGCAGCCCCGCCGCGATCGGCACGCCGGCGGCGTTGTAGATGAAGGCGAAGAACAGGTTCTGGCGGATATTGCCCATCGTCGCCTGGCTGAGCCGGCGCGCCCGCAGGATGCCGTTCAGATCGCCCTTGAGCAGCGTCACGCCGGCGCTCTCGATCGCGACGTCGGTGCCCGATCCCATCGCGATGCCGACATCGGCGGCGGCCAGCGCCGGCGCGTCGTTGACCCCGTCGCCGGCCATCGCGACGATCCTCCCCTCGGCCTGGAGCCGCGCGACAACCGCGCTCTTGCGGTCGGGCAGGACGTCGGCTTCGACCTCGTCGATGCCGAGTTGCCGGCCGACCGCCTCCGCCGTGGTGCGGTTGTCGCCGGTCAGCATCACCACCCTGATACCCTCCGTGCGCAGCGCCGCGATCGCGCCGGCGGTGGTCGGCTTGATCGCGTCGGCGATCGCCAGCACACCGGCCGCGGCGCCATCGACGCCGATGAAGATCGCCGTCGCGCCATCGCGGCGCAATTCGTCGGCGCGCGCCGCCAGCGCGGCGGTGTCGATGCCGCGCTCCGCCAGGAACCCGGCGTTGCCGAGCGTGATCTGCCGGCCGTCGACGGCGCCGATCGCCCCCTTGCCGCTCGGTGAGTCGAAACCGTTGACCTCCGGCACCGCAACGTCGCGCGCCGCGGCGGCGGCCATCACGGCGCGGGCGAGCGGATGCTCCGACGCACGCTCGACGCCGGCCGCGAGGCGCAGCAGTTCGGCGTCGTCGAACCCGGCTGCAGCGACGATCGCGGTGACCGACGGGTGGCCCTCGGTCAGCGTGCCGGTCTTGTCGACGACCAGCGTGTCGATCTTTTCCATCCGCTCCAGCGCCTCGGCATTTCGGATCAGCACGCCGAACCCCGCGCCGCGCCCGATCCCGACCATGATCGACATCGGCGTCGCGAGGCCCAGCGCGCACGGGCAGGCGATGATCAGCACCGACACCGCGGCGATCAGCCCGTGTGCGAGGCGCGGATCGGGACCCCAGATTGCCCAGGTGGTAAAGGCCATGACCGCGATCAGCAGCACCACCGGGACGAACCAGCCCGCCACCTGGTCTGCCAGCCGCTGGATCGGCGCGCGCGAGCGTTGCGCGTCGGCGACCATCTGCACGATCCGCGCGAGCATCGTGTCGCGCCCGATCTTTTCGGCGCGGATGACCAGCGCACCGGTCTGGTTGATCGTCCCGCCGATCACCGCCGCGCCGATCGTCTTCGTCACCGGCATCGACTCGCCGGTGACCATCGATTCGTCGAGCGAGGAACTGCCCTGTTCGACCGCACCGTCGACCGGCACCTTTTCGCCCGGCCGGACGCGCAGCCGGTCGCCGATCGCCACTGCCTCCAACGGCACTTCCTCGTCCTGCCCGTCGGCCGCGATGCGCCGCGCGGTCTTGGGCGCGAGGTCGAGCAGCGCCTTGATCGCGCCCGACGTGCGTTCGCGTGCGCGCAGTTCGAGCACCTGGCCCAGCAGCACCAGCACGGTAATCACCGCGGCGGCTTCGAAATAAACCGCGACCGTGCCGTCCATACCGCGAAACGCCGCCGGAAAGGCTGCGGGCGCAAGCGTCGCGACCACGCTGAAGCCCCAGGCGACGCCGGTGCCCATCGCGATCAGGGTAAACATGTTGAGGTTGCGCGAGCGCAGCGATGCCCAGCCGCGCGCGAAGAACGGCCAGCCGGCCCACAGCACCACCGGGGTCGCCAGCGCGAACTGGATCCAGATCGACACCATCGGCGGTACCAGCCGGTGCAGCCCGGGTAGCAGGTGTCCGCCCATTTCGAGCACGAAGACGGGCAGGCCCAGCGCGAGCCCGAACCAGAAGCGCCGCGTCATGTCGGTCAGTTCGGGACTGGGGCCGCTCTCCGCGGTCACCATCACCGGTTCGAGCGCCATACCGCAGATCGGGCAGGCGCCGGGACGGTCCCGGCGGATCTCGGGATGCATCGGGCAGGTCCAGATCGTGTCCGGTGCGGCAGCGACCGCCTGGGGTGCTGCGGGCGCGAGATATGCTGTCGGGTCGGCGACGAACTTCTCGCGGCATCCGGCGCTGCAGAAATGATAGTGCGCGCCGCCGACCGATGCATGGTGCGGCGTTGTTGCCGGGTCGACCATCATGCCGCACACTGGATCGAGCACCGCAGGCGATCGCGCAGCGCCCGCCGGCCGTCTGCCGTCACCTTGCGTCATCGCTGTACTCCTGTGTGGCGCTTGGGCGCCCGGAACATGCCTTATCGGGCCCCGGCCCAGGCAACGGCATCAGGATCATTACCTATGTCGTGGCGGTCGCACGGGCCGCATCGGGGCTGATCCTCACCACGCCCGGTGAAGCGCAACGATCGGCGTGACCGCCGCATCAGGCGGGCGACGCTCGATCCTGCGCCGCCCGACCGCCGCGTGGGCGCAAAACTTTCCTCTCTCTCCCCGCCAGCGCGATGCGATATACTGTTCGGCTTGCGCGCGGGGCGACCGGCACGGTGATCAACGCGACGCTCGACTCGTCGAGCCTGTCGGGGAATGCGTCGGGCATCATCGCCAAGTCGCCGGCCGGCAGCGGTACGATCAGAGTGATGATCCTGAAGACGATGTTCGACCAGAACAGCGGCTATGCCATAACCGCCTACGGCCCCGGCACGACGATGCGGATCGGCGACAGCGGCATCAGCAACAACGGCACCGGCGTCTATCTGCTCGCCGGTGCGACGATGCTCAGCTACGGCACCAACCAGTTCGACGGCAGCTTTTCGGGCCCGGCGATTCCGCTGAAATAGCTGTCGGGTTTCGGTGGAGATCGCGCGCCGTTCGCGCTACCCCGGGCGGCGATGATCACGCGTCTCGCTATCTCGGGCTATCGCTCGCTGCGCGACGTGGTGATCGATCTCGGCCCGCTTACCGTGGTGACCGGCCCGAACGGCAGCGGCAAGTCGAGCCTGTATCGCGCGCTGCGCCTGCTGTCCGATGTCGCGCAGGGCCGTGTCATCGGCTCACTGGCGGTGGAGGGCGGGCTATCCTCCACGCTGTGGGCCGGTCCGGAAAAGTTCTCCCACGGCATGAAAACCGGCGAGCAGCGCGTGGAAGGGCTGGTGCGCAGCGGTCCGGTGAGCCTCAGGCTCGGCTTCGCGTCCGAGGATTATGGCTATGCCATCGATCTCGGTCTGCCGATCCCATCCCTGTCGCGTTTCTCGCACGACCCCGAGATCAAGACCGAGGCGCTGTGGGTCGGCGAAGCGCTCGGCCGTTCCAACCTCATCGCCGAGCGCCGCGGCGCCGCCTGCCGCATCCGCGCCGGTGAGAGCGGCTCGTGGCGTGACGTGCGCGGCGGGTTGTCGCCGCTCGACAGCATGATGACGCACCGTGCGGACGCCGGCGACGCGCTCGAACTGCTGTTGCTGCGCGAGCGCATGCGCGGCTGGCGCTTCTATGATGATCTGCGCACCGATCGCGACGCGCCTGCGCGGCGGGCGCATATCGGCACCTATACGCCCGTGCTTGCAAGCGACGGGGGTGATCTCGGTGCGGCGATCCAGACGATTCTCGAAACCGGCGACGGCGGCGCGCTGGAGGACACCATCGCCGATGCGTTCGACGGCGCGACGCTCAGCGTCAGTGAGGGTTTCGAGGTCGAGATGCACCAGCACGGCCTGCTGCGGCCCTTGCGCGCCGCCGAACTGTCCGATGGCACGCTGCGCTATTTCCTGCTCGCGGCCGCGCTGCTGTCGCCGCGGCCGCCCGAACTGATGATTCTCAACGAACCCGAGGCGAGCCTCCACCCTGACCTGCTCGCGCCGCTCGGGCGGTTGATGGTCAAGGCGGCCGAGCGCTGCCAGCTGGTCGTCGTCACCCATGCCGCGACGCTCGTCGCCGCGCTGCAGGAGACGGCCGAGTGTCGGCTGGTGGCGCTGCACAAGCAACTCGGCGAGACGCTCGTGCGTGATGTCGAGCTGCTCAGCTGGCAGTGGCCGAGCCGATAAAGCTTGAACGCGCACCCATATCGTGCGCAGGGCGGGGGTAACGTCGTGGCGATGGCCGGCATTCGGCTGCCTGCTGCGATTCCTTCCGACAGAACTGGACGACCCTCATGGGCAAGCTTCGTACCGCCAACAACCGCGCCAAGCGCATCCGTGCACGCGTGGTTGCCGCCCTTTCGGCCAAGCCGAAAACGGGCGCGCCGGTGAAGCGCGTCAAGGGCGCTCCCAAGGCCGCCAGCGCCTAAGCAAACTATCGCGTATCGTCTCGCGCCCGGGATGTTAGCATCCCGGGAGAGGAGACGCGTACATGACATCGAGTCGCGACTGGCAGCCTACCCGGCGCACGATATTGGGCGCGGGGGTACTCGGCGTGCTGGGCGCCGCGACGCGCACCGCCTCGGCGGAGCCCGCGTTCGTCGTGCCCGAGGTCGACAGCCTCAGCTTGCAGGTCGTCACCGACGCGGCGACCTTCGGGCCGTTCCTCGACAATCTCGATTTGCCGGGCATGAAGGTGCTGCGCGCCGGCGGTGGCGCGCCCGGGGCGACGCGGATGCCGGCGCATGCGCTGCTCGGCGAGTTCGGCCTGTCGATCCTCGGCGAGTCGCGCCGCGCCGGGCAGACGCGCCGCGTGATGGTCGATTTCGGCTATTCGCGCGAGGTGCTGGCCAACAACCTGTCGCTGCTCGGCGTGGATCCGCTGACGATCGATGCCAGCGTGTTGAGCCACGGCCATCTCGATCATTATGGCGGGTTCGCCGGCCTGTTCGGGACGATCGCGCCGCGCGGCCGACACCTTCCGCTGATCGTCGGCGGCGAGGAGACGTTCTGCGAGCGCGTGGCGATGATCGGCAATCCGCCGCTGATCATGGGAACGCTCGATCGCCCCGCGCTCGCCCGCGCCGGTTATGACGTGCGGATCCGCGCAGAACCCGCGATCGTGGCGGACCAGGCCTTCACCACCGGCGTGATCCCGCTGCGCAGCTTCGAGCGCGCCGCGATCCCGACCCAGATGCGCCCCGGCGTTGGCTGCGACCGTGCCGCGCTGAACCCCGCCAAGCGCGGCCTCGCGCAGCTGCCCGACGACGGCGAGCACGAGCTGGCGACCTGTTACGCGGTCAAGGGCCTCGGGCTGGTGGTGATCGCTTCGTGCAGCCATCGCGGCGTGATCAACTCGGTCCGCCAGGCGCAGGCGGTGTCGGGCATCCAGCGCGTCCATGCGGTGATCGGCGGCTTCCATCTCGTCCGGCCGCGCACCGAGGACGAGGCGCGGCGCACCGTCGCCGAGTTCGCGGCGATCGACCCGCGCTACATCATCCCGATGCACTGCACCGGCGAGGTGTTCATCGCCGAGGCGCTGCGCGTCATGCCGCAGAAGATCGTGCGGTCCTATGTCGGGTCGAGGTTCGTGTTCGCGGCCTGACCGCTCGGGCCGGCGGTTGCGAGGCGCGCGCGCCGCCTGTCATCGTGACGGTCGCGGCGCAGTGGGAAGCAAGCCGCACAAATCTTAGCACAGTATAGTTTACTAAATCTGTGACATTGATCTAAATCTAACGCAGATCGGCCCAATCTGCTCAGCAAAAGCGTGTATATTGTCGGCGTGATTGGCCGTCAACACTGTCCTGCGAAAAAGTTCCACTCAGTCGAAAAAAAATATATAGCTGTTTCAAATTCCTAGACGATTGACTTGCTATCAAATAGCCGCCTATCGGCCCTTCGATCGGCTCAATAGGGCAGTTTTCGCTCGTTTTTTTCGTCAAAAAGGAAAAGTACCATTCCGAACTCTACCATGCGCCTCGCGCTCCTCGGCAGCGTTTCGACCGCAGCCGCGATCTTTCTACTGCCGAATAGTGCGGCCGCGCAGGCAACGACCTGCTCGCAGGCCGGCACGACGATCACCTGCATCGATGGCGCGAACACAGTTTTGACCGGGACGACCACGGCGGGCAACGGCACCGTTGCCGGCCCCGGCCTGGTCATGATCGACACGACGACGCCCGCGACGACGACGTACAACGCGACCGGTCCGATCTCGACGACGGGCGCGACCGCGGTGAACCTCACCTCGACCGGCGGCCCGCTGAGCTTCACGCCGGCCGGCACCGGCGCTGCGCTGAACATCGTCACCACCGGCGGCAACGCCGCGAACGGCCTGCAGCTCAACACGCTCGGCCAGGCCGCGACGGTGACGGTCGGCAACATCTCGACCAGCGGCACCAACTCGGTCGGTGTCTTGTCGACCGCGGGCGGCGACCTGACGCTGCGCACCGGCAACATCACCACCACCGGCGCGACCAGCATCGGGATCGATGCGACCAACCAGACCGGCGACATCTCGATCGTCGCAGGTAACGTCACCACCACCGGCCGCGGCATCCGCACCAATTCCATCACCGATGGTTCGAACACCATTGTGGTCGGCAACGTCGTCGCCGGCGAACGCGGCATCCTCGCCAATGGCGGCACGGTGTCGGTCACGGCCGGCAACATCACCACCTCGACCAATGGCGGCACGACGCCGGGCGGGTACGGCGTCGCGGCGCAGGCCTTTACCGGCAATGTCACGGTCCGCACCGGCACGGTCAGTGCGGTCAACGGGGCCGGCATCGTCGCCAACAACTTCAGCGCGAACGGCTCGGTCGATGTCGGCGGTTGCCCGAGCGTTTCCACCACGGGCAACAATGCCAGCGCCATCGTCGCCCAGGCCAACGGCACGGGTTCGGTGACGGTCAATTGCGGCGCGCTGTCGACCACCGGCGCCAACAGCAACGGTGTGTTCGCGACGTCGAACGGCGGCAACATGCTCGTCAACATCACCTCGGCGACGACCTCGGGCCTCGGCTCCTATGGCGTTACCGCCAACACGCTCGGCGCCGGCACGGTGACCACCAATGCCGGGGTGATCACCACCACGGGCGACGGTGCCACCGGCCTCTACAGCCGCGCCGGTACCGGTGCGATCGACGCCGGCTACGGTAACATCACCACCTCGGGCGTCGCCGTCGGCGGCAACAGCGCCAGCGCGCTCGACCTTGCCTCGAACGGCACGATCAACCTGCGCGGCAACGGCGCGACGCTGCGCACCAACGGCGCCGGCGTCACCGCCGCCACCGTCACCGGCGCGGGCGTTACCGGCAATCTCGGCAACGTCACCACGACGGGTCTCGGGTCGCAGGGCGCGATCATCACCTCGACCGCCCCGGTCAACCTGACGGTCGGCACCGTCTCGACGACGGGCAACGGCCTGACCGTCAATGCCGGCACCAACGCCATCGCACTCACCACCGGCGCGGTTACCGCGACCGGTCCCGGCGCGACCGGCACGGTGATCAACACCACCGGTGCGGTCAACTTCACGGGCGGCAAGCAGACTGCCAATGGCGCCAACGCGCTGCGCATCACCGGCGGTGCCGGCGCGATCAACGCCACGGTGGCGGGTGCCGCGACCACGGGTACGGGGACGGCCGTCGCCATCACCGGCCTGGGTCCGGTGACTGTCGCCAATAGCGGCCTGATCACCACCTCCGGCGCCAATTCGGACGGCATCAACGTCGCCACGACCGGCACGATCGGTATCACCGGCGGGCAGGTCGCGACGACCGGCGCCAACAGCCGCGGCATCGTCGCCAATGGCGGCGGCGCGGTCACCGTCTCGGCGAATGGCGTGACGACCACCGGCGTCAATGCCAATGCCATCGTGGCTAACAGCACGGGCAGCTCGGTCGGCGTCACGCTTACCGGCAACAACAGCTCGCTCAGCCTCGACGGCGTGAACATCGCGGCGGCGACCACCGCGAACCTCGCGGTGAACTCGGGCACGCTCGGCGGCACCAACAACGGTGCGACGATCGTCTCGGGCACCGGCACGACGGTGACCAATGCCGGCGCGATCAGCGGCGGCAACTATGCGCTCGCCATCACCGGCGGCGCGGCGACGGTGAATAACAGCGGCACGATCAACGGCCGTATCCTGCTCACCGCCAATGCCGACACGGTCAACAACAGCGGCACGTTCAACGCCAACAGCAGCAGCGATTTCGGTGCCGGCAACGACGTGTTCAACAACAGCGGTACGCTGCGGGTGCTGGGCACATCGGCAACCGCCGGCACGGTCACGCTGATCGGCCTGGAAGCCTTCAACAACAGCGGTCTCGTCGATCTGCGCAACGGCCATGTCGGCGACGTGCTGGTCCTGCCGGGTACCTATACCGGCAGCGGCGCGGCGCAGCTCGGGCTCGACGTCAATGTCGGCACCTCGACCTTCACCGGCGACCAGCTCCGCATCGGCGGCGCGGCGACGGGGGCGACGACCGTGTCGATCACCCCGCTCAACACCACCCCGGCGGTGCTCAGCACCAGCGCGGGCACGGTGCTGGTGCAGGCCGGCGCGGGCTCGACGGTTGGTGCCTTCACGCTCAACGGCGCGAATGTCGACCAGGGGCTGATCCAGTACGGCATCGTCTACAACCCGACGACCTTCGCCTTCAGCCTGGTGGCGACGCCGGGTGCCGGCGTGTACCGCACGGCGCTGTTCGCCGAAGGGGCGCGCAACCTCTGGCTGCAGTCGGGCGATGCCTGGTCGGGCCATATGCGCGAACTGCGTGACAATGTCGCCGCTAATGGCGACGGCAGTGCGGGTGGCCGCTTGTGGGGCCAGGCGATCGGCCAGGTCGAGCAGCGCGGCAGCAACCGGAGCTTCGCCTACAACGGTCTGACGACCGCGGTGAACATGGGCTACAAGCAGGACTATTTCGGTGGCCAGATGGGTCTCGATTTCGGCGGCCCGGCCGGCAGCGGCGCGTTCGCCTTCGGCGTGACGGGCGGCTATCTCAATTCCGACCTGAGCTTCGCCGGCTCGCCCGACCGGATCAACTTCGATGCGGTCAATGGCGGGGTCTATGCCAGCTACACGTCGGGGATGTTCTTCTTCAACGCACTGGGCAAGTACGACTATTATTGGGGTGACAATGTCAGCATCTCGGGTCGCTACACCCAGAAGCTGAAGGGATCGGTCTATGGCGGCAAGGCGGAAGCCGGTGTCCGTCTCGGCACTACCTTGTGGGTCGAGCCGTCGGCGAGCGTGTCCTACACGCATTCCGACTTCCATGACTTCTCGGTCGCGTCGGGCAGCTTCGCCTTCAACGACCAGGATGGCGTGCGCGGCAAGGGCGGCGCGCGGATCGGCTATGTCGCTGATATCGGCACCGCCAAGGTGACCTTCTATGGCGGCGGCAACTACGTCCATGAGTTCAAGGGCCAGGACCAGGTCGTCTTCACCAGCGGTGGCCAGGTGGTGACGATCGGCAACCAGCGCCTGCGCGATTATGGCGAAGGTACGCTGGGCGTGAATGTCGGTTCGCAGCACGGCCCGATCAGCGGCTTCTTCGAAGGCCGCTACGCCAATGGCGGCGATTATGAGGGCTTTGGCGGCCGCGCGGGAATGCGCTTCCGCTTCTGATCTTCGGGTCGTTACCGGTAAAAGACATGGGCCGTCCCTCGAGGGGCGGCCCATTTCCTGTGCGCTTGTCTCTTGAAACCAATGTCGTCTTCCTGCGCAGACGGGAACCCAAGGTCACAGGCGTCGCACATCGCAAACTGGGCTCCTGCCTGCGCAGGAGCACGACAGAGGTGACGACTCAGGCCGCCAGCGTTTTCGCCTCGGGCAGGAACGGGGCCACCACCGCCATCGCCCGCGCGATCCAGGCCTGCTTCTCGCCGACCGGTGCGACATAGTGGATTGCGGCTTCCGCATCCGCGACGCTGCCCAACCGCGCGATCATCCAGGCCGCGAGATAGTGCGACGCCAGGCACCCGCCGGCGGTTGCAACATTGCCGTGCGCGACGAACGGCGCGTCGAGCACCTCGACGCCTGCCTCGATCACCCAGGGTCTGGTGGTCAGGTCAGTGCAGGCCGGCAGGGTACCGATCAGCCCCAGCTTCGCCAGCAGCAGCGTGCCCGAGCATTGCGCGCCGATCAGCTGGCGCATCGGGTCGAGCGCGATGCGCGCCAGCATTGCCGGGTCGGCGGCGATCTCGCGCGTCCTGATCCCGCTGCCGATCAGCACCGCATCGGCTTCGGCGGCGAAGTCGAGCGGTTGCTGGCGCCGGATCGTCACGCCGTTCAGCGAGGTGACCTCGGGCGTCGGCGCGGTGATGCAGGCTTTCCAGCCGTGCGGCTTCATCCGGTTGAGGATCGCCGCTGCAACGAACGAGTCGAGCTCGTTGAATCCGTCGAACGTCAGCACCGCGATCTTCATATTTGGCCTTCCTTGTCGAGGCACGGCCTCGCCCGGAGACCTAGCAAAGCCGGGGGTCGTTGCAAACGCGAGCCTTTTCCTCACCGCCACCCTTAGCTTGTTTCATGGTCCATGCGCGATCATCTGAACCGGGAGCGACGCTCCTGTGACCTCCGACCGCGCATGGATGTTGAAACGAGTTCAGCATGACGGAGGATGGGGCGTCGGTGGGCAGGCACAACTAAACAGCGTTCAATTAATTATTGAACAGCGCTCAATTCATGCTATCAGGCGATTCGCGCAGGGCGCTCATATCGTTAAGTTCTGACCGTTACGCCACGCATCGCCTCCGGGAGTGAATCGATGTCCGCACCTGATCTGTCGCTGCTGACCAAACGCCGCCTTGGCCCGATGTTCGTGGTGCAGTTCTTCGGCGCGTTCAACGACACGCTGCTCAAGTTTGCGATGCTGTTCCTCGCAACCTTCACCATCTACACCGCCGAGCCGCACAAGGTGGACATGCTGGCGACGATTGCCGGCGGCATCTTCATCCTGCCCTATTTCCTGTTCTCCGCGCTCGCCGGGCAGCTCGCCGACAAATGGGACAAGGCGTGGCTGGTCCGCGCGGTGAAGGCGGTCGAGATCGGCATCATGTGCCTCGCGCTGGTCGGCTTCGCGTTCCAGCTGGTGTGGCTGCTGCTGTTCTGCCTGTTCATGATGGGCATGCATTCGACGATCTTCGGGCCGGTCAAATATTCGATCCTGCCCCAGCACCTGAAGCCCAATGAGGTGATGGGCGGCACCGGGCTGGTCGAGGCCGGCACCTTTCTCGCCATCCTGAGCGGGCAGTTGCTCGCCGGCTGGATCAGACCGTGGGAGGCCGGGCTGGTGGCGATCGGCGTTGCACTGCTCGGCTTCGCGATGAGCTTCGCCGTGCCCCCGGCGCCCTCGGCCAATCCGCGGCTGCGGGTCGAGCGCAATGTGTTCAAAAGCACCTGGGAAATCCTCGCCGCGGCGCAGGCCGGGCGCGGCGTGTGGCTGGCGATTCTCGGCATCAGCTGGTTCTTCGCGGTCGGCACCATCCTGCTGACCGATCTCCCCTCGCTGGTCAGCGGCACGCTGGGAGCTGGGAAATCGGTCGTCACCTTGTTCCTGCTGGTCTTCTCGATCGCGATCGCGCTCGGCTCGGTGATGGTCAACAAGCTGCTCGGCGGGCAGGTCTCGGCGCGTTATGTGCCGGTCTCCGCATTGGCGTTGTCGGTGTTCCTGATCGATCTGTGGATCGCCACGCGGACCTTCGTCGTGCATACGCCGCACGCCGATGTCGGCGCGTTCCTCGCCACGCCGGGCAGCTGGCACGTGCTGTTCGCGCTGGTCGGCATCGCCCTGTCGGGCGGGATCTTCGTCGTGCCGCTCTACGCCATCCTCCAGACGCGCACCGCGCCGGCGGAGCGTTCGCGGATCATCGCCGCCAACAACATCGTCAACGCATTCGTCTCGGTGCTGCTGGTGGTGGTGTGCGTCGGCCTTGTCGCGGCGGGCACCAGCATCCCGGGCGTTGTCGGGGCGATGGGTTTCGCCACCTTGTCGATCGCGCTTATCTCGTGCTGGCTGCTGCCCGAGACGGTGTTCAAGGCGCTGGTCCGCGGCATCCTCGTGCTGCTCTACCGCGTCGAGGTGCACGGCAAGGAGAACATGCCGCAGCCGGGGACACGCGCCGTGGTGGTGGTCAACCATGTCTCGTTCCTCGACGGGCTGCTGCTCGCCGCCTTCCTGCCGGGCAAGCCGACCTTCGCGATCCACAGTCGCATCGCCCGGGCGTGGTGGGTCAAGCCGTTCCTCGGCATGTTCGACGCCTTTCCGGTCGACCCGACCAACCCGATGGCGGCCAAGGCGATGGTCAAGGCGGTGCGCGAAGGTCGCACATTGGTGATCTTCCCCGAAGGCCGCATCACCGTGACCGGCGCGCTGATGAAGATCTTCGACGGACCCGGCATGGTCGCCGACAAGGCCGACGCGCCGATCGTGCCGGTGCGTATTTCGGGCGCGCAATATTCGCCCTTCTCGCGGCTGAAGGGCAAGGTGCGGCTGCGCACTTTCCCCAAGATCGACCTGACCATATTGCCGCCGCTGCGTTTCGCGGTGGAAGGCGACACCGCGCGCCAGCGCCGCGCCGCTGCCGGCCGCAAGCTCTACGACGTGATGAGCGACATGATCTTCGCCACGTCCGATCTCGACCGCACGCTCTACCAGGCGCTGATCGACGCCAAGGACATCAATGGTGGCCATGCGCAGGTGGTCGAGGACGTCAAGCGCGACCCGCTGACCTATGGTCGGCTGCTCACCGGCAGCCTCGCGCTCGGCCGCCCGCTGTCGCGCTTCACCGTGCAGGGCGAGGCGGTCGGGCTGCTGATGCCCAACGTCAATGCGGTGGTGGCGAGCTTCTTCGCGCTGCAATTGATCGGCCGCGTGCCGGCGATGCTCAACTATACCGCCGGGCTGACCAACCTCAAGGCGGCGTGCCAGGCGGCGGAAATCCGCACCATCGTTACCGCGCGGGCGTTCATCGAACAGGCCAAATTGGGCGACGTCCTTGCGGGCCTCGAAGCCTCGGGCATCGGCGTGCGTTATCTCGAGGATATCGGTGCCGGCATCGGTCCGATGGCCAAAGTGCGCGCCTTATTCGAGACGCGCTGGGCCGGTCGCCTCCATCGCCGCCGCCGCGTCTCGCCCGATGCGCCGGCCGTCATCCTGTTCACCAGCGGATCGGAAGGGCTGCCCAAGGGCGTGGTGCTGACCCATCGCAATTTGCTCGCCAACTGCCTGCAGCTGGCGGCGCGGATCGACTTCAACCGCGCCGACGTGGTGCTGAACGCCTTGCCGGTGTTCCACAGCTTCGGCCTGACCGGCGGCACCTTGCTGCCGATCCTGTCGGGGGTGAAGACGCTGCTTTACCCCAGCCCGCTGCATTACCGCATCGTCCCCGCGCTGGCCTATGACAGCAATGCGACGATCATGTTCGGCACCGACACGTTCCTGTCGGGCTATGCCCGCATGGCGCACGCTTATGATTTTCATGCGATGCGGTACATCTTTGCCGGGGCCGAGCGCGTGCGCGACGAGACGCGGAAAGTCTATGCCGAGAAGTTCGGGCTGCGCATCCTCGAAGGCTATGGCGCGACCGAGGCGGCGCCGGTGATCGCGGTCAACACGCCGATGCATTTCCAGGCCGGCTCGGTCGGCCGCTTGCTCCCCGGCATGGAGGCCCGGCTGGAAGACGTGCCCGGCATCGAGGAGGGCGGCCGCCTGTCGATCCGCGGGCCCAACGTCATGGCCGGCTATCTCAAGGCCGACGCGCCCGGCCAGCTCCAGGTGCTGCCGGAAGGCTGGCACGACACCGGCGACATCGTCACGATCGACGCCGCCGGTTTCATCACCATCCGCGGCCGCGCCAAGCGCTTCGCCAAGATCGGCGGCGAGATGGTCTCGCTGCCCGCGGTCGAGGGTTATGCGGCGAAGGTCTGGCCGGGCGCGGAGCACGCCGTCGTCACGCGGCCAGACGCGCGCAAGGGCGAGCAGCTCGTGATGTTCACGACGCAAGCGGGCGCGCTGGCAGCCGTCTTCCAGGCCTGGGGCCGTAGCAACGGCGTCACCGAACTGGCCATCCCGCGCGACATCCGCGTGGTCGAGGCGCTGCCGGTGCTGGGCACGGGCAAGCTCGATTATGTGACGATGGGGGAGATGGTGAAGGGGGCGTGAAGCGGGGCTGCGCGATCGTCGCGATCCTTGCGGTACTTGGCCTGTTGGCGCTGTTCTGCTGGCCCTATCGGCTCGATACGATCGAGAGTTCGGTTTCGCGGAACCAGACCGGGTGCCACATTGACACGACAAGTCACGGCGGCTGGAAAAGCCGCTCGATCGGCCCCGGTATCGAGGCGGAAGAAGTTGCCTATCCGCTGGAAATCTATGTGTTCGTAACCGCCTGCCCGGCGGTGCCGAACGGCCGGCCTTATGCTGCCGAACTGGTTTCCGTCACGTCGGGCAAGGTGGTCGCGCATGGGCTGGCGTGCGCCAACGCGCCGGAAGAGGATCTGCCTTGCCGGCTCCAGATGCCGCCCGTCGCGTCGCTGGCGGGGGCCGATCGCTATGTTGTCCGGGTATTGGGCGCACATGGCGCGCCCGTCAGGCGCGCCGATCTCAGGCTCTACGTCTCACATGCCTGGCGAAGTGTGGTGCTTGATCGGGTCGGGGGCGTTTAGTCGATCAGACACATTGCGACCGGGATTCCCTTCTTCTTGCCCCTCCCTGAAAGGGAGGGGTAGGGGGTGGGTCGCGAGCGTAGCGAGCCATCCTAGGCTTGCTCCACGCGGCACCGGTTCGGAACTGACGCGAGGGACAGGCGACCTCGGAACGGCACCGCCGGGCACATTCTGTCGGAGGGCCGCCGAGTGCCTCGGCGGCACCCACCCCGGCCCCTCCCTGAAAGGGAGGGGAGATCACGGGAGATTAAACGATCATGGCGCAAAGCCTTAAGCTTACACCGATATCTCCCGACCAACCCATCCAGCGTGGGAGAAAAGCCGTGCAACGACCGCTATCGATCACCGTGTTCGCGCTACTGTTCGGCTTCTCCGTCGCCATCTCGCTGCTGCGGTTCGTATACTGACGCGCCAGGCTGGATTCCGGTGGCGCGCCGGCTGATCGCCTGAGCGAAAAACCCGCCCCTCCGAGCATGAAGAGGGGCGGGCGTTTGTCGGGCGCGTCGGGAGCAACCGTGGCGCCTGAACAGGGGATAGATTCCGCCGCTTAACGCGTCATGGCGAGGCGGTTCCGTAAAACTACTCGCCGGCGCGGAAGAAAAGCTACCCCGCCGCGTCGCCATAGCGTTCGAGGTGCAGATAACGCGGGTCGAAGTCGCCGGCCGTGGCGAGCCGTGCGAAATCGAGGATCGTCAGGCGGCGGTTATGGCGTTCGATCAGCCCTTCCGCCGCGAGCAGCCCGAGCATGCGGCTGACATGGACATTGGTCAGCGCCAGCACATCGGCCATCTGTTCCTGGGTGAAGGGCAGCGTGAACAGGTCGCGCCCGTCGAGCCGCGCCGCGCGCAGCCGGATGCCGATCTCGCACAACAGATGCGCGGTGCGGGTGCGCGCATCGCGGCGCCCGATATTGAGCATCCATTCGCGCAGCGTCGCTGCCTCGACCAGCGTGTCCAGCCACATCGCATGCCCTATCGCCGGGTGCCGCCCGGTCAGTTCGCGGATCGCGTCGAGCGGCACATAGGCGAGCGAGACCGCGCCCAGCGCCTGGATATTGTGGTCGGCGCGCATCGGCATCGATTGGTGAAGATCGATCAGATCGCCGGCAATGTGCAACGCGAGGATCTGCCGCGCGCCATTGCCGGCCAGCTTGTGGCGTGCGGCGAAGCCCGACAGCAACAGGCAGCTGTGGCGCGGCCGGTCTTCTTCGCGGACGATGAAATCACCCGCGCGCAGCGTGCGCACGACATAGGGCAAGGCGATGATCGCCGCGCGCTGGGCGCCGTCGAGCGGCGCCCACAGGGCCAGCTTGGCTGCCAGTTGGGGAAAGCGGTTGTCGGTACGATGCATGCTTCCCCCCTTATGGACGGGAGCGCATCGCATCTCTCAGCCACCGGCAGCCACGGAACGGGCCGGCAGTGTTTCTACCCTAGTCGCAAACACAGGGCGTGTCGCTGCGATAATAAACTATGAAACCAATCTGCGTTAAAATAGTTATGGCGTGACCGCGGCAAGGTCTTTTGGCACGCTGTGGCTGAGAGACGTTCGCGCTCCCGCTGTTCCGGGAGACGCGCATGTCGGGAAAGCACCGCATCCTCATCGTCGAGGACGAAGCCGTCATCGCACTCGGTCTCGCTTATGCCGTCGAGGACGTCGATGGCGAGGTCGTGGGGCCGGTCGGCTCGGTCGCCGAGGCATTCGTGCTACTCGACATCGCCGCCGTCAGCGGCGCGGTGCTCGACGCCAATCTCAGCGACGGCGTGGTGACCCCGCTCGCGCTGCACCTGCTCGATCTCGGCGTGCCGTTCGTGGTGCATACCGGCACGGGCATGCCGTCCGATCTTGCGTCGGGGCGGCCCGACCTGGCGCTGGTGATGAAACCAGCCCAGGCCCCCCGCGTCGTCGCCGCGTTGATGGGCAAGATCGATCCGCCGCGTGGGTGACGCCGGCGCTGGTGTCCCCTCGGCCATTTCGCCGTTGATCCTGACATCTCGACGGTGTCGGCCCGCTGCGCGGCGAGGAGACCGACAGCGGAAACCCGATATGCAAGATCGTCGCGTCCGTCATCGATGAGGGGTGATCGCGGCGCGAACGGGCACTCGCCGCGCCGACGAGAAATCGGGCGATCTTTGCGTGCGTCGGCGTTAGGATCGGCAGCGACGAACGTCCCCGGCGGCACGGGGCCATTTGCCGGAAGCGGAGGAAGTGCGTGAAGACCGACGATCGTCCCACCGCCGCCGTCATGGCCCACCTGCGCGCGCCACTTCGCCGGCTGGGCGCGCTGGCGACCGGCGTGCTCCTGCTGCTCGACGGGTCGGCCGCCGCGGCGCAACAGGCACCGCCCGATGCGCCGCACGCGCGGCCGGGCGAAGCGTGCGGCGGCTCGCAGGATTGGCCCTATCTGTGCCGCTACCGCGACCAGAACGCCGCGATCCTGCGCAGTGACGTTCGCCCGCAGGTCGTCTTTCTCGGCGATTCGATCACCGAATATTGGCGCCTCGCCCAGCCCGATCTGTTCGGCGACAAGATCGTCGATCGCGGCATCAGCGGCCAGACTACGCCCCAGATCCTGCTGCGCTTCTATGCCGATGTCGTCGCGTTGCACCCGCGCGTCGTGCATATCATGGCGGGCACCAACGACATCGCCGGCAATACCGGGCCGACCAGCGACGACCAGATCTTCGACAATATCCGCGCGATGCTCGACATTGCGAGGGCCAACCATATCAAGGTCGTGCTGGCCAGCATCACGCCTGCCGCGGCGGGCGACGCTGCCCATCCGGCCACCCGCATCCTGGCGATCAATGCGCGGCTGCGCCAACTCGCCGCGCAGCGCGGCGCGATCTTCGTCGATTATCACACGGCGCTGAGCGATGAGCACAATGGCATCAGGCCGGCGCTGGCCAATGACGGGCTCCACCCCAACCGCGACGGCTATGCCGTGATGCGGCCGCTGGCCGAGCGGGCGTTGGCGGAGGCGCTGCGCTGAGCACCGCGCCCGATCCGGCCCTAGCGGAACGACGTGGGGGAGGCGGCGTTCTACGCCGGTCCCGAAAGGGGCCTTAACGAAGATAGAGCGAAGAGAGGCATCATCATGAAGAAGTTCATGCTCGCCGCGCTTGCTGTGGGCGTCGCGCTTTCGGCCGCGCCCGCGGCATTTGCCGCCGACGGTTGTGGCCGTGGCTATCATCGCGGGCCACGCGGCCACTGCCGCCCGAATGACCGGGCGATGGTCGTCGCGCCGGGCCTGGTAATCGGTACCTATTATCGTGGGCGCGGCTATTGGGATGGCCATCGCTATTGGCACAACCGCTATCGCTGGCACCGTGGCTGGCGCTATCGGTAATCGTCGCAGGGCGGTCGCCCGCACAGCATGGCCGGAAGCAGCTACCCTGCTTCCGGCCATTGTCATACGAAGGCGCCGCGCAATCCGGCAAGTGATCGCGTTGCGTGGCTTGACGGCGAGCTCCGGAAAACCATCTAAGGGCGCCTGAAACCCGCTTCTGTCGCGGGGTGATTATCGCAGGACCCCCATGCCCGCGCGCGCGACCATCGCCCCCGATATGCCGCCGATCGGCGCGCTGCTGCGCGAATGGCGCGCCGCGCGTCGCATGAGCCAGCTCGATCTGTCGCTCGAAACCGGGATCTCCACCCGCCATCTCAGCTGTGTCGAGACAGGCAAGGCGT
>JAZJXZ010000040.1:46091-162019 GCA_040390605.1 Pseudomonadota bacterium
CCAGCCGCGAGACCGTGTCGCGGCTGGCCGACGCGCTCGGCATGCCGCTGCGCGAACGCAACGCGCTGCTGCGCGCGGCGGGCTATGCCGCGACCCATCCGGAACGCGCTCTCTCCGCGCCGGCGCTGGCGCGCGTGCAACAGGCGGTCGACCTGATCATCGCGCATCAGGAGCCCTATCCGGCCTTCGTCCTCAGCCGCCATTGGGAGGTGCTGGCGACCAACCAGGCGGCGGTGCGGCTCGGCGGGCTGATGATGGCGGGGCGGCCGAGCCGCCACACCAACCTGCTCCACCAGCTGTTCGATCCCGACGATATACGCAGTGTGATCGTCAACTGGCCGGAGATTGCCGGGCGCTTCATCCGCCACCTGCATGACGATCTCGCCGTCAACCCGACCGATCGCCGTACTCGCGCGCTGCTCGATGAGATCTTCCGTTACCCCGACGTGCCCGAGCGCTGGCGCGCGCGCGATCTGGGCGAGGATCCCGCGCCGATCATCACCTTCACCTTCCGCACGCCCCGGGGCGAACTGCGCTTCTTCGAGACGATCACCACCTTCGCCGCCCCGCACGACGTGACGCTCGACGAGGTACGCATCGACTGCACCTTCCCCGCCGACGAGCATACTGCGCGCGTATGCCGGGAACTGGCGGATGCGGAGGGTACGGGTTGATGTTCTTGGCCCCCGAACGGGAGCGTTGCAAAAAATGAAGTGCGACACGAATCGCGAAGCGGCACGGACAAGTCCGGACAACGCGGCGGAATTCCGCAACGATCTTCTTGAAGGGGCCCTATGATCGCTCCACCGCGCCTGCACCGAATTTTCCCGTGCGCGGCGCTGGCTTTTCCCGGTCCGTTCAGATTAGGTCGAGAAATCGCGTGCCAGAGATGGTCGCGCACTCCGGGAACGATGACAGACCATGAAAGCTAGCAACGGCAAGACGATAACGGCCAGCTGCGTCGCGCTGCTGGCAATGGGCGGCCTGGCGCTCGGCGCGGCGCCGCTCCGTGCGGGCCAGGCGACCGGGCCGCTTTCGCCCCGACCCATGCCGACGCCGACGCGCAGCCCGACCGCCGGGCCCGTCGTCCAGGCGGTGCAAGCACCGCTGCCGGTGCTCAGCCCGACCCAGGCGGCGCAGCTGCGCACGCTGCTCGGTGCCGATGCCATGGCGCAGGGCCTGCGCTACACCCCGCCCGATGCCACAACGCCGACGCTGGACGGCGAGGCGCTGGTCCGTGCCGCGCTCGACCATGCCCGCGCCGTTCATGCCGGGCGGCTCGACACGGCGGATTTCGATCACAACTGGGGTCTGCGCCCGCCGGCCTATGATCCCTTGCCCGGCTTTGCCGACGCGGTACGCCGTGACCGGCTGGCGGCGTGGATCGCCGCGCTGCCGCCGCCCTATGCCGGTTATGATGGACTGGTGAAGGGCCTCGCCAATTATCGCCTCATCGCCGCCGGCGGCGGCTGGCCGGTGCTCGAGGCCGGCCCGGATCTCAAGCTCGGCTCCAGCGGCCCGCGCGTCGTCGCGCTGCGCCAGCGGCTCGCGGTGGAGGACAAGGATGTCGTGCTGACCGGCGAGGCGTTCGATGCCGATCTCGTCGCCGCGGTGCAGCGCGCGCAGCGCCGCTATGGCCTCAACCCGCAGGGCGTGGTGTCGAAGCAGACGCTCGCCGCGCTGAACGTGCCCGCGGACCGGCGGGTGCGCCAGATCATGGCCAATCTCGAACGCTGGCGCTGGCTGCCGCCGGAGCTGCCGCGCGACCGCATCCAGGTCAACATCGCCGCCGCCGTGCTGACGGTGTTCGACGGGGACGTGCCCGTGCTGTCGATGCGCGCGGTCACCGGTCGCCCCGGCAATGAAACGCCGATGCTGACCTCGACGATCCGCAGCGTCGTGCTCAACCCGCCATGGAACGTGCCGACCTCGATCGCCACCAAGGAGCTGTGGCCGAAGGAAAAGAAGAGCCCGGGTTATCTCAAGCGCAATGGCTTCGTCGTGATCGACGGCACGCGGCTGCAACAGAGCGCCGGCGACAAGAGCGCGCTCGGCCGCTTCAAGTTCGATTTCGACAACCCCTATTCGGTCTATCTCCACGACACGCCGTCGCGCGCCAAGTTCGACAGTTTCAGCCGCCTCGCCAGCCATGGCTGCGTGCGGCTGCAAAAGCCCGCCGAGCTGGCCGCGCTGGTGCTCAAGGACGATCCCGCCTGGAGTGCCGATGCACTCGCTGCGGCGGTGAAGACCGGCAAGACCCAGCGCGTCCAGCTGACCACGCCGGTGCAGGTCTATCTGCTCTACTGGACGGCCTTTGCCAGCACGAGCGGACAGATGAATTTCCGCGACGACCCCTATACATGGGACAGGGCGCTGGCGGCCAAGATCGAGGCGCGTTCCGCCGGCCTGGTCCTGCCTGACCTGGAGGCGCAGATAAAAGGATGATGACGATGAGGACGAAGATCGCCACCGCCACGGCCCTGATCGCGCTCGCGACGCTGGCCGGCTGCGACAAGCCGGCGCCGCCGCCCGAGGCTGCCAATAGCGCAGCGCCGGCCGAGAATGTCGCCGAGCCCGAGGCGCCGCCGCCGGCCAATGTCGCTGCACCCGTTACAGCCAACGCCGCCACCGCGACCGAGGTGCGCGAAGCCCCGCCGCCTCCCGACGTGCAGACCCAGGACGATGCCGACGCGGTCGGCATGACCGCGCGTGTTCACCGCGACGAGCCGCCGTCAAATACCACGACGCCCTGAGTCCAGGCGTTTTTCGGCAAGAACCGGAGGCCTGCGCAGGCGGGAACATGAGCCCGTGTGCATAGAATTTATCCGGCTTTGACTTGTATTTGCCAAAGAAAATCGACCTCGCGAATAGTAAAATAATTCCATGGATAAGATTATATTCTAAGATGAATGGAATGTAATATTTGAAATTTGGAACTATTTGTTTGGCAATGAGTTTACGGCTCATGGCAGATCATTTTGAAAGATATGAAGTTTTCATAAAGTCGACCAGCGTATTTATGAAAAATGGCGTGGCTCTGACGATGTGGAGTTGGAGCAGATTGAGCGCTGTCGGGCAGGTACTGGTATGTGGCAGCGGCCATGCCTCGCTGGAGGCCTGTTTCGCATCGGTCAGGCTTCATGCCGCGCAGTTCGGCGAGGTGCCGGTAAAGATAAACCTGGGCCAACCCGCCAGAACCTCTCCACCGGTCGCCTCACCTGTCCCCGTTGCGCAGCGCGATGGCATGATCGCCAATATCGATCCCGCACCCGCATCGCGCATCAACGTGCCTGCGCCGGCAGTGATCGCCGCCCTTTCCGCCCCCAGCCTGAGGTACGCGTCATGATGTTCCACTTCAGCATCTACCATCGCGGTGCGCTCGAAGTCGTCGCGTCCGAATGGATCGGCACCACGCCGGCGCGCGCCGAGGCGTTCAGGCTGCTGGAACGTTCCACCAGCCGCGTCGCCAACGACATCTCCCGGGACGGGCAGACGCGGGTGGTGGTCTCGGACGGTGCAGGAACTGACCTGTTCACGCTGACCTATGTCGCCACCGAAGCGCACGACAAGCTCGCGGCGTGACCCGGTCGGCGCGTGCTCTCAGCGGTGCGTGCAGTGCGCTTCGCCGCGACACACCAGCCGGTCATAGGTCGATTGCGGCGAGATGGCGTGCGCCGCGATCGCCGAGGGTGAGCGCAGCATCAGCTTCACGCCGTCGCGGCTGAACAGGCGGACGAAATAGCTCAGCCAGGCGAGCGCCCAGGGGCGGTGAGTCCGCTCGCCGCTCACACGCACGCCCACGGCATGATAATCGCTCATCGCCAGCCGCGGGAGGAGTTCGCGCACCATCCGGCGCAGCCAGCGCGGCGTCTGCGGACCCGGCGGCAGGTGCGGCACGATGTCCGACGCGATCTCGTAGCGCAGGCAGGAAATGCGTTCCGCGGCATAGGCGCGGGCGAAGGCGGCGTTGCCGACGCGCGGTGCGGCGATGGTCGCCACGCTGATCGGCATGTCGCGCCATTGGTCGAGCCGCGCGGCGCGCAACGCGGCGAGATTGGCGAGCGCGCCGCCCTTGCTGTGCCCGGTCAGGAACAGATGCGGCCGCGCCGCGCGGTCGAAGCGATTGACGTCGAGCATCATTTGGATCGCCCGCCGTATTCCCGGCTGCCCGTCGGCATCTTCCCACAGCCGGTACATCGAATCGGCGAAACCGAGATGCACGCCCCCGCCATATTCCGGCGCCTCGATGCACATGGAAAGGCTGTCGTTGAGCCAGTCGAGCAGCACCGCAAACCCATCCTGGCCGCCGTTGGGAAAGGGCGGCAACGAGCCGCGGATCGCCACGATCACGCCTTCTCGCACGCGCCCGACCAGCGCCTGGTCGATCGCCCGGCGGCCGATCTCGGCATTGCGCCGGACGACGATCGGCGGTTCGATCCACCCCACCGCGTCGGGCGCGTCGCCGATGCCGGCCTGATAGGCCTGGGAGGAGGCATGAAGCAGGCGGCGCTTCATGCAGCGGTCGGCGGCTTGGTTTTCCATGCCCCTTTGCACCATGGCGCGCGGGCCCGGACAATCACGCGGAATCACGGGTCCGTAGCATTACGGAAGGTGCCACAAACACGCGCCTCCGCTTCAGCCGAGGGGCGATGCAGGTGGACGCCTCAGCCGTGCGACAGGCACGCCGTCATCACCGCTTCACGCTCGGCATCGGTCGCCTGTTCGATGCGGTAGTCGATCGGCTTGAAGCTCCCGCCATTGGAGTCGCGCGCCGAGCAGGCGGTCAGGCCGATCACCAGATCCATCACCGCGCGAAAGGCGATATGATCGCCTGCGCGGCTGATCGGCGGCAACACCTTCAGCCGGCCGGTGCCGCCATCGACCGGCACGTTCATGAAGCAGTTGAAGGCGTTGCCGATACCGTCCGGCGCGATGCCATAAGGCGCCAGCGCGGCACACAGATTGCCGAAGCAACCCGGATGGGCGTCATGGTCGTCATAGCAGATGCGGAACGTGTCGACCGAGCAGGGCGTGAGCAGGAAGTCGTGGACGCCGACGGTGTCTTCGACGATCTCCAGCATCACGCGGCTGCGGTTCGACCATAATTTGTCGCCGGTGGTCAGGCGGATGGTCTCCTGATAGTCGAGCGTACGCCCCGATGACAGCGCCTCGCCCACATCATCCGCGTTGAACGCGATCAGATCGGCGACCTGGCGCCCTTGCGGATCGATCACGATCAGCACGTCGCCGGCGGCAAGCCGGAAGGCGGTGCCGCTACGCGGCGGGATCGTCGCGGCTGGCATCAGCGATCGTCCCCGCCGCCATAGCGGAACGGGCAGCGCCATTGCTCGGGCACGGCGCGGCCGGAATATTGCCGTGCCTCGCTCATCTCGCCGTGCCGCGCCAGCATCGGATTGACGCTGCCGGCGATCGCCTCGTCGCGCGTCAGGATCTTGTCGCGCATTCCCTCATATTTGCCCGCAGCGCGGAGCTGTTCGAACTGCTCGTGCAGGTTGAAGATCAGCGCCGGCCGCGCAAGTCGTCGCGCGGGGCGGCTGGCGTGGGGATGCAGCCCGACGACGAAGAACGCCTCGCCGCCGAAGCTCAGCGAGAAATGCTTGTCGTCCGGGTCCGGGCTGACGCGCGGGTCATAGTCCTGTCCGCGCCACACATCCTTGTCGGACAGCGACTGCAGCCGCGCCCACATCGCCGCCTCGAATTCCGGCTCAGACAGGGCGACGGGCCCCTCGAACACCACCGCGAAGCTGCGCAGTTCACCCGGATCCTCGCGCCAGGCATGCGCCCAGGCGAGCAGGCCGTCATGGATGCGCAGATCGTCCCACGCGCTGGCGATGCTGTCGCACGCCAGCACCTCGAGCGTGCCCCGCGCCAGCGCTGATTTTGCGCCGACACAGGGAAAATCACGGGCGTCGACATGGTCGTGCAGCATGGCGCGCAACTCGTCCTGCGAGCGGTGCTGCCAGCGGAACAGGGAGGAAGTCGGTCTGGTCATGCGCTTGTTACGCTTCCGGGCGCATCATCGTTCCGGGGAATCTCGTTAACATGGGGCAAGAGCAGCCCGCCGCCGGCCGACAAACCAACCCGCAATGGACCCGCGAAGCGGCATGGCGAGTTGGGTAAAAGGGGTGATGCAAGGCGAGCGCGACGGATGGACGACGTTGAAAATGCCCTGGCACTCTGGCTTGATCGCCTGACGCTACGCTCCGAATTGAGCGTGGAGGAACGGCAGGCAATCCTGTCATTGCCCGGCGAGCGCGTGGCGATCGCCACCAACCGCGATTTCGTCCGGCTCGGCGAGCGCGTCGATCATTCCTGTCTGATCGTCTCGGGCATGGCCGGCCGCTTTAGCCAGAACCGCAATGGCGAGCGGCTGATCACCGCGCTGCACATTCCCGGCGACATGGGCGATCTCCATTCTCTCATGCTGCCCGACGCCGCGACCGCGCTCAACGCGATGACCGACACGGTCATCTACCGCGTGCCGCACCAAGCGCTGCATGCGCTCGTCGGTAGTTCTCCGATGGTCGCCGAGGCTTTCTGGCGCGATTGCATGGTGGATGCCGCGATCCTGTCCGAATGGGCGCTGCGCAACGGGCGGCTGCCGGCCAAGGCGCGCATTGCGCATCT
Organism: Pseudomonadota bacterium; assembly: GCA_040390605.1. Classification (GTDB taxonomy): domain Bacteria; phylum Pseudomonadota; class Alphaproteobacteria; order Sphingomonadales; family Sphingomonadaceae; genus Sphingomonas. The sequence continues at coordinate 52,740 of JAZJXZ010000040.1, forward strand.
CATCTGCGAATTGTCGCTGCGGGTTGCGGTGGGCGAGTGCCGTAACGGCATCGCCTTCGACTAGCCGCTCAGCCAGATCCAACTGGCCGATGTGACCGGCCTGACCTCGGTCCATGCCAATCGGATGCTGCGCGAACTGCGCGAGGAGAGGGTGGTGCAGATCCGCGATCGCCGCGTCGATATCTTCGATTCCCCGCTGCTCTCCGCGATCGCCGAATTCGACGATCAGTATCTGCAGCTGCATGCGCGCCAGGGCAGGCTCAATCGGGCAACGTCACCACGTCCCTGAACGCGACGACGGCGACCACCTCGCCATGCGCTACGATCTCGATCGATTCGTCGAGCGGCAGGCGGCCATGCCACACCGCATCGGCCATGATCGAGCGCGCGCCGCGCACCGCCTCCGCGCAGGCGGCATCGTCGTCGGGGAACTCCTGGCCTTCCTCGTCCTCGATCCGATCGCCGTTATGCAGGTGGAAATAATAATGGGTCATGCAGCTATAAATCGACCGCGCAGCTTAAGTTGCGCCGCTGCCGCACGATTTGATCCGGATTGTGCAGTTTGCTTCCGGCGGTCGCGTCCGTCTGGCGTGCCGCTTCGGCGGAACGATCCTCCACCGCCGTGCGTAGCGCCGCGATGTTATCCCGATCAGCTTTCCCGCACCGCGCCGCATGAGTGACGCAGAGCTTCGTTCAAGCACGCTGCCGGCGCGCGCGCGCCCGGTCAGCCGTCAGCCGCCGGCGGTTATGCTCCGCCTCCATCTCTTTTATCTCTGGCGCCACCGCCGGCCATTGTCGCTCGCCGAGCCGACGCGTTTCACCGAACTGGTCCAGCGGCGCAAATTGCGTGATCGCGATCGGCGCCTTCCGCATCTGATCGACAAGGTCGCGGTAAAGCGCTTCGTGGCCGAGGCGCTCGGCCCGGAATGGGTGACGCCGACCCTGTGGTCAGGCGAGACGTTGCCCGCCACGCCCGACTGGCCGTACCCGTTCGTCGTCAAGTCCCGCCATGGCTGCAACCAGCGCCGCTTCGTGCGCGACGGGAGCCAGGATTGGGCGGATATCCGCCGCGCCGCTGCCGGCTGGATGCGCAGCGCCTATGGCCACTGGCTCGATGAATGGGGCTATCGCGCCGTGCCGCGCGGCGTGCTGGTAGAGCCGTTCGTCGGCGACGCGATGACGTTGCCGGTCGATTACAAGTTCTATGTGTTCCACGGCCGCGTTGCGGCGGTGCAGGTGCATCTCGATCGCGAGCATCGCCATCGCTGGATGCTGTTCGACCCCGCCTGGCGCCGTCTGTCCTCGCCGACCGCCGATGCCGATCCGGCGCCGCCCGCCACGCTGGCGCGCATGGTAACCGGCGCCGAGACGCTGGCACGCGGCTTCGACTTCGTGCGCGTCGATTTCTACGACATCGGCGCAACGCCGCGTTTCGGCGAGATGACCTTCTATCCCGGATCGGGCCTCGATCCGTTCGATCCGCCCGAACTGGACGAGGCGCTCGGCCGGCTATGGCTGGGCGGCGCCACGCGCTGAGTGGCGAAAGCGAACTTGATCGAGATTGCCGCGATTATTCGCTTCGCGCCGGGCACTTTGCGCCGCCGCCGGTCGTTGGGCACGCGAACCACCGCTGCCTACCCGGAGACACCTCATGGCCGACACCGACTTCACGACGACCGCCGGTAATGGCGGCGAGACCCACCAGCAGGCGAAGGGCGGCGACGATGCGCTGACCACCAATCAGGGCATCCCCGTCTCGGACAACCAGAACAGCCTGAGATCGGGCGCGCGCGGGCCGACCTTGCTCGAGGATTTCGTCCTCCGCGAAAAGATCTTCCATTTCGACCATGAGCGCATTCCCGAGCGCATCGTCCATGCCCGCGGCTCCGGCGCGCACGGCTTTTTCGAGGCGACCGACGACATTTCCGACCTGAGCAAGGCGGCCTTGTTCACCAAAGGTGAGAAGACCGAAGTCTTCGTGCGCTTCTCGACCGTCGCCGGCGGTGCGGGCTCGGTCGACACGCCGCGTGACGTGCGTGGCTTCGCGGTGAAGTTCTACACCCGCGAGGGCAACTGGGACCTGGTCGGCAACAACATCCCCGTTTTCTTCATCCAGGACGCGATCAAGTTCCCCGATCTCGTCCATGCCGTGAAGATGGAGGCCGACCGCGCCTATCCCCAGGCGGGCAGCGCGCACGACACCTTCTGGGACTGGGCCTCGCTGATGCCCGAAACCACGCACATGCTGTTCTGGGCGATGTCCGACCGCACTTTGCCGCGCTCGCTGCGCATGATGGAAGGGTTCGGCATCCACACCTTCCTGCTGGTCAATGCCGCCGGCAAGGCGAGCTTCGTCAAGTTCCACTGGAAGCCGAAACTGGGCATCCAGTCGACCATCTGGGACGAGGCGCTGAAGCTCCAGGCGGCCGACAACGACTATCACCGCCGCGACCTGTTCGAGGCGATCGACACCGGCAATTTCCCCGAATGGGAGCTCGGCATCCAGGTGTTCGACCAGGCCTTTGCCGACGCCCAGCCCTATGACGTGCTCGACCCGACCAAGCTGATCCCTGAGGAGGATATCCCGGTGCGGATCATCGGCCGCATGGTGCTGAACCGCAATGTCGACAATTTCTTCGCCGAGACCGAGCAGGTCGCCTTCTGCCCCGGCAATATCGTGCCCGGCGTGGATTTCTCCAACGACCCGCTGCTGCAGGGCCGGTTGTTCAGCTATCTCGACACCCAGAAGTCGCGGCTGGGCACGAGCAACTTCCACCAGATCCCGGTCAACGCGCCGCGCTGCCCGGTGATGAACTTCCAGCGCGACGGCATGATGCAGATGGCGGTGCCCAAGGGGCGCGCCAATTACGAGCCCAACAGCCTTGCCGCGCATGGCGAGGAAGGCGGCCCGCGCGAATGCCCCGCGCGCGGCTTCGCGACGACGACCGCACCGACCGGCGAGGAGGAAAGCGGCGACAAGTTGCGCGTGCGCAGCGAGCTGTTCGCCGACCATTACAGCCAGGCCCGCCTCTTCCTTGCCTCGCAGACCGAGAGCGAGAAGGCGCACATCGCCTCGAGCTTCGTGTTCGAACTGTCCAAGGTCGGGCTGCTCGACCAGGTGCCGGGCCGCATGGTCGCCAATTTGCGCAACGTCGACGAGGATTTCGCCAAGCGCGTCGCCGACGGGCTCGGCATCCCGCTACCGAAAAAGGCCGCTGCCGCGCGGGCACCGGTCGACATGGCGCCGTCCGACGCGCTGTCGATCCACAAGAACATGAAGGACACGCTGCAGGGCCGCCAGGTCGGCGTGCTGATCGCCGACGGCACCAACGCGGCCGAGCTGAAGAAGGTCGTCGACGCCGTCACCAAAGCCAAGGCCAAGGCGGTGATCGTCGCGCCCAAGGTCGGCGGCGCCAAATTGTCCGACGGCAGCGTGCAAAAGGCCGATGGCCAACTCGCCGGCTCGCCTTCGCAGCTTTACGATGCGGTCGCGGTCGTCTTGTCCGAGGCGGGCACCGCCGCCTTGCTCGACGAAGGTGCGGCGGTCGAGTGGGTGATGAACGCCTTCGGTCATCTCAAGGCCATCGGCGCCAGCGATGCGGCCCAGCCGCTGCTCGACAAGGCCGGGGTCAAGCCGGATGAGGGCGTCACCGGGCTCGACGGCGCCTTCGTCAAGGCGGCGACACGACGTTTCTACGATCGCGAGCCGACGCTGCGCACCCTCGCCTGATGCGGCACGCGGCGGCCGGGATCCGCATCGGCACGGCCGGCTGGGCGATCCCGGCCGCGTCGCGCGATGCCTTTCCGGCCGCCGGCACCGGGCTCGAACGCTATGCCGCACGGTTCAACGCGGCGGAGATCAATTCGAGCTTCCACCGGCCACATCGGCCAGAGACTTATGAACGCTGGGCCGCTGCCGTCCCGGCCGATTTCGCCTTCGCGGTGAAGCTGCCCAAGGCGATCACGCACGTCGCGCGGCTGGTCGCAGCCGACGAACCGCTCGCGCGCTTTGCCGCCGAGGTGGCGGGCCTCGGCGGGAAGCTCGGCGTGGTCCTCGTGCAACTGCCGCCCAGTCTCGCGCTGGATACGGCCGTCGCCCGGTACTTCTTCCGGCACGTCGCCAAAGCCGTCCCCCACGCCGGGCTGGCGTGCGAACCGCGCCACGCCTCGTGGTTCACCGCCGAAGCCAACGATCTGCTCGCCGGGTTGCGGGTCGCGCGCGTCGCAGCCGATCCCGCCATTCTGCCGATCGCCAGCGCGCCTGGCGGCTGGCCCGGCCTGCGTTATCACAGGCTCCACGGTTCGCCGATGATCTACCGTTCATCCTATGACGCGCGGTTCCTCGACGCGATCGCGGCCGATATGACGATGGCGACCGGCGATACGCCCGCCTGGTGTGTTTTCGATAATACCGCTTCCGGTGCGGCGGTCGCCAACGCGCTTGCCCTGCAAGCAATGGTCCCGGCCTAGCGCGTTCGGCGAGCCGCCGCTGCAGGCCAATGCAATAATATGCTTGGTTTTATTCAGCCTATCGCATCGCCTTTCGTGGCGCGTGGCGATCGCCCGGAAAAAGTGTCGCGGCCGTGCGCCAGCGCTTGCGCCACGCGCCGGCTCCGGGCACGGTGCAAGGGCCCTTCGGTTTAGGCTCACATCTGACCGGGAGTAGAACTAGGCCGGCGCGGACAGCATCCTGCCGGTCTAGTTTTGGGGGTTACGCGGCTTTTGCCGCCAGCCAGATCGTATAAGGCGACCGCGCCGCATTGCCGGCGTCGGGAACGACGGTTTCCTCAACCGCAAATCCGGCCTTTTCCAGGCGCGTGACAAAGGCGTCGTCGGGATAGGCCGACCAGATCGCCAGCACGCCGCCCGGGCGCAGCGCGGCGTGCGCGTCGCGCAGCCCCCAGTTGCAGTAGAGCCGGTCGTTGGCGGGGTGCATGAAGCCGTCCGGCCCATTGTCGACGTCGAGCAGGATCGCGTCGAACCCGCCGGGCGCGCCGGCGATCACGTCATGCACGTCGCGCACCGCGATCGTCACGCGCGGATCGGACAGATAGTCGCTGAACAGGTGCGCGAGTGGCCCCCTGGCCCACGCCACCACCTGCGGCACCAGCTCCGCCACGACGATGTCGGTGTGCGCCGGGAACGCCGACAGCGCCGCGCCGAGCGTGAAGCCCATGCCGAGCCCGCCGATCAGCACACGGTCCTGCCGCCCCATCGTCCGGGCCGAGGCGAGGTCGGCCAGCGCCTGCTCGGATTGCGGCGCCTGGCTCCCCATCAATTCGTCCTGCTCGAATTCGATCGAGAATTCAGCGCCGTAGCGCATCAGGCGGAGCTCGCCGCCGCCGGGGATCGCGGCGATATCGATCAATTCTGGGGTATACATGGGGAGCCGGTCTTTCTGTTCTCTGCCGTGCGTCGACGCGTCGCGGCGCCCGCAAGGCGCGCGCGCTTCGGGCACGTCTCGCGTCTCGGGCCGGGGCGCTCGCAAGCGCCCCGGTGAGACGATCAGAGCGTCTGGATGTTGACCGCCGCCATCTTGCCGCGCTTGTCGGCCTCGACGTCGTAGGAGACCTTCTGGTTCTCGGTCAGTGTGCTGAGGCCGGCGCGCTCGAGTGCGGTGATGTGGACGAACGCATCCGCCCCGCCGCCTTCCGGCGCGATGAAGCCATAGCCCTTGTCGTTATTGAAGAATTTTACGGTACCGGTGACCATGAGAAAGGTCCTTTTCGTGAAGGTCGGCACGCGCTCTGGCGCGGCCGGCTCGCGGCAGGAAAAGGACAAGGGATGCACGGGCTTCCGCTATCCGTCGCATACGACGTCGCACGCGCCTCATAGCCGCATCCACGGCTTTCGTACAGTCGCGCCCTCCGCGGCTAGCGAACCCGCGGCATCGCCAGCCCCAGCTTGCGCATCTGGCCCGCAATATCTCCCACCGACCGGTCCATGCGCAGCGCCATCTCGGCGATCGGCCAGCGTCGCCACAACATTGCGCGCAGTCGCCGGTTCGCGGCCTCGGGCCAGCCCGTCTCCGTCATCGCTCGCTCCCGTCATCTTCGCGCCGACGATCTGCCGGTCAGGCCCCAACGCACATGCCGGCGCATGGGTTTCCGGCGGTCGTGACGGGACGCGGGCGCAGCGCGCCGATCTGATTTCGATCAAAGACGATCTGCACGCCGGCGATCATCGTCTCCACGGCGCCGCGATCCACCGGCCGGGGACCCCAGGGATCGCGGCGCCACCTGTCTCGCTCTCGCGCCGTTCGTTGACGAGTTCAGGTCCGATATAATATGACCGCAGCCCGGGGGGATTTCGATATGTCCGTAAAAGCAATGTTCGTTGCCGCTGCGCTCGCCACGACGGCCGTCGCCGCACCGGCCCATGCGCAGCTCGTCAGGGCGCAGGACCCGCAAAGCCTGGTGCGGGCGCTGCAAAATGGCGGCTACACCGCCCAGCTCGGCGTCGACGCCGTCGGCGACCCGAAGATCACCAGCGCTTATGGGGGCACGACCTTCCAGATCTTCTTCTACAATTGCACCAACCACAAGGAGTGCGCGACGATCCAGTTCCACTCGGGCTACGATCTGGACAAGGCGCCGCCGCTCGAGCTGATCAATGACTGGAGCCGGAACCAGCGCTTCGCGCGCGCCTATCTCGACAAGGAAAACGATCCGATCCTTGAGATGGACGTCGACCTCGACGATGGCGGCCTTTCGCCCCTTCTGTTCATCGACAATGTCGAATTCTGGACCGCGTCGATGTCCAAGTTCGAGCGCCATATCGGCTTTCGCAAATAGATCGCACGTGGGCGCCGCCGCCGCGGCGCCCTTTTGCCACCCGGCTGATCGCTTTCGGCCGTTGGCCCGGTTGTCCCGCCGCGGCAATGTGCCTATCCCCGCCTGAACGCCGGCGATTGACGCCCGCAGGGGAACAGCCATGAACACCATCGCCCGCTGGCTCGCCGCAATCGTCGCGACCCTGATGCTCGCCACCGCCGCCACCGCCGCCGACGATCCCTTCCTCGGCACCTGGCGGCTCGACCTGGCGAAATCGACCATCGCCCACAATCCCGGCGTGAAGAGCAAGGAATTCGTGCTCTCGCCCACCGCCGAGGGCGTGATGATCACCGAGACGCTCGAACTGCTCGCCGGCGGTGATAAGCAGGTCACCCATCTTCCTTATACCTATGGCAAGCCCGTGCCCCAGGCCGGCCCCGGCTTCGACGCGCTGCTGGTCGAGAAGACCGGCGACCGCACCGCGCTGTGGACCGTGCTGCTCAAGGGCCAGCCCCTCTCGCGGCTGCAGGTCACTGTCTCGCCCGACGGCAAGGAGATGGCCTTCCGCTACGTGATGCGCAGCTCCGACCCGACCGGCGAAACCCTGAAGGACCGCATGGTCTATGTGAGGCAGTGATCGCGCCGCGGTAACCGACACCGCCTTTTCGCGACGCACCCGCCACGGCCGACCCGTATTATTGCTGAAGCGAGCTTCGGCCCGGCCCGTGCTATGGGATCGCATGGCACAGATCACCGACCCTGCCTTCACCATCCGCATCGACGCGCCGCGCAAATATGTCGAGATCTGCCTGCTCGGCCTGTGGGATGACACGACCGCCCAGCGGTTCGACCGCGAACTGCGCCGCCTGTTGCCGGCCCTGTCCGCGGGCGGATGTCCGATCGGCGAGCAGAACACCCTGTTCGATTCGACCGGCTATGCCGTGCAGGCGCAGGACGTATCGACGTACCTCGCCGGCATGGCGGCGGACACATCGATCGGCTCGCGCCGCATCGCGGTGCTCGTGTCGAGCACGCTGTCGAAGCTCCAGACACGCCGCATCGCCCCCGGCTATGGCGTGTTCGACGACCGCGCCGAGGCGATGGCCTGGCTGTTCGAACCCGACGCCTGACCGCGCGACGCTCCGGGGCGGGCGCCGCCATCACGGCGCTCATCCTGATTCAACCGCGCCGCGCCGCCCGTATCTGCGCGGAGCAATCGTCAGGCGGCGCGCGAAGAACGATCGCCATAGAGCAGCGCGCCCAGCACGATCGCGACCAGCAGCAGCGCCGGCACGTCGCCGGTCAAATGGCCGGATTGCATCGGGTCGCCCATCGCCTGCACCGCCATCACCACGGCATGGACGACGCTCGACCAGATCGTGAACTCGATCAGCGAGCGATGCGCCGGCGGGTTACGCGACGCGCGGATCAGGAACAGGCCGAGCGTCACGTAGAGCGCGACGATCATCATGAAATAGTGCGAAGCCATCGGCGGCCCCGGATGCCACGCCCAGCCCGACGGCCAGACGATCGACAGCGGATAGAGCAGGCAGAAGGTGACGCCGAAAACCAGCAGGGCAATGCGCATGAGTTGTTGACGTGACATCGTTCCGTCTCCCCCGTTCGTGTGACGTGTGTTCACGTCGTTGGGGCGTGATACTGGCAGAGGGGGCGGGGGCCGACAAGCGAGCGGTCCGTTAATCAGCATCAGCCCTCTTCCAGAGGGCAATCAGAAGTATCCAGCGGAAGGCCCTTTCAACAGGCAATCCGTTTGGGTCCAGCTTGGGGCGCTTTGAGTAGGAAATTGAGTTCGGCCCAAGCAATTACCCATTTTGTCGCGTTTTCGAATGGGCAACCGGCCTGCAAATCGAGGCTTCCCGATCGTCGGAGAGCAATGGCAACTATTTCTCTGGTTCCCAGCCCAGCGCCTCAGCATCCCTGAACGCCTTGGCATTCGCTGCCGCGAGCATCTTGTAGTGCGGACGTAGCGCCATAGGTACGAGGGAAGGATTGGGGTATTTGTCGATGAACTCGGTCTGCATCAAACCGGCTATTGCGCTTCCCTTCTTGACCATCACGAACGCATCACGCGGATTGACAGCGAGAATGGCCTCGGCGACGTCAATCGCTTCCCGATACCGATGTTCGTCGAGCAAGAACTCGACGACGGTTGTGGCCATTTCCGCGATGCTCTCACGTTTGTTCAGGGTCCGCATATAGATGCCGCTCTGGACCGCGCGATCGGTCATCGGCAGGTTTTCGCGATACCATTCGGCGCGTGCCTCATGGCCGCCGCTGGTGGCTTCGAGGTTGTGATCCGCACCGTTCGAATCGGTGTAACGGACAAAGAGATGCAGCGGTGCGCTCGCGAGGTGGACATTCAACTCCATTCTGTCGGCGATGATCAGGAAGAGGATTGGCATCGAAACGCAGTTCCCCTTGCGTGTCCGAATGTACGTCGAAAGCAACCGGCTTTTCGGATTTTGTCCGAGCGGGTCTGCCAAGTCGTAGCTGAACGCTCGATTGTAGTTCCACGGCCCCGCCACATAGATCGCCTTGCGGATCGCGGCGAGCTTGTAGGCGTCCGTCGGATTGGGGCCGGCCATTTGTTTCGCCGCGTCCAGCAATCGCGCAACGATGGCCTCTGTGACCGCTGTATCGTTAGATGGATCAATTAATTTGTCGAATTCTGTTGCCGCGGCGAGGTAGCCAAAATGGCTCTCGACTGGAGATAGAGCCGCTCTCACCACGCGCACCGGCGTTGCCTGCGCGAATGCGCAATACGGAATGTATACGATTGATATGAGGAGCATCGGTACCAGTGCGCGCAGGGCGGTAGACATTTTCAGTACGCCACCGGACAACGGCACATTTTAGCGGCAGCCAGCACTTTGCTTTGGCCGGCAAAAGGGTGGCATGGCGTTGGCGCTTTCCAACCGTAGGCTCGCCAAAGGTATCAATCTCCCGGTCGAAAGTACGACTAGGCGCGCTGTTGCCAATGTATCATTCAACGATTTTTCGCTTGCCGACGCGACCTTGATCGAGTGATTGTAATTTTCACTTGCGTAATTGTAGTATATTGAGCACTGATATTTGCCGACTTCGGAAGAACAATTCTTATAATAAAATAGGCAGGAGCCGTCAACGCAATATCTATTCATCTTTCTTCGATCAGGATGCGCAAAATTATCCGTATGAATTGTAGAGATAATTGAAGATTCGGCGAAGCTAATTTTCGCACCGCTCCAGCTTGGGCTGTCGTCAACTTCAATTGTCGCCGGCCGGCTTAGACAGATGCTGGCCGCAATAGCTAAACATTTCACCAAAGCTTCCGTCACTTTTGGCAATCCTGCGGGCACCGGGACACGCTATTGATAGCGCCCGAAGGCGTCTGGTTTTGCGAGATGGTTCGAATATCTGTGCCGGTGACAGTGCCGCCGCTGCCTCTGTCCATAATACCGGAGCCTATCACGCCGGTATCCGGAAGCCCCATCAGGTGGCCTGCTTCATGCGCTCCGGTCAAAGCGCCTTTGTCTGATGTCGATGTCGAATTCGAACCATTTGGACCAGGAAGAGCGGCACCTCTTTGGTCAGCCATTGTTATATGACCCGCGCTTCCGTTTTGAACATATGAATGGCCCAGGTTGTGGCCACCCTCAACAGGGCCATTGGTCAGAGCAACTGTGTTAACTACCCCGTCGACCTTTCCTTGGACTACAGTCGTGGTAACATTCGTGCCGTTGAAATTTCCGGAAAAGGTATGCTCAATCGACGACGAGATAGACGCTATGTTGGCAGGAGTCGCCGCATCTCCGGAGAAAACAATTGGCAAGGTAATATGCACGTCGCCGTTTTCTTGGATGACAACGATCGCGTCTTTCCCCGAGGGATCGCGTTGATTGAGCGGGTCGTTATTCACGTAGGAATATAGATCGACCTGATCCCTGTACCCTACCGGATCGACTTGAAGGAAGCGAGCCTCGGCTGATCCGGCCAAAAGGCTACCAACTATCGCAGCCGCCACCGATGCCATCACCCTGTAAACTCGCACCACCTCCAACCCCCCACGCCTTTCAACGATTTGAACACGCACGGCGAAATACGTCAACGTGATGTTGCTGTCGAAGTGGTTCTAATCTGACTTGCCGCGTTGATCTTTGATGAAATGGCTTATCCTCCATCTCGCTTTGGAACGCGCGCATCTCGCCATCTTATATGAACAGGCCCCAATTAATTACGATGACAGTCAACCATTACCCCATTTTAGACAGCCGGCCGGCGGGGGACCCAGGCGTTCAAAACGTCCGGGACACGCAACTCAATTTACCGCTGACAGGGGGCACCGCTTCCGCCCAACATTCTCGGTCAGATCGCGCTGATCGCCGCAAAGGCCGCATCGAAACCGTCTTCCACACCCTGATTCAACCTATCCCCAAAACTGTCCATCCTCCGCCCACACCGCGCGCTCCATCTCGGGCGCGCGTGTGTTGGAAACCAGCCACCCCGGCCGCCCCTGGGCGCGCGTAAAGGGAAAGACGAATGCCACGCTCCCCCATAAAGGGTCAGGAAAAGGCCCAGTCCTCGCGGGCCCTCGCCGCGCCCTTCGCCCCAGTCGCGCGCAAGCACAGCCTGTTGGCAATCGCTCGCAATTCGCCGCGCCGTCTTGCGCCCGCAACTATAGCGCTGCGATCAAGCAGACCCCCCGTCGGTCGTCAAAAGGGGTCGAATATTTGCGGGTCTCCGCGCGCGCTGCTTGGCGAATACTTGCCCGCCATCCCCAACAGCGCCCCCGTCACTGCGCCGACGGCGGTGTCAGGAGAGACCAGGCACATTGGGCCGGCAGGCAGCACCCGCGTGGAGTTCGACACGATGTCGAACCCACACGGTCGCCGCCGCCCGCGCCCCTCAATAAGCCGCCGACAACGTCAAGAACCACTGCCGCGGCGCAATCGGATAAGCCGAATAGCTGCTGGTCGCCGATCCGATCGACAGCGTCGACACGCCCTTCTCGTTGGTCAAATTGGTCACATTCAGCGCCAGCTCCACACGCTTCAGCGGCAGCACCCCGTCCGGCACGCGCCCGGCGACGCGCAGCGAGGTCAGGAAATAATCCGGCACGCTCGCATCGTTGCTGAACGTGGCGAAGCGCTTGCCGACAAAGTCGCCGATCAGCTGCGCCTCGAACGGCCCGACATTCAGCGTCGCCACCGTCTTGTTCATCAATTTGGGGATGCCCGGGAGCAGCTTGCCGCACGTCGGCACCACGCCGTTCACCACCAGATAGCCGCCGATGCAGCTGCCCGTCGCCGCGCCGATCCCCGTCGCCGCCGCGCTATAATCGCTCTGATAGGTCGACAGATTGTACGACAGCGCATTGTACAGCGAGAAGGTGCGCCCGAAATGCACCGTGAACGCCGCGTCGACGCCGTCGGTGTGCACGTCGCCGACATTGACCAGGATCGAGGTGCCGCCGGTGATGCCGCTGCCGGCAATGCCGCCCGGGTTGGTCGAGATCGCCAGCAGGCGGTTGTTGAACGTCACATGGTAATAATTGACCTGCGCGTCGAAACGGATGCCGTTCGCGAAGTCGCGGTGGCTCCGCACGCCGCCTTCATAGGTCCAGCTCGTCTCGGGCTTGCCCTGCGTGGCGAAGGCGTCGAACGCCGCCTGGCTGCCGGTGAACCACGGCCCGCCGCCGCCCGCCAGATAGGCCGGATATTGCCGCAGATTCTTCTGCACGTTGAAATAGACCTGCTCGTGGCCGTTCAGGTCATAGGTCGCGCCGACCGCAGGCAGGAACCAGTTCGTCGTGGTGATCTTGCCCTGCGGCAGGCCCCCGGTCAGGCCCGACAGCGATCCCGCCACCGGCTGCACCGGGAAGGTGCCGGTCGCCCATTGCCCGCTGGTCTTGAAACCGGCCTGGATCAGCAGCCGCTCGGTCGCCTGCCAGCTGTCCTGCAAATGGAGCTGCAGCTCCTCGATCTTCGCCTCGCCCTGATATTGCGTGAACAGCGGCTGCGCCACCGCGCGCGGCCGGATATAGGGCGAGCTCAGCGCCGGGTTGCCCACCGGCACCGCATACCAGCGGCGCCACTGCGTCGTGCTGTTATGCTCGTACCAGCCGCCCAGCTCGATCTTGTGCGTGCCCAGCTCGATCTGCAGCGCCGAGATCACGCCCTTGCGATCGATGCGATATTCCGTCGTGCGCGTGATCATGCCCGAACCGCCCGTCGCGGCCACCAGCGCCGCGCCGGCCGCCGCGGCCTGCGCATCGGTCAGCCCGGTGCACGCCGTCGGCCGCACGCCATTGGCGTTGCCGGCAAAGCGGCAATTGCTCGGCAGCGTCGCATAGGCCGGGTCGAGATAGGCCTGCGCCGTGGTGATCGACTGGCCGAGCGGCCCCGCAACGACGCCGGCACCGTCATTGTGATGGAAATAACCCGTCGTCGACCAGGTGGCATGCTCGCCGAGATGCGCGTCGTAGCGGACATAGCCGAGATAGTCGGTGCGCTGCGCGTCGGAATAATAGTTGCGGTAATTGCTGCCCTCGGCCGCCGGCGAGTTGCCGAGCGGGCTCAGATAGGCCGTGCGATAGGTGTCGAAATCGGGGTAGAAGAACGGCTTGGCATAAGGCGTGTAGAGCTGCACCGCGGTCGCCGTGTTGCCGGCCGACGGCTTGAAGAAGGTGGTCGCATCCTCGTTCGGCTGCTTGAAATCATTATAGTCGAAATACAGCGTCAGCTTGCCGGTCTTGTCGTCATGGACGAACTTGGCGTTGGCCTGATAACCGCCCTGGATGCCGTTGAAATCCCAGGCGCGCGCGCGCTGCCGGGCGCCCGAGATATAGACCGAATTCTGTCCGCCGCCGAACGTGCCGCTGTCGACCCGCACGAAGCTGCGCGACGTGCCATAGCTGCCCAGCGTCTGCGCCGCCTGGATGCCGAAGCTCTTGAGCGGGTCCGACGAATAGGTCTCGACCGTGCCGCCAAGGTTGCTGTTGGAGGCGGTGGCTAGATCGCCCGCGCCCGTCGCCACGATGACGCGCGCGACATTCTCCGAGATCACCGCCCGCTGCGGCGACAGGCCGTTGTAATTGCCATAGCTCTGGTCGCCGAGCGGCAGGCCGTCCATCGTATAGCCGAGCTGGTTGCCGGCAAAACCGTGGATGAAGATCTGCGCGTTCTGCTCGTTATAGCCCCACGGATCGGCGGTGATGTAGAGCACGCCGGGCAGCGTCTCGATCGCCTTCAGCGGCGACACGCCGGGCAGGATCTTCTGCATCTCGATTCCCGTCAGCGCGGTCGCCGATCGCGTCGTCTTCGCGGCGGTGACGACCACGTCCGACGCATCGGCCGGCGCCTCGCCCGCCGCGGTCGCGGCAGTCTGCGCAAAGGCCGGCGTCGCCGCGACAAGCGCCGCGGCAAGAGCAACGCGGCTGGCGGTGTATCGGATCATGAAAAGCCCCCTTCGGTTCTCGTGCTGCGGCGCACAACGGGGCCTTCCCTAGGTATCGACGATGCGATTCTCGCGACATTTTTGTTGCCGTCTCGTGACATTGCGGATCGCCAGAGGCTTACGCGATCGGTCGAGGTCGATGGCAAAAAAGGCGACGAGGCCCCGATGGCGTCGCGCGTCGGATCGGCGTAGACTAGGGCCATGACGGCCATTTCTTGTGGTGCGCGGAGCGGTTTGCTCATGGCCCTGGCACTGGCCTGTGCCGGGCCCGGCCTGTCGATACCCGCGCTCGCCCAAACCGCGCCGGGTGCGGCGACGCCGCCCGACAAGCCCGCCGTGCTGCCGCCTTTGCCGCCCGCGGTTATCGACAACGGGCTGACGGTCGCCGGTGAAGATATCGCCGCGCGCAAGGTCGAAAGCCGCATGACGGTGGCGGTCAGGATCGAAGGGCACGGCCCCTACCGTTTCGTCGTCGACAGCGGCGCCGACACGTCGGTGCTCGGCGTGGATATCGCACGCGCGCTGCGCCTGCCCGCGGTGGAGCCGGCCAGGGTGCACGGCATGACGGCGAGCGCCCTGGTCGATCGCGTTGCCGTCGCCGAGCTGGGGGTCGGTCAATCCACCATCACCAATCTCGAACTACCCGTGCTGCGCGAGGTCGATCTCGGCGGGCAGGGCATCATCGGCATCGATGCGCTGGTCGAACAGCGGCTGATGATGGATTTCGACAAGCGCGTCATCACCATCGAGGACGCGCACCGGCCCGCGCCGCATTATTATGGTGAGGTCGTCGTCGTCGCGCGGCGGCGGCGCGGCCAGCTCATCCTGACCCAGGCCAGCGCCAACGGGCGGACGGTCGACGCGGTTATCGACACCGGTTCCGAAATCACCATCGGCAATCTCGCGCTGCGCCGGAAGCTGTTCGGCAGGCGCGGCGACACGCTGGTGACGGTCGAGGCGATCGGCGTCACCGGCGCCCCGTTGAAATTGCAGCTGATCCGCCTCGCCGAACTGCGCATCGGGCCGATCGTGCTGCGCGACGTGGTCATCGCCTTTGCCGATGTGCCGCCCTTCGCCGCCTTCGGGCTGAACGATCATCCCGCATTGTTTCTCGGCACCGATCTGATGGAGAATTTCCGCCGCGTGTCGCTTGATTTCCGCGCCCGCAAGGTGCGCTTCCAGCTCAAGCGCTGTCGCGAGTCGGACTTCAGCCTGCGCACCTTTGCCAGCGTCTCGCGATTGTCGTCCGACGACCCTACGGCCAATGCCTGCGTAAGGTGAGGCGCGTCACGCAATGATCCGGCGCGACGCCACAGCCTGATTCAACCGCACGCCGCGCACCGCTATCCACCGGCGCATGAAAAGCACCGGCCGCCCCACCACCTACACCGCCGATCACGCGCTCCGCGCCCGCATGGCGTGGGAGATCGGTGCCACCGACGCGCAGGTCGCGTTCCTGGTCGGCGTCAGCGAATCGACGCTCGCCCGTTGGTGCGCGCGTTACCCCGCCATGGCCGAGGCCAGGACGGCCGGCCGCGACGATGCCGACACGCGCGTCACCTTCTCGCTCTACCGCCGCGCCGTCGGCTATGATTACAACGAGACCCGCATCCTCCTGCCGGTCGGCGCGCAGGAGCCGCTCGCCATCCCCGTCACCCGCCACAAACATGCCGACACCGCCGCCGCCTTCCGCTGGCTCGCCCTCCGCAAGCCCGCGCAGTGGAGCGGCCGCGCCGAGCCCCAAAACGAGAACCACGACCTCGCCGAGCGCCTCGCTGAGGCGCTCGCCAACGTCGCCCGCGCCGCCGGTGAGCATGGCTGACGCTGGCAACGGGGGCGGCCGCGCCCACCCTTCTCGTATTCCTGCGAAAGCAGGAATCCAGGGCCGCAAACGTAGCGCCCGTAACCCTGGGCTCCTGCTTCCGCAGGAGAACAGCATGATGCAGGCGATGCCGCGCACCGAAACCCCCGCCGCCCGAATGATGCAGGCCATCGCCGCCTTTCGCCACGATCCGCTCAATTACGCCCATTTCGCCTGGCCCTGGGGCAGGGGCCCACTCGCCGTCGCCCCCGGCCCGCGCGCCTGGCAGGCCGATGTCCTCGCCCGCATCGGCGCGCATCTGGCCAACCCCGCCACCCGCCACACCCCGCTGCGCCTCGCCCGCGCCTCGGGCCATGGCATCGGCAAGTCCGCGCTCATCGCCATGCTGGTGAAGTGGGGGCTGGATACCGGCGTCGACACCCGCATCCTCGTCACCGCCAATACCGAGAACCAGCTGATCACCCGCACCGCGCCGGAAATCGCCAAATGGTCGCGGTCCGCCATCACCGCCGACTGGTTCCGCCCGCTCTCCGGCGCGCTCGTCTCCACCGCCACCGGGCATGATCGCGCCTGGCGCTGCGACCTCGTCACCTGGAACCTCGCCAACACCGATGCCTTTGCCGGCCTGCACAACCAGGGCAAGCGCCTCATCCTGATCTTCGACGAGGCCAGCGGCATCCCGGCCAAGATCTGGGAGGTCGCGCTCGGCGCGCTCACCGACGCCGGGACCGAGATTGTCTTCCTCGCCTTCGGCAACCCGACCCAGAACAGCGGCCCGTTCCGCGAGGCGTTCGGTGCCGCGCGCCATCTGTGGGACACCGCGCAGATCGACAGCCGCACGGTGGAGGGCACCAACCGCAAATATCTCGACGAGATCGTCGCCACCTATGGCGAAGACAGCGACATCGCCCGCGTCCGCGTCCGCGGACAGTTCCCCAGCGCCTCGTCGATGCAGTTCATCCCCGCCGATCACGTCGCCGCCGCGCGGCTGCGGGAGGTCCACGGCATGGTCGCCGACCCGGTCGTCTTCGGCCTGGATTGCGCGCGCTATGGCGGGGACGCGTCCGCCCTCGCCATCCGCAGCGGCCGCGACGCGCGCAGCCGCCCGTGGAAACGCTGGGTCGATCAGGACGCGATGACGCTCGCCGGAGACGTCGCGCTCCAGGCCCAGCAACACCGCCCCGACGCGATCTTCGTCGACGCCGGCAATATCGGCGCCGCGGTGGTCGATCGCCTGCGCCAATTGGGCGTGCCGAACGTCCATGAAGTGTGGTTCGGCGGCAAGGGCGGGGAGGCGATCTGGGCCGGCGACCTCAATGTGCGCACCGCGAACAAGCGCGCCCAGATGTGGGCCAACATGCGCGCCTGGCTCCCCGGCGGCGCCATCCCCGATTGCGACGCGCTGGCCGCCGATCTGACCGGCACCGAATATGGCTATGCCGCCGACCAGGTCTCGATCCTGCTGGAAAAGAAGGAACACATGAAGGCGCGCGGCCTGGCCAGCCCGGACGAGGCCGACGTGCTGGCGCTGACGTTTGCGGAAAGCGTCGCGCCGAGATGGCCGGAGCCGGCGGTGCACTGGACGCGGCGGGCGGCGCCGCGCGATGCGGAGGAGGAGTGGGAGGTCTTTATCGGGAGTTGCGGGAGGAGGGGTGAGGGGGCGCTATACCTCCGGCGGCAAGATCATCGTCATCACGTCGCTACGCAGCCATGTCCGACTCCGCAGCGAGCTGGTGCCGGCCCACCCCGACTTTTAGCCGCGCATGTTCGAGCCGATGACAACGCGGCCTTCAAGAAATCTTCCTCGATTGTGAGCCACTGATGGCGCACTGGTTTTTTCTTTAATGCTGGATCGGCGATGATGATCAATATTTGGTTGATCGCGCGGCCAACGATCGCGCCGCCGCCCTCATCGGGCGACCGCTCGGTCGGAGACCAGGACGCGAGCAACTGGGCCTCAGGCCGGCGCCGCGCCGGGTGGCCCCTTGGCGAGCATCGCCTGCCAGGCCGGGATGGTGAGCCCGCCGAGATATTCGCGCTGCATCTCGGGCGTCAGGACCTCGGCGAGCACCCGCCCCTCGATCCACACTTCGATCACGCCGAAGATCCCGCCGCGCTTGCGATATTTCGACGGCCAGCCTTCGCGCTCGGCGATCGCTGCCACCGCCGCCGCGTCGAGTGGCGTCGCCATTGCGAAATGGGTTGCGGTGCGCCCGGGATTGGCGCCGATCACGCCGATCGCGTCGGCATCCCCCGGCGCCTCGTACAATTCGGCGCCGCGCGGATAGACCTCCAGCGTCGTGCCACGCCCATCGCCCGCCATCGCCACCCAGCTGCCGCTCAGCACCGGCGGAAAGGGAAAGGCCTGCCCACCCCATAATTCGGCGATCACCGCGGCGACGCGATGCGGGTCGTCGGCGTCGATCGACAGATGAAACAGCATTTCCGGGCTCCCTGCGATTCGTTCTCTCGATCTAAAAATACGAGTGGCACAAAATGTGTCAACCGGGATTTGACACAATTTGTGCCATGGCTATTGACGCGGCCATGGTTCATGCTCCCTCTGCCCGCGAACCATCGTCCAGCAAGAGTCGCACGCGCGACCTGATCGTCGATGCGATGATCGAATTGATGGCCGATGGCGAACGGCTCAACCACGACGCGGTCGCGGCGCGCGCCGGCGTGTCGCGGCGCACCGTCTATCGCTATTTCCCCGACCAGGACGCGCTGCGCCACGCCGCCTGGGCGCGAATGAGCCCCGCGGGTAAGGTGCCCGACACGGTGGAGGACCTGCTCGGCGGGCTCGCGGCGCGCTTCGCCAAGTTCGATCGCAACGCCGCGGCAATGACCGTCGCGTTGGCCAGCGCCGACGGCCGCGCGATGCGCAACCTCGTCAAGGACGAGCGCGAGGCTGCCTATCGCGGCATGTTCGGCGCGGACGTCGCCGCGCTCGCCGAACCCGACCGCACCCGGGCGATCGCGGTGATCCAATTGCTGTCGAGCGGATTCGTCTGGCGCGAGATGCGCGACCAATGGGGAATGGACGCCGAAGGCATGGCGGCCGCCGCCAATTGGGCGATCGGCGTGCTGCTCGCCGATCTGCGCCGACGCGGGAGTACGCCGCTCGGATAACGCGGGAATTGCGGTGGCAGGTGCCATTACCCCTTGTTGAGGTTCGCTCCATATCGGCGGACGTTGATTGAGGGGTTATCGCGCCTGTCACCATAATCTCGCGCAGCCGCCCGTGGAAACGCTGGGTCGATCAGGACGCGATGACGCTCGCCGGAGACGTCGCGCTCCTGGCCAAGCAACATCGCCCCGACGCGATCTTCGTCGATGCCGGCAATATCGGCGCCGCGGTGGTCGATCGCCTGCGCCAATTAGGCGTGCCGAACGTCCATGAAGTGTGGTTCGGCGGCAAGGGCGGGGAGGCGGTGTGGGCCGGCGACCTCAACGTGCGCACCGCCAACAAGCGCGCCCAGATGTGGGCCAACATGCGCGCCTGGCTCCCCGGCGGCGCCATCCCCGATTGCGACGCGCTGGCCGCCGATCTGACCGGCACCGAATATGGCTATGCCGCCGACCAGGTCTCGATCCTGCTGGAAAAGAAGGAACACATGAAGGCGCGCGGCCTGGCCAGCCCGGACGAGGCCGACGTGCTGGCGCTGACGTTTGCGGAAAGCGTCGCGCCGAGATGGCCGGAGCCGGCGGTGCACTGGACGCGGCAGGCGGCGCCGCGCGATGCGGAGGAGGAGTGGGACGATCTTTATCGGGAGTTGCGGGAGGAGGGGTGAGGGGTGGGGCTGACAATCTATGTCCGATCCTGGGCCAGTTTGCGGACTGGCGGCTTTTCGGAAGATGCCCCAAAAAGTAGACGCTGGTTCAGCCTGCCCGCGAGCTGAAATGACCACGCCCGATCATTTGCCGCATCCGTGCGACTTCCAACGCAGCTTAACGACCTGCTGTTCGGTGCCTTTTCGGCACACGGCGATATTAGGGATGTTGTTCCATTCTGCTGCCGCGGGCGTCCGCGTACAAATTAGGAATGTATTTACCAGATTCGCCGCCGCGCCTTAACCATTTAGGCAACCGGCTGCCTCGCACTACCTGTTTCGTCTTGATTCTTGGCCTCCTTGCCTATGCATTGCACGCGCCCGGCGCGAGCGCCGCCGGGGTACCGCTCGATCGCTTTGAGCGGCTTCGCGAACAGGACCTCCAGGTGGAACGCGTGGCATACCGTATTTCGGTCGCGAGTGCCGCACGCTGTGCGCGCATCCTCGCGCCGCAACCCGGCTTCGTCCTTCACGACATCGCGCAATATGCGCCGGCCGATCGCGTCGATGCGGCGCGGGCGTTCTGGCTCGATGCCCAACCCGGTGTAATGGCCGTGGTCGCGGGCAGCCCGGCGGAGCGCGCCGGGCTGCGCGCAGGCGATCGCCTTCGTGCGGTCAATGGACAGCCGTTCGATCAGGGCGACTCACGCGGCGCGCCGACCCGCGCCGGGGTCGAGCGCGCGCAACGGCTGCTCGGCGCGGCGATGCGCAGCGGCCCGGTCGTGCTGCGGGTGTCGAGCCGGACGGGCGATCGTGACGTGCGTTTCCTGGCCGAGGCCGGATGCCCGACCAATGTCGAGCTGATACCCGGCGACACGGTCAACGCCTGGGCCGATGGCGATCGGGTGATGGTGAGCGAGGGGCTGTTGCGCCGCTGCGCGACCGATGGCGATCTCGCGCTCGTGATCGGCCATGAGATGGCGCATAATTTGCTGCATCATCGCCGCCGGCTGGCGGCAGAGGGCATCGTCGCGAACACGCTGCTGCCGGCCGCCGCCGGATCGAGCGACATGCGCGAGGTGCGTGAGACCGAGGAACAGGCCGACCGGCTTGCGGTCGGCCTCGCGGATGCGGCGGGCTATGATCTCGGCGACGCCGAGTCCTTCCCGCGCGCGCTGCTGCGCGGCGACGTTACCGTCGCGAGCACCCATCCGGCGCGCGACCGGCGCCTGACCCTGTTGCGCGCCGCCATCGTCGAGGCGCGCCGGGGACGCGCGCGCTCCGGCATTCTCACCTGATGGGGACGATCGGTGGCGGTTCGCCATGCATGGCGAACGCTGCCTCGATCGAGCGGGTCTCCGGCAGGATGTAGACGATCCCGACCGTTCCCTTGAACAGCGGCGCGACGACCGTGTCGTAGAAACGCGCCGGGACGTTGATGCAGCCATAGGAGATGCGATTGTCGCCGGGGCTCGGCGAGGCCAGCCGCGCGCGGCGATGGTCGGCGGGGTTGCCGACGATCACCCGGTGCATCGACAATGCGGCATCGTAATCGATCCACAGAACATCCTGTTCGAGATCGAAACCGAGCGCCGCCTCGAATCGTCCGGCGGGCGTGGTACGTTCCGCCGGGGTAATCGTCGCCAGCTTGCGGGTGCCGATGCCCGGGGCGCTGTCGTCCCCGCGCCCGAGCCCGAGCAGCGCCGGCGCCGTGCCGCGGCGCACACCCTGTGCGTCGAACGCGAAGACCCTGGCATCAACCTTGTCGATGACCATGTATGGCAAACCGCGATTGTCGCCTGACGCGACGATCCAGGCCATGACCGCCCGCGCATCGCGCCCCGCCGGTGCAAGCGCCGGAGCTGGCGGGCGCGGCGCGTGCGACGGTTTCGCCGGCTGCGATCCGCGGAGCCCGTGAGCCGGCGCGTGTCCTGATGCCGGTACGGCGCAGGCCAGCGCCATGACGGCGGCGGCTTGCGTAACCCGCACCATGGCAATGCGGCGGGTCGAGAACCGGGGATACATCAGCCGGACCGGATCAATGTCGCGCCTGTTTTCGCGGATGGACCGGCACGACGGGAGCGACCCTGCGCGGCAGGAAGGTGCTGCCTTCCGTCGGGCTGCCCGCACGGACGAGCGGCCCCTGTTCGGCAACGGTCAGCGGTGCCTTGACCCAGGCAAGTTGGGTGGCGGGCATGAGGATTCCCTGACCGACCACGGCGAGCCCGGGCGCGACGGGGAATGCCGCCACGGCGCGCGGCAGCCCGGTGATCGGCTGCGGCGTATCCGGGAGTGTGGCGACCGGTGTCGGTGTCGGCGTGGGTGCCGGCGTTGGGGTGGGCGTAGGGGCAGGGGTGGGAGTGGGAGTGGGGGTCGGTGTTGGCGTCGGAGTCGGGGTCGGAGTCGGAGTTGGGGTCGGCGTCGGCGTCGGCGTCGGGGTCGGGGTCGGCGTTGGCGTCGGCGTGACAGCAGCGGTGATGTTGCCCCTCGTCCGCGCACCCGGGGTGCAACAGGAGGCGGCCAGCGCATAGCGATCGGCGTTGGGACCCGCGAGCGTGTAGCCCGCATAGGTGATGCCGACACCTGTGCCGATGGCGGCGTCGTCGAACACGGCGGTCGCGCCGGGGCCCGCGACCAACGTCACCCCAACCGGCGCGCCAGAGCCTGGCGTCGTGTTGAACCCGTTGAGGATCGCATTGTTGGTGCCGTCGAACACCTTGTCGCCCTTGGGGAAGAGCAGCATCTTCTGGCTCAGCGCCGCGCCCTCGGTGAGCACGAAGTTGCTCGAGAAGTCGGTCGGCGCGTCATAGGACACCGGATTGTAGTAGATCGTGACGGGTGCGACGGTGACCGTCGTCGGCGGTGCAAGCGCGGCGAAGACGATCGTCCCCCCGTTCACGCCCGGCCCGCTGCCGTCCGCGCCCGCCATCAAGGTGAGGCCGACGGGCAAACCGAGGCTCTGCGCCGGGATCGTCGTCCCACGCGTCAGCGTGATCGCTGCGTCGATATGGACGTCATGCCCGGCGCACAGGCGGATATTGCCGTCCGTGGTGGTGATAGCGTGGAACACCCGGACATTCTGGCCCGCGCTGAGCGAGATGCTGCCGTTGACCGTGGTCAGGGCAGCATTGACGATCACGTCCCGGCCGCAACAGGCGACGATATTGCCCTTGGTCGCGCTGATCGGGGCGTTGAGCACGACGTCGCGATAAGCGTTCATCGTCAGCGTGGTGGGCGTGCCCGACGCACTCCAGGCGATCGCATCGTTGACGATGATATCGCCATTGCCGGTGCTGGTGTCGCCCGGCAGAGGTATCGTGCTGATCGTGATATTGTTGGTGACGAGCTGCGCCGAAAGCGTCGCGCCGGAGATATTGCCGCCCGCGCCGACGATGAAGTCGGCCGGGTCGATCAGCCAGGTGCCGGTCGCACCGCGCGCCGCGACGGTCGTGACGTGGGCGTCGCTCGCGACGTTCACCGTCGCCGCGGAGGTCTCGATGAACCCTCCGTCCCCGCCGGTCGGCGCGCTGGCGTCGAGGGTGCCCGCGACGTTGACGGTACCGCTCTTCATGTCGCCCAGCAGCACGATCCTGCCGCCGCGATTTTCCAGCGTGCGCGCCTCGATGATGCCGCTGTTGTTGACCACGGTGCCGAGCAAGTCGCCAGCCGCCTGCGCGGTCAGGATGACCTGGCCGCCATCGGCCCGGAGCAGGCCGCCATTCTCGATGAGCGCCTTGATGGCACCCCTGTCGACCGTGATGTTGAGCAGGCCGTCGCCGACGACGTCGAGCGTGATCGCCTCGCCCGCGGCAAGCGCGACGGTGCCGAGATTGGCGCGGATCGTGCCACGGTTGTCGACGTGCGCGCCGAGCAGTGCGACATAGCCGCCATCGGCGGTAATCGTGCCTTCGTTGCGCACCGAACCGCCGCTGCCGCTGAAGCTGTAATGCCCCGCCATGAAGTCACTATCGGACAGGCCCAGCGTCGATGCCACCAGGCCGCCGACACTGACGTTCGCACCCTTGCCGAAGACTACCCCGTTGGGATTGATCAGGAACACCTTGCCGTTGGCGCTGAGCGTGCCGAGAATGCTGCTCGCCTCCGGCCCGAGGACACGGTTGAGCGCGATGGCGCTGCTGTTGGGCTGCACGAACGTTACGCTGTCGTTCGCGCCGATCGAGAAGCTCTGCCAGTTGAGCACCGCATTCTGGCTGGCTTGCTGGACGATGACGCTGCCCGAGCCGGTGGCGATCGTGGCACTGCCCGCCGCGACTGAGCCGCCGCCGGGAAGGACCGACGCCGAGGCCTGCGCCTCGGCGGATGAGGCGAGCGCGATCGGCATGGCGAGACCGATCGTCGCGAAGGCAGCAAGTCTGGCGAGCGCGCTCGAACCGAACAGGGCGCGGCGGCAGCGATTGACGTTAAACATGGTGTGATCCTTCACGCGTCGGGGGCGAAGCGCCCGGGCACTTCTTCGAGGGAATGTCAGAACTGTTTCACGACCTGGAACCAGAAGCGTCCGGCCTTGTCGGGGGCCGAGGTCGCGGGACCGGTACCCCATTTGCGCGCATAGCTGCCCCGGATCAGCAGCCCTTGCGGCCCCGCCCAGTTCACGCCGGCGCCATAGCCGGTGCGGTGCGCGCCGTTCGACCCGGCGAACCAGGGATCATGGGCAAAGCTGACCGCGCCGGTGTCGACGAAGCCGACCAGTTCGAACCGGCCGGGAAGTCGGTGCGCGTCGCCGCCGAGCATGAAGCGGGCCTCGACCGTCGCGAGATAACCGCTATCGCCGAACGCCTCGCCTTCGGGATAGGCGCGGACGCCATAGGCACCGCCGAGTTCCATCTTTTCCGAGCTGTCGAGATTGTCGAACGCATATTGGCCGCGCGCGGCAACATAGAGGGAGAAGGGGCCGGCGACCGATTGCAGCCGCGCGAAACTGCCCTGCAGCTTGTTGTACGTGCCCGCGCTATGCGCGGTGGCGGCATCGATCGCCCGCTCCGGCGCGCTGCGGATGTCGAGGTTGCCGATCGTCCAGCCGAAAGAATAGCTGTTCGCGCCGCCGCCGCCCAGCGTGTCGCGCGAGTCCCCGGCCAGGCCGAGCGTTCCGGCCGTGACCCGCTTGTTCGAATTGGTCGCCACCGCGTCGAGCCGGTCGCGCAGCATCTTGTGGTCGAGATTGGCCAGCGCATAGAGGTTCGCGCGTCGCGAGCGGATCAGCGGATAGCTTCCGTAAACGCTGAAGATGTCGGCGGTACCGGTCCCGTCGAGTGCTTCGAACTCGCGCCCCAGCGCGTAGTGCAGATGGGCATAGGCAACGCCCAGCGTCACCGCGCCGACCGGCGCCTGGTAGAAAGCGCGACCATAGGCCAGGCCACCGTCCGACGCGAGCAGGCGCAGACCGAGCTGGTCGCCGATGCCCAGAGGATTGTTGAGGTTGATCGTCCCGCCGAAGCGGTAGGCGCCGGTGTAACGGCTGCCGGCATTGTCGGCTTCCAGATTGCCGCTGATGCGCGGCCCGGGCACGACGTCCACGATGAGATCGGAGGTTCCGACCGTGGTGCCCGGCGCCAGCGTGCCCTTCACGCGCACGCCGGGAATGTCGGAAAGCAGCAGCAGGCGCCGCTCGAGCGGCGCGTTGGCGACGAGATCGCCCGGATCCAGGCCGCGGAGAATGCCTTCCGGCACGCGATCGGCGATGCGTGCCTTGTTGTGCACCGCGACCGCACCGTAGCGGCCTTCGATCACGTCGATGGTGACGACGCCACCCTGCACGTCCTGCGCGGGCAGATAGGCCTGCGCCAGGATATAGCCCCGCCGATGATAATAATCGGATATGCGAACGGCGAGCGCGCGCAGTTGCGACAGCGTGAAGTCGCCACCCGGAACGAAGCCCGATGCGCGAAGCAGCTCGGCCTCGCCATAGGCGGTGCGGCCGGTGATATGCAGCGTGTCGACGCGCACCGAAGGGCCTGCCTCCGGGGCGGCGACGGGCGCCGGGCGGGGCGCGATATCGAGCTCCGGCGCGGGCTTCTGGACGACCGGGGGCTGTGGAAGTTGCTGAAGCTGGGTGCCTGCGCTCGGCACCTGCTGGGCATGGGCGGCGGCCGGCGCAAGAAGCGCGAGCGCCAAATAGCTCGACTTGTTCATTATATCTCACATGCTGACGCGTCGTCGGATCGTGACGCGACCCACGCAGCGGTGAGGAGCACACGTAACAAAATCGAGAAACCGCTCCGGCTGTCGGCTCGGACGTATCGGCAGGTAGATCCCACTCGGGATACACAAGCGTTGACGACGTAATTTGTTCCGCAATAATATTATTATTACTTCACAATCTCAATATTTGATTACGTTAATATAATTACATTTAAGATTTCATTAAGAATACGTTCACAACAAATCAAAGTTAAATGTGCCACATTATTTTCTAATATTCGCCGGATATTGATCGGCTTATAGCAACACAACCAAATCCCACGCTCGTTTTGAGCGCATGCCGATTGGCCGAGACACCTCAAACAATTTGTCGGTGCGCTATCGTCGCCAGCGGCGCCGTCGCCCTCAATAACGCCTACAGGTCGATCTGATCCACGCCCACCACGCTCACCTCTCCAGGAAGAGGCAATCAGGCGGGGCGCTCTCCGCGGAAGCGTCGATCAGCAGGAACAGCCACCATTACCTCATTTTAGACAGCCGGACGACGAGTATCCATCCGTTGAAAACGTCCGTATTCCGGTGACGACACCGTAATTCGATCTGCACGGACCGGATCGAGTGGCACAATGGCAGCCATTGCAAATATCTACGGTTGCCTGACACAGGAACAATCCTCAAAAGTCAGCCATGCAGGGCCACGATCTTCGCGCGAGACAGGCGGCCAAGGGTAACGAAGGCCCAAGCGCAGCCGCGGTATCGGGGCCGAATTCGCGGCGTTTGGAAGCGTTGTCGTTGGCGCTTAATTCGTCACCCCGGGTACAGATGATGTCTGAACTCGGGGCGCGCGCATCGCGACCTGTGGCAAACGCTGTGGTGCAGCGTGTCCTAAAGGACAGCGAAGGCAATCCGACCGAGGAAGCTATCGCCACCATGACTCCTGCGAGAGCTGCGGAGGTGAAGGCCGCGCTCGCCGACGGAACAATGATCGGCTCGTATGATGATATTGTCGCACTGAACGCTCGCATCGGCGCTGCTGCTGCCGCGGCAACTCCAGCATCTGCATCTTCCTCCGCATCAAGCGGCCTGTCGCTGGAAGACTATATCGCCAGCCCGGCTGGACAGAACAAGAAGAAGAAGATTGAAAAGCTATTGGCAATAATCCCGCACTTGGGAGGTGAGAAGTCGGGTAATGTTCTGACCGGCGGCCATTTGCTTATCGCGATGAAAGCGAAATGGGGGAGCGCCCTGCGTATCAGCGGTGTTCCAGCAGCCGGCGCCCACTGGGCTGGCTGGTGGCACGTCGGCAAAGGTAAAGATGGTAAATTGAACGGCAAATGGAGCAGTTTCTTTCCAGCAGCTTGGTCGGAGGCTGATCTCAGGGAGCGCCTGTGGCGGTCATCGTCGGTAGGCGTGAAGTTGGACCTTGGCGACGGTGTCTCAGTGGCCGTTTCGGGAGACACGTTCTACCCGGTTGGTTTCCAGGAAGGGGCTGCTCCGCCAGATGAGTCATACCTGCCCGCTCCATAGATCGGATCTGGCACTCCACCTTGTCACGCATCACCGTCGAAAAGCGATAGCGAAGCTCCGCCACAACAAGACGACGATCACCGCGCTGATCGCTGCACCCCAGAACCAATAGGGAAGCAGCAGGGCGTCGGCGATGGCGCTTGTGTCGGATCGATGCAGTTCACCGCCAATGTTTCCTCCGGAGCTGAACAGATATCCGAATTGCTGCCACACGCTGATGCAGGCTTGAACGCCAAGGAGCTGGATACCGAAGCGCTGCTGCGCTGCCGAACCACGCCATGCGAGCGCGAGGATGGCGATGCCCAATGCCGGAAGAACCAGCCAGCCGGTAAGCGTCCTCACCCAGATGACCGTTGAGACGATCAACGCCAGACCCACGACCGTCAGCGCAGCACGCGTCGCCTTGTCGGCCCGCGAGGCGATAATCAGCAGTGATCCGGCGATCGCAGGTCCTAGGGGTCCGCTTGCCGCGATCAGGGCATTTGTCAGTCCGGAAGCATCGGCGGGCCGCATCGACTGAGCGACTCCGGAGCCATCGGGGAAAATCAGCAGGCGTTCGAACGACGAGCCGGTGAGCATGGCGGCGACGCCATGGCCCATTTCGTGAAACCAGGTTGCCAGAATGGTGAAGGGATAGAGCAGAAGACTGCCGATCATGGTCTGCCAAAGTATGACTGACGCGACCGCAATCACTGCCAGGAGGCCGATCCGCTGTCGATGGGCTTGGGCAGCAAGAATATTGGACATCGGCGCTCCGGATGAGGACGTTAGTTCTACGGGCCGCTCCTGTCAGGCATGGCGTATCACCGAAACTACGTAGACTGCTCTTCGATTGGAAGAACACATGGCGCAGCAATTTATCCCTATTCCCCCGGCTTTCTCGTTCTGATGCATTCCAGCGAGTTGTCCTGCGTCAGATCGACGGGTGCCCCGTTTGTCGCAGTATCTACCACTTCTATTTGGCACGAGCCCCATACAACGGTGCGTTGCACCACGGTGTAGGTATGGCTTGGGAGCGGCGTGAAGGTTACATTGTTCTGACAGACGCCAGTACTGTAACCGACGATACGCTGTACAGTGGTAAAGATGTTCAGCGGAGTGCCAGCGGGCACCGATTTTGTGACCGAAGTGCCGGAAAAAAGCGACAAACCGGCCAATCGCTTCTTGTGGTGGCAGGTCAGGCCGTCGGGCAACAGATAATAATCCTGCAATGTGGCGGTGCCGAAGCCGGCACCCTTGTCGTAGCCCTTGCTCATTATGAGAGTGGCGCTTTCGCCTTGCGGCGCCGCACCCAAGCTCACGATGCCCAGCGCCAAGATCCCGGCCCCCTTGATGAATCGATACATTGCAGCCCCCGCAAGGCGATTGCCGCCTCGCGCAGAGCATAATCCCCTCAAGCGGATCGACAAGGTCCGCTCCTCATCAGCGAACGACCGGGAAGGGGCGCATAGCTGCCGACAACAATTGCCAACCGGCAATCGCCCACCCCACAGCTGCCACACCCTGATTCAACCCACCCCAAAAACCGTCCACCCTCTGCCCACACCGCGCGCGCCACCTCGCTCGCGCGGTGTTGGAAACCAGCCACCCCGGCCGCCCCGGGGCGCGAGTGAAGGGAAAGACGAATGCCACGCTCCCCCATAAAGGGTCAGGAAAAGGCCCAGTCCTCGCGGGCCCTCGCCGCGCCCTTCACCCCAGTCGCGCGCAAGCATAGCCGGTTGGAAATCGCCCGAAATTCGCCGCGCCGTCTTACGCCCGCAACTATAGCGCCGCGATCAAGCGCACCCCCCGTCGGTCGTCAAAAGGGGTCGAATATTTGCGCCTCGCCGCGCGCGCTACTTGACGAATACTTGCCCGCCATCCCCAACAGCGCCGCCGCCGTCGGCGCGGCGGCGTGCGCTTCGGAAGCCCGCGCGGCGGCGCTGCCCTTAGAAGAAGGTCGTCAGCCCGTAGAACATCGCCCCCACCGCGGCGCTCGCGGGAATCGTGATCACCCACGCCACCACGACATTGCCCGCCACGCCCCATCGCACGGCGGTCGCCCTGCGCGCGGTGCCGGCGCCGATGATGCAGCCGGTGATGGTGTGCGTGGTCGACACCGGAATGCCGAGCAGCGAGGCGCTGAACACGATGATCGACCCGCCCAGCGACGCGCTGAACCCCTGGTGTTGCGACAGCTTGGTGATGCGCGATCCCATCGTCTCGATGATCTTCCACCCGCCGGTCAGCGTGCCCACCGCCATCGCGATATAGCAGCTGATCGCCACCCAGTGCGGCACCTCGAACTTGCCGTGCAGCCAGCCGGTCGAGAACAGCAGCACGGTGATGATGCCCATCGTCTTCTGCGCGTCGTTCAGGCCGTGGCTCACCGAATAGGCGCCCGACGAGACGAGGTGCAGCCCGCGCAGCACCTTCTCCGCCCTGCGGCTGCTGGCGCGGACGAACAGCCAGCTCGTCACCAACATGATGATCATCGTCAGGATCATGCCGAGCACCGGCGACAGCACGATCGCGATCAGCGTCTTGTTCAGGCCGACCCATTTGATGCTGCCGATCCCGGCATGCGCCACGCCCGATCCGATCAGCCCGCCGACCAGCGCGTGGCTCGACGAACTGGGAATGCCCTTCAGCCACGTCACCACGTTCCAGAACATCGCGCCGATCAGCGCGCCGAACACCACCGCCGGCGTGATCAGATCCTTGGCGATCAGTCCCTGGCCGATCGTGTCCGCCACTTTGTGCAGCGCCGGGAAGGCGAGGGTGAGGAAATAGGCCGCGAAGTTGCACACCGCGGCGAACGCCACGGCATGGACCGGCTTCAGCAGCCGCGTCGCGACCACCGTGGCGATCGAGTTGGCCGCGTCGTGCAGGCCGTTGAGGAAATCGAACGCCAGCGCGACGACGATCAGGCCGATCAGCAGCGGGAGGGCAAGGTCATGCATCTGTCTGCGCCCTGTTCAGGCGTGATCGATGACGATGCCGTCGATCTCGTTGGCGACGTCCTCGAACGCGTCGACGATCCGCTCGAGATGCTTGTACACCTCGCGCGCGACGATGAAGCCCCTGGTGTCGCTGCCGCCCATCTCGATGAACGCGCGCTTCACGCCGGCGGTGTGGATCTCGTCGGCATGGGTCTCCATCCGCACCAGCCGCTCGGTCAGCTCGTGCAGCCGCGGCCCGTTGCGGCCGACGTCGCGCAGCAGCGGCATCGCCTCGGCGGTGAGCCGCGCGGCATCGACGATGATCGCCGCCATGTCCTTCATCTCCTGCTCGAACACGCGCAGGTCGTACAGGTCGATCGCCTGCACCGCCGACTGCATCTCGTCGATCGAATCGTCCATCGATCCGATCAGGCTGGTGATCGCGCCGCGGTCGAACGGCGTCAGGAAGGTGGTGCGCACCGTGTGCAGCATCTCGCGGATGATCTCGTCGGCGTCGCTCTCGCGCTCGATCACCTCGCGGATATGGTCCTGCGGGGCGGTGCCGTCCTGCACCAGCCGCGACAGCGCGTCGGCCGCCGCGACGATCGTCACGGCATGCGCCTCGAACAGCTCGAAGAAATTGCCGGACTTGGGCAGCAACCGCTGGAACCAGGCGAACATGGGGGTAATCCTCGATTTGGCGCCGACCGCGCCGATGATGGGAACGCGCTTCGCGGCGGCCTTGAATTCGGATGGCCCGAACGACCTGATCAGGTCGCGCAGGTCGGGTTCGTCGACCGCCGCGGCAGCCTCGGGCAGGGTGAACCAGCGGCGCTCGCGCTGGCCCTGTTCCTTCCAGCTGTCCAGCTCCTGCGAGACGGCCAGCGGAAAGACGTCGACATCGATCATCAGCGAGGCGCCATTGCCGCGCTTCTTGCGATAGCGGTACGAGCCGAGCGGCGTCGGGCACACCAGACCGCGCACCCCCGCCTCTTCCTCGGCCTCGCGCGCGGCGGCGTTGTGCGGCGCCGTGCCGGCCATCAGATTGCCCTTGGGAATCACCCAGCGCTTGTTCTCGCGGCTGGTGATCAGCAACACGCGCACCGGTGCATCGATCGCGGCGCTTTCGGCACGATACGGCAAGGCGGCGATCTGGCTGATGGTGCGGCTCCCGATTCGATACGCGCCCGGAATCACCGCACGCAGCCGCGCCCTACCAGCCCGATCGCCGGTTCGTCACGCACGAAACATGACGTATTGTTCACTGGTGCGCGCTTCGTCGCGCTTTAGGAGGGAGCCATGGAACTCGAAGTCAGCGCCGAGGCCAAGGACAAGAGCCTCAACCGCAGGATTGCCATCACCGTCGTAGCGCTGTCGGTGTTCACCGGCCTGTGCAACATCAAGGACGGCAACCTCGTCCAGAACATGGCGCTGGCCAAGGCCGACTCGGTCGATCGCTGGGCGCAATATCAGGCGACCAGGACCAAGACCCATATCGCCGAAACCTCGCTCGACGAGATCAACGTGATCGCGGAAGGGTCGCCGGGCAACAAGGCCGCGCTCGCCGCGCAGGCACGGCTGACCGCGGAGATCGCCAAGTACAAGGCCGAGGCGCCGCGCCTGGCGAGCGAAGCGAAAGCGCTGTCCGATCGCTACGACGCGCTCAATCTCCACGACGACCAGTTCGACGCCAGCGACGCGCTCGTCGCCACCGCCATTTCGATGGCCGCGGTCGCCGCGCTGGCGGAAAGTTCGGGGTTGCTGATCGCGGCCTGGCTGTTCGGCGCGTTCGGTGTGTTCATGGGAATTTGTGGTTTTGCCGGCTGGACATTTCACCCCGACATACTGAGCAATTTCCTCGGCTAGAATGGTTAACGCCAGCTAAGTGATTCAACTCGCACCGAATCGGAGCCAATCTTCCTTGACTCGTCCAAGGCGAGTCATATCATTCGAGAGTAATGCCGAGTCTCGATTTGGGATTCGCGTTAGGGTTCGCGTTCTACCGCAATAAATACTGCTCGATTCACGAGAGTGAATAACCGTGCCAAGCGCATAGCTTGGCGCGTTGGCTAAACTCGTCTTGATCAGGGTGAAATACGTAAGCCGATGAGGTGACATGACGACCGATATCCTTCGTAACTCGCTCGAAACAATTTGCGACCTTGCGAACGGATATTTGGAAAATCTGGATCGGCGGGGGGATTCATGGATTTCGTTGACCAGTCTGGTGGACCATGCCGGGGCGTTGAACCCGGCCGCGCGCGACAAGATCGTGATGTGCGTCTACAACATCACGCGCGAGAGCTCGATCAGCACATGGCAGACGACCATGTCGGCCAAGCCGCCTTCCGCCCCCGGCGACAGCTTCGCGGTGGTCGGCCCGCCGCTCTATCTTGATGTCCATGTGATGTTCATGGCCAACTTCATGGAGAAGAATTACAGCGACGGCCTCGCCGCGCTGTCGCGCCTGATCGGCTATTTCCAGCAGACCCCGTGGTTCAACCGCGACAACGCGCCGGCGCTCGATCCCGAGATCGACAAGCTGACGCTGGAGTTCGAGAATCTCACGCCGGTCGACGTCAACTACGTCATGGGCATGCTCGGCACGCGCTATTTCCCGAGCGCTTTCTACAAGATGCGGATGTTGTCGTTCAACGCGCCGGCGATGCTCGGCCGCGCCTATGCGGTCAGCTCCCCCGGCCTGCGGCCGGCCTCCTGATGGCGCGCGCGGGCGCCCCGGCCAAGCGCAGCGTCAGCGGCGGCTATCTGCCGCTGTTCACCGTCGACTTCACCCATGGCTATTATAACGATCGCGGCGGCGTGTGCCCCGATTTCACGGTCGTGCCGACCTCCGCCTGCGCGAGGCTGATGGCCTCGCTCGGCCTGCTGTTCAAGGATCTGGGGGCAGGCTTCGCGGTGCTGGTCGAGGCCGGCAAGGTCGATGCGCTGGTCGCCTGGCTCAAGGCGGACACCGGCCGCCGCTGGACCTGGCTGAGCTTCCAGCTCGTCTCGACCAATCCGAACTTCGTCGGCATCACCAACCTGCCGATCACCACCAACACGCTCGACCAGAATCTCCACGTCTCGAACCTTGCCACCGCCACGGCGAACCAGACGCTGGCGTTCGGCGACGGCAAGCCGACCGGGGCCGCGGCCTTCTTCCCGCTGACCGGCGCGTCGTTGGCGGTGGGCGCGCCGGCGGGATCGACCGTTAGCCTGCGCGACCTGTCCGGCGCGACCATTACCAGCGCCACGGCGCAGGGCGGGGCGGGGGTGACGTTCAACCTCACACCGTTTCCCACGGGCTATTACACCGTCGCCTTCGCCAGTGCGGCGGGAAAGCCGTTGGCCGCGCCCCGGGGGGCGCCGGCCGGCTATG
The DNA here is from genome assembly GCA_040390605.1 of Pseudomonadota bacterium. Lineage (GTDB taxonomy): Bacteria > Pseudomonadota > Alphaproteobacteria > Sphingomonadales > Sphingomonadaceae > Sphingomonas. The sequence goes on from JAZJXZ010000040.1 coordinate 86,549, forward strand.
TCTATACGCCCGGCGAGGCCGGCGGGTTCGGCCTGATCGATCTGCTGCTGGCCCAGCCGGCCAGGGGCGTGGGGATGCCCGCCGCCTTTCCGGTGGTGCTGCCGGCCGGCATGATCAGCCCGGTCAGGCTGACCCTGTCGTTCGCGCCACGCGACACCTTCTGGCGCTATTACATCGTTTCGCCGTCGACCCGCGGCGTGCTGGCGCCCGACCTCACCATCACCGGGCCGAACGCCGACTTCACCCGCTCGTCCGAGACGCTGCCCAATGGCGAGCAGGCGGTGGTGTTCGCCGCAGGTACCGCGCTGCCGCTGCAACGCCTCTCGCCCTTTCGCTTCAACCTGAGCGGGCAGCGCCAGGCCCCAAATGGCGGCCGGGACGGCATCACCGTCAACCCGCTGCCGACCGCACCGGCGTCGCCCGTCTGGCCCGCCGCCTCGGGCGACCTGCTCGCCGGGGCGTCCGAAATCTACGTCTACGTCTGAGGAAGAAGAACACCGCCGATCACCGACCCGACCCATCAACTCCTGAAAAGCCGAGCAGAGAAGGACAACGCCATGGCGACCGCGACGAGCAAATATCTCAATCGAAGCACACCGAACGTCTACATCACCGAGATCGACGCCTTCGGCACCTCGATCGTCGGCGTGCCGACCGGCGTTCCGATCTTCATCGGCTACACGCAGTTCGCCAGCGACCCGACGACCGGTCAATCGCTCTACAACCAGCCGGTCCAGATCTCGTCGATGAGCGAATATGCCAATTATTTCGGTGGCGCGGCGGTCCAGGCCTTCACCGTCTCGCCGCCACCGCCGGCGCCGACCAGCGGCTCGGGTACCAAGGCGGTGACGGTGACCCCCAGCTTCTGGGCCAACGTCACCACCGCCAGCGGCAGCACCGCGCCATCGAGCGGCCCGACGCCCACGCTGAGCCCGTTCATGCTCGCGCCCGTCACGGCCGGTGCGCAATTCAACCTCTATTGGCAGCTGCGGCTGTTCTACGCCAATGGCGGCGGCGACTGCTACATCGTCTCGGCCGGCAGCTACTGGACCGGCGAGAACCCGCTTACCGCGACCGATGCGGCTGCGCTGGGCGCGCCGACCAACAAGATCGCGCTGGGCGATCCCGACAATGATCCCGAGGCGGGTGGGCTGCTCGTCGGCCTCGCCGCCGCGGCCTATGCCAAGGGCCCGACGATGATCGTCATCCCCGAGGCGTGCCAGCTGTACAACGCACTCGCCGGGGACCCCTATGCCGATTACGGCACGCTGATCGGCGCCATGCTGGGGCAGGCGGCGACGTTGCAGGACCGCGTCGCGATCCTCGACCTGCCGGGCTGCATGGGCGCCGATACCATCCAGAAGATGGAGGCCGCGCAGGACACGCTGTCGACCGAACTCGCGCCCTATATCGCCAATGCCAGTTACGGCGCGGCCTATGGGCCCGCGCTCAACACCTCGATCGTGTCGAGCAGCGATATCCTGTTCACCAACTTGCTGAGCAGCGACAATTCGCTGGTCAACAACATCCTGACGACCCAGGCGGGGATGCTCTATTCGGGCAAGCAACTCGTCTCGGTGCAGCAGGCGATCGCCGCCGCCTTCCCGGTGTCGGGCGGTGCCAACACGCCCACCGTATCGGGCGACCCCGGCACGGTGTCCGTCGCGACCAGCGCCGGTGCACTGTCGGTCGACAACCTGCTGCTCAACACGCTGCCGATCTTCGCGCAGATCGAGCAACTGATCGCCAACACGATGAACGTCGCGCCGCCGAGCGGGGCGATCGCCGGGGTGTGGAACAAGAGCGACGTGCAGACCGGCGTGTGGAATGCGCCGGCCAACATCGCGCTCGCGAGCGTGGTCTCGCCGCTCTACAATATGAGCGACGCGGAGCAGGGCGGCTTCAACGTGCCGACCAACGGCCAGGCGATCGACATCATCCGCGCCCAGCCCGGTCGCGGCAATGTCGTGTGGGGCGCACGCACGCTCGACGGCAACAGCCAGGATTATCGCTACATCCAGGTCCGCCGCACGCTCATCTATGTCGAGCAGACGATCAAGCTGGCGCTGCAATCCTATGTCTTCGCGGCCAATGACGCGATCACCTGGACCAACGTCACCTCGTCGATCTCGGCTTTCCTGACCGGCCTGTGGCAGCAGGGTGGCCTGATGGGCGCCAAGTCGAGCGATGCCTTCACGGTGAATTGCGGGCTCGGCGCGACGATGACCGCGCAGGATGTGCTCAACGGCTACATGGTCGTCGCGGTCACCCTGCAGATGATCCACCCGGCTGAATTCATCGAGCTGACCTTCACCCAGACCATGGGCAGCTGAAACAGCTGACCTTTTCAGACACTCGCATTGACAGGAGACATCGATGTCCGCCGAAAATACGACCTGGCCGCTTCCTAAATTCTTCTTCTCGGTGACCGGCATTCCCGGCACGCCGGTGTTCCAGGAGGTCACCGGGCTGGAGGCCGAGGCCCAGGTGATCGAATATCGCGCCGGCAACAGCGCGATCTTCGCGCCGATCAAGATGCCGGGCCTGAAGAAATACGGCAATGTGACGATGAAGAAGGGCATCTTCGTCACCGACCAGAATCTGTGGACCTGGTTCAGCTCGATCGCGATGAACACCATCGCGCGCTCGACCGTGGTGGTGAACCTTCAGGACGAGCTCGGTGCGCCGCGCATGATCTGGACGCTCAACAACGCCTTCCCGACCAAATTGACCGGCACCGACCTGAAGTCGGACGGCAACGAGGTCGCGGTCGAGAGCATCGAGATCGCCTATGAGACCATGGCGGTATCGATCAAGTGAATCTCCCGGCGGGGGCGCGGCGCGTTGTCGCGCCCCCCATTGCCCTGTGCTTTTGCTCGTCATCGCGGACCCATTGAACAATGCCCCCTCCTACGCCCGCCGCGACACCGACGCCGGCCGCCACGCCTTATTATCCGCCGCCGGCCTTTGCCTTTTGCGTGTCGATCGTGCCCGGCACCGGCGGCACGCAGCAGCCCAAGAGCGATGCCGCCTTTCAGGAAGTGTCGGGGATCGACCCGCACGTCACGGTCGAAGAAGTGACCGAGGGCGGCCTCAACGCCTATGTCCACCAGCTGCCCGGGGTGACCAAGCATGGCAACCTCGTGCTCAAGCGTGGTTACATGACAATGTCCTCGCTGTTCGCCGACTGGGCCAACCAGACGGTCGGCTCGTCATTGTCGACGCCGATCGTCACGCAGATCATCAACGTCATCCTGATCTCGCCCAAGGGGCAGGCGCTGATCACCTGGACGCTCGACAATGCCTGGCCGGTCAAATGGGAGGCCAGCGGCTTCAACGCCAAGAGCAACGAGGTTCTGATCGAGACGATGGAAATCTCCTACGGCAGCGTCACGCGCAAGGTGACGCCGCCGACGCCGCCGTCGACGTCGGCGGTGACCGTATGAACGGCGCGGGGCAGGGGATGGGGAGCCACGGCAAGCGGGCTTGGCGGCGACGTCCGGATGGCATGCGCCGTCCGGCGCGCGTCTGATCGCGGTGCGGGGGGCGCGAAGCGAATGCCTTTGGAAATCAGCGAGATCGGAGTCCATATCGCGGTCGGCGGTGCCGCCCCTGCCGGGGCGGCGCCGGACCATGGCGCGGGGCCCGGCCCGGGCGGTGAGCCGGAGAGCGGCGACGCGCTGACCCCGGCGCATATCGAGCAGATCGTCAGCGCCTGTGTCAGTCAGGTGATGCGCAACCTGCGCCAGCGGGAGGAGCGCTGAGATGCCGGTGCCAGCCCCGACCAAGATGACGATCACGGCCTATTCGGACACGGGTTTCACGACCAAGGTGGCGGGCGCGAACAACCCGTTCGCGGTGTGGATCAACCCGGCCAGCTACAGTCGCAAAACGTCGATCCGCTATAACGACCGCCAGGCCCAGGGCAGCCCCGGGCCGAGCCCCGAGTTCAACCGCATCGCCGACGAGGACGTCTCGTTCGAGCTGATCTTCGACGCCACCGGGGTCATCCCGCCGCCCGGCAACCAGAAGAGCTATACCAACGGCGTCGCCGACGGGATCAAGCAGTTCACCACGCTGACCGCGACGCTCAACGGCGCGATCCACAGCCCCAATTACCTGATCCTCGCCTGGGCGCAGCTGCAGTTCCAGTGCGTGCTGACCAGCATGAGCACCAACTACACGCTGTTCATGCCCGACGGCACGCCGATACGCGCCAAGATGGCGGTGACGTTCAAATCCTATGCCAGCGAGGCGCAGCTGGCCAAGGGCGCCTACAAGCAATCGCCCGATGTGACGCATCTCGTCACGGTGCAGGCCGGCGATACGCTGCCTTTGCTGTGCCACCGCATCTATGGCGACAGCCGCTATTACGCCAAGGTCGCGGCGTTCAATGGGCTGTCCAATTTTCGCGGTGTGCCGCCGGGTACGCAATTGCTGTTCCCGCCGCTCAGCGGGTCGAGCGTCTGATGGCGGCACCTTCCCCCACCCAGCTTGCCAATGTTCCCCCGACCTGGGCGATCAGTGCCAACGGTTCGCCGCTCGACAGCGCCATCCAGGTGGTGTCGATCGATGTGTGGACCGGCGTCAACCGGCTGCCGCGCGCCCGGCTGGTGATCACCGATGGCAGCGCCGCCGACGAGACCTTCCCGATCAGCGAGACCGCCGCGCTGATCCCGGGCGCGGCGCTGACCATCGCGCTCGGTTACGGTTCGACCCAGACGCAGATCTTCTCCGGCGTGATCCAGCGCCACGGGCTCGAGGCCAACGTCAACAGCCCGTCGCTGCTGGTGGTCGAGGCGACCGACAAGGCGATGGCAATGACGCTGGCGCGTAGCAATGCGGTGTTCCAGAACATCACCGACAGCGCGCTGTGCCAGAAGCTGATCGGCAATGTCTCCGGCCTGACCGCCAAGGTCAGTTCGACCAGCGTGCAGCACGAGGCGATCGTGCAATATTACGCCACCGACTGGGACCTGATGGTGATGCGCGCCGAGGCCAGCGGCATGGTGGTGACGGTCGCCGACGCCACCGTCACCGTCGCCGCCCCCAATACCAGCGGCAGCGCGGTGCTCACGCTGACCTGGGGGCACGACATTCTCGACTTCAAGGGCGAGATCGACGCCGCGACCCAGCTCAGCGCCGGCGCGATCAAGAGCTTCGCCTGGGACCCGGCGACGCAGAAGCTGCTCCAGTCCTCGACGCCGAGTTCCAGCGTCAGCACGCCGGGCAATCTCTCGTCGAGCACATTGGCAGGCGTGTTCGGCGTGACCAGCTATAACCAGCAAAGCTCGGGCGCGTTGCTCGACAGTGAGCTGACCGACTGGTCCTCGGCCGAACTGCTCAAGAGCCTGCTGGCCAAGCTGCGCGGCGAGGTGCGCTTCCCAGGCAGCGCGCTGGCCGTGCCCGGTTGCATGGTGACGCTGGCGGGGCTCGGCGCGCGTTTCAATGGCGATGCCTGGGTGTCGGGGGTGCACCATCATCTCGAAGGTGGCTGGTGGAGGACCACGTGCGAGCTCGGCCTCGCGCCCGGCTGGTTTGCCGCCAGCGCGGCACAGATCACCGCGCCGGGCGCCTCGGGTCAGCTCCCGCCAGCCAACAACATCATGGTCGGGACGGTCAAGCAGATCGACAGCGATCCCGACGGCGAATATCGCGTGCTGGTCACGCTGCCATTGCTCCAGGCGACCGACGGGGTGTGGGCGCGCTTCGGGTCGTTCTACGCCTCGAACGGCATCGGCTCCAATTTCTACCCCGAGATCGGCGACGAGGTCGTGGTGGCGTTCCTCAGCGGCGACCCGCGCTATCCGGTGGTGCTCGGCAGCCTCTATTCCAAGGCGAATCCGCCGCCTTATCCTCCGGTCACCGGCGGCCCGGGCGCACCGAACGACATCAAGAGCTTCACCACCAAGGCGAAGATGCGGATCAACTTCACCGAGAGCGATCCCTCGATCCTGGTCACCACGCCCGCCAGCCAGAGCATCAAGATCGACGACAAGAACAAGAACATCGTGGTCACCGACGTCACCGGCAATACGATCACGATGAGCGAGAGCGGGATCAAGATCGACAGCCCGAAGGACATTACGATCAGCGCGAGCGGATCGATCAGCATGTCGGCGGGGACCAGTTTCGACATCAAGGCTGGCACGTCGCTGTCGACCAAGGCGAGCACCTCCACCCAGGTCAATTGCGACGGACCGATCCAGATCAAGGGCGCCACCGTGGCGCTCAACCCATGAGCCAGCCGCCGCGCCAGCTGCGTCCGCCGCCGGCGGGCGAAACTTATCCGCCCGTGCGGCCGGCCTTCCTCGGGCGCGGCTGGAGCTTTCCGCCGACCTTCGATCCGTTCCACCGCACCGTCGTGACGGTCGCCGGCGACGTCGACATCCATGAAAGCCTGAACATCCTGCTGTCGACCAGCCTGGGCGAGCGCGTGATGCTGGCGACCTATGGCGTCGACCTGATCTCCAAGGTGTTCTCCACGCTGACCACCACCACCGCCAACGAGATCGCAACGATGGTGACGCGCGCGATCATCGAATGGGAGCCGCGCGTCTCGGTCGACAACGTCACCGTCAGCGAGAGCCTGCTCGACGGCTGGGTGGCGATCTCGATCGATTATACCGTGCGCCAGACCAATACGCGCAGCAACATCGTCTTTCCCTATTACCAGGTCGAGGCGACATTGCCTCCGGCACCGGGGTGACGCGCCACCAGTCCCTGCTCGACCAGGCCACCTCGCGCATTCTCAACGATGCGACGAGCCAGGCCGATCGCGCCATCGGCGCGCCCGCACCGGAACGGTTGCTCGTCGATGGCCGCTCGCTGGCGCAGATCATTGCCTTCGCTGCGCGTTATGGCGCGCTGGTCAATTTCTACGACCTGCACGACGAGGCGGTGGGCGACTGGGCGCCGTTCTTCGCCAGCGACCCGTCGGTCGTTCTCGCCACCCATGCCGCGCTCGATCTTTCGGGGATCGAGCGCGACCTCAAGCGCCAGCTCGCCCGGGCGCAGCGCGATCACAGCCTGCTGGGCGGCGTCATCACCGTGCTGGCGCGCCTGATGGCGATCTACGACCGCGAGCCCGGCGACCCCGACGACGCGGAAGGCTATTTGCGTCATCCCGCCGTGCTGGGCCGCAGCGACGCGATGACGGACCCGCTGCGCCGCCTGCACAGCCATCTCGGCGACGACGGACTGGACCGTGCACTGGCGCGGCGCGGCGCGGCCGGCGACGTGCGGTGGAACGAGCATCTGTTCGAGATACTCGACGATCTCGCGATCACGCTGATCGGCGCGCTCCGCGCCGGTCATGACGAGGCGCTCGTCATGCTGCACGCCTCGCTCCATCAGCAAGGCCATGCGCCGCAGGCGGCGCTGTGGAACACCTTCGCGAAGCTGTTCAGCGAGGCGCGCGCGGAGATCAACGGCTTCCCGCGCCGGCTGGTCGATTATTATTATAACGAGGTGCTGCAGCAGCACGCCGTCGACGCCGTGCCCGACGAACTCTATCTGACCTTCACCTCGGCCCAGCCCGCCGACCAGGCATCGGTGCCGCGCGGCGCCTATTTCTCCGCGGGCGTCGACGACGCGGGGCTCGCGATCCAATATGCCGCGCAGAACACGCTCGAGGTGACGCCGGCGAAAGTCATCAACCTCAGCGTGCACCGCGTCCTGACGCGCCAATCGGTCACCGACGCGGCGGGCGCGGTGATCAAGGCGCCGCCGACCATCCTGACCGGCGAAGTCGCGCTCGACCCGGCGACGCCCGACGCGATCGAGCCGTTCGCGATGTTCGGCAACGGCCATATCGAACACAGTTCGATCCCGCTGCAAAAGGCCAGCCTGGGCTTTACCATCTCGTCGCCGGTGCTGATGCTGACGGGGGGCAGTCGCCAGGTCGATATCGGCCTGGTCATCACCATGCAGCCGGCGCCCGGCGAAGCGCCGGCCGGCCCGGGCCATCTGGCCGGCGAGGATACCGCGCTGTTGAACAAGGCGACGCTGGTCGCGCAACTGATCGAGCAGACGTTCGTCCTGCATTATACGACGGCCGGCGGCTGGATAAAGGTCGAGGGAATGACGGTGAGCGCGCAACTCGCGCGCCATCCGGGCGACGACAATCGGCTGATCATCCGCTTCATCCTGCCGGCCGATGCCCCGCCGCTGGTCGATATCAACACCAAATTGGCGGGGGATCCGCCGCCCGGGCTGCTGGCCCCGGGCAGTTTCGCCAAGCCGCCGGCCAGCCCGACCGTGATCGGCAGCCTCGATCCAGGTGTGGCCGGCCGCGATGATGCGAAGACGCTGATCGAGGTGCAGCGCGGTGCCGCGCTGCAGAGCCTGGGCATCGGCGCGGTGACGATCGAGGTCGCGGTCGACGGGCTGACCGGCGTGAAGTTCGCAACGCCATCGGGCTCGTTCGACGGCAGCCAGAATTTCGCGGCGTTCGGCCTGCCTCCGGTGGTCGGGGCAGGACTCGACATCAGCGCACCCGAACTGTTCGTCAAACCGGTCGACACGTTGTCGGTGGCGATCAGATGGGCCGGGCTGCCGATCACCAGCACCGGCTTCAAAGGCTATTACCAGGATTATATCCTCAATGCCGACGGCGACGTCGCGGGCGGCGCGCTGTTCGACAATCGCAGCTTTCGTGCCCGCTTCAGCGTGGTGAACCCCGGCCCGTGGCAGGTCGACACGACCGCCGCGTCGCAACCGCTGTTCGCCACTCAGCCGTTCCTGGTGCCTGAATCGGCGATGCTGGCGTCACCGCCGCCGCGCCCCGCGCCGATACCGCCGCCGTCCGCGACGCCGCGCCCGCTGCCGCCCGAGCCCGACCCGGCCGCGCCGCTCACGCCCGACGCATTGCTCGAAGTGCCGATCGTGCCGGTCGGGGACGTGCCGCCTTATTACAATCCGGCGACCAGCGCATTGCGGCTGGAGCTGAGCGACCCGCCTTATGCGTTCGGCAACGTGCTCTACACCAGCAACCTGATGGCGGCCTCGACCGCGCTGGGACAGGCCAATGTCGCGGGGCTGCCCAATGGCGGCGCCAATGGCAAGCAGGCGGTGGGCGAGCTGGGCCGGCTGTCGCGCACCAACAGCGAGGCGCCGGAAAAGACCTATCTCGCGACGATCGGCCCGGCGGTCGACACCGCGCTGTCGGCGATGACCGGCGAGGCGCTGGTGTCGGTCAATCAGGCGATCGCCAGCAGCGGCGAGAGCGCCGCCACGCAGGACCAGTGGCGCGCCGATCTCAACGCCGCGATGGCCGATGTCACGCAGCATGGCGGGTCGTTGTGGCAGCGCATCACCACGCGCGGCGCGACCCCGGGCCAGCCGGCAGCGGTGCTCGCCAACCTGGTCGCCTGGCTCGACGCGCACGAAACGGCGTTCGGCGCCGGCGCGACGGTAGCGCTCAAACAGGCGCACAACACGCTTGATGCAGCAGCGTCGATCGCCTCCGCTTATGCCGCGGCCGCGAGCCAACCGGTTGCGCTGGGGCGCCCCAATATGGCGGCGGCGGTGCAGTTCGCACTCGCCGCGATGCTGCCCCCCGCCATTCCCAATCCGCCGTGGCAGCCGATGGCGGCGGGGCTGGGGATCAACTACACCGCCAGCGTACGCCATCTGACGCAGCCTCCGGCGACCACCCCGACCGACGACCTCGCCAGGCCCAATGCGCTGGTCGCGCCGGCCGCGACGCCGCCGCCGGCCCCACCGGCGGCGGTGCCCGACCTGGGGCTGGTATTCCGGCACATCGAGCCGTTCAACAAGGCGAGCGCGCCCGTCGCCACCGGGCTGACGACCTTGTTGCCCAAGGTCGACGACAACGACGCGCTGTACATCCAGCTGTCCTGCCCGGCGCCGCAGATCGCCTTGCTGTTCATGCTCACCGCCGGGCCCAATGGCTGGTGGAGCAACCCGCCCAGGACCGACTGGTCGCAGTTCACCGAGACCGGCTGGCAACCGATCATGATGATCGCCGACGGCACCAACAACCTGTCCAACAGCGGCATCATCACGCTGCAGCTGCGTCCGGCGCCGGCCGGCAAGCCGATAAGGCTGCGGGTGCGTGCGTTGGAGCGGACGAGCAATGCGCCGCTGGTCACCGCGGTCATCGCCAATGCGCTCAGCGCGTCGTGGGTCGGCCCTGGCGGGGCCTCGACGCTGGGCGTGCCGCGTCCCGCCAAGACGATCAGCAAGGCGGTGACCCAGCTGACCAATATCGGATCGATCTATCAGCCGATGCAGTCGTTCGGCGGGCGGCCGCCGGCGAGCGGGCCGGCCTTCCAGATGTGGATGGCGGAACGGTTGCGCCACAAGGGCTATGGCATCACCCAATGGGATTATGCCCGGCTGGTGCTGGAGAACGAGCCCTCGCTGTGGCAGGCCAAGGTCGTCCCGGCGGTCGACGGCTTTACCGGTGCGACCGATGCTGCCGGCAAGGTATGGGTCGTCGCGGTGCCGGGCCCGAAGACGCCCAATGTGGCCGACACGACCGCGCCGCTGGCCGACCTGACGACGCTGTCCGATGTCGGCCGGGTGATCGAGCAGAGCGTCGGGCCGTTCGTCGAGCTGTGCGTCACCAACCCGCCCTATCTGCGGCTGAAGGTCGAGATCACATGCGATTTCAGCGATGACGACACCGCCGACTACTGGTGCATCAAGCTCGCCGAGGAGCTGACCCTGTGGCTGTCGCCATGGCCCGATGCGTCGATCGGATTGCGCCCCGCCGATTATTATACCCGCCGCGCAATCGCCGAATTCGTTCGCAGCCGCGACTATGTCCTGGGCATCGTCAGCCTCAAGGTCGAGCCGAAGACCGAGGCGGTGGGGCTGGGCTGGTATTATCTCACCTCGGTGAAGGCGGACGAGCATGAGGTGTCGGCCGCGCCACCGGCGCCGCGCAGCTCGCCCTATCAGCCCTATCCGCCGCCCCTGACGCCGGCGTCGACATGAGCAGCGACCCCGGCACGCCGCAGGGCACGATCGACCGCGCGCCGTCGCCGGTGCCGGGCGCCGACTATGCCGCGCTGCGCGAGCAGGCGGTCGCGCTGGCCTACGGCATGAGCGGCGACGTGTGGACCGACTTCAACTATTCGGACCCGGGCGTCACCATCCTCGAGCAGTTCTGCTACGCGCTGACCGAGCTGCCCTATCGCGCCGACCTGCCTGTCGCCGACCTGCTCGCGGATCCGGCCGCCGAGCATCTCGTGCTGCGCCGCCACGGCATGATGCCGGCCTGGGCGATCCTGCCGTGCAATCCGGTGACCGCCGACGACCTGCGCCGCGTCGTGCTGGATCGCGTGCCGGGGGTGGCCAATGTGTGGTTCACGCCGATCCGCCCGCGCGCGGCGGGAATGGTGCGCGGGCTGTACGATGTCACGATCCTCGCGCTTGCCGACGAAGAGGCCGCGGGCGGGTGCCGCGCCGACGACGCGCTGATCGAGGAGGTAATCGAATGTTATCGCGGCCACCGTGCGCTGTGCGAGGATATCGGTTCGACGCGCGTGCTGCGCATGGTCGACACGCGCGTGATGGCCGATATCCAGATCGCCGACGGCGCCGATCCTTCGGAGACGCTGGCCCGCGCCCTGTTCGCGCTCGGCCTGTTCCTCGCGCCCGAGCCGGCGCGGTGCTCGCTCGGCGAGCAGCGCGTCGCGCTGGCCGCGACGGCGGCGATGTTTACCGGGCCGATGATGACGCGCGGCTTCATCGCCGACGATCAGCTCGACACGCTAAAGGACGAAATCAGAGTCACCGATCTGCTCCAGGCGCTGTCCGCCTCGCCTGGCGTGCTCGCCATCGACAGCGCCTCGGTCACGGTGCAGGGCGAGCCGCACGCCTATGGCCCGAAGGCCGTGATGAAGCGGCCGAAAGACGGCATCTGGTGGCTGCAGGGCACCACGCTCGACCACCAGTTCACGATCCGGCTCTATCGCAACAATGCGGTGGTGCAGCCCAATCCGTCGCGGGTGCGGCGGCTGCTCGGGCAATATTGGAAGGAACAGCGCCGCACCTTTGCGCTGCGCGAGGAATATGAAGAGCAATATGGCGCGCCGCAGGTCACGCATCGCGACCTGGCCAGCTACAGCTCGATCCAGAACCAGTTCCCGCGTGTCTATGGCGTCGGGCCGGCGGGGCTGCCGCCCGGCGCGGTGCCTGAGCGCGTGGCGCAGGCGAAGCAGCTCAAGGGCTACCTCATGCCCTTCGACCAGATGCTGGCGGATTATTTCAGCCAGATCGCCTTTCTGCGCACCTTGTTCTCGGTCAGCGCCGGGGGTGACGCGACCTACGCCACGCAGTCGATCAAGAAGATCGTGCCCGACGCGATCGCGCAGAAACTGCTCAGGCCCGGTTACCGCAAGGGCCTGGCGGCGATCAGCGCCGAAAGCGATCCCGTCGACCAGCGGCGCAACGCCGTGCTCGACCTGCTGCTCTCGCTCTATGCCGAGCACATTACCAATGGCCATGACGCGACAGCGGCGCCCGGCGACAGCGAAGCGGCCGAGGCGGCGCTGATCCGCACCAAGCAGGCGATGCTGCGCCGGGTCGCACCGCTCACCCGCAATCGCGGGCGCGGTACCGACTTTCGCCGCCTGCGCTCGGGTCGCGGCACCGCCGGCGTCGAGGCGCTGAGCCGGTTGCAGCTCGGCCTGCTCGACGGCGACGGCTCCGACGCCAACCGCAGCCCGCGCCAGAGCGGGCGGATCTGGAGCGCCGACAACGACCCCAGCGCGCCGCCGTTCGGCCGGCCCTTGCCCGGCGACATGGACGGCTCGATCCGCGAGCTGTTCCGGCCGGTGGCGGCATATCGCGAGAGCGCCGGCAGCGTGCCGCCCGGGCCATCGCCGACGGTCGGTCGCTACGTGCCCGACGCGGTCGCCGCGGCGCTGGCCGACCCTTCCGGGCAGCGTATCGGCACGCTGGTCGGGCCGGTGTCAATCTACATCGTGTGCGTCGATCGCGACGGGCAATGGTGGTGGCTCGGCGAACATGACGACGAGGAGCAGGCGATCGCCGCGATCCGGCAATTGCTGCGCGAGACGCGGCGCCGGCAGGCGCGCGATCACGCGCGGCTGCATGTCGTCGAATGGGTGATGCTGCGCGACGCCTTGCCGGCGAACGCCACGCGGGAGGAAGCCGCGCGCTACGATTTCCGCATTACCGCGGTGATTTCGGCGACGCGCGCGCAGTGGCGCGACCTGACCTGGCGGCGCGAGGCGGAGAGCGTCGTGCGCGCCAACACGCCTGCGCACATCATCCTCGACTGCCTGTTCCTCGAACCGGTGGAGATGGCGCGGTTCGAAACGCTCTATCACGACTGGTGCGACGCACAGTGCGGTTGCCATGGTCTGCGCCAGGCCGGGGCGAGCGCCGCGCTGGTCGATTTCCTCACTCGCGAACCCGTTCCGACACCGGCGCCGAGCCCGACCCCGCCGCAGCCGACCCCGCCAGAGCCGACGCCCTGCCCGACACCACCCTGTCCGACACCGCCGCCTACGCCTACGCCTGCCCCGACGCCTCCGCCGACGCCGGAGCCGACACCGCCCGTGCCCACGCCGACACCGACCCCGTGCGAGCCGGACGACCCGAGCTTGTGGGAGCGGATCTGCGCGCTGTGGACGAACTGGATCTGGCCGGCGCTGACCTGGGCGTTCCGGCTGTTCCTGTGGTGGCGCCGGCACCAGCCGCCCGAGCCCACGCCATTGCCGACGCCCGCGCCGACTCCCGTGCCCACGCCGCTGCCAACGCCCACGCCGGAGCCGACGCCATGGCCCTCGCCGACGCCGACGCCGCCTTCCCCGACGCCGGCTCCCACGCCCGCGCCGACCCCGTCGCCGACGCCCGCCCCGACACCGACGCCCAGTTCGTCGAGCACCAATCTCGCCGGGAAGGTCGAGAAGTCGCCATCGGGCAGCAAGGGTTTCGACTGCAACACGCCGCTCACCACGACGACGGCCAAGGCGTTCCGCGACGCGGGCTTTGCTTTCGCCGTGCGCTATGTGCCGCGGACCTCGGTGACCGATCCGACGAATCCGTCGGGCAATATCACCCGCGACGAAGCGGAGATCATCCTCAACGCGGGACTCGCGCTGATGATCGTGCAGCACGTCCCGTCATCGCCCTGGGATCCGACCGGCCAGCTCGGCATGAACTATGGCAATTACGCCGTGCTCAACTGCACCGCGATCGGCCTGCCTTACGGGGTCAACGTCTTTCTCGACCTGGAAGGCGTGCGCGCCGGCACCAATGCGGAGAATGTACTCGATTACGCCGGCACCTGGGCTCAGGCGGTGGCGGACGGCGGCTATGTCCCGGGCATCTATATCGGCGCGAGTTGCGGTCTCAGCGCCAGCCAGATCGTCACCTTGCCATTCAAACAATTCTGGCGCTCGGGCAGCAGCTCGACGCCGCAGATCGGCGCGCCCGGCTACTCGATGCAGCAGACGATCAGCGCGAGCCTGGTGCTAAGCGGGGTCGCCTATGACAGCGATGTAATCACCACCGACCAGAATGGCGGCACCCCCTATTGGCTGCGGAAAGGCTGAGTCACGTGACGATTTTCATCTCGATTGCGGCCTATCGCGACCCCGAACTGGTCCCGACGATCGAGCATGCCGTGGCGCGGGCGCGCTGGCCGGGCGAGCTGCGCTTCGCGGTGTGCTGGCAGCATGGCGAGGGAGAGGTGCCACCACCCGCGCTGGACGGCGGGCGGATGCGCGTGATCGACGTGCCGTGGCGCGAGAGCAAGGGTGCGTGCTGGGCGCGGTCGGAACTGATGAAGCTGCACGACGGCGAAGACTGGTTCCTGCAGCTCGATTCGCATCACCGCTTCGCGGAAGGGTGGGATGCGGTGCTGCTCGATCAGGCCGAGCGCAGCGGATCGTCGCGGCCCGTGCTGACCGCCTATCTGCCGCCCTATGATCCCGCCGGGCCGCTGTCGCACGATCCCGCGCCGACGCGGATGCGGTTCGATCGTTTCACGCCGCAGGGCATTCCGACCTTCCAGTTCCGCGACATCGCGCCGGCCGAGTTGAATGGCGCGCCGCTGCGCGCGCGCTTCGTCTCGGGGCACATGCTGTTCGCGCCGGGCAGCTTCGTCAGCGACGTGCCCTATGACCCCGAACTCTATTTCATCGGCGAGGAGATCAGCCTCGCGGTGCGCGCCTTCACGCACGGCTACGACCTGTTCCACCCGGGTGCGCACGTCGCGTGGCACGAATATACACGCAACGGGCGCACCAAGCATTGGGACGACCATGTACCCGGCGGCGCGGTCGAGCGGCCATGGCACGAGCGCGACGCGGTCAGCCTGGCCAAGGTCCAGCATTTCCTGATGGCGCGGCCGATGGGCAGGTTCGGTTGCGGCGACCAGCGTTCCGTGGCCGAATATGAGGCCTATGTCGGGATCGATTTCGCCATGCGTACCGCGACACCCGCGGCGCGTCAGGGCGACACGCCGGCGGCGGTGCGCGCCGGCGTGCCCGGGGGCGCGATCGACCGCCACTGGACGGTGCGCCTCGCGCTCGACCAGCATATCCTCTCGCCGGCGGCGCGTGACGATCCGCAATTCTGGTATGTCGGTTTCCACGATGCCGAAGGCGTCGAGATCGCCCGCAACGATGCCACTCGTGCCGAGATGCGCGCCGTGCTGGGCGCGGGGGAGGGGCCGATCATCCTGGAACGCCGCTTCACTTCGTCGCGCGCGCCGGCGCGCTGGACGGTGTGGCCGGCCGATCGTCAGGGCCGCTGGCTCGACAAGCTCGACGGCGCGATCGATCCGGGGGCGGGCGCGCCGGACACTGTCATCATGGTGGGGGCGTGACCATGAGCGAAGGTGTTTCGGTCGTCATCCCGACCGGCGGTGCCGGGAGGCTCCACCTGCTCGATGCGATGCTCGGTTGGCTGCGGCGTTGCGCCGGTGTCGATCAGATCATCCTGTCGGAACTGGGTGATGCGCCGCATGCGCTCGACGTGGCGCGACGCTGGGATGCCGACCATGTCTTCACGGCGATGCACGGCGTGTTCGATCGGGCCGCGGCGCGCAATGCCGGCATCGCGCTGGCGCAGTCTGCCGAACTATTGTGGTGCGATGGCGATCTGATCTTCCCGCCCGATTTCGTGCTGCGCGCGCGACAGGAGTTGCGCGCCCGCGATCTCGATTATCTCGCGCCCTTCGCGAGTATCGCCTATCTCGACGCGGCGCAGTCGGCACAGGTCATGGCCGGCCAGTGCGACCCCGCCACCTGCCGACCGATCCGCGTGCTCGAATCGCTTTGGAACGGCGCGCCGGGCGGCACGTGGCTGGTGCGCCGCGATTTCCTGCGTCGCCACGGCGGCATCCCGACCGGCTTCAAGGGCTGGGGGCAGGAGGACGACGCCTGGCTGCACAAGGCATCGTTGCTCGGGCGGATCGGCGCGACCGAGCAGCCGGAGCAGCGTGCCTGGCACCTGTTCCACCCCGACAGCGGGTCGCACAGCCACAGCGCGGCGGTCAGCGCGATGCGCGGCAATCCGCATTTCGCCCGCAATGCCGCCTTGCTCCAGAGCCTCCAGACGATCCGCGACGCGGACGCGTGGCGGCGCCACTTCCCGCCGCCGGCGCACGAGCCGCCGCCCTGGGCGAATACGGCGCGGATCGCGTTCCTCACGGTGCGCAACGCCATGGCGCAGGCGCCTTCCTGGGCAGCGCGATTGCAGGCCGCCTATGGTGTCGCGGTGCCGCTGGTGCAGGCTGCGCCCGGCGCGATCGGCGCGGCGGTGTCGGGCCTCAATGTCGACGCGCTGATCGGCTTTGCCGGTGACGCCGCGGCCCATGCCGCCCTCGCGGCGGAGGCGCGCGAGCTCGCGCTCCTCGTTGTCGACGATCGCGTGCCGGTCAGGCCCTGGCCGGACAGCGCGCCGCCGATGATCCTCGCGCGCCGCGCGGACGGCATCGCGGCCTGGCGTCAGGCCGGTTATCGCGTGTGGCATCGGCCGTGGGAGGAGGCGGGCGATAGCGCGGCGCCGATGCTGGTCCAGCCGCTCAGCCATCTGCTCGCCAGTCCGCGCGCCTGGCAGGTGCGCATCGTCATCGATCGCGCGGCGGTCACACCCTCGGCGTTCGACGCTGCTCCCTTCTGGTATGTCGGGCTGCACGACGAAGAGGATACCGAGCTGCTGCGCGAGGATCTGCGCGGCACGGAACTGCGCCACGCAGCCAGCGCCGACGGGCCGATCATCATCAGCCGCGCGCTGCGCTCGACGCGCCGGCCGACACGCTGGACGGTCTGGCCGACCGATCGCCGGGGTTACTGGCTCGACAAGCTGTCGGGAGAGATCGCACCCGATGCGCTCAGCCATGGTGACGGGGCATGACGATTTTCGTCTCGATCGCCGCCTATCGCGACCCCGAGCTGATCCCGACGCTACGCGACCTCGTCGCCCGCGCGCGCTGGCCCGGCGATCTGCGCATCACGGTCTGCTGGCAGCATGGCCCGGACGAGCCACGCCCGGCCGACGATCCCGGCGCGCCGCTGCGGCTGATCAACGTGCCGTGGCAGGACAGTCGCGGCGCGTGTTGGGCGCGCGCCGCGATCATGCAGGCCTATGATGGCGAGGACTGGTTCCTGCAGCTCGATTCGCATCACCGCTTCGTGCAGGACTGGGACCGGCTGCTGATCGCGCAGGCGGAGCTTTGCGGCACCAATCGCCCGCTGCTGTCGACTTATCCGGCAAGCTATGACCCCGACGTGCCGCACGGCACGACCGACCAGCCGACGCGGCTGCAGTTCAACAATTTCCACCCTGGCGGCAATGTCTCGTTCGGGGCGCGGCCGATGCAGGACTGGGAGGCCCGCACCGCGCCGATGCGCGCGCGCTTCGTCGGTGCGGGGATGATCTTCGCGCCCGGGCGCTTCGTTGCCGACGTGCCCTACGACCCCGACCTCTATTTCGATGGCGAGGAGTTGATGCTCGCGATCCGCGCCTTCACCCAAGGTTATGCGCTGTACCATCCGTCGCGCCATATGCTGTGGCATCAGGATTCGCCGCGCCTGCGCACCCGCCACTGGGACGATCATGTCGTCGAGCGCGGTGTGTCGGTCACCGGGCGGGCGCGTGACGCGGCCAGTCAGGAAAAGGTGTCGCGTTTCCTGCGCCGGCGCGAAATCGGGCCGTTCGGCTGCGGCACCGCGCGCAGCTTTGCCGATTACGAGACCTATGCCGGCCTCGACTTCCGCACGCTCACCGCAACCCCGGCGACCTTGCGCGGCGACGAGCCGCCGGTCGCGCCGCCGGTCGCGGCCGACCTCAAGACCTGGCGGCTGCGCATCGCGCTCGATCGCCAGGCGCTGCCCGCGGCGGCGATCGACCAGCCGCGTTTCTGGTATGTCGGCATCCACGACGCCGATGATGTCGAGATTGCGCGGCATGATGCCGACCGGCAGGAAGTGAACGGTGCGCTCGCCGGTGGCGGCGCGGACATCGTCCTCGAACGCCAGGTCCGCTCGGCCCGCCCGCCGGCGCGCTGGACGGTGTGGCCGGTCGACCGGCGCGGCTTCTGGACCGAGCGGCTGTCGGGCGCGGCCGTGGTGGAACAGGTGGCGTGAGCATGGCGATGGCCAACCACGCGCCGTGACGCCCGAGCCGCACCGTATCGGCCGCATCGCCCTGCGTGCGTCCGTCGGCGATGCCGATACCGCGCTCGCGCTGCGTCCACGGCTCGAAACGCTGGCGTGGCGGTTGATGCCGCCGGTGCTGGAGCAGGTATGCGAGGCGCTCGGACCAAAGGACGCTCAGCTGAAGCTTGGCCGGATCGATCTCGATCTCGGCGCGGTGCGGCCCGATCATCTCGAACAGGATGCGCTTGCGGCGCTGGAACACGCCTTGGGCGAAGCATTGGGTGAGGCGTTGCACCGCGCCCGCGCGATGCCGTCGGACGCCGCGCGGCTGGTCGATCCGGCCACCGCGCGGTTGCAGCGCTTCACGACCTGGCTGCGCACAGGCACCGCGCCCTGGGCGCCAGCGGGCAAGCGTCTCGATCCGTCCGCGATGCTCGCGACGCTGCTCGCCGAGCAGCCGGACGCGCTGGTCGCATTGCTGCGCCGACATGCGCGCAGCGACCATGTGCTTGAGCGGCTGGTGGTACAGATCGGCGTCGCCGGTCTACGCGATCTGCTCGCCACGCTGGCGCCGGCCGATGCGGCGGCGATCCTCGCGCTGATCGCCGACATCATCCTCGCGCATCGCGCACGGCCGGTGCCACCGCTCGACCGGCTGACGGAACCGGCGCTCGAACGATTATTGTGGATCGCGACGCTGGAACTCCTGCTGCGCGATGACGGCACGCGCTTCAACCGCCGCCGCTTCCTGGCGCACCTGCTGTCGCGCGAGGCGACGCGGCTCGGCGTGGACTATGTCGCGCTGCTGCGCCTGCTCGGCGACACGGCCGTTTCGACGCGCGAGCGGATCGGCTTCCGCACCGAATTCCCCCAGCTGCTGGTCGAACTGCTCGCCGAAGCCGGCGACGCGCCCGCCACGTCCGACGAGCGCGCGCCGCCATCCGCGACAACCGACCTCGCCGCCGCACTGGTCGCGGCGCGTGATGGCGATTTCGTCGCCTTGCTCGCCCTGGTCCGCCAGCTCGCCGATGATCGCCCCGGCCTGCAGGCGCTGGTCCACCGGCTCGACGATGCGCTGTTCGCCGGGCTGGTGCGCCGCCTCGAACCTGCCGCCGCCGACACCATCCTCGCCCTGCTGGACGAGATCGAGCAGAGCGAGCGCGTCGCGCCGCAGCCACTGTTCGCTGCCGACGTCCAGCCGGTGCTTCGCTGGCTGACGCTGACCTATCTGCTTCATGATCCGGGCACCCAGTTCAACCGCCGCCGCTTTGTCGCGCACCTGCTCGAACAGGAGGCGCGTCGCGCCGGCGTCGCCTATGCCGAGCTGGTGCGGCTCCTTGCCGAAGCCTCGGCGCGCGTTGCCGCGCGCACCGGCTCGCGCGCGTCGCTGCCAGCGGTGCTGGACGAGCTGTTTGACGAGATCGCCGCTACCGAAAACCTTCTGCTACCCGAAGAAGAAGCGCATGCGCTTGCCAGCGCGCGCGCCGGCGATGTCGCGGCGCTGTTGGCGCTGTTGCGCGCCGGCCAACGGACGGCCCTGTGGCGGCATATCGACGATGCGTTGTTCGCGCGCCTCATCGCGGCGCTCAAACCGGCGAGCGCTGATGCCGTTGCCGCGGATCTCGCGACGCTCGCCGCACTGCACCGGACGACGCCCTTGCTCGCCCGCACCGCACCGGAGTTCGCGCGCCTGCTGTGCCACCTCGCGCTGGCCGACCTGCTTGCGCTGACCGGCCGCTTCCAGCGCCGTGCCTGGCTGTCGCGGCTGCTGCGCGCGCTGGCAGGGGCTGCCGGCATCAGCGAGCCGACGATGCGCGCGCGCGTCGCGGCCGCGCTCCGCGCGGTGCCGAGCGTGACCCCCGATGCGCTGGCCGCGGTGCTCGCGCCGGAACTGGCCGGCGCCGGGACGGCCGATGACGCGGCGGCAGCACTGCGCCGTGCGGCGGCTGAGCCGGGTGCGCTCGACCGGCTCGCCGTCGAGCTCGCCTCGCGCGATCGCCAGCGCCTGTTGGCAACGCTCGATGCGGTCCATACCGATGCCGTGGCCGAGCAACTCGCGGCGCTGTCGCGGCTGCATGCCGTCGCGGCGCTGGCACCGCTCGATGCTGCAGGCTTCGAGCGCCTGGTCTGGACGCTGGCGGTGGCGTGGCTCGCCCGCACGGCCGGCGCGCGCTTCGATCCACAGGCGCTCGCCCGACATTTGATCGACGGTCTCGCCCATGCCGCCGACGCACCCGCCGAACAGATTGCCGCCCGTATCCGCCACGCCGCGCGCGGCCTCGATGGCACGCCGCTGCCCGCTGCCTTGAAAACGATATTGCCCGCACCATCGCGCTCCGGCGACGCCGACCTGCGCCAGCGCATCGAGCTGTTCCTGCGCACCGGCCGTCCGCCCGAGGCTGGCGAGGAGTTGCCTGATATCGCGGCGAGCGACGCGCCGTGGTTGGCCGCCTTGTTGCGTCGGATCGCCCGCGCGACGCCAGCCGACATCCCGGGCCTGGCCATGCGGTTGCAGTCGTGGTTGCTGCCTGAGGAAATCCTCGCCTGCCTGGCGCCTGATCTGCCTGTCGACGCCGTACCGACCGATGCATCGGCGCTGCTCGCCGGGCTGTTGCGCGGCGAGACGATCGAGCCTGGCGAAGTCACCGGCCGCGGCGGCGCGCGCTTCGACGATCTGGCTCTGCTGGCACACTGGCTCGACCATGGCAGCGTGCCGTGGTGGTCGGCGTCGCGCGGTGCGCCGCTCGACCTGCTTGCCGGGCTCGCCACGCGCAGCGACGCCGATCTGGCCTGGCTGTTCGCCGGCGCGACGCGCGACGCGGTGGTCGAGCGGCTGCGCCGCGCCATCCTGCCGCTCGATGCCGTCGCGCGCCGCCGCCTGTTCGAGCGGCTCGCGCCCTGGGCGGTACGTCGTGGCGGACCGCTTGCGCCGTTGCTCGCCGGGCGCGATGCGGCCGGGCGCCTCGACATCATGCTGCGCGCCGCCGCCACGGCACTCGACGGCGCGGAGATCGACCTCGCCGCGCTTGCCGCGCCGCCGCCCGCAGCCGCCGCGCCGCCGCCGCCGGTGGCCGGGCCAGGGACGGCGGAAGAATTCGACCTGACCCGATTACTCGCCTGGCTCGATGGCGCCTCAACCGCCGCCAGCGACGGCGCCCTGTTCGCGCGCTGGTTTGCACAAGCGCTGGATCGCGGCGAGCCTGGTCTCGTCGCTCATCTTCGCGACCGGCGCGGCAGCGCCACGGCGCGGGGGCGATGGGTCGCGATCCTGCCGCCCGAGGCCCTCGGCCGGCTCATCCATCTCTACGCGCCGCGTGCCGCGCGCGGCTGGATCGAGGCGGCGATGTTGCTCGCCGCCGCGCATCGGCGCACCGCGCCGTTCGGCGCGCGCCGGCTCGATCCGGCGCGGCTATGGGCCTTGCTGCTCGATCTCGCCGCCGCACCCGACCGGGATGTCAGGCGCGGCATCGAGCGGCTCGTCACGGGCCTTGCCGACGGGGCGGCTTCCCTCGCTCCGTTGCGCGTCGAGGCGGCACGGCTTGCACAGGCCGCCGGCGATGCCGCGCTGGCGATCGCACTGAGCCGCCCGCCATCGGCAAAAGCGATTGCGAAAAAGGCGCCGGCCGCCGATCCTCCGGCCACCACCGAATCCGAGGAACCGCCCTTGACCGAAGACGGCGAGCCGATCTTCATCGCCAATGCCGGCCTCGTGCTGCTCGCGCCCTATCTTCCGGCCTTGCTCGACCGGCTCGGCGTGCTGACCAGCGACGCGGAGGGCAAGCAGCATATCGACGGCATCGATGCGATGTCGCGCGCGGTGCATCTGCTGCAATATATGGCCGATCAACGCCTCGACGCACCCGAACATGAGCTGGTGCTCAACAAATTGCTCTGTGGCCTGCCCACTGCGCAGCCGGTGCTGCCGTCGTTCGCGGCAGAGCCGGCCGATCTCGAACTGTGCGACGGGTTGCTCGGCGCGGTGATCGCCAATTGGCCGATCATCGCCGGCACCTCGATCGAGGGCCTGCGTGAGACCTTCCTGCAACGCGACGGGCGGCTGCGTCACGAGGAGGATACATGGCGGCTGCAAGTCCAGCGCAAGGGCGTCGATGTGCTGGTCGACCGGGTGCCGTGGAGTTTCGCGACGATCTTCCACCGCTGGATGCCCCAGCCGCTGCAGGTGACATGGTGAGCGCCGCCGCGGCCGACCGCCGCCTCGCCGCCAATGGCCGCGCGGTCGCCGGCGAACTCGCCTGGCTGGAAGCGGTGATGGGCGCACGCTTCGCCGCTTATGGCGGGCAGGGGGAGGGCGAGGAAGCGCCCGAACCACCCGGTCCGCCGTCGCTCGCCCGCGCCAACGGCCCCTACGCCGATCTGGTCCGCGCTTTGGATCTGTCGCCGGCCGAGCGGCTGGTGCTGGCGCTGGCGGTCGCGCCCTATGTCGCGCCGGCCGCGCTCGATCCGTTCCTGCTCACCAACCAGGCGACCGGGCGGCGCTTCACCGAATTCGGCGGGGTGAGCGGGCAGTCGCACAGCGGCTTCCTGCCCACCGCCGAGACCGCGATGTTCCTGCTCGCCGGCGAGGACCGTGCCGCGCGGTTCGCTCTCGCCGAGCTGTTCGCCCCCGACGCGCCGCTGGTCCGGCGCGGCGTGCTGGTGGTCGAGCCACGCCACCCCGACGAACCGCCGCTGTCGGGCGCGCTGCGTATCTCGGCGCCGGGGCTGCATCTGCTGCTCAGGGGCGAGGATTATGTCGCCCAGGCCTCGGCTGAATTCCCCGCCACGCCGATCACCACGCCGCTCGACTGGGACGACCTGGTGCTCGACCCGCGTGTCCGCGAGCAGGTCGAGATGATCGGCCGCTGGGTCGAATATGGCCCAACGCTGATGGAGGATTGGGGCCTCGCCCAGCGGCTCAAGCCCGGTTACCGCTGCCTGTTCTATGGCGGCCCCGGCACCGGCAAAACGCTCACCGCGGCGCTGCTAGGCAAGCGTTATGGCGTGCCCGTCTACCGCGTCGACCTGTCGCGCGTGGTGTCGAAATGGATCGGCGAGACCGAGAAGAACCTCGCGACCTTGTTCGACCACGCGTCGCACCACAATTGGATCCTGTTCTTCGACGAAGCCGACGCGCTGTTCGGCAAGCGCACCGATGCCAATTCCGCCAATGATCGCCACGCCAACCAGCAGATCGCCTATCTGCTCCAGCGGCTGGAGGATTACCCCGGCCTCGCGATCCTCGCGACCAACCAGCAGAGCCATCTCGACGAGGCGTTTGCGCGGCGCTTCCAGTCGTCGATCCTGTTCCCGATGCCCGATGCCGAGCAGCGCCTGAAGCTGTGGCGCGACACCTTCGGTGCGGCGCGCGGCGTGGAGATCGAGGAGACCGTGGATTTCGCCGGCATCGCGCGCGATTACGAACTGGCCGGCGGCGCGATCATCAACGTGCTGCGTTACGCCGCGCTGATGGCCGTCGCGCGCACGCCGCCTGTGATCCACGCCGCCGACCTGATCGACGGCATCCGGCGCGAGCGGCAGAAGGACGGGCAATATGCCAGTCGATGAGCCCTTTCTTTCTCCCCTCCCCTTCAGGGGAGGGGCTAAAACGACGCAAGGACCCCATCCATGTCCACCCCGGACGTAACTTCGACCGCCATGCTCCAGTGCAGTTTCGGCGCTGCCCCGGCGCCGTTCAACGTGCTGCCGATCAACCGCGTCAGCGCGTGCAACTTCCCGTCGGGCAACATCATGGACAACAAGCCGATCGTGAACATCACCCCGTTCGGCATGTGCAGCAGCGCCGCCAATCCGACCGTCGCCGCGGCCACCGCTGCGGCGCTCGGCGTCCTGACGCCGATGCCGTGCGTACCGGTGATCCCGGCACCTTGGGTTCCGGGCACGCCGACCGTGACGATCGCCAACCTTCCGGCGCTGGATACCAATTGCAAGCTGATGTGCGCCTGGGCCGGGGTGATCACCGTCAACCAGCCGGCGCAAATGACCGTGACCGTGCCGTAAGGCGTTGCGGGATTACTTCGCCAGTGCCGCGAGCTTGCCCGCATCGACCGAGGCGACTGCCTGTTTGAGCACGTCGATGCTCGGCGCGCTGCCCTCGGCGGAGACGGTGAAGCGGCTCGCCGCCATGGTCGAGTATTCGCCCGAATGCGCCTGGTTGTCCCACCGCTCGTTGACCATCGCGCCATTGACCATTTCGGTCTTCTCATAACCGGTCGCGGTGGTCTTGCTCGACTGCATGTTCATCGCACCGCCCAATGAGGCGAGCGAGCCCATCGCGCCGATATCGGCGAGCGACAGGCGGAAGCTCTGGTCGCCCTGGGTGTAGCGTGCATTGGCCGTGCTGCCGTTGATACCGCCGACGCCGCCGCTCTGCGTCTCGACCTCGCCGCGCGTGAAGCCGGCGATCGAGGCAGGCAGCATCGCCTGCAAGGCCTCGACCGGCACCGCCGAACTATGCCCGCTCGCCGCGTCGGCCTGGATCCGCGCGGTGGCCGCCTTCATCTTGTCGGCTGCCGCCTGCGCCGCGCCGAGATCGATCGATCCGCCGCCGGGCAGCGATACCGTTCCGCCGGTCGCGGCCAGCGCGATCGGGTTGCCGATCGCACTATAGGTGATGCGCTTGGCCACGAAGTTGACCGCAACCATCACCACGATGCACACGACGAGCACCGCGACGAAATAGGTCGCCGCCTTGTCTGCCGCCGGTTTCATCAGCTGGGGCAATCCGATCCACAGCAGATAGAGGCTGTACACCCCGACAATGGCCAGGATCCCCAGCATCGGCATGATGTTGACGATGCCCGCCACCCATGCGGCGGTCCACGAATAGGCAGCGACCTTGGTCGCCGCGACCATGTTCTTCTGCGCACCGAAACTTGGTGCGAGATTGTCGATCACCAGGGCAGAAACGAAGGTACCCACGAGCGACATGACATAGGTGCTGATCGCGAGCGTCACGAAGAAGGTGATCGGCGGGTGCCAGAAACCATAGCCGAACAGCATGCCGCCGATCAGCAGCGCGACCGGCCCGATCGCCGCCAGCGGCACCACCCAGCCCATGAAGATGCCCCTTACCGTCATCGGCTCGGCATCGATCGCCGCCCATTCGGCGGCCGGGCTCAGCAACAGGCGCTTGATGCGCTCGACCATGCCCTTCGAACCTTCACCCGGAAACTGCGTCGCCATGCTTCTGCTCCCCGTCCGATTGCTCCGATCCGGACATGATACGCCTGTCGCGGCGGCGGGAATAGGATCGATTCGTCATGTCCTACGCGTCGCTTGCGGGCCGACGCCGCTGTGCTATTCCGCTGCATCACTCCCCGGAGACCTGACCTCATGCGCCTGCGTTTCGCCGCTATCCTGCTCGCCGCCACCGCCGCCACGCCCGCGCTCGCCGCGCCGATCCACCAATATGGCGGCCTCGCGCTGGCGCCGAAGGGCGATGTCATCGCCACGGTCGAGGAAGCGAACGCCGGCCATGAGACGATCACGCTGCGCTCGGCGAAGACCGGCAAGGTGCTGCGCACGATCGATCCCTGCGCCACATGCACCTATTCGGGCCTGACATTTGGTCCTGGTGGTAGCCTCGCCTATCTCGCGCGTGATCGCGCTGCTCACAGCGTCACGCTGATGTTGGATGAAGGCAAGGAGCAGCGCACCGTCGCGACGATCGGCGGCATCGCCCAGGCTCCGCGCTGGTCGCCCGACGGCAAACGCATCGCGCTGCTGGTGACGATCGGCGCGGCCAAGGAATCCGGCGCGACCCAGGCCGGCGTGCGCCAGGTCGGCGAGATCGGCGAGCATAGCGACGAACAGCGCCTCGCGGTGTTCGATGCAGGCGGCGCGCCCGTTGCGGCGGCAGCCGTAAAGCCGGTCTCGCCCGCCGATCGCTATGTCTATGAATATGACTGGACGCCCGACGGGCGTGGTTTCGTCGCGACCAGCGCGCTCGGCAATGGCGACAATAACTGGTGGGTCGCGACGCTCGACGCGATCGACGCCACCACCGGCGACGTGCGAACGATCGCCAAACCGCATACCCAGCTCAACAATCCGCGTATCTCGGCCGATGGCCGCACGGTCTATTATATCGGCGGGCTGATGAGCGATTTCGGCTCGATCGGCGGCGATCTGTGGTCGGTGCCGTTCGCCGGCGGCGAGCCCGTCGATGTGACGAAGGATGCGCATTATTCGGTCACCTCGCTGGCACGCGCCGGCA
The DNA here is from genome assembly GCA_040390605.1 of Pseudomonadota bacterium. Classification (GTDB taxonomy): domain Bacteria; phylum Pseudomonadota; class Alphaproteobacteria; order Sphingomonadales; family Sphingomonadaceae; genus Sphingomonas. The sequence continues at coordinate 113,396 of JAZJXZ010000040.1, forward strand.
CGATGATCCGCGGCGTCGTGCTGCGCGGCGACAGCGCCGGCGTACTGACGGAAGGGAAGCGCGGCGCGACGGTCGGCTGGTCGCGCCCCGCCAGCTTCGCCGCCGGCGATGGCCGCGCCGCATTCAGCGCCGATGGACGCAGCGTGGCGATGGTCGTGCAGGACTTCACCCATGCCCCCGCCATCTATGCCGGGCCGGTGAACGCGCCGGTGCAGATCACGCACGATAACGACGCCGCCCCGTCCACGGTCGCCGCGCGCAGCATCACCTGGAAGAATGACGGGTTCGACGTGCAGGGCTGGCTGCTCTCGCCGCCGGGCGCAGATCCGGCCGTCAAGCACCCGATGGTCACCGTCGTCCATGGCGGTCCGGCTGCGGCCAACGTCCCCAACTACCAGGGGCGTGGCGGTCTCGGCGACCTTATCGCCGCGGGCTATTACGTCTTCCTGCCCAATCCGCGCGGCAGCTATGGCCAGGGCGAGGCGTTCACCGCCGCCAACAAACGCGATTTCGGCGGCGGCGACCTGCGCGACATCCTGACCGGCATCGACGCGGTCGAGAAAGTCGCCCCGGTTGACGACAACCGGCTCGGCCTGACCGGCGGCAGCTATGGCGGCTTCATGTCGATGTGGGCCAACACCCAGACCAACCGCTTCAAGGCGATCGTCGCCGGCGCCGGCCTGTCCAACTGGATCAGCTATTACGGCACCAACGGCATCGACCAGTGGATGCTGCCGTTCTTCGGCAAGACGATGTACGACGACCCCAAGACCTATGAGGACGTCTCGGCCATCTATCACATGAGGAAGGCGAAGACGCCGACCTTCATCTATGTCGGCGAGCGCGACATCGAGGTGCCGCCGACCCAGTCGGTCGAATATTGGCATGCGCTGAAGGACATGGGCGTCGAGACCAGCCTGGTGATCTATCCCGAGGAAGGCCACGGCATCCGCAACCCCGCCAACGTCGCAGATGTGCGCAAGCGCACCGTGGCGTGGTTCGATCGGTTCCTGGGGAAATAGGTCCCTAAGATCCTCCCCGTGCCGGGGAGGATCTTAAAGCTACCGGATCGGTTTCCCGGAATCCTTCCACCGGTCGAGAATCTGCGAGTCGTCCGTCTGATAGCCCGGAGGCACCACCGACGACGCCTGGGCCTGCGCACGCGGCGCGGCGGGTAGCGCCACGAGCGGCTTTCCACTCTGCGCATAGGCCGGCTGGATCGCCGCCGGCGCCGTCACGCGCGGCGCGACCAACGGCGGGGCGGGGATGCTGGCGAGCACCGGTGCCGCTTCGGCGCGCGGATGCGGCGCAGGCAGCGGCTCACCACCCTTATACCCCTGGTTGAACGCCGCCGGCGTACCCCACCAACCTTGCCAGCGATGGAAGAAATGCGCGCCGATCGCCGCCGTCATCACCAGGCTGCGGTTCCAGCGCGGCGTCACCGCATAAGTATGGTAATGCGTCGCCAGCCCGACCTGCGCCGCGACATGGCCGTTCAATGCCGCCGCGGCGACCCTGGCCGCGCGGATCCAGTAATCGCGGTTGGGCGCGCGCGCCGCCGATCCGTCGCAGGCGAAGCTGAACTGGCAGCCGCTATGCTCCGATCCCTGATAGACCACGCCGCACACCGTCGCCGGAAAGGCTGGGTGCCGTACGCGGTTGAGCACGACCTGCGCCACTGCCTGCTGCCCCGCATCGGGCTCGCGCGCCGCCTCGTAATAGACCGCCGCGGTCAGGCATTGCAGCGCGCGGCTCTTGTCCGCGGCGCTGGCGCCGGCCATCGAAAAGGGTTGGGCCGGGTGGATGCTGGCATCGGCCGCATAGTCCCCGGCATCGGGCGGAAGCGGAATATTGGGCAGCGCGATGCTGCCGGTGGCGCCGGCGATCGCGATTTCCTCGGGCTGGCCGGCCACCGCGGGTACCGGCGCGGGGTCATCGGCATAGAGCGCCGCCGCGCCGGGGAAATGCTCGTCCGCCTCATAGCCGACCGGCGGCGGCGGTGCCTCGGCGATCACCTCGGGCCGCGACGCGATCGCGCGCAACGCGGCATGCGCCGACACGCCGGCGCAGACGACGAACGCCAGCCACAGCGCGCCGACCCGGCTCAGCCGCCGCATGCGAAACCAGTCCCTGATCGCGAACAAATCCATCGACGCGCGGCATTCCCGTGCCGGACCACACCGGCGCATCGCGCCATAGCCGATTTTCGTTACCAAAACCCCTGCGAATTTGGTCGTGTCTCGCAGCGAAACACTTGATGGTTAACGTAATTTTTCGATTTTCCTGGTGGCGGGATCAGCTCCGCGCCCGGCCGAGCCCCGGCACCAGCATGCCGACCCGCCGACGGTAATCGACATAGCCCGCGCCGAAAAACCGCAGCAGGTCGCGCTCCTCATAACCGATCGCGATCAGCACATAGACCGTCATGCCGCCGGCCAGCAGGGCGTGCCCCACCGTCATCGTCGGCGTCGCCCAGAAGGACAGCAAGAAGCCCGAATAGAGCGGGTGACGCACCCATTTGTAGAACAGCGGCTCGCGCAACGCCGGTGCGGGCGCTTCCGTGCCCCGGATATTGTGCCAATGCTGCGCCAGGCCGAACAGTTCGAAATGGTTGAGCAGCCAGGTGGTGACGAACACCACGCCCCAACCGAGCAGGAACAGCCCCCACAACACATCCCGTGCCCACACGGCCTGCACATCCCACAGCACGGTGCCGATCGGCCGCCACAGCATGAACATCACGACCAGCGCGACGCTGCCCATCAACACATAGACGCTGCGCTCCAGCACCGGCGGCACGATCCGTGTCCAGGCCGCCTTGAATCCGGGCCGCGCCATCACGCTGTGCTGCACCCCGAACACCGCCACGGCGAACAGGTCGAACGCCACCGCCACGCCCGGCGCCACCGCCGGTCCGCGATCGACGCTGACCGGCACATAGAGGTCGCCGACGAAGCCGATCAGATAAAGGAACACGCCGAAAAAGGCGAAATAGGCGGCAATGCCGAACGCGAAATGCATATATTTCATCGCCGCTCTCCCGGTTGTCCGGAAGGAATAGCATATTCCGCGCGCGTAACGAACTTGCGCATCAAGTTCCTCCCCGTGCCGGCGAGAATGGGGCACCGCATCGCGCGAGAGCCGATCGGCACATTCCATCCCCTCGCGCCCGCTATCGTCGCGATGCTATCCTCCGCCGATGACCAGCACCGAGCAGACTATCGAGGCCGCCGCCGACCCTGCGCTCGCCATCATCGCCGCCGGCCGCGTGCGCGGCAGGGTCGCGAACGGCATCCGCACCTTTCTCGGCATCCCCTATGCCGCGCCTCCGGTCGCGGCGAACCGCTTCCAGCCGCCCCAGCCGGTCCCGGCCTGGCAGGGCGAGCGTGACGCGACTGCGCCGGGGCCGTGCGCGCCGCAGCGCCTCAAGCCCTTTCCGGGCCTCGATGTCGCGCCACTGATCGGCAGCGATCCGGTGGCCGGCGACGACTATCTCACCTGCAACATCTGGGCCCCGGTCGGTGCGGCCGACGCGCCGGTGATGGTTTTCATCCATGGTGGCGGCTTCGTGCTCGGCAGCAAGGACGTGGCGGTCAGCGACGGCACCGGCTTTGCCCGTTCGGGCGTGGTGTGCGTCGCGATCAATTATCGCCTCGGCGTCGACGGCTTCCTGCCGATCCCCGGCGTGCCGACCAATCTCGGCCTGCGCGACATGCTCGCCGCGCTCGCCTGGGTGAAGGCCAATATCGCCAGTTTCGGCGGCGACCCCGCCAACGTAACGGTGTTTGGCGAATCCGCCGGCGCCATGGCCATCGCCGATCTCGTTGCGTCGCCGCTGGCTGCCGGCTTGTTCCGGCGCGCGATCATCGAGAGCGGGCACGGTGCGATGGTCCGCGACATCGCGGTCGCGCAGCGGCTGGTGAAGAAGCTCGCCAAACTGCTCGGGATCAAGCCCGACGCCGCCGGCTTTGCCGCGCCGAGCCGCGAAGCGCTCACCGACGCGGTCGAGAAGGTCTCGTCGCCGCTCGCCCGGCTCGATCTGCGCGACGATGCCGGCCACGAGCCCGTGTTCGGCATCAGCCGTTTCATTCCGGTGATCGGCGACGACGTGTTGCCCGAGCCGCCGGTCGCCGCGCTGGGCAAGGGGGCCGGCGCGGCGGTCGACGTGCTGATCGGCACCAACAGCGAGGAGATGCGGCTATATTTCGTGCCGACCGGCGTGAAGCGGAAGATGTTCGGCTGGCTCGCCCGCCGCTTCATCGGCAAGTCCAACCCGCATGCCCGCGCCGCGCTCAAGGCTTATGGCCTGGGACAAAAAGGCGTCAGTGCGGGCGACGCCTTCACCGCCGCGCTCACCGACATGGTGTTCCGCTGGCCGGCCCGCGTCTACGCCGCCGCGCATCAGGGCCGCACCCACATGTACGAATTCGACTGGCGCTCGCCGGCGTCGGGCGGCGAGCTCGGCGCCTGCCACGGCATCGAACTGCCGTTCGTGTTCGACACGCTCCCTACCGTGACCGGCCCGCAAGGCCTTGCCGGCGAGAACCCGCCCCAGGCATTGGCCGAGCGCGTGCACCGGCTTTGGGTAGGCTTCGCTACCGACGGCAGCCTGCCATGGGACGAATTCACCGCCGAAACACGGCAGGTCTACAGCCTCCAAAAAGGCGCCGCCTTCAGCGAGCCGGTCATGCCGGCAGCGGCGTTCCTGCCGTGATCGGCGCCAACGCGCGCTGATGGATCGTCGACAACTTGCGATGCGCCGCCTTGCGCAACACGCGAGCGAACTTGCGCCCCTCGCTGACCAGCCTGGCCTTGTCGAAGCAGCCCGCTGCGCCGCGCCCCAGCGCGTCGAGTTCCGCGGCGGAATCGGGCTTGGTGTGCGACGACACCACCAGCACGGGCGCGTGCGGTCCGCTGGCCAGCTCGTCGAGAAACGCCAGTCCGTCGATGCCGGGCATCGCAAGGTCCAGCGTGATCACACTCGGCGCATGACGCGCGATCAGCGCGCGCGCGGTCGGCACGTCGCTCGCCGAGGCAATCACCGCGAGGTCCGGTTCACCCTCCAATATCTGTTCGATAATCGCACGTACCGTCATCGAATCGTCGATCACCAGGACCGTCATCATTGTCGTTCTCCCGACAAAGCGTCATGGTCCGGCTATATTGATGCCGTATCTCCGCGCCCTTCCGTAGTAACCCGGTAGTGCGGCGACGTGGCGGGTCTCAGCCCGGCACGGCGTAGAGCGCCCAGGCGCTGGCCAGGTCCTGCACGACGTGGCCGAGCGACTTGTAGACGGTGATCTGTTCCGCCGATTGCCGCCCCGCAATCCGCCCTGCCAACACCTCGCCGATTTCCGCCACGATATGCTCGTCGCCGATCAGCCCGGCCTCGCGCGCGCGGCGGAACTCGCCGCCCTGCGCCAGCACGCCCTCGCGACTGTCGGCGACGAAGCGCGAGCGCAGGACGAGATCATTGTCGATCTCGGCCGGCCCGGCATAGCTCGATCCGACGACGTTGACATGCGTGCCCGGCTGCACCCAGGCGCCTTCGAGGATCGGATCGAACGCCGCGCTGACCGTGCAGATGATATCGGCCTCGGCCACCGCCGAACGCACGTCGCCGCTGGCCGTGATGTCGACGCCCAGTTCGCCGCGCATCTCCGCCGCGAACGCGGCCGCTCGCTCGGCCGATCGCCCCCACACGCTGACCTCCTTCAGGGGCCGCACCTGCGAGATCGCGCGGATGTGCGTCGCGGCCTGCTCGCCATAGCCGAGGATCGCCAGCCGGCTGGCCTCGGGCCGGGCGAGGGCATCGGTCGCCACCGCGCTTGCCGCGGCGGTGCGGATCGCGGTGATCTCCCCGGCATGCGCCACGCATACCGGGGCACCGCTGTCGGGGTCGAACAGCACCACCACACCCTGGTGCGACTGGCGGCCCTTGGCAAAATTGCCCGCATAGACGCTGATCAGCTTGGCCCCGAACGGCCCGTCCGCCGCCATCGCCCCGGGCATGATCCCGAACAACCGCCCTTCGCCGAGCGGGATGATCGAACGCAGCAATTGCCGCGTCTCTCCGGTCGAGAATGCGATCATCGCATCGCGCACGATCGGTATGCACAGCTCGTAGGTCAGCCGTTCGCGCACCTCGTCGCGGTCGATCATGCGCATCGTCGTTATCCTCGCCGAATGTCGCGCCGGTGCTTCAGCCACCAGTCGTTCTGCCAGTCTTCATAGCCGAGTAGCGAACCTTGCTGTCGCTCGAAGTCGTCGTCCCAGCCCGATCGTCGCCCAGCCTCATACATCTCGATATAGGCATCGATGCGCCATTCCTGCCCCGGCAGCACGAAATAGACGTTCCGCATGCAGTCCCATTCGGGGCGCCTCGCCTTTTTGGGCATTGGCTCGTCGATAATGCGACGAACGACCGCGCCCGATCGGACAAACGGGTCGAAAGGCGCGAGGTATTCGTCGAACCACGCGCTCGGATAGGCATCGCCGAAAATAGCCAGCGGCTTCCGCCCATCAAGCATTAGCGGCAGTTCGAAGCCGGTATGGACCAAGTAAGGTATCTCGTTGAGCGACGACCATCGCTCGAACCGCGTGAACACCGGATCGGCCACGAACGCGGGCCGGCATAGCTCACCGATCGCCGCAAGTTCGTTCGGTTCGAGGTCATAACTGCATAGCCAATCCGGATCCTCGTCCGCGTCGCAGCCGATCACTTGCTTCACCGCCACGGTATCCGCGATGAATACCAGCTTCTCGACCTTTACCGATCCGGTTTCCGGATCGAGCCCTTGCAATACGAAGCGCTCGGTGCCGGCAGGGTGTGAGACAGTCACTCAGAAACCGCCTTCCTTGGCCGCGACGGCGAGTGTCGCTGCCGCACCAATCGCATAAAGCGACGCCAGCCATTTCCCGACCGCCGTCACGAAACTCTCGTCGCGTCCCAACTCGCCAAACAACGCCTTAATTCCCACCAGCGGCTGCGGATCGCCATCCCCCTCGATCGCCCTCTCGTGCAGCAAGGCGGCCATCGGATGCCGCACGTCGATCGGCGCGCCAGCCTCGTCCACCCCGCGCACGCGGCGCAGCCACGCCGCCACCGCCAGCGCGAGCAGGTCGATGCTCTCGCCGCGCGCCAGCCGGTCGCGCACCGGGTCGAGCAGATAGTTGAGCGCGGCGTCGGTATTCACCCGTTCGACTGTATCGGCGATGCGCGGATTGGCGAAGCGCTCGATCAGCGTCGCCTGATAGGCGGCGAGATCCACGCCCGGCACCGGCAGCAGCGTCGGGGCCGTCTCGCGTGCCATCAACGCGGTCATGTAGCGGCGCAGCAGCGGGTCCTGCATCGTCTCGTGGATGTAAGTGTGGCCGATCAGCCGGCCGATCCCGGCAATGGCGAGATGGCTGGCGTTGAGCAGCCGGAGCTTCATGAATTCATAGGGCGCGACGTCGCTCACGAACTGCGCGCCGACATTCTCCCAGGCCGGGCGGGCATCGGAGAAATCGTCCTCGATCACCCATTGGGTGAAAGCCTCGGCAAACACCGGCCAGTTATCCGCCACGCGGTAACGCGCGGCGAGGTCGGCGGTGTCATCCGCCGTGGTGACGGGCGTGATGCGATCGACCATCGTCGCGGGGAATCGCGCCCTGGCCGCGATCCACGCCGCCAGATCGGTGTCGATCAGCGCGGCGTAATCGAGCACCGCGTTCTTCAGCACGCTGCCGTTATGCTGGATATTGTCGCAGCTCATCGCGGTGAACGCGGGCCGCCCGGCCGCGCGCCGCCGGCGATAGCCCTCGACGATGATGCCGATCGCACTGTGCGGCCGCATCGCGTCCGCGAGATCGGCGGCGATCGCGGGATGCGCTGGGTCGAGTCCTTTGGTCGCGCGGTCGAGGCAATAGCCATGCTCGGTCACCGTCAGGCTGACGATGCGGATATCCGGCCGGTCGATCGCGTCGAGCAATGCGGTTGAATCCTCGCCGGCGAAGATCACCTCGGCGATCGATCCGATCACGGCGACATGCTCGTCATCGTCCTGCCGCTCGACCAGCGTGTAAAGCCCGTCCTGCCGTTTCAAGGCGTGGATCAGGCCGCGATCGGACGGCAACAGGCCCGCACCGACGATGCCCCAGCGGAGCGCATCGCCGTCCCGGTTCATCAGCGCATGGGTGTAGCGCGCCATATGCGCGCGGTGGAACCCGCCGAGCCCGAGGTGCACGATGCCCGCTGTCACCGCTGCCGGGTCGTAGGCGGGCACGGCGATGCGCCGGTCGAGGTCGCGCAGCGTGGTGCGGGACAGGGGCGTGGGCTTCATTGCAAATACCTTGGTGAGCGTTCTCGCCGTGTAGTGCGCGGTGCGATGCCGCCGATATGGCAGCGAGGCGCGGAACCGATCGGCATCGCGACCGAGCCGATCGGCACAACCGCACACCTTTCAGATAGGTAACCTTTCATATAGGTCTGCAGGGTCACCAGCGACCGGACTTGATGTTCCGGCGCTTCGGGGAGAGGAACCTAAATGCGCTTCACGACGATTCTGGCTACCGGCACCGCATTGGCCGCCTTCGCCACAGCCAGCGCGGCCTATGCCGCCGAGCCCGCGACGCCGGGCGCGCCGACCGCGACTGCCGTCCAGGCCGCGCCGGTACCCGATACCGCGGCGCAGACCGCCGACGCACCGGCCGATGGCGATATCGTCGTTACGGCGCGCCAGCGCGAGGAGTCGCTCAAGGACGTGCCGATCGCGATCACCGCGCTGACCGGTGCCGAACTGCACGATCGCCAGGTCAACGCGATCAAGGATATCGCCGCCTACACGCCCGGCCTCAGCATCAACTCCGATTCCGTCGGCCGCGCCTTCATCTCGATCCGCGGTATCGGCACGACGCTGATCGACACGGTGCAGCCGGGCGTCGGCATCTTCATCGATGGCGTGTATCAGCCCAACACAAGCTACCTCAATTCGCCGATCGTCGACGTCGCCCGCATCGAGGTGCTGCGCGGCCCGCAGGGTACGCTGTTCGGCAACAACACGCTGGGCGGCGCGATCAACGTCATCACGCGTCAGCCGAGCGACACCTGGACCGGCCGTTTCGACGCCGCCGTTGCCGGCACCGACGACTATGCCTCGGTGTCGGGTTCGGTCAGCGGGCCGATCGCACCCGGCCTGCTGCAATTCCGTATCGGCGGCGCCTATCACGCTCAGAACGGCTTCGGCCGCAACACCGTCGCCAATGCCCGGCTCAACCCACTGGAGCAGTCGAGTCTCAACGGCACGCTGCGGCTCACGCCGGCCAGCTGGGCGGTGTTCACGCTCAACGGCAGCTACGACCATGTCTATGGCGGCAACACGCAATATATCCACGTCGCTGGCCCGACCGACTACACGCTCGACGGCGCGACAAATGCGCCGAGCCGTGCCGGCATCACTTACAAGGCAGTCAACCTCAAGGGCGAGTTCAACCTCGACTCGATCCATACCAAGCTGACTGCGATTGCTGCCTTCAACCAGAAGGATCTCTCGGCCAGCGGCGACGGTGATTATGGCGCGGTCGACCTGCTCCGCACGGTCGGCACCACCCACCTGGTCACCTACACCGCCGAGCTGCGCGCCGACACGCAGTGGAGCGACAATGTCTCGACGTTGATCGGCGTCTATGGCGATCGTTACATCACGCGCAGCGCGGGCACCAACACGCTCAACCTCACTGCGCTGTACGCAGCGCTCGGCCTGCCGATCGTCGTGCCGGTGACGCAGTCGACCTCGACCACCTATCTGCACAACGACACCCGGGCGGTGTTCGGTACCGCCTTCTTCAAATTCGGCACCCTCGATCTTGCCGTGGGCGGCCGCTACGATCACCAGCGGCTGATCGGCAGCCAGGTCAACAGCGGCGCCTTCTTTGCGCCGCCCGATTATGTGAAGAGCGCGTTCCAGCCGCGCGTCACGCTGACCAATCACTGGACGCCCGACTTCATGACCTACGCTTCGGTCTCGAAAGGCATTCGCGGCGGCGGCCAGAACGGCCCGGGCACGCGACCGCAGGATGTCACCTACAAGGGCGACTATGTGTGGACCTATGAGGTCGGGACGAAATTCTCGGCGCTCGACCACCGTCTGACGGTCAGCGCCGACATCTTCTACAATGATTATCACGACTTTATCGGCCAGAACTCGCTGGCGCCCAACTCCACCGGTGCCGGCTTCGTCGCCATCAACCTCAACACCGGCCATGTGAAAAGCTATGGCGCAGAACTCGAGGCCCATCTCCGCGTGACCAACAACTGGCGCATCGATGGCGGGGTATCGTATCTCCATGCCCGCATCACCGACGACAGCCAATATTTCGCCACCACCGGCACGCATGTCTCGACCGATCACATCATCTTCACGCCGGATTATAATTTCAACGCCAGCACGACCTACACCGTGCCGGTCGGCGACAATGATCTGGTGTTCGATGCCGGTATCGTCGGCAAGGGCAGCCGCTACGGCTCCTCGCTCGATCCGCTGGTAGCACCGCTGCTCAAGGGTTATACGTTGGCCAACGCATCGGTGGCGTTCAAATTCTCGTCCGGTTTCACGATCGCCGCCTTCGGCACCAACCTGTTCAACACCAAATATATCGAGAGCTATATCGACAAGTCTGCGCTGGTGAAGGCCGGGCTTGCACCGATCGCCTCGAACCTCGCCATCCAGGGCGATCGCCGCCGCTACGGCGTCCGCGCCAGCTTCAAGTTCTGAACCATGAGCGCCCATCAACCCGGGATCGACCGTACCCCGCTCGATCCCGGATTCCTTGAAGCGCTGAGCGAGCGGTTTGGCGCCCGCGCGCACCGTAGCGAGGCGGTGCTCGTCCAGCACGGGGCGAGCGAGTCGCACTTCGAAACCTGTCTGCCGGATGCGGTAGTGTTCGTGCACTCGACCGGGGAAGTGGTCGAGCTGGTCAAGATGTGCATCGCGGCCAATGTGCCGATCGTGCCCTATGGTGCCGGCACCTCGATCGAGGGCAATGCCACCCCGGTCCGCGGCGGCGTCTCGGTCGACCTGTCGGAGATGAACGCGATCCTGGCGGTCAATGCCGAGGATTTCGACTGTACCGTCCAGGCCGGCGTGCGACGCGAGCAATTGAACGAGCATCTTCGCGACGTGGGCCTGTTCTTCCCGATCGACCCCGGCGCCAATGCCACGATCGGCGGCATGGCCTCGACCCGCGCCTCGGGTACCAACGCGGTGCGCTACGGCACGATGCGCGAGGCGATCCTGAGCTTGCGCGTGGTCACCCCCGATGGCCGTGAGATCCGCACCAGCCGGCGCGCGCGCAAATCGGCGGCGGGATACGACCTGACCCACCTGTTCATCGGTGCCGAGGGCACGCTCGGCATCATCACCGAGGTGACGCTCAGGCTGCATCCCATCCCGGAGACGATCTCCTCGGCGGTATGCTCGTTCGCGACACTGGCCGGGGCGGTCGATACCGTCGTCCAGTCGATCCAGATGAGCGTCCCACTCGCCCGGGTCGAGATCCTCGACGATATGCAGATGAGGGCCTGCAACGCCTGGTCGAAGCTCGATTATCCCGAGCTGACCACCTTGTTCTTCGAATTCCACGGCTCGCCGAGCTACGTCGCCGAACAGGTCGAGACGGTGAAGGAGATCGCCGCGATGAACGGCGGCGGCGAGTTCAGCTGGTCGAACCTGCCCGAAGAGCGCTCCAGACTGTGGAAGGCGCGGCACGAAGCCTATTACGCCGCGGTCAACGTCCGCCCCGGCGCGATCGGCTGGGCGACCGATGTCTGCGTACCGATCAGCCGCCTCGCCGAATGCATCGGCGAGACCAAGCAGGACCTGCAGGGCTCGAGCGTGCCGGCGACGATCCTCGGGCATGTCGGCGACGGCAATTTCCATGTGGTCTTCTCGATTGACCCGAACAATCCCGCCGACATGGTCGAGGCCGGGGCGCTCAACGCGAAACTGGTCGAGCGCGCCTTGGCGATGGACGGCACCTGCACCGGCGAGCACGGCATCGGGCTCGGCAAACAGGACTGGCTGGTCAAGGAACTGGGCGAAGACGCGGTCGACCTGATGCGCACTCTGAAGCACGCACTCGATCCGAAGGACCTGTTCAACCCGGGCAAGATCTTCGTGTTCTGAGGGGCGGGGGAAGCGAGCTGCCCTCACCCTTCCGGCGCTGCGCGCCTCCCTCCCTCTCCCAATGGGAGAGGGAAGGGGCCCGCCCGGCGCAGCCGGGTGGGAAGGGTGAGGACAGGCTGGTCACGCAACCTCTCCCATTGGCATCGCCGCCCGAAAGCGGCACCGACTATCCGCGAGGGCGCCCGTTCGTCCCTCGCGGAACCGCCCCGGAAGGCGGCGCAGGAATGGAGAGCAGCCACATGACCACCCGCCACCTCGTCGACCCCGAAGTCGCCCCGCTGCTGGACCTGTGGCCGACCATGACGATCAGCGCCGAGACGCTGGAGGCAATGCGCGCCCGCGAGTTCCCGGCCATCCCGTTCGATGCGTCGGGCTCGACGCTGGAGATCAGGACCGTACCTGGCCCGGAAGGCGCCCCCGACATCACGCTGCACATCTATCTGCCCGAGGGTGCCGCGCCTTCTGTTCCCTGCATCTACCATATCCATGGCGGCGGCTATGTCGGCGGCAAGGCTGCGACGCTGGAGCGGTTCCATCGCCCTCTGGTCCGCGAGCTTGGTTGCGCGCTGATCTCGGTCGACTATCGCCTTGCGCCGGAAACGCCTTTTCCCGGCCCGCTCGAGGATTGCTATGCCGGGCTCGCCTGGGTGAACGCCAATGCCGCCGCGCTCGGCATCGATCCGGCGCGCATCGGCGTGATGGGGGAGAGCGCCGGCGGCGGCCTTGCCGCCGCGCTGGCGCTGCTCGCGCGCGACCGGGGTGAGTATCCGCTGGCCTTCCAGCATCTCATCTACCCGATGATCGACGACCGCACCTGTACGGTTGCCGACCCACACCCTTACACCGGCGAGTTCGTCTGGACCGCCGACAGCAACCGCTTCGGCTGGACCTCGCTGCTCGGCCATGAACCTGGCCGCGATGACGTCTCTCCTTATGCCGCCGCCGCCCGAGCCGAGGACCTCGCGGGTCTCCCGCCGACCTTCATCTCGACCGGCTCGCTCGATCTCTTCCTCGAAGAGGATATCGAATATGCCCGCCGCTTGCTCCGCGCCGGCGTGCCGACCGAACTTCATGTCTTTCCCGGCGGCTATCACGGTTACGACATCATGCCCGGCGCCCGCCTGAGCGAAGCCGCCCGCAACGCCAGCCGCGAAGCGCTGCGAAGGTTCCTGCACGGATGACCCCAACTGAAGTCTCGGCCTGGACGCCGCGTAACCTGTACGGCCTCGTTGCGCTGTCCCTCGCCACCGGTGCCGGGTTCATCGCCATGGGCTCGTTCGGCACGGTGCAGGAGGGCGCCAAGGCCGAGCTGGCGCTGAGCGACTATGCGGTGAGCGTGGTGACCGGCGTGTCGGCCGCGGTGCCGCTGGCGCTGCTTTCGATCCCGATCGGTATCCTCGTCGATCGCTTTGCGCGTGTCCGCCTGCTGATCCTGCTCGCCGCCCTGTGGACCGCCGGCACCTTGCTCACCGCGCTCGCCAGCGACGCGCAGATCCTGTTCGTCGCCCGCATGATGACCGCGACCGGCGCCACCGGCGGCCTTACCGCGGCGCTGTCGCTCGCCGCCGACCTGTGCCGCCCGGAGGAGCGCGGGCGCGCGACCTTGGTCGTGTCGCTGGGCCAGCGCGTCGGCATCGCCGCCGCCTTCGGCCTCGCCGGCTGGCTGTTCGGCCAGTTCGTCCACGATACGATCGGCGGCTTCGGTCACGCCGCGCCGTGGCGCCGCGTCCATCTCGCTTTGGCCATCGTCGTCGGGACGTTGTCGCTCCCGCTGTTGTTCATGCACGAACCCGAGCGGCATGAGGTCGAGTCCGACACCCATGCGCGGTTCGGCGTGGTGTTCCACGAGCTGTTGGCGCGGCGCGCTTTCCTCGCGCCCCTGTTCGCCGGGCAGATCGGCGTGGTGATGGCCGACACCGCCGCCGCCGTCTGGGCGCCGGCCGTGCTGTCGCGCAGCTATGGTCAGCATCCACAGGACTTTGCCGGCTGGCTCGGGCTGATGATCTTCGGCACCGGCATCCTCGGCGCGGTACTCGGCGGCGTCAGCGCCGATCTCGGCAAGAAGGGCACGCGGCGCGGCGGCATCCTGCTCGGTGCGGTGATCGCGGCTGGCATCGGCATTCCGGTCGGGCTGTTCTCGATCATGCCCAACGTCACCATGCTGGCGGTGGCGCTCGGGGTATTGGTGACCTGCGGGACGATCACCGGCATCGTCGTCGCGATCGTGTTGACCGTGCTGCTGCCCAATGAGCTGCGCGGGCTGTGCATCGGCCTGTTTATCGCGATGGCCGGCCTGATCGGATATGGCATCGCCCCGCCGCTGGTTGCCGCGGTCAGCCAGATGCTTGGCGGCGAGCAGTACCTCAACCTCGCACTCGCCATCGTGGTCACGACGGTCAGCGCCATCTCGTTCCTCGCCTTCGCCCAGGCAATGCGCCACGCGCCGCGATCGGCGACTCATGCAGAACCTATCGGATAGGTATTGCAATAGCTGTCAGATAGTTTAGGAAGGCCGTGCCGATCGCCAGAATCGGCGAGGAGGACCGGATGCCTGCAGCCCAGCCCATCAGCGACACGGTCGAAGCCTTGCTCGTGTCGCACGAGATGACGATGTTGATCGGCACCGGCACCACCGAAGGCGTCTGCTTCCCGTCCGACGCGGCGCTGCTGGTGTTCGGCTTCGGCGGGGTGGGGACGCCGGCCACGCTGCGCATCGTTGCCGAGGCCGAAAACGAGCCGCTCGGCGATCCGGAAGAGGGGCCGCGCAGCCTGTCGTGCATCGTCAGCCGCGCTGCGATCGATCGCCTGTTCGCCTGGCGCGGCGATGGCGTGGGGCGCTATCATCTCACCACCACCTTGCGCACCATAGCGCTGGCCATTGCCGAGGGCACGATCGGCGGCGTTGCGCGCGACACATACCGTGTTGGCAAGGGTATCGAACTTTTCTGCGAGACCATGCACGCGCTGACCGACAATGCGCTCGTTCCCGTTGCGGCCGAAGGCGCGCTGAACCAGGCCGACAGCCGCCGGCTGGTCGCCGCGCGGCGCATCATCGACGAGCAATGGTCGGAGAAGCTGACGCTGGACTCGCTCGCCCGCGCCTGCGGCATCAACCGCGCCAAGCTGACCCGCGGCTTTCGCGAGCTCTATCGCTGCACCGTCGCCGAGGCGATCGCCGAGCGCCGCCTGATCGAGGCGAGCCGCAAGCTGCTCACCACCGACCTGCCGGTCTCGTCGATCGGCTATGCCAGCGGCTATCTCAACAATGCCAGCTTCAGCCGTGCCTTCGGCCGCCGCTTCGGCGTCTCGCCGAGCGAGTATCGCGGCTGCGCCGCGGTTGCGGCCTGAGCGGGTATAAGGACACTGGCGACGATGGGTGTCTCGCTTTACGCTGCCGCTATGGCGCGACCCGATTCCGATCATGAGCACGGCACCTCGCTGGTCCAGCGCGCGGTCGATGCGGTCAACGCCTACATGGTCGAGCACGACCTGCGCGTCGGCGACAGCCTGCCCGGTGAGGGTCATTTCGCCGCCGAGCTGGGCGTCAGCCGGGCGGTGATGCGCGAGGCGTTCGGTGCGCTCGCCGCGTTGCGCCTGCTCGATGTCGGCAACGGCCGCCGTCCGCGCGTCGGCGCGATCGATGGCTCGGTGATGGCCGCCTCGATGAGTCATGCGATCAGCACCGCGCAGGTGACGGTCGCCGAGGTATGGGATGTGCGCCGCACGCTCGAACTGCAGACCGCCGCCCAGGCCGCGCTCAACCGCAGCGACGCGCAGGCCGCGCGGATCGTCGCGCTGGCCGAGGCGATGGCCGAGGAGGTCGGCGATATGTCGCGGCTGGCAAAGCATGACATCGCCTTCCACCGCACCATCGCCGAGGCGAGCGGCAACGCGCTGATGACCCAGATCGTCGCCGCCTTCGCGCCGCTGATGGAGATCGCAGTGCCGGCGGCATGGCGCACCCGCACCACCGACGAGCATCGCGCCGCGATCATCGAACGCCACCGTGCCCTCGCCCGCGCCATCGCCAACCGCGACGCCGAGGCCGCACGGGCCGAGATGGACGCGCACTTCGAGGCCTCGGTCGGCGCCCGACTGGCGATCGAGGCTAGCGCGGTGCGGCGTTCGGCGGCCTGAACCACCTTCGTCACCCGGGCCTTGTGCCGGGGTCCAACCATCCGCTCGCGCCAACATCCGTGGAGTAGACCACGTGTTTCGCGGAAGTTGAATCACGGCGAGCGATAACGCTCGCGGCCCGCTGGACCCCGGCACAAGGCCCGGGTGACGGGTTGTTTACTTCAGTGTCGGGCTATCCAGATTCAGTGACGCCGCCGGGATCACCTCCAGCTGCGGATAGTCCTTGCGCAGCGCGTCGACGAACGTCTTGGCGTCGCCCACGATGACGATGCTGGCGCGGCTCGGGTCCATCAGCGAGGCAGCGACGCGCTGCACCGCGGCCGGGCTGACGCCGCTGACCGAGGGGATGTAGCGCTGCAGCTCGGCGACCGGCACGCCCTGCTCGACGAAGCTCGCCAGCGTGCCGGCGATGCCGCCGGTGGTTTCGGTGGCGCGGCCGAAGCTGCCGATCAGCACCGCCTTGCGCGCGTCGAGTTCGCTCGCTGCGACCGGCTCGGCGCCGAGGCGTTTCATCTCGGCGGCGATGATCGCCACCGTCTCGGGCGCGGTCGGGTTCTTGGTCGAGGTGCGGCCCGAGATCGACCCGCCCTCGCGCCGCGCCGACAGGCTGCTGCCCGCGCCATAAGCGAGGCCGCGCTTGACGCGGATCTCCAGGTTCAGCCGCGACGAATAGCCGCCGCCGAGCACGGCGTTGGCGACGGAGGCGGGGTAGTAGTTCGGATCGCTGCGGGCGATGCCCAGGCGGGCGACGACGACGCCGGCCTGACCGGCACCGGGCATGTCGACCACGACGACGCGCGGCGCGGCCCTGGCTGGACCAACCTCCTGCAGCACGCCGCCCTCGGTGACGCGCGTTGGGGTGAAGCCGCGCCACGCGCCGAAATTGCGCTCGGCCAGGGTCCGCGCGGCCGCCGGGGTGATGTCCCCGACCATCACCAGCGTCGCATTGCCGGGGTGCCACGCCGCACCATAGGCGCCGACGATATCGGCGCGCGTGATCGCCTTGAGCGACCTCGGCGTGCCCGTCAGCGCATGGCCGTAGGGCGCATCCCCATAGACCGTGCGCGACGACACCAGCGACGCCAGCTGCGGCGGGTTCTTGATGATCACGTTGACGCCGTCGATCGCCTGCGCCCGGGCGCGCTCGATCTCCTCCGCCGCAAAGGCCGGGTGCTGCGCGACATCGGCGAGGATCGCCATGGCGGGCGCGATCTGGTCGGCCTTGACGTCGATCGACACGGTCGAGCCGTCCCAATCGGCATTGCTGTCGATCGAGCCGCCGAGCGACTCGATCTGCTGCGCGATCTGCGTTGCGGAGCGCGTCCTGGTGCCCTTGGTCATCAGGTCGGAGGTCAGGTTGAACAGCCCCGCACGATCGCCCGGATCGGCCGCGCCGCCGGTGGTGGTGACCAAGGCGGCGGTGAGCAGCGGCAACTGATGCCGCTCGACCACCAGCACGGTCATGCCGTTGGCGAGCTTCATCGTCACCGGTGCCGGGATGGCGGGCACGATCGGCGCGCCCGGCGCGGGCGCAGCGACGCGATCGGCGCCGCTCGCTTCGGTGAACACCTCGACATGCGGCGGCGCGACCAGCGGCTGTGTCACCACGGTCGAGGCGATGGTGATCGGCGCGCTCGTGGTGCCGGCCGGGGCCATCTCGGCGGGGAGGTAATGGATCGTCGCCGAACGCTCGTCGCGGAGATATTTGCGCGCGACACGCTGCACATCGGCGGCGGTGACGCGGGCGACGGCGGCGAGATCGCGATCGGCGGCGCGCGGATCGCCGTCGATGATCGTCGCCTGGGCGAGAGTCGTGGCCTTGCCCTCGGCAGTCTCGCGGGCGCGCAAGGTCGAGGTGAGAATCTGGTTGCGCGCCTTGGCCAGTTCGGCCGCGCTCACCAGGCCGTCGCGCATCTGCGCGATCTCGCGGCGCAGCGCCGCCTCGCCATCCGCGACCTTCTTGCCGCTGGCCATGATCGCCAGCACTGCGATGTTGCCGGGGCCCTGCTTGCTGTCGACGAAGCTCTCGGCCGACTGGGCGAGCTGATCGCGATAGACCAGGCTGTTGTACAGCCGTGAGCTCTCGCCACCCGACAGGATCGTGTTGAGCACCGCCAGCGCCGGCCCGTCCGGATCGCGATCGGGTGGGATCTGGTAGGAGATCAGCACCGCCGGCAGCGGCGTGTTGGGCTCATAGACGGTGCGGTGGACCGGGGCGGTGCGCTCCGGCTCGACCGCCGCGACGCGCGGGATCGACCAGTCGGGGCGTTTGATCGGGCCGAAATACTGGTCGACCCATGTGTCGAGCTGGGCGGGGTCGAAATTGCCCGCCACGACCAGCACGGCATTGTCGGGCCGGTAATAGAGCGCGTGGAAAGCGCGGACATCGTCGATCTGCGCGCTGTCGAGATTGTCGATGCTGCCGATCGTGCCGCGCGCATAGGGATGGGCGGTGTAGGAGATTGCAGGGAAATAGAGCGAGAACAGCTTGCCGTACGGCCGGGCATTGGTGTTCTGACGCAGCTCCTCCTTCACCACGTCGCGCTCGGACGAGAAGCTCTTCGGCTCGACGACCAGGCTCGACATGCGATCGGCCTCGGCGAACAGCAGGCGCTGGAGGTGGTTGGCGGGGATGACCTCGTGATATTCGGTGTAGTCGTCATTGGTCGACGCGTTGTTGTTGCCGCCGACATCCTCGGTCAGCCGGTCCATCTGCTCGGCGGCGAGGTTGCGCGAGGCCTTGAACATGAGATGCTCGAACATGTGCGCGAAGCCCGAGCGGCCGACCGGATCGTTCTTCGAGCCGACATCGTACCACACCTGGACCGAGACGTTGGCCGTGCCGGTATCGCGAATGGCATAGACGCGCAGGCCGTTGGCCAGAGTACGCTCGGTGAAGGCGATCGGCTTCACCGCCGGTGCCGCGGCGGCGGGGCGGGGCGCGTGGCGGACGGGCTGCTTCGCCTGAACGGCGAGGGGCAGCGCGGCGACGCTGAGCAACAAGGCGGCACGGATCAAACGCATCGGGGACTCCGGGAAACGGGGAGGAAGAGGATGACGACGGGTGTCGGGCGGACGGTGCGCCGTGTCAATCGAGGTGGCAGGATGACGGCGCGGACCTGCTCGAGCAGGTGGATGTTTTTTTCGGCGACGGCCCGCAGCACGAGATGCGGGTTTTTCAAGAGGTTATGGAAAAGGACAATCCAACTTAACAGGTGCGGAGCAGGTCGTTGCACGACCTGCTGGCAGGCGGGGTAGCAGGTGCGAGCAGGACGCTGAGCAGGTGACACGGTCGCGCCGCAGCGGGGCATGTGCGCGGGGCGAATGGGAAGGGCGCGTGGGGCGAGCATTTGGGTGCGACTGTGCGCGCGATGCGCGTGCGGTTGAATCAGCCAAAACGGCGGGCGTGCAGATAAAGCGACAGCTCGCGCATGTGCCGGCCCCAGTGAAAATGGAGCAGCCGGAGATAATGGTGGGCGTCATCGGCACCGAGATGATCGAACCGCCACACCGCCTCTGCCAGGTCGCCGGCGATATCGACAAGGTCGTCGATCGCGTCGCCCGTGCCCGTCTTGCCCGACGACAGGTCGAGCGGATCGGCGACGGCGTACAAGCCATAGCCAGAAAAGCGCGCGGCGATCAGCTGGCGCAGCGCAGCGCCGTCGCGCACCGGCGGATCGCCGATGCCGGTCGCTGCCTTGCCTTCCGGTACCTGATGATAAGCCAGCGCGAGCTCGTCCAGCGCCTCGGCCAGGGCCGCGTCGGTCGGTGGCTCTTCCTGCAGGACGAGGTCGAGCAGCCGCCACGCGGTCTGGATGATGGGGGAGGGTTTCATGATGCGGGAGCGGGATGCGCGGTGAGGAGGGGCAAGGGTCCAGCAGCGGTTTGCCCTGACGCAGCGATCATTGTTTGAAACAATGTTCACGATGCCACTGAACGAAGTGCGGATGCGGGCGATCCGATGGCCGCGCCGGCACCCAGGCGCGGCCGCTCTTGTTGATGATCGCGCGGATGCCATCCGGATCGTTGACCTGTCGGGACACCATGATCGTCATGTCATCGGCCAGCGCGATCAGCCCGCGGTCGAACATCCAATGCACCGTTCCCGAGAGCGCCAGCCCGTTGCTGACGATATCAGGCCCGCTCGCTTCGACCGGCCGGATATGCGCTGCCTCGACTTCCGCGCGACCGCCGCCGTTGATCAGCTTCAGCCCCGTCACGGCACAGCGTTCGCCATAGGCGCGCAATACGACGCGGCGAAAGGCGCGGTCGCGAACGATGCGCGAGGTCAGGCGGCTGATCCGGTCGCGTTCCTGTTCGAACGCGAAAGGCGTGATCTCATCGCGCACGACGTTCGCGAACGGTGGCTGGTCGACGCGTGGCAGCAACAGCGCGTCCTGTTCAAGACCGAGCGTGATGATTCGATTGAAGTCGGCCGGCGAGATAGGACGCACCGCCGATTGCGCGCGCCCGGAGATCCGTCCGTGCTCGTTCAATACGCCATGCTCGACGACCCCGTCGGCCCCGGCGAACGGCACCGGATTGGCGAAATCGCAGTAACTGCCCGGCTCGATCAAGGCGAGATACATGCCCTTGGCGCCAGGGTCGGGGATGATCCGCCCGACCTTGGCAGTGGCGAAATAGCCGCGCGTCCCCGGGACCTTGCGCGGTTCGTAATAGATGATCCAGTCACCAACACTGGCTTCGGCGCGGCCAAGATATTGGCCGGGGAACTGATAACGCTCAGCGGGGCTGTCGTCGTAAATCGAATCCGAACGGTGGATGAAAACGCCGAAAGCCATCGGACGGTTTATAGCGCGTCGTTTTTCATTCGATACGCCTCATCTGCCGGGCGACATCTGGCAGCATCTCGCTGCAGATTTTCGCCCTCGCCCCCTCCGGCCATTCCCGAATCCGAGGAAGCGATCAGGCGGGTGCGGGCGTGACGCCGATCGTCGCGCATATCATTCCGTCCATTCCTCACCTCGCCAATCGCGAGCGGTGTGGATCACACGAAGGATCGATACAGTGCGATCGCCATCGGTGAGCGCGTAGGCGACGACATAGGGCAGGCGCGGAATCGACTTTTCATAGGTCCCGCCCACGCGGCCGGGATGGCCGGTGGCGTAGGTGCCCAGCCCGGTTCCAATTTCTCTGATCCGCTGGGCGACCCGTTCGGCGGCATCCGGGTTATCCGCGGCGATATGGGCGATCTGTTCCAGCAGGTCGTCAAGCGCATCGTTCGACCATTGGACGCGGCGCGTCACGCCTGCGGATTCCGTGCTCCTGAGATGAGCGCATCGACGCGGTCCATCGCCTCGTCATGGGGCGTGACCCGACCCGCCACGACGTCGCCCAGGCCGCGCTCGACACCCTCGATGATGGCGAGTTCACGCTCGACATAGGCGGAAACCGCTTCTGCGGCGAGGTAGGAGCGACTGCGCCGCGTGCCTTGGGCGAGGCGGTCAAGCTTTCCCTTCAACTCGTCCGATACCCGGATCGTCATTGTGGTGCTGGCGTTCATGTGCGCTCCTGTGCCAATATGTACACATGGTAACACAGGGCGACACGATTGTCGCCATTGCGGGAATCCAGCCCATGCCGATCGAAACCATCTTCGCCCATATCAGCTGCCGCGACATTGCCGTCAGCGCACCGTGGTACGAAAAGCTGTTCGGCAAGCCGCCCGTGCGGCGGCCGATGCCCGGGCTGGTCGAATGGCAGTTCAGCGACAGCGCCGAGGTACAGCTGATCGAGGCGCCCGAACATGCCGGGCACGGCACGCTCACGCTCGGCGTGCTGCCGATCGAGCCCGAACATGCGCGGCTGGCGGCGGCGGGGCTGGCGCCCGGCGGGATCGAGCGGACGGAGGACTATTTCACCCTGCGATTGCGCGATCCGGACGGGAACCTGATCGTGCTGGCGAGCGCCGCGCGATCCTGAGCGGCGCATTGGCGCGGCAGCCGGCGCCGTGCCATGACGCACGGATGAACAGGATGGAACGAGGTCGCAGCGTGCTGCGCTGGCTGCTGGCCGCGATCTATCTCGTCGCCGGCGTGCTGCATGTCGCGGCGCCGCGCGCTTTTCTGACGATCGTGCCGGGCTGGGTACCGTTCCCTGACGAGGTCGTGTTCCTTACCGGGCTGTGCGAGATCGCCGGCGCGGCGGGCCTGGTCACCCGCCGCTGGCGCTGGATCGCGGCGGTGATGCTGGCGCTCTATGCTGTCTGCGTGTTCCCGGCCAACATCAAGCATGCGGTCGATGGGCTGGCCTATGGCCGCAACACGCTGGGCTGGGCCTATCACGGTCCGCGCCTGTTGTTTCAGCCGGTGATAGTGTGGTGGACGCTGTTTGCCGGCGGCGTGATCGACTGGCCGTTCCGGCGGAAAGGCGTCGCGGCATAGGGGGTTGCGCTCGGGCGCGCATGTTTGCGCTTGCGCGGCGCGGTTCGATCGCTTTCAATCCCGCAACGATGCTTTCACCGGGGGATGAAGGATGCGTCCGAGATATCTGCTGACGTTGATCGTGGCGCTCGCGCTGGTGCCGGCGACCGCCGCGCCGGCGGCGCAAGCCGATAGCGGGCGGTTGATGCGGTTCGGTACCGACCGCTCGCTGCAGATCTTCCTCAAGAAGGTCGCCGCGATCCAGGCCGAGGAGAACCGGCGCAATCCGCCGCCTCCCCCTCCGCCGCCCCCGCCACCACCGTCGCCGCCTCCACCACCGGTGGCGGCGCCAGGTTCTCCCGCGCCGGCGCCGGCCAGTGCGCCCGGCAGCGACAAGATCACCAACACGCAGATCGGCGGCATCGACGAGGGCGACATCGTCAAGGCGCATGGCGACACGCTGGTCGCGCTGCGGCGCGGCCGCCTGTTCACCGTGTCGCTGGCCGGCGGCAAGCGTACGCCTGTCGGCGCGATCAATGCTTTCGCCCCGGGCACCGACGGTCGTGGCGACTGGTATGACGAGATGCTGCTGAGCGACGACTGGGTGGTCGTGATCGGCTACAGCTACAGCCGCGGCGGCACGCAGGTGAACCGCTTCCGGCTCGGGCCGGCGGGCGAGATCAGCTTCGTCGACAGCTACAGCTTCCGCTCGTCGGATTATTATTCGTCGCGCAACTATGCCAGCCGGCTGATCGGCCACAGGCTGGTGCTCTACGCGCCCTTATGGCTCAATTTCAGCGACCCGCTGTCCGGCTTTCCGGCCTATCGCCGCTGGCGCACGGCGAAGGAGGCCGACCCGTACAAGCCGCTGATCAAGGCCAGCAACGTCTACATTCCGGAACGCCTGCTCGACCGGCCGCTGGCCTTGAGTTCGGTCCATTCGGTCACCTCGTGCGACATCACCGCGCCGGAACTGGACTGTACGGCTACAAGCGTGCTGGGCAGCTGGGCCCGCACCTTCTTCGTATCGACCAATGCGGTCTATCTGTGGACGACATTGGTCGAGGATGACGGCAAGCGGCAGGAGGCCCTGCTTTACCGTCTGCCGTTCGACGGCTCGGCGGCGCAGGCCGTCGCCGCCCGGGGTCAGCCGATCGACCAGTTCTCGTTCCAGCCGGATGCGGCGCGCGGCGCGCTGCAGGTGGTGGTGCGCGCGGACTCGGGCGGTGATGCGATGTGGAATAGCGAGAACGGTCACGGCAAGATCGCGCTCGCCACGGTGCCAATGCGGCTGTTCGGCGACGGCAGCCGCGCGGTGCCCAGATCGGCTTATCTGCCGCTGCCCGACACCGGCGGCAGCGCGTGGGACGTGCAGAACCGTTTCGTCGGCGACTATCTGCTGTACGGCGCCGCGTCGCGGGAGAATGGCGCGCTATGGCTGGCGTCGCTCGCCCGCGGCACCGTGTCGCGTGTCGCGCTCGACCACGGCGTCGACCGGATCGACCAGCTCGGGCCGGATGCGATCGCGATCGGCACCGGCAAGGGATATCTCGGCTTCAGCGCGATCGATCTCGGCGGTGCGGAGCCGAAGGTCGCCAGCAGCTATCACCTCGCCGATGCGGCGCAGGGCGAGACGCGCAGCCACGCCTTCTTCTTCCGGCCCGATCCGGCCGACCCCAGCGGCAGTTCCGGGACGATGGGCCTGCCGGTGGCACGCAATGTGTGGCGCGGCGACTCGCTGCTCGGCTCCGCGGCGATCCTCTATCTGCGCCGCACCCAGCGTGAGCTGGCGCCGCTGGGCGAACTCGCCGCCCGGCCCGCGCCGGCGTTCGACGATCGCTGCGCCGCGTCGTGCGTGGACTGGTACGGCAATGCGCGGCCGATCTTCCTGCACGGCCGGTTGTTCGCGCTGCTCGGCTACGAGCTGGTCGAGGGTCGGGAAATGCAGGGCGGGGTCGCCGAACTGGGCCGCGCCAATCTGATTGACGCGCTGCCCGGGGCCGCCGCGGCGGCGGCGCCTTAGGCCGGTCACATCGAGGCGAACGAGACGATCAGCGTCTCGAGCCGGTCGATCCGCTGGGGCTCCGCGGCGAGGCCTGGACCCAGCAGCGGCACGATCTGGTTGGCGACGTAGGTCGACTCGCCGGCATAGGCCAGCGACCAGTCGGCCAGCTTACGCTTGCTGCGCGCCGCGATGCGCACCACGCTGACATCGGTGTGGCGGGGGTCGCGGTCGATGCGTTCCATCAGCGCCTTGACCGCCTCGGTCGATCCTTCGAGCAGTTGCGCGAAATAGCCGCCGGCCCGCACCAGCCCGCCGGTAATGCCGGCACGGGCATTATGCTCGCGCGAGACGGCAATGATATCGGCGATCTCCAGCGCAAGAACCTCGCGCCCGATGGTCGAGCGGCTGACATAGAGAAGCGAGCATTCCACGGATTCCGGCCCCCATCGAGCGATGGGGAGCGCGCTCGGTGCCGGTGCACGACGCCACCGGTCGATAGAACCATAATGGATGTAATGCCTGGGTCACCAGGTGAAGTTACGCATATCGCCGATCACTTGTCTCGCAATCGGGCAAACGGCGTGACCCGGCCCGTCAATCCATCAGCTTGCGCTGCAGATAGGTCATGGTCAGCGCGGTGGTGCGGGCGCTCTGCTTGAGGTCGGCGCCCGAGCCATGCCCGCCTTCGGTGTTCTCGTAATAAAGGAAGGGCAGGTGCATCTCCTCCATCCGCGCGGCGAACTTGCGGGCATGCTGCGGGCCGACGCGGTCGTCCTTGGTGGTGGTGAAGATGAACGGCTCGGGATAATGCGCGTCGGCGCGCAGATTGTGATAGGGCGACAGCTTCCGCCAGAAGGCCATCGCCGCCGGGTCGGCGTTCACATCGCCATATTCACCCTGCCATGACGCGCCCGCCGCGATCTTCGAGATGCGGATCATGTCGAGCAGCGGCACCTGGATGACGACCGCGTTCCACAATTCGGGGTGCTGGGTGAATTCGACGCCCATCAGCAGCCCGCCATTCGATCCGCCCTGGATGCCGAGCCGGCGCGGGGAGGTGATCTTGCGCGCGATCAGGTCGCGGGCGACGGCGGCGAAATCGTCATAGATGATCTGGCGCCTGGTGCCGAGCCCGGCCTCATGCCATTTCGGGCCGAACTCGCCGCCGCCGCGGATATTGGCCAGCACATAGGCGCCGCCGCGCTCCAGCCACAGCTTGCCGTTGGTGCCCGAATAGCCCGGCGTCTGGCTGACCTGGAAGCCGCCATAGGCGGTCATCAGCGTCGGCGTGGTGCCGTCATAGGCGATGTCCTTGCGATGGACGACGAAGTAGGGGATTTTCGTTCCGTCGCTCGACGCCGCCTCGAGCTGTTCGACGACAAGGTTTGCGGCGTCGAATTTGGGCGACAGCGTCTTGACCGGCGCGAGCGTGCCGGCGGCAGTGTCGGCGAGATACAGCGTCGAGGGCGTGAGGAAGCCGGCGATACTGACAAAGGCGAGGTCGCTATTGTCGTCGGTCGCACCGTAACTGACATCGAGATTGTCGGGCAGCGCGAGGCGCGTGCTGGTCCAGCCGCCGCCGGCCCTGGGCGTATAGACCCAGGCGCGGCCGCGGACATTCTCCAGCGTCGAGATGAGCAGCTTGCCTTTGGTCGTGCGCACGCCGTCGAGCGAATCGCGCGGTCCCGGCGCCCAGATCAACTTCGGCCTGAGCGCGCCCGGTGCCGCCTTCAGCGCGGCGAGATCGAGCTCGGCGACCGACCCGGAGGGCAGGCTGACGCCGCCGGCGCTCCACGCCTCGTCGAGCTGGACGATGACACGTCCGTCGACCAGCCCGACCAGGCTGACCTTGTCGGGGATGGCGACGCGCTTCGCGCCGTTACCGGTGACGATGAAGGTCTGGTGGTGGAAGGTGTCGAGCGGTCGCTCGATGAAGGCGAGCTGGCGGCCATTGCCGTCGCGGAGCACGTCGGGCGAGACGCCGTACCCGCCATCATTCCTGTCGCCGCGATAGACCTCGACCGCCGCGGCGAGCGGTTTGCCGCGGGTCAGCCGCTTGACGACATAGGGGTAGCCCGACGGGGTCAGGTCGCCGGGCGTGAAGTCGGTCGCGACGAGCAGGTGATCGGCATCTTCCCAGGCGACGCGGTGCTTGCCGCGCGGCAGGTGGAAGCCGCCGGGGACGAAGGCGGCGGTGTCGAGATCGAACTCGCGCACCTCGACCGCATCCTCGCCGCCGTCGGACAGCGAGACCAGGCAGCGCTTCTCGAGCGGCCGAAGGCACTGTGTGCCCTTGAGCACCCAGCTCTTGCCCTCGGCCTTACCCAGCGTGTCGATGTCGAGCACCGTGGTCCAGGCCGGGCTGGCGTTGCGGTAGTCGGCCAGCGTCGTCTTGCGCCAGATGCCGCGCAGATGCTCGGGATCCTGCCAGAAATTATAGATCGCGCCATGGATGAAGCTCGGCGCGGGGATGCGGTCCCTGGCCCCGGCGATGGTCAGCGCCTGGTCGTAGAAGGTCGCATAATGCGGATCGGCCTGGAGCAGCGCGGTGCTGGTCGCATTGTGCGCATTGACCCACTCCATCGCGCGCGGCGACGAGACGTCCTCGAGCCACAGATAAGGATCTTCGGGCGCCGTCTGGGCAATGGCGGTGAAGGGCAGGGCGACAGCGGCGAGCAGGGCGAGGGGAAGCAGGCGCATGGGGGTGATCCTCACAAGATTCTGGTAGCTTAGCCGCTGTTTTCCGGTGCGCAATGTGCCTGCGGACGTCAGCGGGCTTCGGTGCGTGCCAGCAGGTCGGCAAGGTCTGCCTTCCAGTTGACCGCCCAGGTGTGCGTGCCATGTCCATGCGTGTCCGCGGTCTCGGGAATGAGCCGGAAGCGCGCGTCCTTCATCCGCTTCACGGCCTGTGCTGGGTAATCGAGGTTGCGCGGATTGATGAAATCGTCGGCGGAGTTGATCCAGGTCGTCGGCGCGACGATCGCCTCGAGCCGCGGCCACGGATTGTAGTGGCGCGATGCGTCGACCTGGTAGATCAGATCATTGGCGTCGAGCTGGGCGATGCCGCGCGTCACGCGCTCGCTGGCAAAGGCGGAAGCCTTGTCGCGCGTCGGGTAGAGGTTCTGGAAATTGATCGGCGCGGCGCCTGCGACGAACAGCAGCGACTCCGCCGTGCGCAGGCCCTGTGTCGGTTGCGCCCTGTACTCGCCGCCGGCCCATGCCGGGTCGCGCTCGATCCCGTCGATCACCAGTTGGCGCCACATGCGGTTGAGGCCGCCAATCTCGATCGGCTCGCATGCAAGCGGCATCAGCGCGCGCATGAAATCGGGGTGCGTCTCGCCCCAGACGAGGCTGTGCATGCAGCCCATCGACGTGCCCATGATCAACCGCATCCGCTTGATGCCGAGCCCGTCGCGGAGCAGGCGATACTGCGCCTCGACCATGTCGTCATAATCGTACTTCGGGAAATGCATGTGCAGCCCGTCCGACGGCTTGGACGACTTGCCCGCGCCGATCCCGTCGGGGAGGATGATCCAGTAGCGATCGATATCGAGCGGCTGGCCGGGACCGTACAGCTGGTCTGCGAAAACGGGGTTCAGGAAATTGCCGCCCCAGCCACCGGTGCCGTGGAGCACCATCACCGCATTGTCGATCTCGCCGGCGGCGTTGCGGTGAGGCTGGCCGAGCATGGTGTAGTGGATGCGCAAGGACGGCAACGTCTCGCCCGACCTGAAGTGGAAATCGGGAATCGAGAAATCGGCTTCGCGCGTCGGCCAGGCCTTTGCGGGAGTAGCGGCGGGGGGTGGCGTAGCCGGTACGGGCGTAACCGCCTGGGCGGCGAGCAGCAGGAGGTGCGACAGCATGGGGCATGTTCTGCGCGCTCGCGAGCGCGCTGCCAAGCGCCTAGGTAGCCGCGCGCAGTTCCATCACACGGCGCATCAGGCGGATGGCCTCGTCGATCAGCAGCGCGGCATGCGCCTCGGCCTTCTCGCCCACCGCGATGGCCAGGCAGTTGCGCGCTTCACGGTGCAGGCGGGTGGCGCGATCGTGTAGACGATCGGCCTTGGTCTGGTTGGTCACGAACGCGATAATGCCCGTCATAACACTCGGTTCCCGGTCGGTGCGACGAACCGCCCTTCCGCGCGGCATCGACCGCGGCTAGCGTGTCGAACCGCCATATCCGGGAGAGCGACATGCGCCTGAACCACCCCCGTATCGCGCCGGTCGCGCGTGGCGACGAGGATGCGGCACAGGCCGCAGTGCTCGCGCCGCTGGTCGAGCGCGGTGGCGACTACAACATCTTCCGCACCATGGCGCAGGACCCGGGATCGCTCGACCGGTTCCTCAAATGGGGCAGCTATATCCTGTCGCGGCACAACAGCCTGTCGCCGCGGACGCGCGAACTGGCGATCCTGCGCACCGGTTATAATTGCAGATCGGGTTACGAATGGGCGCAGCATGTCGTGATCGGCAAGCAGGCCGGGCTGAGCGACGACGAGGTCGCGCGGATCAAGCTTGGCGCCGATGCCGGCTGGAGCGCGGAAGATGCCGCAGTGATCGCGGCGTGTGACGATCTGACGTCCGGTTTCTTCGTCTCGGACGCGCACTGGGCGGCGCTGGCGGCGCATTTCAGTACCGAGCAATGCATGGATCTGGTCTACACCGTCGGCCAATACACCCAGGTCTCGATGCTGCTCAACAGCTTCGGCGTGCAGCTCGATGCCGGGCTGACGCTCGATCCCGATCTCGACCGGCGCGGCGCATGAGCCGGCTGGCGGGCAAGAAGGCGATCGTCGTCGGCGCCGGGCAGACGCCCGGCGAGACGATCGGCAATGGCCGCGCGACCGCGCTGCTGTTCGCGCGCGAGGGGGCGGCGGTGCTGTGCGTCGATCGCGACCCGGCACGGGCCGAGGAGACCGCCGCGCTGATCGTCGCCGAGGGTGGCGAGGCGCGGGCGCATGGCGCCGATATCGGCGACGAGGCGGCCTGTGCCGGATTGATCGCGGCGGCGCTGGCGGCGTTCGGGCGGATCGACATCCTCCACAACAATGTCGGCGTCGGCGGCGGCGATGCGCCGGTCGAGAAGAGCGACCCCGCCATGTTCGACAAGATCCTCCATCTCAACCTCACCGCGATGATGCAGACGATCAAGCATGTGCTGCCCGTGATGCGCGGGCAGGGCGGCGGCGCGATCGTCAATGTGTCATCGCTCGCGTCGATCGCGCCGGCGGGCATCATCGCCTATGAGGTGTCCAAGGCGGGCGTGAACAAATTGACCACCAGTGTTGCCGCGCTCAATGCGCGCCACGGCATCCGCTGCAACGCCATCCTGCCTGGGCTGATCGATACGCCGATGGCGATCCAGGGCTGGGCCGGCCTCAGCGGCGAGGCGCAGGCCGATCTGCGCGAGAAGCGCAATGCCCGCGTGCCGCTGGGGCGGATGGGAACCGCCTGGGACGTGGCGCATGCCGCGCTGTGGCTGGCATCGGACGACGCGCGCTTCGTGACGGGCGCGCTGTTGCCGGTGGATGGTGGCCAATCAGTGCGGCTCGGCTAAGACACGATCCGCACAGCGGCACGGGAGGGCAGGTGAGCGAAACCTACTGGATCATCGCGCCGGAACAGGTCGAGGCGCTCGCCTCGCCGGTGCGCCACGATATCTGCGACCGGCTCGCCGCGCTCGGGCCGCTATCGGTGCGCGACCTGTCGGCGGCGTTGGGGCGCAAGCCGACCTCGATCTATCACCATCTCGAACTGATGGTCGCGGTCGGGCTGGTGCGCTCGTCCGAGGTGCAGACCAGCCGCGGTCGCCCGAAGATCCTCTACGA
Organism: Pseudomonadota bacterium; assembly: GCA_040390605.1. Taxonomy (GTDB): domain Bacteria; phylum Pseudomonadota; class Alphaproteobacteria; order Sphingomonadales; family Sphingomonadaceae; genus Sphingomonas. The sequence continues at coordinate 143,913 of JAZJXZ010000040.1, forward strand.
GACGGTGGCGCCACGCATGCGCATGGCCCGCGCGTCCGAGATACCGGAGAACCGGCCGCTGGTCGCCAAGGGCGCGCGCGCCGCGGCGTCGACCGCGGCGGCCGACTATGCCAAGGCATTCGACGGCGGACGCCGGGTCAATATGGGCGAGGGTCGCAACCATTGGTTTTTCCGTGCCGTCGCTTCCCCTTCACCGGCACGACTGGCGCGGATCAACGTCCTGCTCGACGAACTGGCCGAACTGGTGTGGGAACCCGATCCCGAGCCCGGCCCCCCGATGAGCATCGCCTGGTTCCTCTCGCCGCTCGACCAGGCGCGTGGGAGGGGCGAGGACTAGGGACGGTCTCCAGCGCGCCTATTTCTTGCGCTGCTGCGCATAGAGCAAGGCCGCCGCGAGCGCCGCGGAGCCTATTGCGACGCCCGCCGCAGCAATCGGCCAGACGCGGTTGCGCGCCGGTTCGGGCGTGCCGGCAGCGGCTTCCTGGTGGCGCTTGGCGGCGCGGGTCGCGGCGATGATTTCGTTGCTGTCGTCGTCGTCTGCCAAGCTCACTCTCCTCCAGGGCCCGCGCCCTCCAGCCAGCGATACCGTGCTCGAAACGCATCGGCAAACATGGCGATCCGCTTTTCTGGGCCGCGCGATGAAAATGCATGGCCGGGAGGTGCCGTTACTCGTCGGGACCGAAGCGTTCGAGCAAATCGAGGAACATCGCCTGCGCGGCCTCACGCTCGGCATCACCCGGCAGCAGGCCACGCTCGGCGGCCCCGGCCACCTCATATTCGTTGGTGATGAACGTCGCTATCGCCGGCGGGATCGGTGCTGTGCTGAGCTCGCGCGTTCGTGCCTTGCGCTCGATCAGATCAGCGACGATCATTGCGACCTCGCCCGGCGGGTCGCTTTCGGCCAACAGCTGATGGAAATTCATCGGCGGAAGCCGCCCTTCATTTTGCCGCATCCAGCGCAGCGCCGCCGCCGGGCGGAGCGCGTAGAACAGCTTCTTCCCCGGCATCTCGCCGCCGGCGGCGTGCCGCGCCCATTGCCGCTCGCCAAGGTGTAGATAGTGCCGCGCAATCAGCCCACGCGGCGCGATCGCCTCGGCAAAGGCATCCAGCGTGTCGCGGAACATCGCGTCGCCGCGATAGGCTATCGGCGAGCGCAGCCACTCGATCACCACCGCGTTACCCTTGACGATCAGCCGCAGTGCCTTGGCGACGTCCCAGCCGTTGACGTCGAGCAGGCCGTCGAGCGGCGTCTCGATCACATCGCGGGGCGTCCACAGCGCGAGATAATCGCGCCGTCGCCGCAGATAAAGAAAGCGGCAGTCATAGTCGCTGTCAGGCGAGGCGAAGCCCCAGGCGCGGCTGCCGCTTTCGATCGCCAGCGGGATTGTGACATGCTCGTCGCGCGCGACCGCGTCGAGCCGCGCGTCGATCGCCACCACTTCCTCGGCGGCGAAACTGTCGGGTATGCTACGCATGGCGGTCAGGTTGCCGCTCCGGTCCGGATGGACATCAATGTCCGCGCTTGCCGCGACCTTCCGCCTCGCCGGGATTGGCGCGGATCGTCAACAGTTCGGCGCGGGTCAGCACACCGTCATGATCCTTGTCGAGCCGGTCGAAGGCGTGCGCCAGCGCATCCTGCAGTTCGGCCAGGGTGATGCGGTTGTCGTTGTCGGCATCGACGCTGAACGGGCTGGGCAGGGCATTGGCGTCGCCCAGCCATTTGAGCGCCCAGTCGCCATAGCCGATATAACCGATCGAGCCTTTATGCTCGGTGTCGATCGCCGCGAAGCTGCGGGCGACGCATGGTGTGAGTTCGGCACGGGTGACCCGCCCGTCGCCATCGGCGTCGCATGCCGCGATCATCATTGCCACCGGCTCGACCACCATGGTCGGCTGGGTCGCAGCGGGCGGCGGGCCGCTGCCGGCGGGCAAGGTGATCGGCTGGCGCTGCGAGACGTTCTGCGCGGCGGCGGGCAGCGCGAGGAGCAAGGTCAGGGCGATCGGGAAACAGCGATACATCGGTCGTCCTCGCGGTGGGTCGTGAAGCTTCTATGCGCTGTACATCTCATCGGGCTGACAAGACCATGAATAGTGTGATGGCATGCGAAAATGCAGGTGTCGCCGGTCCCGCGCCGCGCTAGGCTCCGGTCATGGCCCTGCCCATCCGAGACCTGCTCGCCGGCGCGGCGGTGGCCGGCATCATGCTGCCCGAGGCGGTGGCCTATGCCGGGATCGCCGGGCTCGCCCCCGCCCAGGCCATCGCCGCCGCGGTGGCCGGCGGGTTGGCCTATGCCGCGGTGGGGCGTAGTCGTTATGCGATCGTCGCGCCGACCTCGTCGTCTGCGGCGATCCTTGCCGCGGCGCTCGCCGCGTTGCCGGCGGCGGGTGGGGCGCTGGTCGTGGCGATCGTCGTCCTCGTCGCTGCGATGTTCGGGGTTGCGGCGCTGTTCAGGCTCGGCGGGCTGGCCGGGTTCGTTTCGCGGCCTGTACTGCGCGGCTTCGCCTTCGGGCTGGCGGTGACGATCATCATTCGCCAGCTGCCGGTGATCGCCGGGGTGAATGTACCGGGCGGGAACATCTTCACAGTGCTGGCGGGCCTCGCCGCGCGGGTCGGCGGGGCGCATGTCGCCAGCGTGATGGTCGGTGCCGTAGCGCTGCTCGCGCTGCTGTTGCTCAGGCGCGTCAAGGCACTGCCGGGCCCGCTGATCGTGCTGGCCGCAGGGGTCGCGCTGACCGGACTGGTCGATTTGCCTGCCTACGGCGTGGCGCTCACCGGGCCGATTTCCCTCGACCTTGCCTGGCCGTCGCTGCCGTCGTTCGGTTTCGCCGCCTGGGCGCGGGTCATTCAGCTCGCCTTGCCGATCGCGCTGATCCTGTTTGCCGAGAGCTGGGGCACGATGCGCTCGATGGCGCTGCGACATGGCGACACGCTCGATGCCAATCGCGAGCTCGGCGCCATCGGGCTGGCCAATCTCGCCTCGGCATTGGTCGTCGGCATGCCGGTCGGGGCAGGGTTCTCGGTCGGTTCGGCCAATGAGAGTGCCGGAGCGACCTCGCGGCTGTCGGCGGTGGTCGCGGCACTCGGGCTCGCCGCGCTGATCCTGTTCGCCGCGCCGCTGGTCGCGCGCATTCCCGTGCCGCTGCTCGCCGCGATCGTCATCGCTGCACTGACCCATGCGCTCGGCTTGGCGCCGTTCGCACGCCTGTTCAAACTCGATCGCGACCAGGGCGTGGCGATCGCCGCGGCGCTCGGCGTGCTGGCCTTTGGCGTGCTCAACGGCATGCTCGCCGCGATCCTGCTGTCGCTCGGCACCCTGCTGCAGCGCTTCTCGCGTCCGACGATCAGCGAACTGGGGCAGATCGGCAGGAGCCGGAATTTCGTCGACATGGCGCGTCATTCCGAAGCGCGCGCCATCGCCGGCACCGCACTCTTCCGGCCAAACGCGCCGCTGTTTTTCGCCAATGCCGAGAGCTCCCTCGCGGCGATCGCGCGCCGGGTGCTCGCTCGCGCCGACGCACGAACCGTCGTCGTCAGCCTCGAGGAGAGCAGCGACCTCGACAGCAGCGCGGTCGAGGCGCTGGCCGAATTCTGCGCGACCATGGCAGCGAACGATCGCCGCGTCGTGCTGGCGCGCGCGCATGACGCGGTCCGCGACGTGCTGATGGCCGCGGGAATGGACGACCTTGCGCGCGGGGCGACGTTCAGCGTTGCCGACGCGGTGGCGTTGCAGGAGAAATGACATGGCGATCGACCAGAATATCCAGCCGGCGCTCCATCCCGTACCGATCGCGAAGCTGCGCCCGACCCAGATGACGGTCGGCTATCGCGAGGTGGCGCGCAAACGCCACGCCTGGCGCGAATATGTCGACCGCGACGGTGCCGAATTTCTCGGCCGCCACATGATCCCGGCGGTGATCGGGCCGGGCGGCACGCCGTGGCTGATCGACAATCACCATCTCGCGCGTGCGCTGCACGAAGAGGGCGTCGAGCATGTGCTGATCTCGGTCGTCGCGCGGCTGGATCATTTACCCAGGAAGCGCTTCCTGACCTTCATGGACAACCGCAACTGGCTTCACCCCTATGATGCCGAGGGCAAGCGGCGCGCCTATAAGGACTTGCCGCATTCGGTCGGCAAGCTGGCCGACGATCCCTATCGCTCGCTGGCCGGCGAGATGCGCCGCGCCGGCGGCTGTGCCAAGGTGGACACGCCCTATGCGGAGTTTCTGTGGGCCGATTTCCTGCGCGCGCGGGTGTCGGCAAAGCTGGTCGACAAGGATTTCGCCAGCGCGGTGACCAAGGCGCTCCACGCGGCGCATGGCGAGCAGGCGACCTATCTGCCGGGCTATTGCGGGACGCATGGATGAGAGGCTGGGCACCAAGCTGCGGCCACCCGTCGCTACAGGCGCATCCTTACAGCGTCGATTTCAACGGGCTGCCGGGCTTCCAGGCCGGAGCCGCCGTCTGATCGGCCACCCGGGCGACAAGCGCGAAGAAGAAGCGGTTGAAATCCGCAGCCGCCTTCCAGTCGATCGGCTGGGCAGGATCGTCCTGCGGACGGTGATAGCCCGTACGGTACCATTGCCGATAGATGCGCTCGCTCGTGCTGCCGGGGCGGTAACCGAAGACGAACGCGGTCGCCGGGATGCCCGCCTGCAGGAACGGCCATTGATCGGCGCGGCGCAGCAAATTGCGCTCCGGTTCGGGATCGTGCTGCACCTCGATCCCCAATCGTGCCGAGACCGCCCGGACATCGTCGCCCAGGCTCGTGTCGTCGAGCGCATGGACCGTCAACAGATCGAGCGGGAAAATCGGGCGCAGCTGGTCGAGATTGATATCGGCGGCAATGTGCCCGAGCGGGAGGGGCGGATGGGCGACGAACCAGCGTGCGCCGAGGAGCCCCTTCTCCTCGCCGGTAAAGATGGCGAAGATCACCGGGCGGCGAAAACCCCTGCCATGTCGCGCCTCGGCCAGCCGCACGAGAAGCGCGACATAGGCCGCATCGTCGAGCGTGCCATTGTACAGCGCGTCACCCGCGACGGGCTCGCCCGGACCATAGCCATCAAGATGTGCCGAGAGGATGATCGCCTGATCGGCCAGCTTGGGATCGGTGCCCGGCAGTACGCCGACGATGTTCGGCGAACTCAGGCTACGAGACTCCAGCGCCAGACGCATATCGAACCGCGCAGCCAGATCGAAGCTGGGCAACGGGGCGCCGGCGCTGCCCGCGTCGATCAGCGTACGCGCATCGCGGCCACTGCCGGCGATCACCGCACCGAGCGCGTCGGCATTCAGCGTGAAGCGGGCGAGGGGGGCCGCTGCGGGCGGCGACCCCGCCAGCCACACGCTCCGCGCATAGGCGAACGGCCAGCGTGGCGGTTCGACGGTGAAGCCCGGATCTGCGATCGTGATCAGGCCGGCAGCATGCCCTGCCTTGGCCGCGGCGAGTCGCTCTGCTTCGCCAGGCAAGCCCTTGCGGCGCGTGCCGTGACAGACCACGATCTTGCCATCGATCGCGCCCATTGCCTCCTTGCCGCAATAGCCGCGATAGCTCAGCGGCGCACTGATCAGCGTGACCATGCCGGGCGCCGGATTGGTCATGATGTCGTGCAGGAATCGCAGCGGCCGGCCATCGACGGTGATCGTCGCCGCCGTGATCGCGACCTCCTCCATAGGTACCGACTGGCGCCATTTGCCACCGTCGCCGAGCGGCTTGACCCCTGCCGCGGCGAAGCGCGAGGCGACCATCGTCGCAGCGCGGTCATAACCCGGCGAACCCGTGTCGCGTCCCTGCATGCTATCATCGGACAACGCGGTGGCGAGTTGCCACCACTGCCGGGTCGCCGAGTCCGGCGCGGCGACGATGCTCGCCGCAACCAGGGCGAGCGCGATGGCTTTCGCGATCATTTGGCCGGGCCGCGATACCGTTCGAACCAGGCCAGGATCGCGGCATTCTCTCCGATCAATTGCGAAGGGCGATCTGCCAGCCCGCCATGGCTGGCCCCCGGCACGCGGATCAACATGGTAGGTACCGCGCGAATCTGCAGCGCGGCATAATATTGCTCGGCCTCGCTCGGCGGGGTGCGGTGATCCTCTTCGCCCACCATCACGGCGATAGGCGTCTTCACGTTGCCGACGAGACTAAGCGGCGACCGTCGCCAATATTGCTCCTGGTCCTCCCATGGCATTTTGCCGAACCAATAACGCGCCATCGTCGCATAGCCGTCGGTCGTGAGTACTTCGCTGGTCCAGTTGATCACCGGCTTCTGCGTCACCGCGGCCTTGAAGCGGTCGGTCTTACCGACGATCCAGGCCGTTAGCAGGCCGCCGCCCGAGCCGCCGGTCACGAACAGATTGGCCGGATCGACATGGCCCGTCGCGATCGCCGCGTCGACGACGCTCATCAGGTCGTCATAATCCTGGCTGGGGTAATCGTGATGGATGCGATTGGCGAATTCCTCGCCATAAGAGGTCGAGCCGCGCGGATTGGCATACACCACGACATAGCCCGCCGCTGCATAAAGCTGGTCGTCGGTCGACCAGACCGGGCCATAGCTGGCGAAGGGCCCGCCATGAATTTCGAGGATCAGGGGATATTTGCGCGCCGGGTCGTAATTGGGGGGCGTCACCATCCATGCATCGATCGGCAGCCCGCCCGCCGACGAGGTGACCGGCAAGCGCTCGACCCTGGCCAGCGTCTTGCCTTCGAACAGATCGCGATTCAGGTCGGTCAGTCGCCGCGCCGGGCCGCTGCGTGCGATGGCGACATCGGCAGGATGATGCGGATCGCCGGCGCCGAACGCTACCGTGCCGTCGCGCGATACCGAGTAACCGCCGCCGGAATAAGGCCGGTCGAGTTCGCCACCTACCAAGCCCCCGGCGACCTGCGTGATCCGGCCATCGAGGCCGATGCGTGCTACCTTCGTGACGCCATGGTCGGCATATTGGACGAACACGGATCGCCCATCGGCCGCCCATTGCGGCTGGGCGAGATCCCGGTCGAGATTCGCGGCAATGATCCGGCTGCCGGAGCCATCGGCATTCATCACGCTGAGCTGGTGGTTCTGATAGCCGAGCAACTTGTCGTCGAACCCGACATAGGCGATCAGGCGGCCATCGGGCGAAGCAACGGGTTGCTCGTCGGGGCCTTGCCGCGTGGTCAGCGGGCGCAGTTCGCCGGACGCGGCGTCAATGCTGATCACTTCGCTGTTATTGGGGTCGCGTTCCCAATCCTTGCCGCGATTGGTCGAGATCAGCAGATGGCCATTGCCGTTCCAGGACAGATCACTGCCATCGTCGAACGGTCCGAAGGTCAGCTGCCGCGCGGCGCCGCCATCGCTGGAGACGACGAACACATGGTTGTAACCGGGGCGCAGATATCCAGCGCCGTCCTGGCGAAAATGCACGCGCCCGATGATCTTGAGGGGTTCGGCCCATCTCGCTCCCTCGGGCTTGGCAGGCAAGGCGCCGAGCGTCGTGCCGTTGCCGGGCACGAACATCGTGAACCCAATGCGAGATTGATCGGGCGACCAGGCAATGTCGGCCGGCGTTTCGGCCAGTGCCGTAATCGCGGCATTGGCGCCCGAAGACATCCAGTGCACGAAGATCTGCGGTTTTTCGTTCGCCCCGCGCGCGGCAAAGGCGAGACGGCTCCCGTCCGGCGACCATCGGGGGCGCGAACTGTTCGGCACGCCGAGCGGCTGTTGCTTGCCGGTGGCGACATCGATCAGCCAGATTTCGGTCCGGTCACCATCCGTCATGATGTCACCGCCAGCCCGGGTATAGGCGACCCGTTTACCGTCGGGGCTGATTTGGACATCGCCGGCCTGCGACAGCGCAAACACGTCTCGCGGCGCAAAGGTGCGTGGCGGCGTGTCGGCCGATTGGGCGGCGGCGATCGACCCCGTCGATGCAGCGCAAAGCATCATTGTCGCGAACAGCAGGCGATGCTTCATCGACGGTCCTTCATCTTCGGTCGGCGCGACTATAGGCTATCCGTATACCGTCTCAATCCCACCGTTTTCCGATCAACAGGCACGTCAAGGAAATCCCTTCCCTCGGGGAAAGGGCGCGCTTGCATCGACGGCCGGTGAAGCGATTCCGGCCGGACGATCGGTTTATTTGCGCGCCGGCTTCCTCGCGGGCACGCGCGCGGCGGGCTTCGGCGCCGGCTTGACCAGCTTCGGCGCGGCGGGCGTCGCCGACACCGTCGCGGCCTGGGCCGGCACCAGCGTGGGCAACGGTGCGGGCGGCGGCGGCGGGGCATAGGCCGGCGGACTGTCCGCGGCGATATAGGCGTGGGTGATCCTGGACGGATTGGCCGGCGGCTCGCCGCGCGTGATCGCGTCGACATATTGCATGCCCGCAATGACGCGGCCGAACACCGTGTACTTCTTGTCGAGGTTCAGCCGCGGCTGGAACACGATGAAGAACTGGCTGTTGGCGCTGTCATTGTCCTCGGCGCGCGCCGCCGACACCGCGCCGCGGACGTGCGGCAGCCAGTTGAACTCGGCCTTGACGTTGGGCAGCGTCGATCCGCCGGTGCCGTCGCCCTTGGGGTCGCCGCCCTGCGCCATGAAACCCTCGATCACGCGGTGGAAGGCGAGGCCGTCATAGAAATGCTGGCGGGTCAGCGTCTTGACGCGCTCGACCATCAGCGGCGCGGCATCGGGCCGCAGCCAGATCGTCACGCGCCCGCCGGTCGACAGGTCGAGATACAGCAGGTTCTCGGGATCGGTCTGGGACGGGACGGGTGGCCTGACGGCGCTCGGGGCGAGCTGGGCGGTCGCAGGGAGCGCGAGCAGCAGACAGGCAAGGGCAGTCAATCGGGCGAAAAAGCGCATCATGTCCCCGTGGAAACGCGGTGGTGGTGGCGCGGCTTAGAGCAAATCCCGCCTTGCGCCAAACTGAACATGCGTCTGCGCATTATTGGTTCACGCGGAGGCGCGGAGACGCGGAGGTGTCGCGTTCGCGCTGCCGACATGCGCGGAGCGCGACGAGTCGCCTGGTGGCAAGGAAATATAAGGATGCGATGACGCGAGACGTATGCACCTGACGCAACAGTTTCCGCGTCTCGGCGTCTCCGCGTGAACATCATATCTCTTATCTTTTCGCTGCGCCGCGTTACGATGTTGGCGTTTCGGGAGGGCGGTCGCATGACGGATCAGGAGGCGGCGAAGCCGATCGAACCGCGCAGGATCAGCCTGCCGTTGATGGTGGGCCTGATTGCGGCGCCGTCCTTCTTCGTCTGGTTCACGCTGCGACGCGGTTATGCGCGGTCGACTCGCACCACGGCCTTCACCTACGCGGCCATCCTGTTCGGGTGCGGCCTGGTCGGCAGGGTCGGATGAACCCCTGACAAAATTATCCGACCTCTCGCCCTTCGCGGTCCGAGGGGCGCCAGCGGCGAATTTTGTCACACCGGCGGTAAGGGCTCAGCTCCCCTTGCGGCCCAGCTTCTCGACCCGCGCGGCGACGTCGGCCGCCACCGGCCCCGTCACGAAGCGGTCGATCGGCCCGCCATACATGGCGATCTCCTTGACCAGCCGGCTGGCGATCGGCTGGAGCGAGACGTCGGCCATCAGGAACACCGTCTCGACGCGCGGATTGATCTGCTGGTTCATCCCCGCCATCTGATATTCGTACTCGAAATCCGCCACGGCGCGCAGGCCGCGGACGATGACGCGGGCGCCCTCGCGCTCGGCAAAGTCCATCAGCAGCGAATCGAAGCTGACGACATGGATCTCGCCGCCGATCCCGGCGACCTCGCGCTGGACCATCGCCATGCGCTCCGCGAGGTCGAACATCGGCGACTTGCTCGGGTTGGTCGTCACCCCGATGACCAGCCGGTCGACCAGCTTCGCGCCGCGCCGGATGATGTCCATATGGCCGAGCGTGATTGGATCGAAGGTGCCGGGATAGACGCCGGTGCGGGTGGTCATGTCGGTTACTCCCCGAAAGAGCGATCAGCGGTCGCGTTCGAGCACGAAGCGCGCCACGGCGCGCAGCAGATCGGCCTCGCTGCCATGGGCGTGGAGATGCTCGATCGCCTGGTCGACCAGCATGCGCGCCTGCGCCCGTGCGCGGTCGAGGCCGAGCAGCGACAGGAAAGTCTCCTTGCCGGCACCTTCGTCCTTGCGCAGCTTCTTGCCCGCGGCTTCCTCATCGCCTTCGACGTCGAGGATGTCGTCGGCGATCTGGAAGGCGAGGCCGAGGTCGCGGGCATAGCCGCGCAGGCCGGTGCGGTTTTCGGCCGGAATGCGGCCGAGAATCGAGCCGGCCTCGACCGCGGCGGCGATCAGCGCGCCGGTCTTCATCGCCTGCAACCGGGTCACCGTGTTCAGGTCGAAGCTGGATTTCTCCGCCTCGAGGTCCATCGCCTGGCCGCCGGCCATGCCGTTGGGGCCCGCGGCGCGCGCCAGGTCGAGCGTCAGCTCGGCGCGGACAAACGGATCGGCATGCGTCGCGGGATCGGCGAGGATCTCGAACGCCAGGGCGTGTAGGCAATCGCCGGCGAGGATCGCGGTCGCCTCGCCGAATATCTTGTGCGTGGTCGGCTTGCCGCGCCGCATGTCGTCATCGTCCATCGCCGGCAGATCGTCGTGGATCAGCGAATAGACATGGATGCACTCGATCGCCGTCGCGACCCGGCCCATGCAATCGCGGTCGACGCCGTACAGTCCGGCGGTGGCGAAGACGAGCAGCGGGCGCAACCTCTTGCCGCCGCCGATCGTGGCGTGGCGCATCGCGCGGTAGAGATCGGCGCGCGGATCGTCGGGGATGGTTAGCAGCCGGTCGAATCGGCGGTCGATATCGGCACCGACCTGGGTCAGCGCGGCTTTCAGCGACAGCGAGTGGCCGGCCACCCGGTCAGCCGGCGGCAAAGGGCTGGGTTCCCGTCGGGCGCCCCTCGCCGTCGAGCCGGATCGCCTCGATCCGCGCCTGCGCCGCGTCGAGTCGCTCCGCACAAAGCTTGCGCAGCGCGTCGCCGCGTTCGTACAGATCGATCGCGTCCTGCAGCGGCACCTCGCCGCTCTCCAGCCGGCCGACGATCTTTTCCAGTTCCGCCAGCGCGGCTTCGAATGACAGGTCGGTGGGCGGTGTATCCATGACGTCGCTATGCGGCAGGCGGGCGAGGGGGGTCAACCGGAGTCGTTGTCAACTGTGCTGATCGCGGTGTTGGCTCGCTCCCCTCGTCCGGTACCAGGTCAGTTTACATCCCGCCGAGATGCAGCAGCCGGGCGACGAAGATCAGCGCCATGCCGCCGAGGATCGAGGCGACGAAGCCGGCGGGATGGAAAGGCTCGGCGGTCGACGGGTGGATCGCCTTGTGGAGGAAGCCGGCGATGACCGAGCCCGCGATGCCGAGGATGATGGTCAGGATCATGCTTATATGCACGGCGCCCGGATAGAAGAAGCGTGCGAGAACGCCGACGATCAAGCCGACGATGATCATGCGGATGATGCCCATGTGTTTCCCTCCGTTGTTTTCCCGGAGACGGAAGACTGACACGGTCGTTACGCCAGAGCAATGCTTTGCCGTAACCGGGTGGCCGGGATATCTGGGACCGTGTCCGCGTTGTCCCCCACTGACCTTCGAGAGAAAAGCCATGTTCACCAGCATCAACCCCGCGACTGGCGAAGCCGGTGAGATTTTCGCCGAGCTGACGGACGACGAGATCGAGGCCAAGGTCGCGGCCGCGCACGACGCATATCGGGCATGGCGGATCACCGATCTGGCGACGCGCACCGCGCTGCTCGAGGCGATCGCCGACCGGTTCGAGGCCAACAAGCAGCGCCTCGCCGAGATCGCCACGCGCGAAATGGGCAAGACGCTGAAATCCGCCGTCGCCGAGGTCGAGAAATGCGCTGGGGGGTTCCGCCATTATGCCAAGGCCGGGCCGGCGATGCTCGAGCCGCGCCATATTCCCACCGCGACCGGCAGTGCCACCGCGCGCTGGCTACCGATGGGGCCGGTGCTGGCGGTGATGCCGTGGAATTTCCCCTATTGGCAGGTGGTGCGTTTCCTTGCGCCGACCATTCTTGCGGGCAATGTCGGGCTGCTAAAACATGCGTCGAGCGTGCAGGGCTGTGGCGCGGCGATCGAAGAGATGGTTGCCGCAGCCGGTGCGCCGGCCGGGGTGTTCCAGAATCTGGCGATCAAGTCAGGCAAGGTCGAGACGCTGATCGCCGACCCGCGCATCGTCGCGGTGACGCTGACCGGCAGCGAGGGTGCGGGGATGAAGGTCGCCGAGGCGGCCGGGCGAGCGCTCAAGAAGGTCGTGCTGGAACTGGGCGGCTCCGACCCCTTCATCGTCATGCCCTCGGCCGATCTCGATGCGGCGGTGAAGGCGGCAGTGACGGCGCGCATCCAGAATACCGGCCAGTCCTGCATCTGTGCCAAGCGCATGATCGTCCATGCCGACATTTATGATGCGTTTCTGGAGAAGTTCTCCGCGGCGATGAAGACGGTCAAGGCCGGCGACCCGACGGATCCGGCGACCGACATGGGCCCGCTATCGAGCGAGGAGCAGCGCCAGACCGTGCTCGACCAGCTCGAGATGATCCGAAAGGCCGGCGGCAAGCTGCTGTTCGGTGGGGAGGCGCTGCCGGGGCCCGGCGCCTATATGTCGGCCGGCGTGCTGGTCGACGTGCCGCTGGAGGATCCGGCGGCGCAGGAGGAACTGTTCGGCCCGGTCGCCATGGTGTTCAGGGCCGACGATATCGACGCCGCGATCGCCCTCGCCAATGACGTGCCGTTCGGCCTCGGCTCCTCGGTGTGGACCAACGACCCCGGTGAGCGCGAACGCTTCGAGCGCGACATCGAGGCCGGCATGACGGCGGTCAATCAGATACTCGCCAGCACGCCCGAGGCGCCGTTCGGCGGCATCAAGCGCTCGGGCCATGGGCGAGAGTTGGGACCATATGGGCTGCACGAATTCATGAATTTGAAGACGGTGCTCGGGTAGCAGGGCGCGGCAACGTCGACGGTGCCCGCTTGTTTACCTCGTACCTTAGCGGAATTTACACAGGTCGCTGTCAGGGTGCATGTGTCGGAGTGTATTCGGTATCGCATTGGCCAGTGTCGCGACCCCCAAGCGAGCCCATCGCCTCAACGCCGCCGCCACCGCGGAGCGGCCGGGGGACAAGCGCGCCTTCATCCGCCTTGCGTTCAGGAGCGGCTCGTTCAGGGTGCGCATGGCCGGTGGCGAGTGCGAGATCCGCTTGAAGGATCTGTCACGCGGCGGTGCTTCGGGTCTGATTTGCGAGCCCGTAGGCGTCGGCGACCATCTCGTGCTCGAATTCGATCGCAAGCATCAGGTCGAGGCGGAGGTGTGCTGGGTGCGGCGGCTGCTGGTCGGCCTGAAATTCACCAACGAACTGACACCGCAATTCGTCGAACGCCTCCACGAACTGTACCGCGCCGCGCGTTAGGTTTTTTGGTTCGGCTGGCGGAACCAAAAAAGCGTCGATCAGCCCGTCAGGCGTGCGGTCAGCGCCAGCATCGGTGCGGTGAAGGCGAGCGGACGCATCAGCGCGACCGCCAGGGTGATGGTGCCGAAGCCCCAATAATAGGCCGGATGCACCTTGCCGCGCGTGATCAGGTCATAGATCATCGCCACGCTGACATAGACCGCCATGACCGCCCAGATTCCCCACAGGATCCAGGTGCCCATCAGCGGGAGCGGCAAGAGCCGCCCGACGCCGGGCGTCATCACCTGGATGGCGCCGCACAGCATCAGCCGCCGGTGCCAGTCGCTGTTGTTCCGCATGCGTACGCCGGCCCAGGTCAGGCCGGCGAACACCAACACGGTCAGCCAGTCCATGACGAGGAAGACATTGGTCTCGAAAAAGGGCGGGATGCGGTGGTTGATCGCCGCCAGCGTGTTGACGCTCAGCCCGACCAGCACCATCCAGCCGACATAACCCGCCGCGACCATGCCGATGCGCCGGTGCCGCGCCACGTCGCCGCGGAACACCAGGGTATTCTGCGCGACATAGATGCCGAGCCAGCCCATGAAGGTCAGACCGTGGAGGTGAACCCACCAGGGTGAGGCGAGGCTCGACCGCCCCATGACGAATTGCAGTACGAAACCGCTGACCACCGTGGCGGCGATCACCACCGACATGATGAAGAAAAAGCGCCGATCCCTGCTGATCGGCGCCTGTCGCACGCCTTCCGCCAATGTCGCCATGTCGCCTGCCCCCAAACGAAAATCGTTGCGGCAGATTATCAAACGACTCTGGTCTTGGCCAGACCATGTCCGTGCTCATGCCGCGCGAAGCTGTTCGATCACCCGGCGCAACGCCGTGTCGACGGTGTCGGCGTCGGCGCCGAGTTGCTTCGCCTCGGCCTCGAGTGCCCCGGCCACCACCCCCGTGCTCTCGGCGGTGTCGCTGAGATTGACCATATGGTTGCCGACCGTGGCGAGGTTCTCCAGCGCCACCTCCATGCCATGACGAAGCCCGGCGCTGACGCCGCCCTGCTGCGCCATCGCGCTGGCGACCAAAGAGGCGTGGCGTTCGATCTGTGCGATCGCCTCGTCGATCGCGCCCAGCGCGGCGCCGGCGCTGGCCGCCGCCGATCGGATGCTGTCCACCTGTCCGTCGACCTTTTCGGTCGCCGCCGAGGTCTGTTTGGCGAGATTGCCCATCTCCGCCGCCACCACGGCGAAGCCCTTGCCCTCCGCGCCGACGCGTGCCGCCTCGATCGTCGCGTTGAGCGCCAGCAGCGTCGCCTGGTGCGCGACGCTGCGGATCAGTTCGGCCATCGCGGCGACCTGATCGGCCTTGTCGGACAGGGTCGCAACCTGGCCGGCCGCGGCGCGCGAACGCGTCGCGGCAGTCTGGATGGCCTGCGCCGCGACCTGGGTTTCGCGCTGCAGTCGATCGACCACCTCGGCCATTTCGCTGCTGTTCGAGAACATCGTCACGAGATCGCCAGTGACCTTTTCCGCGGCGCTGGTGGTCAGCCCGGCCTTGCGTCCTGCCTCGACCGCATGGCGTGCGACATGGTCGGCCGATTTCGACAGGCGCTCGGCCGAGGCGCGGAGCTTGTCGTTGACGGTCGAAACGCTGCCGTCGATCAGGCCGGCCAGATCGTGCAGCAGCTCCTTGCGTTGGGCATCGAGCGCCGCGCGCTGCGCCTCGGCGGTTTCCGCCTGGCGGCGTTGTTTCTCGGCGACCTGGTCCTGCGCGACGATTGCCGCCTGGGCCTGCGCACCCTCGCGCAGCAGCGTATCGCGCTCTCGCGCCGCCTCGCGGAAGATTTCGATCGAGCGCGCCATCGCGCCGATCGCATCGGCGCGGCCGGCATGTGGCACGGTCAGCCCGGCATCGCCCGCCGCGAGTTTCTCCATCGCCGTGCGAATGTCATGCAATGGCTGCAACACCGTGCGGAAGGTAACGAGCAAGGCGATGCCGAGCGCGAGCAGCGACAGCAGCGCCGAGATCTGGAACACACGCTGGTCGGCCTGCTGCTCCAGTTCGCGCACCTGGCGGTGCAGCGCGTCGATCCGCGCCATATCATCCTTGATCAACGCATCGGCAATGGTCGAGCCGCGTCGTTCCGCCGGCCGTACCGCCTCGCGAAACAGCCGCAGCCCGCGGCCGCGATCGATCCTCGCCGCGTCGCGCACCATCGCCAACTGGCGCAACACCTCGCGCTGGGTTTCGAAATAGGCGCGGTTCGAGCCCGGCTCGGCCCGCTCCAGCGCCTGCAATTCATTCGCGAAGTCGCGATAGCGACGGTTGAAGCGGTCGCCGATCTCGGCCAGCGCGGCGCGGTCCGGCTCGGTGCCGAGGTTGAGCGCGTCGCGTTGCAGCGCGCGGCTGGTGGAACGCAGCTCGGTCAAGGCGAGCGTGCGGCCGACCTGCGCTTCGACCTGGGCCTGCGCCGTGGCGATGCCGTGGCGGGCACGCTGTTCGAGCCACACGGTGCCGATCACGACTGTCGTCATCAACGCCAGCGGCAGCATGATACGCGCCACCAGACTTCGGCTGAACATCTTGAACCCCATCGCTTGTGCCGGGAGCCCATGGTGCCGGGACGTTACAGTTGCGTGAAAGCGGCGCCGGGGCGCCAGGAGGGCATTGCCGCCACGGCCTGCGCCCCTTAGCTTCGCCTGCATGAGTGTCTTCGCCACCCGCCAACATCAGATGTTTCCCGTGCTCGATGCCGCGCAGGTCGAGACCGCCAGCCGCTTCGCCAGCGGTCCGGCGCGGCGCTTCGCGGCGGGCGAGACGGTCTATGCGATCGGCGAGCAGGGCGCCCCGGCCTGGCTGGTGCTGGAGGGCGCGATCGAGGTGTTCCGTCGCGACGGGCTTAGCCACGAAGCCCCCGTCACCGTGCATGGCCCGGGCCAGCTCACCGGGGAGGTCAACCAGCTTGCCGGCCGCCCGTCGATCGCCACCGGCCGGGCCGGGCCGGATGGCTGCACGGTACTGCCGTTCGATGCGGCGCATCTCCGCGCGCTGATGGTCGGTTCGGCCGATGTCGGTGAGGTCATCATGCGCGCGCTGATCCTGCGCCGCGTCGGGCTGATCGAGGAGGGCGGTGCCGGCACGATCCTGATCGGCGTGCCGGGCAGCCCGGACATTGTGCGGCTGCAGGGATTCCTGACGCGCAGCGGCTACCCCAATCTGGTGCTCGACGCCGATGCCGACGGCGAAGGCCATGACATGGTCGAGCGGCTCGGCGTGCTGCCGGGGGAACTGCCGCTGGTGGTTTGCCCGAACGGCACGCTGTTGCGTCGCCCGGCCGAGGGCGACCTCGCCGCGTGTCTCGGCATGATGCCCGATCTCGATCCCGCGGCGGTCTATGACGTGGCGATCGTCGGCGCCGGGCCCGCCGGTCTCGCCGCGGCCGTCTATGCCGCGTCGGAAGGACTGTCGGTGATCGTGCTCGACGAGCGCGCAATGGGTGGCCAGGCCGGCGCATCGAGCCGAATCGAGAATTATCTCGGCTTCCCGACGGGCATTTCCGGCCTGGCGCTGGCCGGGCGCGCGTTCAACCAGGCGCTGAAGTTCGGCGCCGAGATCGCGGTGCCGCTGCCGGTGCTGCGGCTCGATTGCGAGGGGTGCGTGGAAGCCGGCGATCCCCTGGCGCTCGACCTGGCGGGCGATCGCCGCATCCGCGCCGGGGCGGTGATCATCGCGTCTGGCGCGCGCTATCGCCGCCCGGCGATCGCCGACCTCGCGACCTTCGAGGGCGCGGGCATTTCCTATTGGGCGTCGCCGATCGAGGCGCGGCTTTGTGCCGGGGAAGAGATCGCGCTGGTCGGCGGGGGCAACTCGGCCGGGCAGGCGGTGGTGTTCCTCGCCGGGCATGTGAAGCGGCTGCACCTGTTCGTGCGCCGCGATCTGTCCGAGACGATGTCGCGCTATTTGATCGACCGCATCGCGGCCTTGCCCAATGTCGAAATCCATGTCGGCAGCGAAGTGATTGCGCTGGAGGGCGACCGTGCCGGCGGCCTGACCGGCGCGACCTTCCGCAATATCGCCGACGGCACCACGCACCGCTGTCCGTTGCGCCACATGTTCCTGTTCATCGGTGCCGACCCCAATGCCGCCTGGCTCGCCGGTTGCGTCGACACCGACGACAAGGGGTTCGTCGTGACCGGCACCGGCGCTTTGCCGCTGGAAACCAGCCGCCCCGGCGTGTTCGCGATCGGCGACGTCCGCGCCGGCTCGACCAAGCGCGTCGCGGCGGCGGTAGGCGAGGGGGCCGCCGTCGTGGCGCAGATCCACGCCGCCATCGCCGCCCGAACGGGAGAGGGGCAATGACCGGGGAATGCCGTCACACCGATACCATCCGGCAGGTCACGCCGAGTGTGCGCGGCTGCGAGGAGTGCCTGAAAATCGGCAGCCCCTGGGTGCATCTGCGCCTGTGCCGCAGCTGCGGTCACGTCGGCTGCTGCGACGATTCGCCCCATCGCCACGCCACCGCGCATTTCCATGCGACGCGGCACCCGATCATCGAAGGCTATGATCCGCCGGAGGGATGGGGTTGGTGTTATGTCGACGAGATCGAGGTCGAACTGCCCGACCAGACGCCGCAATGGGGGCCGATTCCGCGGTATGTTTGAGTGCCGCCTAGCCCCTCCCCTTC